>NZ_NNBO01000021.1:0-150204 GCF_002803145.1 Kitasatospora sp. CB02891 | reverse complement strand
AAGGAACGGACACTTCCTTCGAGCCGCATTCCTGCGGGCCCTCCGGGCGCTTCGTTCTTTCGTGTTCCCAGCTTATCAGATGTTTTCCGCTCCGTTTTCCGGAGTTTCATTCAGTCCGACTTGCTTTCGTTCGCCCCTCTCGGTGCGACTCCGGAACTGTACGGGGATCGGCGTCCGCAAAGCAAATCCGCCCCCGCACGCGAACGGTGCGGGGGCGGAAGGGGACGCGGGACGTCCGGAAGGTCAGCGGACCTCGGTGATCTCGGGGCCGCGCGAGAAGGGGTCGATGGAGCCGCCCGAGTAGGGGGACTCGGCGTCGGCGGGAGCCGCGGCGCCGTCGGCGACCATCTGCGCGTCCTCGGGGAGCTTGAGGACGATCGGGTCGCGGGGAGCCATGGGGGACTCGCCGCGGACCACGACGGTCTGCCGGAAGACCTCTTCGAGCAGGCCGGCCATCTCGGGCTGGACCGCGGCCTGGCCGGAGATCACGCCGCGCAGGAACCAGCGCGGGCCGTCACAGCCGATGAAGCGGACCAGCTGGACACCCTGGGTGCCGTCGGGGAGCTGCACCGGGACCTGGGCACGGAGGTGCCAGCCGAGGGTGCCTTCCTCTTCCTCGATGGCGCCGCCCTGGCTGGTGATGCCGTTGGCGATCTCCTCGCGGACCTCGCCCCAGATGCCCTCCGACTTGGGGGCGGCGAAGGCCTGCAGCTGGATGGCGCTGTTGCCGAGCACCAGGGTGGCGGCGACGATCGCGTCCCCGGCTACCTCGACCCGGAGCTCCATGCCCTCGACGCCGGGGACCAGCAGGCCACCCAGGTCGACGCGGCCCTCGGCGGGGTTCTCCAGCTCGGAGATGTCCCACGGCCCGTCCGGGCGCGGGGCCGGCGGGAGGCCGACGCGGTCGGCCGGGTCGAGTTCGGTGTCGCTCTCGTTCTCGACGGAATCCTCGACGTCATCGGCCGTCTCGTCGGCGCTGATGGCGTCCTCGGCGAGCTGCTCGACAGCGTCCTCGCTCTTGCGACGACGGAACACGGTCACTGTCCTTCCCGGTCCAAGACCGAATCCAAGACCGAACGCGAATATCTGCTACCTGCTACCCACTGGACCGGCCGAAAATCGTTGCATCGTGCATCGCTTCCACCCGTTCGTCGTGCTGCTCGGCGGAGCCGAGACCGCGGCGCATGCTAGACCGCAGCGTGACCGCCGGTCGAGCCGAACCCGCCTTCGGCCCGGACCGAACCCGGGAGTTCACCCACTTCGTGGAAGCGGGCCTTCTCGACCTGCTGGATGACCAGCTGGGCGATTCGGTCGCCTCGCTTGAAGTTGACCGGCTCCCGAGGGTCCAGGTTGACGACGATCACCTTGATCTCACCACGGTACCCGGCATCGACCGTCCCTGGGGCGTTCACCAGTGCAACTCCGCAACGGGCTGCCAGGCCCGAACGGGGGTGGACGAACGCGGCGTAGCCGTCCGGCAGCGCGATGGAGATGCCGGTGGGGAGCAGCGCGCGCTCGCCGGGCTGGAGTTCGGCGTCCTCGGTGGTGCGCAGGTCGGCGCCGGCGTCGCCGGGGTGCTCGTACGCGGGAAGCGGGATCTCCGGGTCGAGGCGGCGGATCAGGATGTCGACGGGCTGGCGGACGGGGTCGGTCACGGGTTCACCTCGAAGGCTCGGGCGCGTTTGATCTGGTCCGGGTCGTCCAGGACCTTCTGCACGTCCTCGGGACGGCCGTGCGTGGTGAAGTGTTCCAGCTTCACCTGGACGAACAGTGCCTGGGCGCGAATGGCGACCGGCCCGTCGGGGCCGCCGATCCGGCCTTCGGCGGCGCTGTAGACCTTGCGGCCGTGGACTCCGGTCACCTGTGCGTGGATGTGCAGCACGGAGTCGACGGGGACGGGGCGGACGAAGTCGGTCTCCAGGCGGCCGGTGACGGCGGGGGCGGCGAGCAGCCAGTTGAGCGTGCCGAGGGTCTCGTCCATGGCGCTGACCAGGACGCCGCCGTGGGCCAGCCCGGGGCCGCCCTGGTGGGCCGCCTTGACGGTGAACTGCGCGGTGACGTCGAGCTGTTCGCCGGCGACGGCGACGAGCTGGAGCCCGTGCGGGTGGTGCGGGCCGCAGCCGAAGCAGTCGTCGTAGTGGGAGCCGATGACGGTGCCGGGTGCGGGCGCGAGCGGGGATCGGGGCGGCAGGACGGCGTCCGCGGGCGGGGTGGTGGGGGTGGGTCCGTTCACAGCGGCGACCCTACCTGCCGGTAGCTTCCCGGGACAGGCGCGCCGAGGGGCCCCGGCCACCGGGCCCGGCGTGTGCTGCGCCCACAATGGGAGGCATGTACGAGGAACGTCTCACCGTCCCGCGGTCCTGGTGGCTGCTGCCCGTGGCGCTCGGGCTTTCGTTCGGGCTGATCCTGCTCCGGTTCAGCGGGCTGGGCGCGCTGATCGGGCTGGTCGTGGGGGTGGCCGCCGGGGCGGCGGCCCTGAGCAGCTACGGCTCGCCCCGGATCCGGGTGGTGCAGGGGTCGCTGGTGGCCGGGCAGGCCCGGATCCCGGTGAGCGCGCTGGGCGAGGCCGAGGTGCTGAACCCGAAGGAGGCCGTGGCCTGGCGTTCGGTGAAGGCCGACCCGCGGGCGTTCATGCTGCTGCGCAGCTACGTCCCGACGGCGTTGAAGGTCGCGGTGACGGACCCGGCCGACCCGACGCCGTACCTGTACCTGTCGACCCGGTCTCCGCAGCGGTTGGCGGACGCCCTGGGCGAGGCGGCGGCCGGCCGGAGCCGCTGACCGGTCCGGGGGGCTGCGGCGCGGCAGACCCGCGCGACGAACCCGGGAACACGGCGAGCGCGAAGAGCGCGGAGAACGCGAGAGCACGAACAGACCGAAAGGGACGGCCCCTGTGGTGGGGCCGTCCCTTTCGGTCTGTCTGCGTGCACTGCGGGTGCAGGCGCGCGGTTCGCGCTCTGCCGGGTGCGACCGCTCGGGACGGTCGCTGCTTCTGCCTCCGGCCTCGCTGCTCAAGGCCGGACGGGGCGGCGTACCGGGCCGGCGGAGGGGTCTCGCCCGCCCGGGCCAGTGCCGCGCCGTTTTCAGGCGCCGCAGTCCCGGCAGATCGGCTGGCCGTTCTTCTCGCTGTAGAGCTGGCTCCGGTGGTGAACCAGGAAGCAGCTCATGCAGGTGAACTCGTCGGCCTGCCGGGGCAGCACGCGGACCGAGAGTTCCTCGTTGGAGAGGTCGGCGCCGGGGAGCTCCAGACCCTCGTTGGCGTCGTACTCGTCGACGTCGACGGAACCGGAAGCCTTCTCGTTCCGGCGGGCCTTCAGTTCCTCGATGCTGTCCTCGTTGAGGTCGTCATCGGTCTTGCGTGGGGTGTCGTAGTCCGTTGCCATGTTTCGCTCTCCCCCTTTGGGTGTGTGCGGTATCTCCAGCGCACGTAACGCCTGGGGGGCCGGTCTTGTGCCCGACCCGAGGCCGAGATTGTGCCTTACTTCAAGCCCTGTTACTCAATCGACACCCGGCCCGAGGCCCGTTGGGATGATCGAACGGGGTCCGAACGCGGTCCACCGCGCGAGTGAACCGGTCGGGGCCGCGGACCGTTGATCGTGACGGTGGGTGGCGGCCGTCCGGCGGCCGGGGCGACAACTCGACGGGGAGTAAAGGTTCTTGACGATCGGTCGAGCTGCCGGGGATCGCCCCGAATGGTGACTCACCGCTACCGACCAACCCGAACGGGTGATCACCCCGACGAGTGGCGCGGTCGAGCCGCCCGGCGAGGTGTGATGTTCGTCACATCTGGCGCGAGTGCGGGCGTTTCCCGTGAAAACGGGCCTTTCGACCCGGTCGCGCGCGGTCGGATTGTCCGCATACCGACCGGAATCGAACGGAAGCGTTCCGTGTTCCGCCGAGCACGCTCGGGCGCGGGCGCCGATCGGACTCGGGCCCCGGCGGCGATCGGGCTCAGGCGCGGGCGGCGGCCGCGGCGGCCCGGCGGGCGAGCAGTGCGGCCTGGCGCTCGTCGAAGCGGGTGGCCTGGGCGTTCAGACCGTCCAGGAAGGCGCCCAGCTCGTCCTGGGCGTGCTGGCCGACCGGGCCGAGGCCGGTGATCTCCATGACCTTCAGGTGGCGCAGCACCGGCTGCAGCACGTCGTCGTGGTGGATCCGCAGGTTGTAGATGCCGCCGATCGCGATCTGGGCGGCCGAGCGCTCGAAGCCGGGCATGCCGTGGCCGGGCATCCGGAAGTTCAGCACCACGTCGGCGACGGCGCGCATGGCCTGGTCGGGGGCGATCTCCAGGGCGGCCTTCAGCAGGTTCCGGTAGAAGACCATGTGCAGGTTCTCGTCGTTGGCGATCTTGGCCAGCAGCTGGTCGCAGAGCTCGTCGCCGGAGTGGTGGCCGGTGTTGCGGTGGGCGATCCGGGTGGCCAGCTCCTGGAAGGCGACGTAGGCGACGGACTGCAGCATGCTGTGCGCGTTGTCGGACGCGAAGCCCTCCGACATGTGCGCCATCCGGGCCCGCTCCAGCTCGACCGGGTCGACGGCCCGGGTGGCCAGCAGGTAGTCGCGGATCGCTATGCCGTGCCGGCCCTCCTCCGCGGTCCAGCGGTGCACCCAGGTGCCCCAGGCGCCCTCGCGGCCGAACATGCTGGCGATCTCGTGGTGGTAGCTGGGGAGGTTGTCCTCGGTCAGCAGGTTGACCACCAGCGAGATCCGGGCCAGCGGGGTGACCTTGGACTGGTCGAGGGACCAGGCCTCGCCGCCGAGCACGCCGTCGAAGTCCCGCCCCCGGCTCCACGGCACGTACTCGTGCGGCATCCACTCCTTGGCCGCCTTGAGGTGACGATTCAGCTCGGTCTCCACGACCTCTTCGAGCGCGAGGATCAGCCTGGCGTCGGTCCAAGCGGTCGTTGCGGTGCGCTGCACGGGGGCGATGGTCACGGCGTTGCTCCTGCTGATGTGCGGGCGGACCTACGGCTGCGTAGGTTACGACACCGTAAGTTGTCGCGCCCGCAAATGACAAGCCGCCCCTGTCCAGCGCTTATGTCGTTCCGACAAAGGCTGAGCAGGGGCGGCTGAGGGCGTCCCGGCACCGGAAAACGCCGTGGGCGGGCACAGGCGGCCCGGAGGGCGGTCCGGCGGCTAAGGGATGCGGACCTGGATGCGCAGGCCTCCTCCGGGGCGGGCAGTGGCCTCCAGGGTGCCTCCGTGGGCGCGCACCACGGAGCGGACGATCGACAGGCCGAGACCGACGCCCTTGTCGCTGCGGGTGCGGTCGGTGTTCTTCAGCCGGCGGAACGGCTCGAAGATGTGGTCCAGCTCGTAACCGGGCACCACCGGGCCGGTGTTGCTCACCACCAGCTCGCCGCCCCCGCCGCGGACCGCCGCGGTGGTGATCTCCACCCAGCCGCCGGGGCTGTTGTAGCGAACGGCGTTCTGCACCAGGTTGAGCGCGATCCGCTCCAGCAGCACGCCGTTGCCGTGGGCGGGCGCGGCGGCCAGCTCGGGGCGCAGCTCCACCTCGCGGTTGCCGGCCTCCGGGCGGATCTGCTCCAGCGCGCGCTGGGCGACCTCGGCGAGGTCGACCGGACGGCGCTCGGTCAGCTCGTTCTCGCTGCGGGCCAGCAGCAGCAGGCCCTCCACCAGCTGTTCGCTGCGCTCGTTGGTGGCCAGCAGGGTCTTGCCGAGCTGTTGCAGGTCGGGCGAGGTGTTCGGGTCGGAGAGCTGCACCTCCAGCAGGGTGCGGTTGATCGCCAGCGGGGTGCGCAGCTCGTGCGAGGCGTTGGCGACGAACCGGTGCTGGGAGTCGAAGGCGCGGTCGAGGCGCTCCAGCATCTCGTCGAAGGTGTCGGCGAGTTCCTTGAGCTCGTCGTCCGGGCCGTCCAGGTTGATCCGGCGGTGCAGGTCGGAGCCGGCCACCTCGCGGGCGGTGCGGGTGATCCGGCCGAGCGGGTGCAGCACCCGGCCGGCCACCGTGTAGCCGACCGCGAAGGCGATCACGGCCAGGCAGACCAGCGCGGTGAGCGCCCTGCGCAGCAGCGCGGAGAGCGCCTCGTTGCTCCGGGTGGACTGGAAGTTCGCCAGCCACCGGTCGAGGTCGGCCTGGTTGGTCAGGTTGGTGCCGTCGTAGGCCCGCAGCGTGACGCCCTGGCCGAGGGTGAAGTGCGGCACCAGGTCGACCTGGAAGGCCGAGCGGACGAAGTAGTACATCAGCAGCAGCAGCACCACGCCGGCCATCAGGAACATCCCGCCGTACAGCAGGGTGAGCCGGATGCGGATGGTGGGGCGCAGCGACAGCCAGGCGAACAGACCGTCGCCGGGACGGTAGGCGTCGTCGTCCCGGCCGGGGCCGGGCCGGCGCGGGGGGTGGTTCGGACGCGGGGGCACCTGGCCCGGGCCCGGGGTGGGCACGCCGGGGGCCCCGCCGGGCGGTGGCGGGGTGGTCATGGCCGGAAGTCCTCTCAGACGGCGGTGGGGGTTGCGACGGGGCGGGTCAGACCCGGTAGCCGGAGCCGGGGACGGTGACGATCACCGGCGGGTCGCCGAGCTTGCGGCGGAGCGTCATCACGGTGACCCGGACCACGTTGGTGAACGGGTCGGTGTGCTCGTCCCAGGCCTTCTCCAGCAGCTGCTCGGCGGAGACCACCGCGCCGCCGGCCCGCATCAGGACCTCCAGTACGGCGAACTCCTTGGGGGCGAGCTGGACCGGCTTGCCCTCCCGGATCACCTCGCGGCGGCCCGGGTCGAGGCTGATCCCGGCGCGCTCCAGCACGGGCGGCAGCGGGACGGTGGCGCGCCGGCCCAGGGCGCGGACGCGGGCGACCAGCTCGCTGAACGCGAACGGCTTCGGGAGGTAGTCGTCGGCGCCGATCTCCAGGCCCTCGACGCGGTCGCTGATGTCGCCGGAGGCGGTCAGCATGATCACCCGGGTGGCCAGGCCCTGCTCGACGATGCGGCGGCAGACGTCGTCGCCGTGCACCAGCGGGAGGTCCCGGTCGAGCACCACCACGTCGTAGTCGTTCACGGCGATCCGCTGCAACGCGGCCTCCCCGTCGTAGACGACGTCGACCGCCATGGCCTCCCGGCGCAGACCGGTGGCGACGGCCTCGGCGAGCAGCTGCTCGTCCTCGACGACGAGTACCCGCACGGTGGTGTCCCTTCTCCTGGAGCGGCCCAGGCCGTGCTGCCCGTGCGGGCCGTGATGCGCCGGGCGCGGATCCGGGCATGCGGATCCGACGGTGCCTCCATCCTGCCTGGTCGCGCGGTAAAGCAGTCATAAGCCCGGTGCGCCGACGGCGAAACCGGAGGCGCCGGATGCCGCTTGGACTGTGACTCGGGCAACTTTCCGACGAGTTGAGGTTTCCCGGCCCTGGGGGTGGGGAGGACACGTGCACACCGTGATGCCGCCCCGTGGCGGTTCTTCACGGCCACCACCCGCCGAGTGCCCCATCCGCACCGGCTGTGAATCGAGAGCCACCGGGTCGCGGCCCGCGCGCCGCCCGAGCACCCGACCGGATCCTGCACCGGTCGTCAGGTGTCCGTCCGGGGTTCATCCGATTCCGTGCCGGGGGGCTGCTCGGGACCGTGCCCGTCCGACACAGGAAAAGGGGGCCCGTATGGACGCCTTCACCGCCGGAATCCTTCAGCGGATCCAGAACGCCGAGCAGGATCTGCACCGCGCGATCGAATCCGGGGACGAGTTCCTGGCGGAGGTCGAGCAGTCCGAGCTGGAAGACCTTCAGCGTCTCGCCGCCGAACACGGCGTGGACCCGATGCTCGGAACGCACCGCTCCGCCGCCTGATCCCACCTTCAACGCACCAGCGAGCCCCGGCACGGTCTCCCGTACCGGGGCTTTTCGCTGTCCGGGGCGCCCGGGGCTCAGTCGTGCCAGGCGCCGAGTTCCTCCAGTCGGGCCTGCAGCGGCTCGAACACGCCGGGCGGGGCGGCGACGGTGAGCTCGCCGTCCGCGGGCAGGCCGGGGCGGGAGCCGGTGAGCGCGCCGGCCTCGCGGGCGATCAGCACGCCGGCCGCCCGGTCCCAGGGGGCCAGGCCGCGCTCGAAGTAGCCGTCGAAGCGGCCGGCGGCCAGGTCGCACAGGTCGACGGCGGCCGCGCCGGCCCGGCGGATGTCGCGGACCTCGCCCATCAGCGCGTGCAGCACCTCGGCCTGGTGCACCCGCCGCTCGCGCAGGTAGCCGAAGCCGGTCGCCACCAGCGCCTGGCCCCAGGCGGCGGCCGGGCGGACGGCGAGCGGGCGGCCGTTCAGCTGGGCGCCGCGGCCGCGCACCGCCTGGAACAGCTCGCCCCGGGCGGGCACCGCGACCACGCCGACCACTGCTTCGCCGTCCAGTTCGGCGGCCACGCTGACGGCCCAGGAGGGAAGCCCGTAAAGGTAGTTGACCGTGCCGTCGAGCGGGTCGACCACCCAGCGCACGCCGCTGGTGCCGGGGCGGTCGGCGCCCTCCTCGCCGAGGTAGCCGTCGTCGGGGCGGCGGGCCGAGATCAGCTCCAGCACGAGCTTCTCGGAGGCCAGGTCCATCTCGGTCACCACGTCCACCGGGCTGCTCTTGGTGGCGGCGACGCCGAGGTCCTCGGGCCGGCCGTCGCGGAGCAGTTCACCGGCGCGGGTGGCGGCCTCGACGGCGGTGGCGAGCAGGTCGTCCAGCAGTTCCACGTTTCGATCCTTCAGGCTTCGGCGGCGGCGGGGCGGGGTGCGCGCGGGTTGGGGCAGCAGGCGGTGGCGCACACGTCGTGGCTGGGGCCGAGGGCGCCCAGCGCGCAGCGGGTGACCGGCTCGCCGCGCTGCGCGGCGGCCCGTTCCACGACGAGTTCGCGGACGGCGGCGGCGAACCGCGGGTCGGCGCCGACGGTGGCGGCCCGGGCGACCGGCAGGCCGAGTTCGGCGGCCTTGGCCACCGCCTCGGTGTCCAGGTCGTACTTGACCTCCATGTGGTCGGAGACGAACCCGATCGGCACCATCACCACGGCCGCGGCGCCGTCGGCGTGCTGGGCCTCCAGGTGGTCGCAGATGTCCGGTTCCAGCCACGGGACGTGCGGGGCGCCGCTGCGGCTCTGGTAGACCAGCTGCCAGGGCCGGTCGGTGACGCCGGTGTGCTCGGCGACCGCGTCGACGATCAGCCGGGCGACGTCCAGGTGCTGGGCGACGTAGGCGCCGCCGGGGGTGCCGCGGGCCGGGTCGTCGGGGGCGCCGGAGGTCTCCGCCATGGCGGTCGGGATCGAGTGCGTGGTGAACGCCAGCCGGGCGTTCTCCCGTGCTCCGTCGGGGAGTTCGGCGAGTGCGGCGAGGGTGGCGTCGATCATCGGCCGGACGAAGCCGGGGTGGTTGTAGAAGTGCCGCAGCTTGTCGACGGTCAGCTCGGGCCGGCCCTCGGCGGCCAGCTGCGCCAGCGCGTCGGCCAGGTTCTCCCGGTACTGGCGGCAGCCGGAGAAGCCCGCGTAGGCGCTGGTGGCGAGCACCAGCACCCGGCGGTGCCCGGCGTCGGCGATCTCCCGCAGGGTGTCGACCAGGTACGGCGCCCAGTTCCGGTTGCCCCAGAAGACCGGCAGGTCGAGGCCGTGGTCGGCGAAGTCCTTGCGGAGCGCGGCCAGCAGCTCGCGGTTCTGCCCGTTGATCGGGCTGATCCCGTCGAACAGGAAGTAGTGCTTGCCGACCTCGATCAGCCGCTCCTTCGGGATGCCGCGTCCCCGGGTGACGTTCTCCAGGAAGGGCACCACGTCCTCGGGGCCCTCCGGCCCGCCGAAGGACAGCAGCAGCAGCGCGTCGTACGGCGCGGGGTCGGTGAGGGTGCGCGTGTCGGGCATGGCTCCGATCCTGCCACCCGTGGCGGTGCGGACCGCGCACGGCCGTCGGCGGCACGGTGTCCGGATTATCCCGGGTGCGGGTGATGGATCACGGTTCGTAAGCTGTCTGGGCGATAGTTGTGCCTTACCTCGATGTCCGACCGCCCATCCCGTGCCGCACCCCGTCCGACGGAGCCACCCCGTGCTGTCCAGCTACCGCCAGATATTCGCCGCTCCCGGCAGTCTGGCCTTCTCCTCCTCCGGGCTGATCGCCCGCCTGCCGATCTCGATGACGGGCATCGGCACCGTCACCATGCTCGCCGAGATGAAGGGCACCTTCTGGCTCGGCAGCGCCCTGTCCGCCACCCTCGCGGTCTCCGCGGCGATCCTCGGCCCGTGGATCTCCCGGCTGGTCGACCGGCACGGCCAGCGCCGGATCGCACTGCCCGCCACCCTGGGCACCGTCCTGGCGGCGGCGGGCCTGCTGCTCGGCGCCCGGACCGGCCTGCCGGACTGGACGCTGTTCGTGTTCGCGGCCGGCATGGGCCTGATGCCGAGCACCGGGTCGATGGTCCGGGCCCGCTGGGCACACCTGTACCGGAACGAGCCGCCGAAGCTGCACACCGCGTACTCCTTCGAGGCGGTGGCGGACGAGATCTGCTTCATCGTCGGCCCGATACTCGCGGTCTCGCTGGCCACCACCGTGTTCCCCGAGTCCGGCGTGCTGCTGGCCGCGGTCTTCCTGGTGGTCGGCGTCCTGCTGTTCACCGGCCAGCGGCGCACCGAGCCGCCGGTGCATCCGGCCGCGCATCAGGCCGGGCCCAGCGCGATCGCCAACCGGGGCCTGCAGATCCTGGTGATGACGCTGGTCGCCACCGGCGGCGTGTTCGGCTCGGTCGAGGTGGTCACTGTCGCGTTCGCCAAGGCCCAGCAGCACACCGGCGCCTCCGGCCCGGTGCTGGCCGTCTACGCGCTCGGCTCCTGCCTGGCCGGTGCGGTGTTCGGCACCCTGAAGCCGGCCGGGTCGATGGCCCGCCGGTTCCTGATCGGGGTGACGGTGATGGCCGTCGGCATGGTGCCGCTGATCCTCGCGGCCCAGCTGATGGACGGCACCGCCGCGCTGATCGGCGTCGGCACCGCGCTGTTCCTCTCCGGTCTGGCCATCTCGCCGACCCTGATCACCGCGATGGCACTGGTCGAGCGCCTGGTCCCGGCCGCCCAGCTGACCGAGGGCATGACCTGGACCACCACCGGCATGGCGCTGGGCGTGGCGGTCGGTTCCTCGGCGGCGGGCCTGGTGGTGGACGCCAGTGGCGCGGCCAACGGCTACTGGGTGCCGGTCGCCGCCGCGGGCTTCGGGGCACTGGCCGCGTACGCGGGCATGTCCCGGCTGCGCCACCAGCTGGCCGCGGCCGAGCAGCCGGCCGTGCCGGCGGAGTCCGTCGCCTCCTGACGTCCACGATGTGAGCTGCCCTCATGTTGGGCCCTTCGGACCATGGACCTGCACGCGGGCAGTGACTACGCTCCCCCTACCCGCCGGTAGAACCGGCAGGCGGTACGTGCGAGCGGGAGGGCTCTGGAGATGACCGAGGTCTGGCGGAACTGGGCGGGGAACCAGAGTGCGCGGCCCGCGCAGGTGACGGCGCCGGGCTCGGTCGAGGAGCTCGCGGCGGCGATCAAGGCGGCCGCCGAGGCCGACCGCCCCGTGAAGGCGGTCGGCTCCGGCCACTCGTTCACCGCGATCGCCGCCGCCGGCGACGCCGTGATGGTGCGCCCGGACCGGCTGACCGCGGTGCGCGGGATCGACCGCGCGGCGGGCACCGCCACCGTCGAGTCGGGCCTGCCGCTGCACCGGCTGAACCGGCTGCTGGCGGCCGCCGACCTGTCGCTGACCAACATGGGCGACATCGAGGTGCAGACGGTGGCCGGCGCCACCAGCACCGGCACCCACGGCACCGGCCGGGACTCCGGCTCGCTGGCGGCGCAGATCCGGGCGGTGGAGATCGTCCTTGCCGACGGCTCGGTGCAGACCTGCTCCGCCACCGAGAACCCCGAGCTCTTCCAGGGCGCCCGCCTCGGCCTGGGCGCGCTGGGCGTGATCAGCGCGCTGACCTTCGCGGTGGAGCCGATGTTCCTGCTCAGCGCGCACGAGAAGCCGATGGGCTTCGACGAGGTGCTCGGCGACTTCGACGAACTGACCGCCGTCAACGAGCACTTCGAGTTCTACTGGTTCCCGCACACCGACCGCTGCTCGACCAAGCGCAACAACCGCAGCCAGGGACCGGCCGCGCCGCTGCCGAAGTTCAAGGCCTGGCTGGACGACGACTTCGTCTCCAACACGGTGTGGGAGGGTGTCTGCCGGGTGGGCCGGACGTTCCCCGGCTCGATCCCGACCATCGCCCAGGTGGCCAGCCGCGCCTGGTCGGAGCGCCGCTTCACGGACCAGGCGTACAAGGTCTACACCAGCCCCCGCAAGGTCCGCTTCGTGGAGATGGAGTACGCGGTGCCGCGCGAGGCGGCCACCACCGTGCTGCGCGAGCTGAAGGCCCTGGTGGAGCGCTCCGACTGGCGGATCAGCTTCCCCGTCGAGGTCCGGACCGCCCCGGCGGACGACCTGTGGCTGTCCACCGCGAACGGCCGGGACAGCGTGTACATCGCCGTCCACCTGTACCGGGGCACCCGCGAACTGGGCTACTTCACCGAGGTGGAGAAGCTGATGACGGCCCACCGGGGTCGTCCGCACTGGGGCAAGCTGCACACCCGGGACGCCGAGTACCTGTCGTCCGTCTACCCGCACTTCGGCGACTTCACCGCGCTGCGCGACAAGGTCGACCCGGAGCGCCGGTTCGCCAACGACTACCTGCGCCGGGTGCTCGGCGCCTGACCGCCCGTCAGCCCGCCGCGCCCGCGCCGGGCGCGGCGTCCGGCCCGGCCGTGCCGGCCGGGGCGGGGCCGGGGTGGGCCTCGCCGGTGGCCGCCGGGGAGCCGCCGGCGCCGGGCGACGCGGTCGGCTCGGGCGCGGTGGACGGCCGGGCCGAGGTGCTGGGCGCGGGCGAGCCGGAACTCCCGGACGAGGGACGGTCGCTGGGCCAGTGCCGGGACGGCTCGCTGCTCGGCGACTGCGCCGGGGCGGGCTGCTGCCGGTCGTCCTTGCCGCCGCCGTCGACGCCCTTGTCGCCACCGCCGACGGACGGGCGGGACGGGTTGAACGAAGTGCCGCTGCCGTCCCGGCCGGTGGTGATGTCGTGCAGCGGTTTTCCGGCGGCGAGTTCCACCGAGACGATCGGCACCATCGCAATAACGAACACCAGTGCGGATACCGCCGTGTAGGACTTCCAGGTCCACCGACGTTTCGCCCGCACCAACTGCGGCGCGTTCCAGTCCTGGCTGATTCCGCCCGCCGGAGCCGGCCGGGGAGGTTCGGCGGGCGCGGATTCGGCGCCGCGATTGCGCAGTCGTTCCCCGGTGCGTTTGAACAGGTGCTGGAAGACCGCGCTTCCGGTCGTCGCCCCCACCGAGACGACGGCCGCGCCGAGTATCGTTCCGTACACTCCGAGTTCCGAGGCGAGGACCGCGCCGACCACCGTCGCCAGCGCGCTCGCCGCGACCTGAGTCATCGTCAGATCAAGCCGCTTGCGCTCGCCCTTCTCCTCGGCACCGGCCGCTCCGTGCGCGAACTGCTCCCTCTGCTGCGGCATCACTGTCCCTCGGTCGGCGTGTCGGAATTTCGAACAAGTCTCTCCATCTTGCCCAAAGAAGGACACAAGGGTCGAAAATCCGGTTCCTCCCGGTCGATATATGTGAAGATGATCACCGTCCGTCGATCACCGGACGTCCTATGGGGTGCACGCTCTTGAGATTCCGATGATTCGCGGGAGACTTGAGCGGCGAGCCGCCCCTCTGGATGCCACGAATGGAGTACTGTTCGTGGAGCCTGAGCCTTCGGTCCCGCCTGTCGACACTCCGTCAGACGACGGCCCGGGTGCCCGGGTGCGATGTCGACGACGACGTGGCAAACAGGCAACCGTGCCACAGCGGCGCGCCCGGGTGAAAGCCCGACACGCCGGGTAACTCTGCAAGGTTGTGGCCACTCGCCAGCGGGCAGGCCACACTCAGTACGGGAGCAGCGACGCAGGTGACGTCGGCAGGCACCACCCGGGAGGTAACCGTGCCCGAACTGCGCGTCGTGGCCGTCAGCAACGACGGCACACGGCTGGTGCTCAAGGCTGCCGACAGCACGGAGTACACCCTTCCGATCGACGAGCGGCTGCGCGCCGCCGTCCGGGGTGACCGGCCGCGGCTGGGCCAGATCGAGATCGAGGTGGAGAGCCACCTCCGCCCGCGCGACATCCAGGCGCGGATACGAGCCGGTGCCTCCGCCGAGGAGGTCGCCCAGGCCGCCGGCATCTCGGTCGACCGCGTACGCCGTTTCGAGGGTCCCGTGCTGGCGGAGCGCGCCTTCATGGCCGAGCGGGCCCGCAAGACGGCGATCCGCCGCCACGGCGAGTCCACCGGCCCCCAGCTCGGCGAGGCCGTCGCCGAGCGGCTCGCGCTGCGCGGCGCCGAGAAGGACACCGAACGCTGGGACTCCTGGCGCCGCGACGACGGCACCTGGGAAGTCATCCTCGTCTACCGCGCCGAGGGCGAACACCGCCGTGCCGCCTGGTCGTACGACCCGCCGCGGCGGCTGGTGCAGCCGAACGACGACGAGGCGCGCGCGCTGATCGGCGAGAACGTGGAACGCGAGGAGGACTCGGTCTTCCCGTTCATCCCGCGGATCGCCCGGCTCCCCCACGATCGCCCGGCGCGCCCGATGATCGAGCGTCCCTCCGCCGACCGCATCATGCACCGCGAGGCGGTCGCCGCGGTCTCCCCCGAACGGGATTCCCTCACCAGCCTGTTGGACGTCGTGCCCTCCTACCGCGGAGACCTGACGCCGGTCGGGCCGAGCGTGGAGACCACGGTCACCGAGGAGCCCGAGGAGATCGAGGAACCCGCGAGTGCGCCTGCGGCGAGCGTCGGCGCGGGCTCCGCGTACGCGGACATCCTGATGCCGCGGTCGGTCTCCCCGCACCGCGACCGCATGGTCGGCGCGACCGACCGCCAGGCCGAGGCGGACGGCGTCCGACCCGGGCGGCGGGCGACGGTGCCGAGCTGGGACGAGATCGTCTTCGGCTCGCGCCGCAAGAAGCCCGAGTAGTCAGGGGCCCGTGGGGGCACCTCCCGGCCGCCGGGCTGGGGGAGAACGGCGGGGTCGAGACTGCTGGTGGTCAGCGGGGCGCGGACCGGGCATGTCGTTCCCGGTTCCCGTCTCTGGGCGCCGGCAACACGCCCCTCCGCCGTCCTCGACCATCCGCAGCCCCGGCCTCGCCGTTCCGGGCCCCTGGTTTGTTCCCTCCCACCTGCCTAGGCGACCGGGTTCGCCGGGTTCGCGGACCACTCGCTCCAGGAACCGGGGTACAGCGCAGCGCCCTGGTGGCCGGCGAGTTCGAGGGCGAGGAGTTGGTGGGCCGCGGTGACGCCGGAGCCGCAGTAGACGGCGGTGCGGGTGGAGTCGGTGACACCGAGGGCCGCGAACCGGGACGCGAGGTCCGCGGCAGGGAGGAAGCGTCCGTCCGTCGCGAGATTCTCTGTCGTGGGGGCGGAGGCCGCGCCGGGGATGTGGCCGGCCCGGGGGTCGATGGGCTCGGTCTCGCCGCGGTAGCGTTCGCCGGCCCTCGCGTCCAACAGGAGTCCGGTGCGGGCGAGTTCGGCGGCGCCGGTGGCGTCGACGGTGGGCAGGTGGCCGGGGTCGACCGTGAAGTCCCCGTTCCCGGTGGCGGGCGTCTCAAGGCTGAGCGGCTGCCCGGCGGCGAGCCACGCCGCGAGGCCGCCGTCGAGGACCCGGATGTCGGGATGGCCGGCCCAGCGGAGAAGCCACCAGGCGCGGGCGGCGGAGAGCGAGGGGCCGGCGTCGTAGGCGACGACGGGACGGCTCGTGGTGACGCCGGCCCGGCGCAGCGCGGTGGTGAGGCGTTCGACTCCGGGCAGCGGGTGGCGGCCGGCGGTGCCGGGCGGGTCGGCGAGTTCCTGGTCGAGGTCGAGGTAGTGCGCGCCGGGCAGGTGGCCCTTGGCGTACTCCTCGGCGCCGGGCGGGCCGCCGAGCTGCCAGCGGATGTCGAGCAGCACCGGCGGGTGCGGGGAGTCGAGCGCGGCGGCGAGTTCGGCGGCGGTGATCAGCGGCGAGGTCATGCTGCCATTGTGGCGGCAACCGACCTGACGCGGCATCAGCCTTCGAACGGAAGAACGTCCGGGGAGAGGACGGCAACCCGGGCGGTGGCTGCCGTGAGGCGGCGGCGGTGGTGGCGGCGGCAGAGCACCTCGTAGCCGATCTCGTCCTCGTTGACGGCGACGTCGCCGACCACGACCTGCGCGCCTTCGACCACCATGACGCCGCCGACGGTGCGGGCGTTGTGGGTGGCGCGGGCGCCGCACCAGCAGAGTGCCTCGACCTGGAGGACCTCGACCCGGTCGGCGAGTTCGATCAAGCGCTGGGAGCCGGGGAACAGCTTGGTGCGGAAGTCGGTGGTGATCCCGAAGGTGAACACGTCGATGCCCAACTCGTCCACGATGCGGGCGAGTTGGTCGATCTGTCCGGCGGAGAAGAACTGGGCTTCGTCGCAGATCAGGTAGTCGACCTTGCCGCCGGCCGAGAGCAGGTGGACCACGTACGCCTGGAAGTCGAACTCGTCGCCGACCTCGACCGCGTCGGCGCGCAGGCCCAGGCGGCTGGAGATGGTGGCGGCGCCGGCCCGGTCGTGGCGGGTGAAGATGATGCCCTGCCGGCCGCGGGCGGTGTGGTTGTGGTCCATCTGGAGGGCGAGCGTCGACTTGCCGCAGTCCATCGTGCCCGAGAAGAACACCAGTTCAGCCATGGGTGGAGCGTCAGCCTTTCGGGCGTGGGTGGTTGACGGGCCGGTCTCAGCCACGGACTTCGAGCAGCGGGACGAGTTGTTCGACGGGGGTCATCGAGCCGTGCAGGCCGATCATCTGGGACTCGCCGGGCTCGTTGCGGCTGGCGATGATCGCGATGTCGTCGCGAGCGGCGGCCACCACGTCGCCGATCCGGTGGTAGACCCGTTCGTCCACCTCGGGGCCGAACCAGCCTGCCGCGATGGCCTGGTCGCGGGTGGCGACCCACATCTGCTCGCCGAGGACCTCGCTCCACACCGCGTGCACGTCGCCGGCCGCGCCGGGGTGCGCGTACACGTGGCGGGCGCGGCCCTCGCCGCCGAGCAGGGCGACGCCGGCCGAGAGCTCCCAGTCCTCGTCGAAGTCGATCCGGTTCTCCGGGGTGACGTCGATCATGCCGTGGTCGGCGGTGACGTAGAGCGCGGAGCGCGGCGGGAGCTGTTCGGCGAGGCGGCGGGCGAGCCGGTCGACGGTGGACAGGGTGAGCCGCCACTCGTCCGAGTCGACGCCGAACCGGTGCCCGGCGGCGTCGAGTTCGCTCAGGTACGTGTAGACCAGGGCGCGGTCGTGCTCGGCCAGCCAGGCGGCCGCCCGGTCCATCCGCTCCTCGCCGGTGGTGCGGCCGAGGAAGGTGCCGCCGGAGAGCGCGACCTGGGTGAGCGGGGTGGTGGCGAACAGCGGGGAGGACACCTGGGCGGTGGCCACCCCCGCGAGGTGCGCCTGCTCGAAGACGGTCGGGTACGGCTGCCAGCCGTGCGGGTCCACCGGCGGCTGCCAGCGCAGCTGGTTCATCAGCCGGCCGCGGCCGGGGATCGCCACCGTGTATCCGGCCAGGCCGTGCTGCCCCGGCGGCAGGCCGGTGCCGACGGAGGCCAGCGAGGTGGCGGTGGTGGACGGGAAACCGGCCGTGATCGGCTGGCCGGCGGCCGTCAGCGAGTTCAGGAACGGCGCCCAGTCGGGGTGGCGGCGGATCAGCTCCCAGCCGAGGCCGTCCACCAGGAAGACGCACACCCGGTCGGCGGGCTCCAGCGGCAGCGTGGCGCGGTAGCCGGGCACGCCGAGGCCCGCCGCCAGGGTGGGCAGCAGGTCGGAGAGGGCGGCGCAGCCGTAGCGCGGGGCGGGTGCGTCGGCGGGGTCGAGCGGGTGGAACGCGTCGTAACCGTGATGCATACCGGGCTCAGCCGTTGGCCACGGTCGCCTCGGACAGCGCCCGGGCGAACACCAGCGCCTGGGCGACCGTCTCCGGACCGTCCCCGGCCTCGCTGACCCGCAGCGACAGGTCGTCGGCGGTGGCGGAGCCGGTGTAGCCGTGGTCCGCCTCGCAGTTCGGGTCGGAGCAGCCGGCCGGCTCCAGGTCGAGGCGCTGCACGGCGCCCCAGCCGATGGTGAGGACGACCTCGCGGGGCAGGGTGCCGGGGGTGTACGTCTCGGGGTTGGCGACCATGCGGCTGATCACCACGGAGTTGATCCGGTCCAGCCGGACCGTCTCGGTGGAGGTGGTGGCGTACGGCACGGGCGTGGCCGCGTCGCCGTTCTGCTCGTCGGTGTGGCTGACCACGAAGCGGGACGCGGTGAGCACCAGCACGGTGACGTGCCGGCGGACCTCGTTCGCGTCGAAGGTGGTCTCCTGGTGCACCAGGTACGAACTGATCGGCTCGGGGCCCACCGCGGACTCCACCGCCTCGGAGACCAGCGCCGGGTAGTAGCCGCTGCGCTCGATCGCGGACCGCAGGTCCTGCGTGGTGGTACCGGTCTTCGCCATATCTCCATCCTGGCATGTCCCGCCGCTCCGGCGGGTGGCACTGCGCCGGGTCGCCCGGCCCGTCGTCCTGCTGCCGGGCCCGGCGGCTGCCCGCTCCTGCCGGGCGGGCAACCACGCAAGATTACAGCGTGCTCATGGCGCGCGGTCCCAGATCGGTGCGGACCGGCAGCGGGGCGATCCGCACCCGGGCGCCGAGCACGGTCAGGCCGTGCGGGGCGACCACCACGGGCTCCAGGTCCACGGCGGCGATCTCCGGCAGGTCGTCGACCAGGCGGGAGACCCGGAGCAGCAGTTCCTCCAGCGCGCCGGTGTCCACCGCCTCCGCGCCGCGCCAGCCGAACAGCAGCGGCGCGGCCCGGACCTCCCGGATCAGTTCGGCCACGTCCCGGTCGGTGGCCGGGACCAGCCGGTGGGCGACGTCGCCGAGCAGTTCGGCGGGAGCGCCGGCCAGGCCGAAGGACAGGATGGTGCCGACCGCCGGGTCCACGGCGGCGCCGATCACGGTGTCCACGCCGCGCGGGGCGAGCCGCTGCACCACCAGCTCCGCCTGCGCGGCGCCGCCCAGCAGGGCGTCCAGCTCGCGGTGGGCGCGGCGCAGTTCGGCCTCGCTGGTGAGGTCGAGGCGGACGCTGCCGAGGTCGGGACGGTGGCGCAGGTGCTCGGCGGTGGCTTTCAGCGCAACGGGGTAGCCGAGCGTCGCCGCCGCCTTGACGGCGCTGCTCTCGTTGGGTGCGGCGAGCGTCGGACTGACCTCGATGCCGTAGTGGGCGAGCAGCGCGGCGGCGTCCAGGTCGGGCAGGGTGACCCGGGCCCCGCCGGACTGCAGCCGGGCGGCGACCGCCTCGCGGCTGCCCAGCGCCTGCTCGACCAGGTCGCGGGCGGCGCCCTCGTGCACGCCGTCCAGTTCGGGGACCCGGGCGGTCTCCTCGGCCTCGGCGCTGCGGCGTCGCCACTTGGCGTAGCGCACGGCGTCGGCGAGCGCGTGGACGGCGCGTTCCGGGGCCGGGTAGGCGGGCACTCCCCCGGTGCGCAGCCGGGTGACCAGGGCGGGCAGCGCGAGGTGGGCGAGCAGCAGCGGCTTGCCGAGTTCCCGGCCGCGCTCGGCGGCGTCCAGCAGTGCCTGGGCGATCTCCGGGGCGTCCTCGACCAGTTCGGGCGCGGACTCGGGGCCCTGCACGCCGATCGGCGGGATGGCGACGGCGATCACGGCGTCCACCTTCGGGTCGCCGAGTGCGGTGTCCAGCGCGATCCGGAAGTTCTCGCCGCTGGCGCCGGTGGTCAGGTCGACGGGGGTGCGCGGGCGCAGGCCGGAGCTCAGGCAGGTGTCGTAGGTGAGCAGCCCCAGCGAGTCGGAGTTGCCGACAATGGCGACCCGGCCGCCGGCCGGGAGCGGCTGGCCGGCCAGCAGTTCGCCGGTGTCGAAGAGCTCGGTGATGGTGTCCACCCGGATCACGCCGGCCTGCTGGAACAGCGCGTCCACGGTGGCGTCGCGCAGCCGGGTGGCGGCGGGCTGGACGGCGTGGCCGGGCGGCAGGCTGCCGGTGTGCCGGGCGCCCTTGAGCACCACCACCGGCTTGGCGGCGGCCAGCCGGCGGGCGATCCGGGTGAACTTCCGCGGGTTTCCGAACGACTCGAAGTACAGCAGCACCACGCCGGTGGCGGCGTCCTCCTCCCAGTACTGGAGCAGGTCGTTGCCGGAGACGTCGGCCCGGTTGCCGACCGAGGCGAACGAGGAGACGCCCAGGCCGCGCCGGTGCGCGGCCTCCAGCAGGGCGACGCCGATCGCGCCGGACTGGCAGAACACGCCGAACGGTCCGCGGCCGGGCAGCACCGGTGCGAGCGAGGCGTTCAGCCGGTGCCCGGGGTCGGTGTTGATCAGCCCGAAGGCGTTCGGGCCGACCACCCGCATGCCGGCGGCCCTGGCCTGCCGGACCAGCTCGCGCTGCCGGTCACGCCCGTCCGGGCCGGTCTCGGCGTACCCGGCGGTGACCACCACCAGGCCCTGCACGCCGTGCGCGCCGCACTCGGCGACCACGGCGGGGACGGCGGGCTCCGGCACCGCGATCACCGCCAGGTCGACCGGGCCGCGGATGTCCAGCACCGAACGGTGGGTGGGGACGCCGTCCAGCTCGGTGCCGGGCTCGACGGTGCGGTTCACGGCGTGCACCGGGCCGTCGAAGCCCGTCCGGATGTCGCGCAGCAGCGCCCGGCCGACCGACTGCGGGTTGCGCGACACGCCGATCACGGCGATCGACCGGGGCGTCAACAGCCGCTGCACGGACCGGGCTTCGGCACGGTGCTCACGGGCCCGCATGACCGCGAGCGACGCGGCGGTGGGCTCCAGGTCGAACTCCAGGTGCACCACGCCGTCGGCGAAACTGCGCCGCTGGGTGTAGCCGGCGTCGGTGAACACCTTCACCATCTTCCGGTTCTCCGGCAGCACTTCGGCGGTGAACCGGCGGATGCCGCGTTCCTGGGCGACCGCCGCGATGTGCTCCAGCAGCGCGGAGGCGATGCCCCGCCCCTGGTGCGCGTCCTGCACCAGGAACGCCACCTCGGCGTCCGTCCCGGTGGTGGACGGCATGCCCGCCTTGTCGATCCGGTCGTACCGGACGGTGGCGATGAACCGGTCCCGCACCACCAGTGCCAGACCCACCCGGTTCACGTAGTCGTGGTGGGTGAACCGGCGGACGTCCTTGTCGGACAGGTGCGGGTACGGGGCGAAGAAGCGGAAGTACTTCGACTGGTCGGAGACCTGCTCGTAGAACTCCACCAGCCGGTCCGCGTCGTCCGCGGTGATCGGTCTGATCCGGGCCGTGCCGCCGTCACGCAGCAGGACGTCGGCCTCCCAGTGCTGCGGATAACCGTGCTCGGCCTCTTCGCGCGCCATGGCGTGCTTGACGGTGTCGTGCTCCACGGTCGTCAGGGTAGTCGTCGGCGAGCCTGATGGCGCCGCCCCTGCCGGGCACGGCACGCTGGCCCTGCTCGCGCCGGGTCGCAGACACACCGGCGTGCAACACTGGTCTAGACAACATCTGCACCACCCTGCACCACCTGAAAGGCACCTCTCATGGCTGAGCGCCGCGTCACCATCGGTTGGGCCGAGGGCCTGCACGCCCGTCCCGCCTCCATCTTCGTCAAGGCCGTCACCTCGACCGGCGTCCCCATGACCATCGCCAAGGAGACCGGCACCCCGGTCAACGCCGGCTCCATGCTCGGGCTGCTCGCCCTCGGCGCGGAGGGCGGCGAGACCGTCATCCTGTCGGCCGACGCGGAGGGCGCGGAAGCCGCGCTGGACCGGGTCGCCAAGATGGTTCAGGAAGGCCTGGACGAGCTCCCGGCTGCGTGACTCTTCGGTCCCCGTTCTCGACCCTCCGCATCCCCGAGCCCGCCGAATTCGCACTCATGTGCCCCCGGCAGGCCTCCCGCCTGCATTAATGTCCCGGTGTGGTGATCTCAACCGACCTCGAAGACCCGCACGCCGTCAGGTCCGCCGCCGCGGACACTCTCGGGGTGGGTCTGGGCCTGTACCCGCTGGGCGTCGCGTTCGGCGTGCTGTTGGTGCAGAGCGGGTTCGACTGGTGGTGGGCGCCGGTGTTCTCGTCGCTGATCTACGCGGGCTCGCTGGAGTTCCTGGCGATCGGCCTCCTCCTCGCGGTGACGCCGCTCGCGTCCGTCGCCGTCACCACCTTCCTGGTGAACTTCCGGCACGTCTTCTACGGACTCTCCTTCCCGCTGCACCGGGTTCGCGGTCGCGCCGCCAAGGCGTACAGCGTCTACGCGCTGACCGACGAGGCGTACGCCCTTTCCGCCGCCCGCCCGCACCTCACGGGTCGGCGGATCGTGGCGATCCAGGCGTTCTGCCAGGCGTACTGGGTGCTGGGCGGAGTGACGGGGGCGCTGCTGGGGGCCGCCCTGCCGGGCACCGTCCGGGGGCTGGACTTCGCGCTCACCGCGCTGTTCGCGGTCCTCGCCGTGGACGGCTGGCGGGCCACCCGTGACGTCCCGGGGCCGATCCTCGCATTGCTGAGCGCACTGGCCGCGCTGCTGGTGGCGAAGGGCCAGCTGCTGGTGGTGGCGCTGGGCTTGTACGTGGCGGCGCTGACCGTCCGCCACCTGCTGAGGGGGCGTCGTGCCTGAGTGGCGGTACGTGCTGGCCGGCCTGCTGGTGATGTTCACGGTGACGGTGCTGCTGCGGGCGGCGCCGTTCGTGCTGCTGGGCCGGGTCCGGGAGTCCGGGCTGCTGAGGTTCCTGGCGGCGACCATGCCGGCCGGGGTGATGGTGATCCTCACCGTCTACACCCTGCGGGACGTCCCGCTCTCCGACGCGGGCCCGGCCGCCGCCGGCCTGGCCGCGACGCTGGGGCTGCACCTGTGGCGCCGCAGCGCCCTGCTGTCGATCGTCGCGGGGACGGCCGTCTACATGCTGGCGCTCCACCTCTCCTGACCTGCGGAGACGGGACGGGGCCGGAAATTCGGATGCGGGCGGCCCGCGCGGCGGCGTAGCGTCGGCGCCATGTCGACGCCCCGCATGTCCTAGCAAGAGGACCAGCTTCCACGCCACCCGTGTGTCCTCTTGCTGTTTCGGAGCGTCCTTTCATGATCACCGTCTGTGGTCTCGACGTGCGCATCGGCGCGCGTCTGCTGTTGCACGATGTCTCTTTCCACCTCGCCCCCGGCGACCGTGTCGGCCTGGTCGGCCGCAACGGCGCGGGG
Organism: Kitasatospora sp. CB02891; assembly: GCF_002803145.1. Lineage (NCBI taxonomy): Bacteria > Bacillati > Actinomycetota > Actinomycetes > Kitasatosporales > Streptomycetaceae > Kitasatospora > Kitasatospora sp. CB02891. The sequence continues at coordinate 126,989 of NZ_NNBO01000021.1, read as the reverse complement.
AAGACCACCCTCCTCTCCACGCTGGCCGGCCTCGCCGAGCCCGCCGCCGGCACCGTCGCGCACGCCGGTTCGACCGGGTACCTGCCGCAGGACTCCCGGGTCGCGGATCCGGCCGTCCCGGTGCTGGACCGGATCCTGTCCGCCCGCGGGTCGGACGACGCGCAGCGGGCGCTGCGCACGGCCGAGGCCGCGATGGCCACGGCCGAAGGGGCGGCGCTCGATCGGGCGCTGCGCGCCTACGCCCGCGCCGAGGCCGCGTTCGAGCGGTCCGGCGGGTACGCCGCACAGGCCGAGGCGGCCCGGGTCGCGGCGGGCCTGGGCCTGCCCGAGCGGCTGCTGGAGCAGCCCGTCGGCGACCTGTCGGGCGGCCAGAAGCGGCGGGTCGAGCTGGCCCGGATCCTGTTCGCCGGGCACGACACGCTGCTGCTGGACGAGCCGACCAACCATCTGGACGCCGAGTCGGTCGCCTGGCTGCGCGGCTTCCTGGCGTCCCACCGGGGCGGGCTGGTGCTGATCAGCCACGACCTGGAGCTGATCGGCGCGACGGTGAACCGGGTGTTCCACCTGGACCCCCGGCGGGCCGCGCTGGACGTGCACAACACCGGCTGGTCGGCGTACCTGACGCAGCAGGCGGCGGACGAGCGGCGGCGCGCCCGGGAGCGGGCGAACGCGGAGCGCAAGGCGTCCAGCCTGCACGCGCAGGCGGAGCGGATGAAGGCGAACACGAACACCGCCTCGGCCGCGAAGTCGATGGCCAAGCGGGCGGACCGGCTGCTGGCGGGGACGGAGCCGGTGCGGAAGGCGGAGCGGACGGCGCGGATCCGGCTGCCGGAGCCCGCGCCGTGCGGGCGGATCCCGCTGGGCGCGATCAGCCTGGCGAAGGAGTACCGCGGCCACCGGGTGCTGACCGGGGTGGACCTGGCGGTGGACCGGGGCAGCCGGCTGGTGGTGCTCGGTCCGAACGGGGCCGGCAAGACCACCCTGCTGCGGCTGCTGGCCGGCCGTGAACTCCCGGACGGCGGCCGGACGGTGGCGGGGCCGGGCCTGCGGCTGGGCTACTTCGCGCAGGAGCACGACACCCTCGTCCCGGAGCGCACCGTGTTCGAGCACCTGTCGGCCGCCGCACCGAGGTTGACGGACGGCGAGGTGCGCTCGGTGCTCGGGTCGTACCTGTTCGGCGGGGACGACGCGGACAAGCCGGCCGGGGTGCTGTCCGGCGGCGAGAAGACCCGGCTGGCCCTGGCCTGCCTGGTGCACTCGGGCGCCAACGTGCTGCTGCTGGACGAGCCGACCAACAACCTCGACCCGGCGTCCCGGGACGAGGTGCTGCGCGCGGTCGCCGAGTACCCGGGCGCGATGGTGATGGTCACCCACGACCCGGACGCGCTCGGCGCGCTGCGCCCGGACCGGGTCCTGCTGCTGCCGGAGGCGCACGAGGACCTGTGGGACGACCGCTACCGCGCGCTGGTCGCCGCGGACGCGCGGTGAGCCGGGCCGCCGGTCAGCGCCGGTCGAACTGCTGCTGGACGCACTGCGTCCACTGGCCGACCTCGCGGTACTCGTAGCAGTCCCGGGTCAGGTCCGCGAACCACACGGCGAACACCACCGTCACGGCGGCCGCCACGACGGCGAGGGCGGACAGCACGGTGCCGGTCAGGGCCATGCCCCGGCCGGCGCCGGTCCGGCGGGCGGTCCGCACCGCGAACGGGCCGAGGACCAGGCCGATCGCGCCGAGCGCGCCGCCGACCACCACCGGGGAGGTCAGCAGCGCCACGGTGCCGAGCACCACGGCGGCCACGGCCGGCCGGGGGCTGCGGGTGCTCGGTGCGGTCGTCGGGTGGGTGTTCATCGTCGTCCTCTCCTGGTTCGGGTCGGGTCCGATCCTGGCGGCGGGGACGGCCCGCGCACATCGCGGGAACAGGGGAACTGCGGCTCCCCCGGTCGGGGGAGGTCCGCCCTCGGCGGCCCGGCCATACTTGCGCCCATGACCTGGGGATTTCGGCCGCTGCTGCGCGGCTCCACGTACTCCGGCGCGCTGTTCGCGTTCTGCGCCGCGCCGGCGAGCCTCGTCCTGCTGCCGATCGCCGTGGTGCCGGCGACGGTCTGGGGCTCGGCGCCGTACGGGGCCCGCGCGGCGGTCACCGTGCTGCTCTGGGCGGCGCTGGTCGCCGCACTCGGCCTGCCCCGGATCACCCGGCGGGCGCTGACGGCGGGCGCCCGGCGGCTGCTCGCCGTGCCGCTGCCGGAGGTGCCCGCCGGACCGGCCGGCGGCGGCCGCTGGCGGACTCCGCTGTGGCTGGTGGCGCAGGTCGCGCTGGGCTGGATCGGCGGGCTGGGCTGCCTGCTGCTGTTCGTCGCCGGGGTGAGCCTGCCGGGCAACTGGCTCGGCGGGGAGGCCCGGCTGAGCTGGTCCGGCCGGTCGGTGCAGGTGACCGGCGTCTGGAGCTGGGTGGTCGCCGCGGTCTGTCTGCTGCTGGTTCCGGTGCTGTGCGCGACGGTGTCGGGCGGGCTGCGCCGGCTGGCGCTCCCGCTGCTCGGGCCCTCGGCGGCGGAGCGGCTGGCGCTGTCGGCCGAGCGGGAGCGGCGGCTGGCCGAACGCAACCGGCTGGCCCACGAGCTGCACGACTCGATCGGGCACACGCTGACCGCGACCACCATCCAGGCGGCGGTGGCCGGCGAGGTGCTCGCCGCCGACCCGGTGGCGGCGCGGGCCGCGCTGCGCAGCATCGAGGAGTCCGCCCGGGCCGCGCTGGAGGACCTCGACTACGTGCTGGGCGTGCTGCGCGAGGAGCAGCCCGGCACCGCCCCCGCCCGGACGCTGGCCGACCTGCCGGAGCTGCTGGAGCGGCTGGGGCACGCCGGTGCGGTGCTGGAGCCGGAGCTGTCCGGCGAGTTGACGCGGCTTCAGGGGACGCTGTCCCGGGCGGCGTACCGGATCCTCCAGGAGGGGCTGACCAACGCGCTGCGCCACGGCGCGGGCGGGCCGGTCGAGGTCCGGGTGGCGGCCGGGCGGGAGTCGTTGGAGCTCGCGGTGGTGAACCGGACCGGTGCGCCGACGGCCGCCGTCGGCGCCCGGGCCTTCCCGACCTCCGGGCACGGCCTGCCCGGTCTGGCCGAGCGGGTCCGGCTGCTGAACGGCGAGTTCGAGGCCGGCCCGGACGGTTCGGAGCGCTGGCGGCTGGCGGTCCGGCTGCCCGTGCGGTGGTCGGCGTGACCGGCTCCGGCGCGCCCGTCACCCTGCTGATCGCGGACGACGACGCGATCACCCGCAGCGGCCTGCGCGTCCTGCTCGCCGCGCAGCCGGGCCTCGCGGTGCTCGGCGAGGCCGCCGACGGCGTCGAGGCGGTCGAACAGGCCCGGCGGTTGCGGCCCGATGTGGTGCTGATGGACGTCCGGATGCCGCGCTGCGACGGGATCGAGGCCACCCGGCAGCTGCTGGCCGGGGCGGCCGACCCGCCGAAGGTCGTGATGATCACCACCTTCGAGAACGACGGCTACGTCACCGGGGCGCTCGGCGCCGGGGCGAGCGGCTTCGTGCTCAAGCGGCTGCCGGTCGGGCAGATCGCGGAGGCGGTGCGGGTGGTCGCCGCGGGTGAGGCGATCCTGTTCCCGGCGGCGCTGCGCCGGATGGTGACCGCCCGCCCGCGCGGTTCGGCCGAGGCGCTGCCGCGGGCCGCGCTGACGGCGCGGGAGGAGGAGGTGCTGCGGCTAATGGCCACCGGCCTGTCCAACCCGGAGATCGCCGAGGTGCTCACGGTGAGCACCGAGACGGCGAAGACGCACGTCGGGAACGTGCTGACCAAGCTCGGCGCGCAGAACCGGACGCACGCGGTGGTGATCGCGTACGAGTCCGGCCTGGTGGTGCCCGGCTTCCAGGCACCACCAGGGTTCTGACGCCACGTCAGCCCTTGACGCAGATCACCTGCTTGAGGTGGGCGACCACCTCGACCAGGTCCTGCTGCTGGGCCATGACCTTCTCGATCTGCTTGTACGCGCCCGGGATCTCGTCGACCACGCCGGCGTCCTTGCGGCACTCGACGCCCGCGGTCTGCTGGACGAGGTCTGCGGTGGTGAAGCGCTTCTTCGCCGCCGTCCGGCTCATCTTGCGGCCGGCGCCGTGCGAGGCCGAGTTGAAGGAGGCCGCGTTTCCGCGGCCCTTCACGATGTACGAGCCGGTGCCCATGGAGCCGGGGATGATCCCGTACTCGCCGGAGCCGGCCCGGATCGCGCCCTTGCGGGTGACCAGCAGGTCGACGCCGTCGTAGCGCTCCTCGGCGACGTAGTTGTGGTGGCAGGAGATCATCTCGCCGAAGGTGGCCCGGGCCTTGGGCAGTTCGCGGCGGACCGCGTCCTGGAACAGGGCCATCATCAGCGCCCGGTTGTGCTTGGCGTACTCCTGCGCCCAGAACAGGTCGGAGCGGTAGGCGGCCATCTGCGGGGTGTCGGCGATGAAGACCGCGAGGTCACGGTCGATCAGGCCCTGGTTGTGCGGCAGCGAGCGGGCGATCGTCATGTGGTGCTCGGCAAGCTCCTTGCCGATGTTCCGCGAGCCGGAGTGCAGCATCAGCCAGACCGCGCCGTCGTCGTCCAGGCAGAGCTCGATGAAGTGGTTGCCGGAGCCGAGCGTCGCCATCTGCAGGGCGGCCCGCTCGCGCCGCCACCGCACGTCGGGGGCGATGTCGTCGAAGCGCCCCCAGAAGTCGTCCCAGCCGGCGGTGGACCGGCCGGGCAGCTTGCCCGGGTCGATCGGGTCCTTGTGCAGGCCGCGGCCGACGGGGATGGCCTGCTCGATCCGGTGGCGCAGGTGCGACAGGTCGTCCGGCAGGTCCTTCGCGGTCAGCGAGGACTTGACGGCCGTCATTCCGCAGCCGATGTCGACGCCGACCGCGGCCGGGCAGACCGCGCCGTTCATGGCGATGACGGAGCCGACGGTGGCGCCCTTGCCCAGGTGGACGTCCGGCATCACGGCGAGGCCGCGCAGCCAGGGCAGGGTGCTGATGTTGCGCAGCTGCTGCATGGCCTGGCCCTCGACGGTGGCCGGGTCGGCCCACATCCGGATCGGCACCCGGACGCCGGGGATCTCGGTGTACGACATGGTGATTCGACCTCCTGGGTCGCTGTTTTCCAGGGTGCCGCACGAAGACGCCCGGTGCGGCGGCGGGGAAGATCGGGGGCGGCCCGGCAGGGCGGGGCTGCGGGCGGCAGACGGTGCTGCGCGGCGACTGCTCAGGCAGTTCGGTACGAACAACGGAAGGGCAGCCTCGGGGAGCGTCGTCGTGGCTCGACCCGCATGGTGACCGCCTCCTTCCGCATTCGTCGCGACCGCGCGTCTCTCGCTCGGCCGGGGACATCTACCCACACCCGGCGACGGCCGTGCAATCGATTAAAACGCCGAGGGCCCGGCGGAGCTGACGCCCCGTCGGACCCTCGTGAGCAACGCGGTCAGTTGGCGACGACCGTGACGTCTCCGATGCCGAGCGCCTTGACCGGCTCGGCGATCACCGAGGCGTCGCCGACCAGCACCGTGACCAGCCGGTCCGGCGGGAAGGCGGCGATCACGGCGCGGGCGGCCGCGTCGGTGTCGAGCTCGGCCAGCTGCCGGTAGAACTCGGCCTGGTAGGTGTCGGGCAGGTACTGCTCGACCTGGTCGGCCAGGGTGGCGGCGACCGATCCGGCCGTCTCGTACTTCAGCGGCGCGACGCCGACCAGGAACTGCACGGCCTCCTCGCGCTCGGCGTCGGTGAGGCCCTCGGCGGCCAGCGTGCTCAGGATGGTCCAGGTGTCCTGCAGCGCGGGCGCGGTGGACTCGGTGTCCACCGAGCCGCTGATCGCCAGCAGCCCGCGGCCGGAGCCGTCGGCGGCGGAGCGCAGCGGCTGGGCGAACGCCCGGACGCCGTAGGTGTAGCCCTTCTCCTCGCGCAGCACCCGGTCGAGCCGGGAGGTGAGGGTGCCGCCGAGGCAGTAGATGCCGAGGACCTGCGCGGCCCACTCCGGGTCGTGCCGGTCCGGGCCGATCCGGCCGATCAGCAGCTGGGTCTGCACCGAGCCGGGCCGGTCGACGATGACCACCCGGCCGGTGTCGTCGGCGACCACCGGGCCGTGCACCGACGGCTCGACGCTCTCGCCGGTCCACCGGCCGAGGGTGGATTCCAGCAGCGCGACCAGGTCGACGCCGGTGAGGTCGCCGACCACCACGGCGGTGGCGGTGGACGGGCGCAGGTGGGCGTCGTAGAACGCCTTCACCGCGTCCCGGTCGATCCGCTTGACGCTGTCGGTGGAGCCGGCCCGCGGCCGGGACAGCCGGTCGTCGTCGGCGAACAGCGCCGCGTACAGCGCCTTGGCGGCCCGCCGGGACGGGTTGGCCTGCTCGTGGACGATCTCGTCGAGGCGGTTGGCGACCAGCCGCTCGATCTCCTCCGTGGGCAGCGCCGGGACCCGCAGGGCGTCGCCCAGCAGGGTGAGGCCGCGCTCCAGCCGGGAGGCCGGGACCTCCAGCGAGACCCGCAGCGCCGGGTGGTCGGCGTGGGTGTCCAGGGTGGCGCCGGCCCGCTCCAGCTCGGCCGCGAACTCCTCGGCGGTGAGCGTGTCGGTGCCCTCGGAGATCGCCCGGGACAGGATCGAGGCGACGCCGTCCAGGCCCTCGGGCTCGGCGGCCAGCGGCGCGTCCAGCACCACGTCGACGGCGACCAGCTGCTGGCCGGGCCGGTGGCAGTGCAGCACCGTCAGGCCGTTGGCCAGGGTGAGCCGTTCCGGCGCCGGGAACGCCCACGGGGTGGGGGTGCCGGGCTGCGGCTGCGGGTGGAAGTCCATCGCCGGGGTGTACTGCGCGGGGGTGTCGCTCACGCCGCCGCCTCCTCGTTCTCGGAGCTGTCGTCGTCGGTGCTGTCATCGGGGGTCGGTTCGTACACCAGCACCGCCCGGTTGTCGGGGCGCAGCCGGGCGGCGGCCACCTCGCGGACCTCCTCGGCGGTGACGTCGAGGACCTTCGGGAGTGCCTCGTTCACCAGCTTCGGGTCGCCGAACAGCACCGCGTAGCGGCAGAGTTCGTCGGCGCGGCCGGCCACCGTGGCGAGCCGGTCCAGCCACTCGCGCTCGATCTGCGCCTGGGCGCGTTCGAGTTCCTCGGCGGTGGGGCCCTCGGCGGCGAACCGGGCGAGCTCCTCGTCGACGGCGGTCTCGATCTGCTCCAGGGTGGCGCCGGCGCCGGCCTTGACGTCCAGCCAGCCCAGCGAGGGCGCGCCGGCCAGCCGCAGCAGGCCGAAGCCGGCCGCGACGGCGGTGCGGTCGCGGCGGACCAGCCGGTTGTACAGCCGGGAGGACTCGCCGCTGCCCAGGATGGTGAGCGCCAGGTCGGCGGCGTCGGCCTGCCGGGTGCCGTCGTGCGGCAGCCGGTAGGCGGCCATCAGCGCGCGGGACGGGACGTCCTCCAGGACCAGCTCGCGGGCCTCGCCGGCCATGGTCTCGGGCAGCGAGCCGTCGCGCGGCGGCTGCTTGCCGTCGTGGCCGGGGATGGAGCCGAAGTACTTCTCCACCCAGGCGATGGTCTGCTCGGGGTCGAGGTCGCCGACGATCGACAGCACCGCGTTGTTGGGCGCGTAGTAGGTGCGGAAGAACGCCCGGGCGTCCTCCAGCGTGGCGGCGTCCAGGTCGGCCATCGAGCCGATCGGGGTGTGGTGGTAGGGGTGCTCGCCGGGGAAGGACAGCGCGGTGAGCTTCTCGAACGCGGTGCCGTAGGGCACGTTGTCGTAGCGCTGGCGGCGCTCGTTCTTCACCACGTCGCGCTGGTTCTCCATGGACGTGTCGTCCAGGGCGGCCAGCAGCGAGCCCATCCGGTCGGCCTCCAGCCAGAGCGCGAGCTCCAGTTGGTGCGCGGGCATGGTCTCGAAGTAGTTGGTGCGCTCGAAGCTGGTGGTGCCGTTGAGCGAGCCGCCGGCGCCCTGGACCAGTTCGAAGTGCCCGTTGTTGGAGACGTTCGCCGAACCCTGGAACATCAGGTGCTCGAAGAGGTGGGCGAGTCCGGTGCGCCCCTTCACCTCGTGCCGGGAGCCCACGTCGTACCACAGGCACACGGCCGTGACCGGAGTGAGGTGGTCCTCGGAGAGCACGACGCGCAGGCCGTTGGCCAGGCGGTGTTCGGTGATGGCGAGGCCGCTGGCGGGGCCGGGGTTGGCCATGCGGGGGTCCTTCCCGTCGTCGGTTCCGGAGTGTCCGGGCCGGGGGCTTGTGACGTCCCCCATTGTGGTGCAACGCACCGAGCCGCCGTCAGGTGTCCGGGTGGCAGGCGCGTTCGCCGGTGGCGGAAGCGGCCCGGGTGACAGGCGGTGTCCCACCGAGGGTCCACAATGGGGGGCGTTCACGCCCGCGTCCGCCCGCCCACCCCAGTACCGCAAGGGAGCCCCGCAGCGATGGCCCGCCGCAGTTCGCCCACCCCGCCGCCCGGTGATTTCGAGGAGCGCATCCTCGATGTCGATGTCGTGGACGAGATGCAGGGATCGTTCCTGGAGTACGCCTACTCGGTGATCTACTCCCGGGCCCTGCCGGACGCCCGTGACGGCCTGAAGCCGGTGCACCGCCGGATCCTGTACCAGGCCAACGAGATGGGCCTGCGCCCGGAGCGCGGCCACGTCAAGTGCGCGCGCGTGGTCGGCGAGGTGATGGGCCGGCTGCACCCGCACAGCGACGCCTCGATCTACGACGCCGTGGTGCGCCTTGCGCAGCCGTTCTCGATGCGGCTGCCGCTGATCGACGGCCACGGCAACTTCGGTTCGCTCGGCAACGACGACCCGCCGGCCGCGATGCGCTACACCGAGTCCCGGCTGACGGCGGCCGCGATGTCCATGGTGGAGTCGATCCACGAGGACACCGTCGACTTCGACCCGAACTACGACGGCTCCGAGCGGGAGCCCCAGGTGCTCCCCTCGGCGTACCCGAACCTGCTGGTCAACGGCGCCACCGGCATCGCGGTCGGGATGGCCACCAACATGCCGCCGCACAACCTGTCCGAGGTGGTGGCCGCCGCCCGGCACCTGATCAAGCACCCGAACGCGGACCTGGAAACCCTGATGCGGTTCGTCCCGGGTCCGGACCTGCCGACCGGCGGCCGGATCGTCGGCCTGTCCGGCATCCGCGACGCGTACGAGTCCGGCCGCGGCACCTTCAAGATCCGCGCCACCACCGCGATCGAGAACGTCACCGCCCGCCGCAAGGGCATCGTGGTCACCGAACTGCCGTACGCGGTCGGCCCGGAGAAGGTGATCGCGAAGATCAAGGACCTGGTCAACGCGAAGAAGCTCCAGGGCATCGCCGACGTCAAGGACCTCACCGACCGCGAGCACGGCCTGCGCCTCGTCATCGAGGTGAAGAACGGGTTCGTCCCCGAGGCACTGCTGGAGCAGCTGTACAAGTTGACGCCGATGGAGGAGACCTTCGGCATCAACAACGTGGCGCTGGTGGACGGCCAGCCGCTGACGCTCGGCCTGAAGGAGCTGCTGGAGGTCTACGTCGACCACCGCTTCACGGTGGTCAAGCGCCGCAGCGACTTCCGCCGCCGCAAGCGCCAGGACCGGCTGCACCTGGTCGAGGGCCTGCTGATCGCCCTGGTCGACATCGACGAGGTGATCGCGCTCATCCGCAGCAGCGACGACGCGGCCCAGGCCAAGGAACGCCTGATGGAGCGCTTCGGCATCTCCGAGACGCAGACGGCGTACATCCTGGACACCCCGCTGCGCCGGCTCACCCGCTTCGACCGGGTCGAGCTGGAGGCCGAGCAGGCCAAGCTGCTCAAGGAGATCGCCGAGCTGACCGAGATCCTGGAGTCCGACACCAAGCTGCGTTCCGTGGTGTCCTCCGAACTCGGCGCGGTGGCCAAGCAGTTCGGCACCGAGCGGCGCACCGTGCTGCTGGAGGCCGGGTCGGTGCCGTCGGCGGCGCTGTCGGTGCCGCTGGAGGTCGCCGACGACCCGTGCCGGGTGCTGCTGTCCTCCACCGGCCTGCTCGCCCGCACCTTCGACCTGGAGCCGGTCACCGAGGAGCCGTCCCGGGCCAAGCACGACGTGCTGGCCTCCGCCGTCCCCGCCACCGCCCGCGCCGACATCGGCGTGGTCACCACGGCCGGCCGGGTGCTGCGCCTGCCGGTGATCGACCTGCCGGCGCTGCCCCCGGGCACCAGCGCGCTGTCCGGCGGCGCCGCGGTCTCCGAGTTCCTCCGGCTGGAGGCGGACGAGAAGGCCCTCGCGCTGACCACGCTGGACGAGTCCTCGCCGGGCCTGGCGCTCGGCACCGTGCAGGGCACGGTCAAGCGGGTGGTGCCCGAATGGCCCGCCAACAAGGACGAGTTCGAGGTGATCGCGCTCAAGGACGGCGACACCGTGATCGGCGCGATCGAGCTGCGCACCGGCGAGGAGGACCTGGTCTTCCTCACCTCCGACGCCCAGCTGCTGCGCTACCCGGCGGGCCAGGTCCGCCCGCAGGGCCGCCCGGCCGGCGGCATGGCCGGCATCAAGCTGGCCGACGGCGCCCGGGTGCTGTCCTTCACCGCCGTCGACCCCGCCGAGGACGCGGTGGTGCTCTCGGTGGCCGCCGCCACCGGCACGCTGGACGGCGAGCAGCAGACCAGCTGGAAGCTCACCCCGTTCGACCAGTACCCGCGCAAGGGCCGGGCCACCGGCGGCGTCCGCTGCCAGCGCTTCCTGCGCGGCGAGGACGGCCTGGCGTTCGCCTGGGTCGGCCCGCTGCCCGCCCTGGGCGCCACCGCCAACGGCCAGCCCGTCATCCTCCCGGAGCGCGACCCGCGCCGCGACGGCTCCGGCACCCCGGTGTCGGCGCAGATCGCCGCGGTCGGCGGCCGGATGTGAGAACTGCCTGACAGCGCGTCAGCCGGTCGGAGCGGCGGGGACTTTCCTGGGAGAGTCCCCGCCGTTCCGCATGTTCCGGGCCACCGATCGGATCGGCGAGTCGGCGCGACGACGTTCACTGCCGCACCGTGCGGAGGTCTCGCGGGCGAGGGTCAGCGGTGAGAGCGGCTCGGCGTGGCACGGCGGGGTCCGGCCCGACGCCAACCGACCGGCCGTCGGCGGGGCCGACGGGGGCCGGCAACGCAGCACGCCGACTCGACGCACCGGACCAGGGTGCGCCCGGCCCGCGATCGGCTGCACCGTCCGGCCACTCCTGCGGTCTGCCGACCTCCGCCCGCTCCCGCCGTTCGCCGCCCCCGGGCCCGACGACCGACCTGCCGGGCCGCCCTCGGTGGCCGGGAAACCCACTCGCACTAGGGTGGGGCAGGTGAGCACCTGTACGACGCTGTCGCACGAACTGACCGAGCCGCTGACCGCCACCGCGGCCACCGCCACCACCTGGCTACTGCTCGAACAGCCCGGCCCGTGGGGCGCCCAGGCGCTCACGGCCAGCCACCTCGACCCCGAACTCGGGGCCGCGCTGGACCGGGCGGCCGAAGGCACCGGGGTCCGGATCGCGCTGATCCGCCGGCCCGGCCGGCACGCCGACACCGACACCGCGGCCCGGCACGAGGTGCTGATCGCGCACACCTCGCCCGCCGACCCGTGGGTGCGCCGGGCCCGCCTGGACTCCCCCGCCGCGCTGCTCGACCTCGACTTCGCCGCCCTCGGCGCGGGCCGCCACGACGGCTTCGGCGCCGAGCACGTCGGCGGCCCGATCGCCCTGGTGTGCACCAACGGCCGACGCGACCGCTGCTGCGCACTGCTCGGCCGCCCGCTCGCCGCCGACCTGGCCTCCGCCGGCCACAGCGAGGTCTGGGAGGTCACCCACCTCGGCGGTCACCGCTTCTCCCCCACCATGCTGGTGCTGCCGCACGGCTACGCGTACGGCCGGCTCACCGCGGAGTCCGCCAAGGAAGTGCTGGCCGCCACCGCCGCCGGCCACACCACTCCCGCCCACTCGCGCGGCCGCTCGTACTGGCCCCGCCCGTCCCAGGCCGCCGAGCAGGCCGTCCGCGAACTGACCGGGGAGGCCGCCGCCGCTGCGCTGACCATGCGTCAGCTCCCGGACGGCGACGGCTGGACGGTCGAGGTGGCGCACACCGACGGCCGCCGCTGGCGGGCGACCGTGGCGGAGTCCGCGAGCGAGCCGCCCCGGCCCGAGAGCTGCGGCAAGGCCCCGGGCACCCCGTCCCGGATGGACGTCACCGCCCTTGAGGCCCTCGCCGGATGAACGCGGACGGGCCCCGCACCACCCGGTGCGGGGCCCGTCCTGCGACGCTCCGTCAGGCGGCTCCGGCGCCGGTCAGGGCGCGCACCTCCAGCTCGGCGTAGCCGTCCTCGTCGGCGGGCTCCCGGTCCAGCCAGGTGCCGATCGCGCCGGCCAGGAAGCCGAGCGGAATGGAGACCAGGCCGGGGTTCTCCAGCGGGAACCAGTGGAAGTCCATGCCGGGCAGCACCGAGGTCTTCGACCCGGAGACGACCGGCGAGAACAGCACCAGCACCACCGCCGGGATCAGGCCGCCGTACACCGACCAGACCGCGCCGCGGGTGGAGAAGCGCTTCCAGAACAGCGAGTACAGCAGCGTCGGCAGGTTCGCCGAGGCGGCCACCGCGAAGGCCAGGCCGACCAGGAACGCGACGTTCAGGCGCTGCGCGTACAGGCTGAGCACGATCGCGAGGCCGCCGATCACCACGGCGGAGACCCGGGCCGCGATCACCTCCTCGCGCTCGGACACCTGCCGGCCGCCCTCCCGCCGCCAGGCCCGGGCGTACAGGTCGTGGGCGAAGGCCGCGGAGGAGGCCAGGGTGAGTCCGGCGACCACCGCCAGGATGGTGGCGAACGCGATCGCCGAGATCACCGCGAACAGCAGCAGGCCCCAGGTGGAGCCGTCGCCGCCGCCGAGGTCCAGGGCGAGCAGCGGCACCGCCGTGTTGCCCGCCGAGTTGGACACCCGGAGGTCGTGCCCGCCGACCACCGCGCCCGCGCCGAGCCCGAGCACGATCGCCATCAGGTAGAAGGAGCCGATCAGGCCGATCGCCCACATCGTGGAGCGCCGGGCGGCCCGCGCGGTCGGCACCGTGTAGAACCGGCTGAGGATGTGCGGCAGGCCGCCGGTGCCGAGCACCAGCGCCAGACCGAGGCTGACGAAGTCCAGCCGGTCGAGGGCGCTGGAACCGTAGTTGAGGCCCGGCCGCAGGTAGGCCTCGCCCGCGCCGCTGCGCCGCGCGGCGGTCTCCATCAGCGCGCCCAGGTCGCCGTGGAAGCGGGCCACCACCAGCACCGTGAGCAGCACCGAGCCGCCCACCAGCAGGAAGGCCTTGACGATCTGGATCCAGGTGGTGGCGCGCATCCCGCCGACCGTCACGTAGACGATCATCAGGGCGCCGACCGCGATGATGGTCCACGCCTTGGCGGCCCCGCTGTTGGTGCCCAGCAGCAGGGCGACCAGGCTGCCCGCGCCGACCATCTGCGCGATCAGGTACATCAGCGTGACGACCATCGACGACAGGCCGGCCGCGGCCCGCACCGGCCGCTGGCGCATCCGCAGCGCCAGCACGTCGGCCAGCGTGTACCGGCCCGCGTTGCGAACCAGTTCGGACACCAGCATCAGCACGACCAGCCAGGCGACCAGGAAGCCGATGCTGTAGAGCACGCCGTCGTAGCCGTACAGCGCGATCAGGCCGGTCACGCCGAGGAAGGAGGCGGCCGACAGGTAGTCGCCGGACAGCGCGAAACCGTTCTGCAACGGGGAGAAGTCGCGTCCGCCGGCGAAGAAGTCCTCGGCGGCGTGGCCGCGGCGGCCGACCCAGACCGTGATGGTCAGCGTCACCGCGACGACGACGGCGAACAGGGCGACGGCGAGGCCGTGGTTGGGGTGGTGAGCAGTCATCGCAGCTGGTCCTGGGTGTCCCAGCGCAGTTCGAGGGCGGCTCGATCGCGCTTGGTGCGGGCATTACGGGCGTAGAGCCAGGTGAGCAGGAAGGTCGAGGCGAACTGGCCGAGGCCGAGCGCCCAGGCCACGTTCAGCGGCCCGGCGATCCGGCGGCCCAGCAGGTCGGGCATGAACGCCTCGGCCGTCACGAACAGCAGGTACCAGGCCAGGAACCCGGCGCAGGCCGGGAACACGAACGAGCGGTAGCCCCGCCGGATCTCCCGGAAGGCCTCGCTCTCCTGGACCTTCCGGTACACCGCGCCGCCGATCCGGTCCTCCGGCGGCGCCGCTTCCGCTTCCACGCTGCGCCGCGGCGCCACCACCCGGGGCTGGGGGGGCGCCCCGACCCACCAGTCGACTCTCTCCTGCTGCGCCACTTTGCCGACACCTCATCATTTCGGTCACTCCGACCGAACCATGATGGAGTGTCACAAACCACACAACGAAACCCGTGGAGAAACGTTCTCCCCAGCAATCAACAGTGCTGTACGTCTACCAACTTTCCGAAATTCCATGCTTGAAGGCGTATGCGACGGCTTGCGCCCGGTCCCTGACCGCCGTCTTGGCAAAGAGGTTGTTGATATGGGTTTTCACCGTGGCGGGGCTGACGAACAACCTCTCGGCGATCTCCGCGTTGGACAGCCCGGACGCGATCAGCGCCAGCACCTCGGCCTCCCGCTGGGTCAACCCGTCCGGCAGCGCCGCCCGAACCGGCCGCCCGGCCTCGGGCTTCGCGGGCGCGGCGGCCACCGCCGGCCCCGGTTCCGCGACGGGCTGCGCCGGCTCGGCGGCCGCCGGCGCGCCCGACAGCCGCTCCAGCAGCCGCAGTTGGACCTGCGGGGAGAGCCCGGCCGCACCCGAGCGGACGTCCGCCACCGCGCGGGCGATCTCCTCCGCGCCGGCGTCCTTCGTCAGGAAGCCCCGCGCCCCGGCCTGCAGCGCGGAGAACAGCGAGTCGTCGTCGGCGTACGTGGTGAGCACCACCACCTCGGTGCCCGGGTGCTCGGCACGGACCCGGCGGGTGGCCTCCACCCCGTCACAGCGCGGCATCCGCAGGTCCATCAGCACCACGTCAGGGGCGTGTTCGGCGACCAGCCGCACCGCCTCCTCGCCGTCCGCCGCCGAGCCGACCACCGTGATGCCCGGCAGCAGGCCGAGCAGCATCACGATGCCTTCGCGGACCACGGTCTGGTCGTCGGCGACCACCACCCGGATCGGCCCGCCCGTCATCTCCGAACCCGTCACGCCGGCACCCGCAGCAGCACGCGCCACCCTCCGTCCTCGGGGCCCGCCAGCAGTTCGCCGCCGAGCAACTCCGCGCGTTCGCGCATCCCGAGCAGACCGTACCCGCTTCCGCTGTCCCCCAGCATCGGGTCCGCCCCGCGCGGGGCGCCCGAGTTGCGCACCGTCAGCTCCACCGCGCCGTCCAGGTAGCCGAGCCGGACCGCGACCCGGCCGCCCGGCGCGTGCTTGCGGGCGTTGGTCAGCGCCTCCTGCGCGGTGCGGCGCACCGCCAGCCCGGCCTCCGCGGGCACCGGCCGGGGCACCCCGTCCACCGTCAGCTCGGCCCCGGACTGGGTGGCCAGCTCGGCCACGAACTCGGCGACGGGGGCGAACTCGCCGCGCAGCGCGGACAGCGCCTGCCGGGTCTCGGCCAGCCCGTCCTGGGCCATCCGCCGGGCGGCGACCACCCGTTCACGGATCTCGGCCCGCTCGGCGCCGGCGTCCAGCATCAGCCGGGCCGCCTCCAGGTGCACCAGCTGCGCAGACAGGCTGTGCGCCAGCACGTCGTGGATCTCCCGGGCGATCCTGGCCCGTTCGGCGAGCGCCGCGGACTCCGCCCGGGCCACCTGCGCGGCCCGCTCCTGCGCCAGCAGGGCGCGCTGCGCGGACCGGGCCTGGCTGTCCAGCCGCAGCAGGTAGCCGAGCAGCCCGAGGCCGCCCGCCACGGCCAGCATCACCAGCAGCGAGTCGCCCGACCGCAGGCCGTAACCGACCAGCGCCGCGGCGGCGGTGGCCAGGCCCGCGGCCAGCGGCAGCCGGATCACCGCGAGCACCGCGAGGCCGCACCAGATCACCGAGGCCAGGGTCCTGGCCCCGCCCTCGTCGGCCAGTTCGGCGAACACCAGCAGCCCGGCCGCGCACGCCAGTGCGGGCCACAGCCTCCTCGCCCGGCAGGTGACGTACCAGCCGGTGAACAGCCCGGCGGCGGAGGCGATCCAGAGGATCGGCGGCAGCAGCCGCCAGCCCGTGTAGTGCTGTTCGGCGAAGGTGCCGAAGGCCACCGTCGACAGCAGGGCGATCCGGCCGAACAGCCACAGCGCCATCCGGGCCCGCGAGCGGCTCTCCCGGATCGGGACGTCTCCGGCCGGCCAACGGGTCCAGCGTTCCAGGGTGCTCACCGGATGATCCTCTCTCAATGCCGGTGCCGCCGACACCCGGTGGGGTCGGCGGCACCGTGCTGACGCTCCGTCAGGCGGCCAGGGCGTGCTTGTCGTCCAGCCGGTGGGCCCGCCAGCCGACGACCGACGAGCGGACCAGCAGCAGCAGGCCGAGCGACAGCATCAGCACGCTGGTGGACTGGTGGACGTGCAGCGCGGTGCCCAGCGCGTACCAGCCGATCCGGATCGCGATCGCGCCGATCCAGGCGAACACGGTGGCGGTGGAACCCTGGGTCCACAGCGCGCCGTCACCGTCGCGCCAGATCCGCATGGTCCAGCCCCAGGCGCACCCCATGCCGAGCGTGGTGACCAGCGAACCGGCCAGGATCAGCGCGGCGGCGCCCTTGTGGGCCGGGTCGATCAGCACCGGGTCGCGCAGCGCCACCGCGGCGAGGATCACCGGCAGCAGCCAGAACCGACGCTCGGTGTCCAGCCGACGGGCCCGCAGCTGCCGGCCCACCACCAGGACGATCACGGCGACGGCGATCAGGACGTTGGACAGGGCGGTCATTTCGGGTGCCTCCTGGACGGGGTTCTTTCGACACCCCAAACGCTACGGAGAACCGGCCGCCGACTCCTCGGAGCAAGGGTGGAACCCGAAGCCGGAAGGGCTCTCCACCCGTGGGTGGAGAGCCCTTCCGTGCGGCTTCGCTCAGGCGTCGATCCGGGAGCGGTCCAGGGTGGCCGCCGAGTCCACGATGAACTCCCGCCGCGGCGCGACGTCGTTGCCCATCAGCAGGTCGAAGGTCTTCTCCGCGGACTCCAGGTCGCCCAGGTTGATCCGGCGCAGGATCCGGTGCCGCGGGTCCATGGTGGTCTCCGCCAACTGGTCGGCGTCCATCTCGCCGAGACCCTTGTAACGCTGGATCGGGTCCTTCCAGCGCAGCCCCTTGCCCTGGAACTCCAGCAGGGTGCGCCGCAGTTCGGCGTCCGAGTAGGTGTAGTGGTACTTCTCCTGGCCGCGCTTGGGGTTGGTCAGCTCGATCCGGTGCAGCGGCGGCACCGCGGCGAACACCCGGCCCTGCTCGACCATCGGCCGCATGTAGCGGTGGAACAGCGTCAGCAGCAGGGTGCGGATGTGCGAGCCGTCGACGTCGGCGTCGGCCATGAAGATGACCTTGCCGTACCGGGCCTGGTCGATGTCGAAGGTGCGGCCGGAGCCTGCTCCTATGACCTGGATGATCGCCGCGCACTCGGCGTTCTTGAGCATGTCGCTCACCGAGGCCTTCTGGACGTTCAGGATCTTGCCGCGGATCGGCAGCAGCGCCTGGAACTCGGAGTTTCGGGCCAGCTTGGCGGTGCCCAGCGCCGAGTCGCCCTCGACGATGAACAGTTCGCTGCGGTCCACGTCGTCGGTACGGCAGTCGGCCAGCTTGGCGGGCAGCGAGGAGGTCTCCAGCGCGGTCTTCCGGCGCTGCGCCTCCTTGTGCTGCCGGGCGGCGACCCGGGTCCGGGCGGCGGCGACGACCTTCTCCAGCACGGCCCGGGCCTGGAGCTTCTCGTCCTTCTTCGCGGAGGTCAGGAAGTTCTTCAACTCCTTGGCCACCACCGCCGCCACGATCCGGTTGGCCGCCGAGGTGCCCAGCACCTCCTTGGTCTGCCCCTCGAACTGCGGCTCGGCCAGCCGGACGGTGACCACCGCGGTCAGGCCCTCCAGCGCGTCGTCCTTGGTGATGTCGTCCTCGGCGACCCGCAGCAGCTTGCTGGACCGCAGCACCTCGTTGACGGTCTTGGCGAGCTGCCGCTCGAAGCCGTTGACGTGGGTGCCGCCCTTCGGGGTGGCGATGATGTTGACGAAGGACCGCAGCGTGCTGTCGTAACCGGCGCCCCAGCGCAGCGCGATGTCCACCCCGAGCTCCCGGGTGACCTCGGTCGGGGTCATGTGCCCGAGCTCGTCGAGCACCGGGACGGTCTCCTTGAAGGTGCCCTCGCCGCGCAGCCGCAGCACGTCGGAGACCGGGCGGTCGGGGGCGAGGAACTCGCAGAACTCGCTGATGCCGCCGTCGAAGCGGAAGGTGTCCTCCTGGACCTGCTCGCTCTCGGTCAGCCGCTCGTCACGGACCACGATGGTCAGGCCGGGCACCAGGAAGGCGGTCTGCCGGGCCCGGGCGTGCAGCGACTCCAGCGAGAGCTTGGCGTCCTTGAGGAAGATCTGCCGGTCCGCCCAGTAGCGGATCCGGGTGCCGGTGCGGGTCTTGGCGAACCGGCCCTTCTTGGTCAGGCCGCTGCCGGCCGTGAACTTCCCGTCCGGGCCGTCCTCGGCGAACGCGCCGGGGGTGCCGCGCCGGAAGCTGATCGCGTGCGTGGCGCCGGACCGGTCCACCTCGACGTCCAGCCGGGCGGACAGCGCGTTCACCACCGAGGCGCCGACGCCGTGCAGACCGCCGGAGGCCGCGTACGAGCCGCCGCCGAACTTGCCGCCCGCGTGCAGCTTGGTCATCACCACCTCGACGCCGGACAGCCCGGTCTTGGGCTCCACGTCCACCGGGATGCCGCGGCCGTTGTCCCGCACCTCGACCGAGCCGTCCTGGTGCAGCAGCACATCGATGTGGTCGCAGAAGCCGCCGAGGGCCTCGTCCACCGAGTTGTCGATGATCTCCCACAGGCAGTGCATCAGACCGCGACTGTCGGTCGACCCGATGTACATGCCCGGCCGCTTGCGGACCGCCTCCAGCCCCTCGAGGACGAGCAGATGCCGCGCGGTGTAGTCGGACCCGCCCTCACCGGTCACCAGAGAGGACGGGACGGTCTTTTCTCCACTCACGCTCTGCACTCCTCCATGATGTTGACGGACACCCCGCATGCTCTCAGCAACTGAGACTTCGGCCGCCGAGGCCCGCGCGCCTTGTACGCGCTGCGCGAACACGACTCCCACCGCGGACGCGGCCCCCACCCTGCCATCTCCTGCCGACACCACGGGTCCTGGCGGACCGGGGCGGCCGGAGAGGGCGGCGGAGCTGCTGTGATGCGGTCAAACGGGGTCCGGGACGGGGCTTATGCTCCAACCCAGCGGAGGATTATGCTACGCGGACCTCGCACCCCGGCCCGATCGGGCGTTCGAGGTGATTGGCAGACCATCGGAATCGGTACGCATGAACCACCGGTGCCCGGGGCACGCCCTCATCAACGAGACAGCAGAATCCTCAAAGAGAAAAGCCACGAGCGGGAACGAATTCGACCTGGTTGGATGTTGATCCTGGTACACAGCTCGTCGAGCTAGAGAAGAGGCGACGTGACTACTGTTCTGACCCCTGCGAGCCCGCTCACCGCGGCAGACCGCTGCGACCGTTGCGGCGCTCAGGCCTACCTGCGCGTCGTCCTTTCCAGCGGCGGAGAGCTGCTGTTCTGCGCCCACCACGGGCGTAAGTTCGAGCCCGAGCTCAAGAAGATCGCCGTGGAGATACACGACGAGAGCGACCGCCTCTCCGGCACCGCGGCAACGGCTGCCGAGAGCGAGCGCTGACGCTCCCGCTCGAACCCCGAGCTGCCTGAGCGGCCGGGCGGCCCACCCTCCGGGATGGGCCGCCCGGCCGTGGCGTTTTCCCGGCCGTCGCGGCAGGTCGTGTCGGGCACGTCACAGCACGTTCTGCACGGACTCCGCCACCGCCGAGATCCGGGTGTACACCCCGGGGTGCTCGGCCTCCGCGCAGCCCGCCCCCCAGGAGACCAGGCCGGCCAACCGCCCGCCCACCACCAGTGGGCCGCCGCTGTCGCCCTGGCAGGCGTCCCTGCCGCCGCGCTCCTCCCCCGCGCACACCATGCTGCGCGCGTCGTACGCGCTGTCCCGGCCGCCCGGGTAGGCGTGCCCGCAGCCGGCGTCCGAGATGATCGGCACCGTCACCTGCCGGAGCGTGTTCGAGTAGTTGCCGGTGCCCCGGGTGTCGCCCCAGCCGAACACCGTCGCCGGCGTGCCCTCCTCGTACGGCCGGCTCTCGCCCGGAGCCACCATCTCCAGCACCTGCCGGTCGTTCTGCGGCTCGGCCAGCGTGAGCACCGCCACATCGCGGCTGTTCGCGGCGAAGCTGTAGCTCGGCTCGATCCACACCCCGCTGACCGCCACCTCCCGCCCCGCGGTGCCCCGGAGGTCGTCCCGACCGACGATCACCCGCAGCGAGGGCCGCTGGGTCGGCCGACCGGTGCTCTCGTCGTAGAAGCAGTGCGCGGCCGTCACCACCTTGGTCGGAGTGACCAGTGCCCCACCGCAGAACTGCCCCGAACGGGCCGAGCCGAACTGCGGACGGCTGGACAGCGCCACCATCCACGGATGGTCACCGGTGCTCGCGCCCGTCCCCCCGACGATCCGCCGCTGCGCGACGGCCTGGCCGGCCGCACCCAGCGCGATCAGCGGGACGGGCAGGGCGGCCACGGCGACGAGCGCGACCGCCCGGCGGCGGAGCCGAGGCGCGGACGGGTCCAGGATGGGCACCGGTTCTCCAGGGGTTCGGCGGGCAGGCGTGGGACGTTGCACCGGTCGGAGTGCGACAACCTGCCCAGCGTAGTCATCCGATCACCCAACGTGCCGCGCATGCGCGCACCGGCCACTCCATCGGGCGACGCCCGGACATGCGAACGGGCCCCTCCGCCGGTGGCGGAGGGGCCCGTCCAGGTGACTCGGGCTGACGGAGGATCAGTCCAGGTAGTCGCGCAGCACCTGGGAACGCGACGGGTGGCGCAGCTTCGACATGGTCTTCGACTCGATCTGACGGATGCGCTCGCGCGTCACGCCGTAGACCTTGCCGATCTCGTCCAGCGTCTTCGGCTGACCGTCGGTCAGACCGAAGCGCATCGAGACCACGCCCGCCTCGCGCTCGGACAGGGTGTCCAGCACCGAGTGCAGCTGCTCCTGGAGCAGGGTGAAGGAGACCGCGTCGGCCGGGACGACCGCCTCGGAGTCCTCGATCAGGTCACCGAACTCGCTGTCGCCGTCCTCGCCGAGCGGGGTGTGCAGCGAGATCGGCTCGCGGCCGTACTTCTGGACCTCGATGACCTTCTCCGGGGTCATGTCGAGTTCCTTGGCCAGCTCCTCCGGGGTGGGCTCGCGGCCCAGGTCCTGGAGCATCTGGCGCTGCACGCGGGCGAGCTTGTTGATGACCTCGACCATGTGCACCGGGATGCGGATGGTGCGGGCCTGGTCGGCCATGGCGCGGGTGATCGCCTGCCGGATCCACCAGGTCGCGTAGGTGGAGAACTTGTAGCCCTTGGTGTAGTCGAACTTCTCGACCGCACGGATCAGACCGAGGTTGCCCTCCTGGATCAGGTCCAGGAACAGCATGCCGCGGCCGGTGTAGCGCTTGGCCAGCGAGACCACCAGGCGGAGGTTGGCCTCCAGCAGGTGGTTCTTGGCGCGGCGGCCGTCCTCCGCGATGATCTCCAGCTCGCGCTTGAGCTTCGGGGCGAGCTTGTCGGCCTGGCTCAGCTTGTCCTCGGCGAACAGGCCGGCCTCGATGCGCTTGGCGAGCTCGACCTCCTGCTCGGCGTTGAGCAGCGGGACCTTGCCGATCTGCTTCAGGTAGTCCTTGACCGGGTCGGCGGTGGCGCCGGCCACCGCGACCTGCTGCGCCGGGGCGTCGTCCTCGTCGTCGTCGGAGAGCACGAAGCCCTGGTCCGACTCCTCCTCGGGGCCCTCTTCCTTGCCGTCGCCGGGCAGGGCCACGTCTTCGAGGAGCTCCTCCTCGCCGACCATGTCCTCGTCGCCCTTGGCGCCGGGCTTGCCGGCCGCGGTCTTCTTGGCGGCGGTCTTCTTCGCGGGAGCGGCGGCCTTCTTGGCCACCGCCTTCTTCGCCGGAGCGGCCTTCTTGGCGGCCGTCCGGGCCTCGGCGAGACCGATGGTCTCGACGACGGTGACCTCACCGGTCGTCACGGCGGCGGCCACGGCCACCGACGGGGACACGGTCGCGTTGGGGGCGATCCGCACCGGGGGCTTGGTCTGGGCGACCGGCGTGCGGGTGGTGACCGCCTTGGTCGCAGTGCGCTTGGTGGTGCTCTTGGCCGCGACGCTCTTGCGCTTGGCGCCGGCCGGCTCGGCCGCGCTGACCATCAGCTCCACCCCCTCCTCAATCAGCACCTGGTTGAGGCTGCGCATGACGTTCTTCCACTTGGTGACCGGGATCTGGTCCGCCTCGAACGCGTGGCGCACGTCGTCACCGGCGATCTGCCCCTGGGCCTTGCCCCGCTCGATGAGCGCCAGCAGTGCCGCGGACTCGGCGATCTCGGGGGGAAGCGAACGGGATGTGCTGGCCGACACGAACAACCTCTCGGACGATGAGTGGACGATCCCGCACCGACCGCCCGAGGGACTCGGGTGGGTGGACGGTGACCGGGGTCTGCAGGACGGCAGCAGCGCCGCGCACCAACACAGCCGTCTGGCCTGTGGTGGTATTCCGGAGCTGCTTCCGCTCCGTACACATCGCTGCCGCCACTCAAGTGTTACGCATGCCCGTCGTGGCGCCCGTCACACCACCCGGCGGCCGGTACGGGCTGCCCCGGGCGGCCTATCGCCGACCGGCTCGCGGGCCGATCTGCCACCGGCCCGCCATCGGCCCGTCATCGGCCTTTCGGAGCCTCTGCGGCCGTTCACTAGCCGGTCCGCGCCCGGCCCGGGCGGGTCCGCTCGGGCCGGCTCGGGCCTCTCCGCTCGGGTCGGCTCGGGTCGGCTCGGGTGGGCGACGGGTGTGGCGCGGGCAACTGTGTGGGACGCGACACGCCGATGGCCCCCCGGCTGCGGGTGGAGCAGCAGAAGGGCCATCCGTTCGGAACGGGCTGGGCTGGACCGCTCAGTGCTCCCGCGGGGCGGGGACGGCGTGCTCGACGTCCGGGTGGACGGTGAGCAGGGCGCGGACGGCGGCCTCGGCGGCGGTGCCGTCACCGGTGCCGAGCGCGTCGACCAGCCGGGTGTGCAGGCCGACCGCCGACTCGGACGGGCGCTCGCAGGTGGTGCCGGAACCGCCGGACACCTGGAGCGCGCCGGCCACGATCCCGGACAGGTGCTCCAGCATCCGGTTCCCCGCCATCTGCAGCACCAGGCCGTGCAGCTCGGCGTCGGCGCGGGCGTAGCTGACCAGGTCGCCCTGGCTGCCGGCCTGGCTCATGATCTCGGTCAGCTCGACCAGCCGGTGCTGGACGTCCTCCCGGCCGTGGCCGGCGGCGAGACGGGCGGCCAGCGGCTCGATCGCCCAGCGCAGCTCGAACAGCTCGCGGCGCTGCTCGTCGCGCTGCGGGCCGAAGGCGCGCCACTCGATGATGTCCGGGTCCAGCAGGTTCCAGTCGCTGACCGGACGGACCCGGGTGCCGACGTTCGGCCGGGCCGAGACCAGGCCCTTGGCCTCCAGCACCCGGAGCGACTCGCGCACCACGGTGCGGGAGACCTCGAAGCGCTGGCCGATCTCCTCCGGCACCAGCGGGCGGTCGGCGCCCAGGTCGCCGGAGACGATCATCTGGCCGAGCTGCTGGACCAGCTGGCCGTGCAGGCCGCGGCCGCGGCTGCTGGTGGTCTTCCGACCGACCCGGGCGAGTTCGTTCTCCGCCCCCTCCCAACGGGGGGCGGGTGGCATCGGGCGGTCGGCGTACGGGAAGCGGTCCAGCTCGGAGGCGGAGATCGACTCGGCCTGGCGAGCGGCGGTCACGGTGGGGTGCGCAAGGGTACTCACGCCATCCTTTGTCGGCGATCGGCGGAGCCGTCTTGAGCATTCTCCTGAAAAGCACACGAAAGGGTGATCGGCAGTGTCTGGATAATTGACTTCTTATCAGCCACAAATGCGCATATCGGTCATCCCGGCTTCATCCCGACCCGAATTCGGCGACGGTTCGGGGCCTCGCTTCACGGCCCCGGCGTGAGGGTTGACGCCGGGTCGGCGGAGCTTGTCGCACCGTCAGCGCCGGTCACCGAATTCCGCGGTGTGCGAGGTTCCTGCGGGAGGTGCCTGCGGGAGGTGCCTGCGGTGTGTGAGGTCCTTGCGGTCCTTGCGGTCCTTGCGGTGCACAGGCACGCCGGGGCCGGGGCTGCGGGGATCACTACAGTGCGCGGCGGCGGAGCTGGGCCGCCAGCACGGCCAGCACCAACAGGGCGGCCGGGGCCAGCAAGGCGACGACGACCACTCTGTCCAGTGCCGCCGCCGTCCGGTCGGTCGCCTCGTGGACGAGGTTCAGGCCGTACTGGAAGGGCAGCAACTCCCCCACCCAGAGCGGCCAGTTCCGGCCGAAGTGGTGCAGCAGCAGACCGGCGGTGGGCTCCAGCAGAGCGGGCGTCGCGCAGGTGAGCAGGAACCCCACGACGGCACTGCGCACCAACGCCGCCAGCAGCAGGCCGGCCCAGCCGCCGGCCACCACCAGCGCCAGGTACGCCGGGAGCGGGCGACCGATCCCGCCCACCGCGAACGGACCCGTCGCCGGGGCGGGCGCCAGGCCCGGGAGGGCCGCCAGATCCGCGGGGCGCGGCTGTGCGAACACCGTCGAGGGGTCCACCGTGCCGGGCAGCGCGAACCGGACCAGCAGGGCGTTCACCACCAGCGTCAGCACCGCCAGCAGGACCGCTGCCGCCCCGACCACCACCAGCTTCGCGGCCAGCGCGCCGAGCCGGCGTCCCAGGCCCACCCGGGACGCGGCCAGGCCCGGCCAGCGCATCTCGTTGCTGTACGCCAGCGCGCCGAGCGCCGCCGCGGCCAGCGCGGTCAGCGGGAGCGGCAGCCACGGGACCACGCCGGCCATCGCGCGCATCGCCCCCGGCACCGCCAACCTCCCGGCCGGGAAACGCTGGACCGCCACCGCCGCCAGCGCCGCGTTCAGCAGCACCGCCGCCGCGACCACCACCCACGTGGAGCGCACCCCGCGCAGCCGACGCACCTCACAAACCACCAACCGCACGGTCTCACTCACTCCCGTTCTCGTCGCCGACGGCGCGCCTGCGCACCGCACTCGCCCCGCTCTCGCCCGCCACCACCTGCGTCCGACCTCCCGCCGGCCCGACCGGCCTGGCCTGGCCCGCCGAACGCAACTCCGCGGCATGGACCGGCCGGAGACGCACATGCGACCGCCCCTGCTCCGGCACCGGCTCCGGCTGCGCCTGCTGCTGCGGCTGCGCGGGTGTTCGTCCGGCGGCCCGTCCGGGAGCCGAGGCGTGACCAACTCCCGTGATCCGGGCGGGAGTCAGCAGCTCCGCGTCGGTCGGGTTGGCGGCCAGCTGCTCGGCGTCGAGCACGATCGGCGTGGGCGCGGCCGGCGTGGGCCCGGCGGGTGCGGCCGACTGCTCGGGGGGCACCCGGCGGAGTGGGGAGGCGCCCCGAGGCGTCCGGCGGATGAGGTCGACGGGGGCCTCGGCCGGAGCGGACGGGGCGGGTGGCGCGGGCGGGTCGGGGACGAGGGCGGCGGCAGCCCAGCGACCGGCCTGCAGGCCGCGGTGGTCGAGGGTGCGGTGCTCGCCGGTCCGGCGCTCGGCGTCGGGTACGGCGGCCGGACGGCCGACGGTGGCGGGCCTCGGGGTGTCGGAGGCCGGGGCCGGGGCTGCCGCCGGGCCTAGGGCGGGAACAGGACCGGCACCAGGGGCGGGGGCGATCCGGGGCCGCTCGCCGGTGTTCTGACGGACCGTCCGGATCACGACCTCTCCGGAGCGGCCCGAGCCGCTGGGCAGAGCGGCCGGGAACGAGATCGGGCGCTGCACAACCCGGTCGGCCAGCTCGTGCAGCAGGACGCCGTTGCGGTAGGCGAGTTCACCGATCTCGGTGCGGCCGATGCCGCTCACCGCGAGACCGGCTCCGCCCTCCCGCCGGACCTGTGCGCCCTGGGCGACCAGCAGGTCCGCGAGGCGGGCCATCTGCGGGCCGCGGACCAGGACTTCGGGGTGCAGCCGGGTACGGCGGAACTCCACGACGGGCTGGTCGGCGGCCAGTCGACCGGCGTCCAGGGTGACCACCCGGTCGGCGAGCGCTGCGGCCTCCTCCGGGCTGCGGGTGGACATCAGCACGGTGCCGCCCGTCAGCGCGAAGGACCTCAGGTAGCCGTGCAACCACTCCTCGCTGCGCGGCGAAAGGCCCTCGGTCGGAGCGTCCAGGAGCAGCGTCGCGGGGTCGCCGAGCAGGGCGGCGGCCAGGGCGAGCCGACGGTGCATGCCGGGCGAGAAGGTGCCGATCCGGTGGTCGGCGACGGGGGCCAGACGGACCTGCTCCAACAGGTCGTCGGCCCGCCCCACCGGGACGCCGACCGCCCCCGCCAACATCCGCAGGTGCGCCCGGGCCCGCTGGCCGGGATGCCCGGCCTCCGGCCTGCCGGACGGGACCAGGACGCCGATCTCCCGCTCCGGACGCCGGATCCGCCGGTAGGTGCGACCGCCGAACAGGGCCAGGCCGCGGCCGCGTTCGAGCTCCACCATCAGTCGGAAGGCAGTGGACTTGCCCGCCCCCTCGTCCCCCAGCAGCGTGGTGACCGTCCCCGGCCGGGCCTCGAAGGTCAGGTCCAGCACCGCCGGGGGATGGCCCCTTCGGTACGTCTTGGTCAGTCCGGTGATTTGGATCATCGCCGCCCGCTCCCTCGCCCGCCGACAGACCGGGGTTCGTCCGCCAGGCCTGAGCCTGCACAGTAGGACGCGGAAGCGTTGAAACCAGGCATTCCGGATGCATCGTGGACGGTGTTAGCGCCTAGCTCACCCGAACAGGGGACAGTGGTCTCACGCCACTGACGCCTCCCCCACGAGCCGTCGCCGTCCCGCCCGCACGGAACCGGCCCATCTCATCTCACGAGCAACTCGTCCTCGGCGACGGCGGGTACGGCCCCGCCGAACTCGGGCGTCAGGCCTCGGGGCGGAGCATCGGCGGGTTGAGCACCGTGGCCCCGCCGGCGGTGAACAGCTGGGCGGGACGGCCGCCCTGACGGGTCGTCGTGCCGCCGGAGGGCAGCAGGAAGCCCGGGGTGCCGGTGACCTTGCGATGGAAGTTCCGCGGGTCCAACACCACGCCCCAGACGGCCTCGTACACCCGGCGCAGCTCGCCGACGGTGAACTCCGGCGGGCAGAAGGCCGTCGCCAGCGAGGAGTACTCGATCTTCGACCTGGCCCGCTCCACGCCGTCCGCGAGGATCTGGCCGTGGTCGAACGCCAGCAGCTCGCCGTCGTTCCGGTCCACACCGAACAGCTCGCTGACCGGCGCCCACCGGGCACTGCTGGCGTCACCGCCCGCACGGGGCGAGGGCAGGTCCGGGGCGAGCACCAGGTACGCGACGCTCACCACCCGCATCCGGGGGTCACGCTGCGGGTGGCCGTACGTGGCCAGCTGTTCCAGGTGCGCACCGAACGGGTTCTGCCCGGCCAGCACTTGGCCCGGCGCGGACTGCGCCCGCAGCCCGGTCTCCTCCGCCAACTCCCGGGACGCCGCCTCGGCCAGACCCTCGTCCGGCCGCACGAACCCACCGGGCAGCGCCCAGTAGCCCTGGAACGGCGCCTCGCCACGCTTCACCAGCAGGGCGCACAGCTCATGGTCGCGCACCGTCAGCACCACCAGGTCAACCGTGACTGCGAACGGGGGGAAGGCCGACGGGTCATAACGCGACATGCCGCCGATCTTAGTCGTCTCTCTGACGATAAACACAGACCACGGCCCTGCTCCCGTCTCCTCCGGCGTTCCTTTCCGTCCCCGTTCCCGCCCACCGGACCGCCCACCGGACCGCCCGCAGGCCAGCCACAGACCGCTCGTGGACCGGCCACAGACCGCCCGTAGACCGTCCGCAGATCGTCAGCTGGCGGCCAGTTGCAGGAACGACGGAGCCTCCTCCACCACTGCGACACCGATCCGGCTGACCCGGACCGAGAACGGCTCGCCGGCCACCCGCAGGCCGGTCAGTTCCAGTGCGCCCAGGGGTGCGGTGCTCGCCGGGCGGGTGGCCACCCGCCCGGACGGGACGTCGGGCCGGACACCGGCCAGCGAGAGCACCAGGTGGACGGCGGCAGCCGCCGACATGGCGGCCGGACGGCAGGCCGCCGGGTGCGGCACCGGTGGGCAGTCGGCGACCTTCTGCTCACCCGCGTACATTTCCGGCAGCCGGTACTCGAAGTGCGCGGACGCCTCCAGCATGCCTTCCAGGAGGATCTCGGCCTCCCGCTCGAAGCCCGCGTCCACCAGCCCGCTCACCGCGAGCGCGGTCTCCTGCACCCGCACCACGCCGCTGCGGTGGCCGAGCGGGTTGAACCGTGGGGACTTCGCGCTCAACGTCCGCAGGCCCCACCCGCAGTCGAACTCGGGTGCCACCAGCCGCTGTGCGAGCAGCCTGGTCTGCTCCCGGTCGAGCAGGCCCTCGTGCAACTCGCCCTCGGCGGCCAGGCCGACGTCGAACAGGTGCACCAGGGTGGAGGCGAGGGCCGGCACCGGCCGGTCCGACGCCAGCAGCGCGGCTGCCGGGCGGCCTCCTGACAGGTCGTCGATCCAGAACTGCGCGCGGAACCGTTCCCTCAACTCGGCCGCCCAGGCCCGCCACTCCGCCGCTCCGGGACGGTCGAACGCCTCCAGCAGGTCCGCACCCTGAAGCGCCGCGCGGTGCGCCTGCGCCTGGACTTCGCACCTGGCCGGACCGGGCCGCGCGGCCCGCTCCTCCGCCGAACGGCCGAGGTCGGTGACGAACCCGACTGGTCCGTCCGGCCCCTCCGCCACTGCCGCGCGCAGCGCCCCGAGGGCGCGCTCCGCGGCCGGCAGCAGCTCGGCGACCTCGGCCCGGGGCAGTCCCCAACGCCAGGCCTCCGCCAGCACAGTGACGAACAGCAGGGTCGCCTCCGTGGCCGTGCAACTCGCCGGCAGCTCGGGACCGCCGTGCCGCAGCGGCCCAGGGATCACGCCGTCCATCGCCTGCGCCGCCGTACCGCTCTCCGCACCGGGAGCGGGCGAACTGCCCGCGCCCTGGGCCGAGCCGGGCTGCGCTGCCGAAGCGCCGCCCGAGCCGCTGGATGAACCACCGGCTCCCGCCGGGCTCCCGGCCGGGGACGGGCCGACCGGGGACGGACTTGACGCACCATCAGCGCCGGCGCTGCCCTCGGCCGTCCGGGCGGTGCCCGCCGGCTGCTGGGGTGCGAGGTGCTGGCGGCGGGCCGTTGCGCGGAGCGTTCCGGCGGCGAGCCGGGTGCCGAGCGGCAGCGTCATCCGGGCCGCCCAGAGCGCATCCGCGGCAGTGAGGCCGAAACGCCATGGTGCGCCCGAGGCGGTGTAGAGATCGGTCGGACGGTCCGCGTCCGCCAGCAGCAGCCCGCCCAGGGTGTCCAGGGCACGGCCGACCAGGCGGGCGGCGCGACGGTCGTCCGCCCGGACCTCGGGCTCCGACCAGGGCAGCGGCACACCCGGGCCGCGCCCCGTCGGTGGACGACCCGTCGACGGGCTCTCCAGCTCCACCTGCAGGTCCACGGACCAGCGGGCCCCGGGCTGAACCTCCAAGTCCCACCGGAGCACGCCCGCGCCGGCCAGCACCGCGTGCGGCGACGGGCGAGCGCTGACGGTGGCCGCGCGACCCTGCCCGGCCCAACGCAGGCCCGAGGACTGGACCTGGCCCGGCAGGTCGGCCGAACGTCGGCCCGCCGCGATGTCGGTGAGCTGGCCCAGGTCGGTGCCCAGGGCGATCTCCAGCGGGATCCGGGCCGGCCGGGCACCGGTGTTCCGAACCGTCACTGTCTCCGCACCGTCCGCGTGCCGCAGCCGTTCGACCGTCAGCGCCGGATCCGGGTCGAGGTCGCCCGGCACCCGGACCGAGCCGAGGAAGCGCGCCGCCGCCGCGGACGTCAAGGTGCCCTGGAGCGGAACCGGTTCCATGCCGCCGAGGCGCAGTTCCATCCTGGCCAGAGTCCGCACTCCGTGCCGGAAGAAGCCGTGGAGGCTCTGGCCCCGCAGCTGCCCGTCCGGCCCGGACGCCGCCATGCCCGGGGCGTTGACGCACAGGATGTCGTGCGCCGCCGAGGGCTGCGGCCGAGGCACCACCGCCGGAGCCGCTTGACGGGCCGTCACCGGCGCGGCCGCACCGGCCACCTGCTCCGACCGACCACCCGGCCCACCGGGCGACGCTCCGGGGGGAGCTGACGGGTGGTCGGCGCGTGGCGCTGCTCCGCCCCGCCCCGGAGCCGGTACCCCTGGGCCCGGCCTGGTCGGGGTTCCGTAGGGCGGCGTGGCAGTCCCGTACGGGGGGGTCGGGGTGCCGTACGGCGGAGTCGCGGCACCGTGGGACGGAGCAGCCCCTGGCGCATACGGCGTGGGGGTGGTGAGGGTGCCGTACGGCGGGGCGGCCCCCGGCGCGTACGGCGTGGGCGCGGTGGGCGTGCTGTACGGAGGTGTGCCGAGCAGCGTTCCCTGCGGCTGGGCAGCAGCGCCCGCAAGTGGTGTCCCGTACGCCGGGGTTCCGGGCCCATGGACGCCGGGGGCAGCGGCACCGGGAACCGCCGGGCCCGCACCGGGCGTCCCAGGGGCGTAGCCGGTGGGTGTCGGCGCACCGGTGGGAGTGCCGTACGGGGGCGTGGCCTGACGGGGATGCGGTGGACCGGCCGAGTGTGGGGGAACAGGGGGAGCCGATGCTCCGGCGGGTGCCGGAGTGCCGCCCGGTGCGGGCGGGTTGGTGGGCGGCAGCGGGTGGGACGCTGCGTGGGGTGGCCTTGAATCGGTCACCAGGCTCTCCTCCCCTCGGCCGACCGACGGCTGCGGGCCCGGCCGGCCGCGAGCGTGCTCGATCGCGGACTGTGCTGCTCTGCCGCCGGAACACGCGGCTCTGACCTGGGCAGGACCCGACTGCCGGTGCCCCGCCCCGGCCGGGGTGGTGTCCCGGCCCGGACGCCAAGGTCGCCCGTGGCCCGGTAGCGCCGGGTCGAGCGACACGTGACCGGTGCCCGACACGGTCGCCCTGGCCGCTACTGGCCCGGCGGTGCCGGTTCGAATGGCGGCGTTCCGCAAGTTGAACGCAGCACACCTGTCCCAGGTCACGCCTGTCCGGCGGACCTCCGGTCGAATGCGGCCACGCACCGCCGTCCCTTCGGCGGTCTGCGGCCGACACCCGGGGTGCCCGCTGTGTCGTGGCGCCGTTCGGGGTTCTCCGCATGTGACGGACGGCCCCCGGCGGCTCCTGTCCGCCGTCAGGATACGGTGCGAGCACGACGACGGAACCACCGGTGACCTCGGTGATCTGCGCCGCAACCAGCCTGTGACCAGCTCACACCTAGGAGTTGCATGTCCTCCCTCAGCCGCATCCCCGGGATCGTCACCACGGACCATGTCTTCCGGGTGCCGCTGGACCACGGCACTCCGAGTGGCGAGGCGATCAAGGTCTACGCCCGCGAGGTGGTCGCAGCCGGACGCGAGCACGACGACCTTCCGTGGCTGCTGTACCTGCAGGGCGGACCGGGCGGCAAGGCCAACCGGCCGCTCGGCCGGGACGGTTGGCTGGACCGGGCGCTCGACGACCACCGGGTGCTGCTGCTGGACCAGCGCGGCACCGGCCGCTCCACCCCCGCCAACCGGCAGACGCTGGCCCGACGCGGCGACGCCCGCCGGCAGGCCGACTACCTGGCGCACTTCCGCGCCGACTCGATCGTCCGGGACGCCGAGCTGATCCGCCGCCAACTGCTGGGCGAGGACGGCCGGTGGAGCCTGCTGGGACAGAGCTTCGGCGGCTTCTGCACTCTCACCTACCTCTCGCTGGCCCCGGAGGGCCTGCGCGAGGCGTTCGTCACCGGTGGCCTCGCCGGTCTCCGCCGCTCGGCGGACGAGGTCTACCGCGCGGCGTACCCGCGGGTCGCCCGCAAGAACGCCGGGCACTACGCGCGATTCCCCCAGGACGTGGCGGCGGTACGGCGAATCGCGGCGCACCTGATCGAGCAGCCCGCGCCCCTTCCGGACGGCGGGGCGCTCACCGTCCAGGCCTTCCAGGCGCTGGGCATGATGCTGGGCAGCGGCACCGGCTCCTACGTGCTGCACTACCTGCTGGAGGAAGCCTGGGTGGAGGGGCCGGACGGGGCGGAACTCTCCGACACCTTCCTGGCGGGGGCGCAGACGCACCTGTCCTTCGCCCAGGGGCCGCTGTACGCCGTGCTGCACGAGTCGATCTACGGGCAGCGCTCGGTCGATTCCGGCGCCACCGACTGGTCGGCGGAGCGGGTGCGCAAGGAGTTTCCCGAGTTCGACGCCGAGGCGGCGCTGGCCGCGGACCGCCCGGTGCTGCTCACCGGCGAGATGATCTACCCCTGGATGTTCGAGACCGACCCGTCGCTGCAGCCGCTGCGCGAGACGGCTCAGCTGCTGGCCGAGCGCACCGACTGGCCCGACCTGTACGACCCGCAGCGCCTGGCGACGAACCAGGTACCGGTGTACGCGGCGGTGTACCACGACGACATGTACGTGGACACGGCGCATTCGCTGGAGACCGCGGACGCGGTGGCCGGTGTGCGGACGTGGATCACCAACGAGTGGGAGCACGACGGGGTGCGGGTGAGCGGCCGCCGGGTGCTGGACCGTCTGATGCGAACGGCGCGGGGCGAGATCTAGCCGCTCGCCGCGCGGGCGGGGGATGAACGTACGCATGTCAGCCTCCGAGGAACTGCTGGTGTCGGGGTGCTCTGCTGCGGGGCCCGGGGATTCGTGGCGGTGCGGCCCCGAGCGCGCGCCGTCGGTGCTCACCGCCCGGTCGGCCGAAAGCGGCTGACGCTGCGTCGGGCGCGGAGGTCGGCTGACCGCCGCCTGGGCTGCCGTCCTCGCCGGGTTCGGAACTGCCCGGCCCGGGCTCGGAGCACTCCCGGCCCGGCCCGGGTTCGCCCGGCCCCGCCTCAGCGGCTCGCACCGGCTCGGTGCCGTCGCGGGGTGTGGGCTCGGGCCGGACGGCGGGTGCTCCCGAGGCGCCGCCGGGCCGTTCGGCTCCTGTCCGCCCGCCGGGCGGCGGGAGTTCGGGGGCCGACGGGAGCCCCGCCCCGCGCAACCGGGTGGTGCGTTCGCTCCGGACCACCCGGAGCAGGGCCTCCGGGGCGATTCCGGAGTTCAGCGATTCGTAGAGCAGCTGGGCCAGGGTGTAACCGGGATCCAGTTCCAGTGCTCTGGCCAGCACGACCCTTGCCGTGGCGGGGTCGCCGGCCAACCAGGACGTCCAAGCCAGCAACGTCATCGGTGGGGCGGCCAGGTGCTCGAACGGGTCGACGCAGCGTTGGATGAGATAGCGCCACAGCTTCTGAGCGGTGGCGAGTTCGTGCGGTTCGGCGTACTCGGCGGCGCGATCGCGGCCCAGTTTGTCCTGCAGGCCGATCAGGAGACGGGCCGTGCGCTTGGTGTCGAGCTCCCGGGCGCCGTTGCGGAACTCGGCCATCGCACTGGCCAGCAGCTCGTCCGTACGCTCGACCGCCGCATGGCGGCCGTCGGGGCCGGCCAGCTCACGGATGAACGGCGGCCCGGCGTCCTCCAAGGCGCGACGCTGCACCTCGCGGAGCGGCGGGCCCACCGGTGCCAGGCCGGCCACGATCGCCTTGCGGCTGCCCCGTGGGGCCAGGCCCGCGAAGGTGGCCGCGACGGCGAGCGAGCTGGGCTGGTGGGCAGCGCGGACCGGAGTGCCGTCCGGCGGACAGCAGTCGACTCCGGTGCACAGGAAGGACCACCAGCGGCTCGCGGACACGCACAGCGCCTCCTTGACGATCACCTGCTCGTTCTGGAAGGCCTGAGTGAGTGCGGCCGCCAGTGGGCGGAGCTCCGCCAGTACGGCCTGAGCGCCCTCGGGCGCGGGCGTGCCGTCGGCGGGATCCCGGCACAGGTAGAGCAGGACTTGGACGGGGCGGCGGTCGCGCTGTTCGGACAGCTCGACCAGTAGTCGGGCGGATTCCTCGGCGGTGCGCTCCCAGGACTCCGGATCGGCCGGAATGTCGATCCGGATCACCCCGCCCTGGTCGAGCGCGGGGCCCTGCAGGCCCACCGCGACGATGCTGTCGTCGGGGAAGAAGCCCAGCAGGTAGGGGAGCATCTCCGCCATGTCGGCGGGGCCGCGCAGCCGGACCGGGAGGTGGCCGGGGAGCGGGGAGTGCTTGGTGGTGCGGTCGTCTGCGGTCATGGCGAAAGCCTGGACCCGATTCCGCCACCACTGCGGATATTTCGTCTGCCCTGTGGATAAACCGGGGGGTTCAGCATCAGCTCCCCCGAATGGCGGACAATTCTGGCCCGAACAGTGCGATCCGGAGGCATATCACCGGATAAAAGCCAGGTTGTCCACAGCCTGGCATTCGCGGTCCGTCCGTGGAGCACGGTATCCATGACCTCATGCAGACGCGCGAACTCCACCCGACCACTCCAGCCGACCGCGACGCCGTCCGGGCCGCCGCGGAAGCGGTGCTGCACGACCTCGCCGGGCCCGCCGCGAGGCTGCGCGAGGACCAGTGGAAGGCGATCGAGGCCCTGGTGGTGGACAGTCGCCGCGCCCTGGTGGTGCAGCGCACCGGCTGGGGCAAGTCCGCCGTCTACTTCATCGCCACGGCGCTGCTCCGCGCGCGCGGCGCCGGCTCGACGGTGATCGTCTCGCCCCTGTTGGCGCTGATGCGCAACCAGGTCGAATCGGCCGCCCGGGCGGGCATCCGCGCCCGGACGATCAACTCGGCCAACCCGGAGGAGTGGGAGGAGATCCAGCAGGAGGTCGCCGACAGCCGCGTCGATGTCCTGCTGGTCAGCCCGGAGCGGCTCAACAACCCCGACTTCCGCGACCATGTGCTGCCCAAACTGGCTGCCTCCACCGGCCTGCTGGTGGTGGACGAGGCGCACTGCATCTCCGACTGGGGCCACGACTTCCGGCCCGACTACCGACGGCTGCGCACCATGCTCGCCGAGCTCTCCCCCGGCGTCCCGGTGCTGGCGACCACAGCGACCGCGAACGCCCGGGTAACCGCCGACGTCGCGGAGCAGCTCGGCACCGGCGTCGGCGACGCGCAGGCCCTGGTGCTGCGCGGCCCGCTGGACCGGGAGAGCCTCAGCCTCTCGGTGCTGTCGCTGCCCGACCCGGCGCAGCGCCTGGCCTGGCTGGCCGACCACCTGGCCGATCTCCCCGGCTCCGGCATCATCTACACCCTGACGGTCGCCGCCGCCGAGGAGGTCACCGAGTTCCTGCGCGAGCGCGGCTATCCGGTCGCCTCCTACTCCGGCCGGACCGAGGACGCCGAACGCCGCGAGGCCGAGGCCGCCCTGCTGGCCAACCGGGTCAAGGCCCTGGTCGCCACCTCCGCGCTCGGCATGGGCTTCGACAAGCCGGATCTCGGCTTCGTGGTCCACCTCGGCTCGCCGAGCTCCCC
Organism: Kitasatospora sp. CB02891; assembly: GCF_002803145.1. Taxonomy (NCBI): domain Bacteria; kingdom Bacillati; phylum Actinomycetota; class Actinomycetes; order Kitasatosporales; family Streptomycetaceae; genus Kitasatospora; species Kitasatospora sp. CB02891. The sequence continues at coordinate 91,414 of NZ_NNBO01000021.1, read as the reverse complement.
GATCGCCTACTACCAGCAGGTTGGCCGTGCCGGCCGTGGCGTCGACCGCGCCGAGGTGCTGCTGCTCCCGGGCCGGGAGGACGAGGCGATCTGGCGGTACTTCGCCTCGGTCGGCTTCCCCGCCGAGGAGCAGGTCCGTCGCACTCTGACCGCACTGGCCGAGGCCGGCCGCCCGCTCTCCACGGCGGCGCTGGAGACCTCGGTCGACCTCCGCCGCACCCGGCTGGAGACCATGCTCAAGGTGCTCGACGTGGACGGCGCCGTCCGCCGGGTGCGCGGCGGCTGGGAGTCCACCGGCCAGCCATGGCGGTACGACGCCGAGCGGTACGCCAAGGTCGCCCGGGCCCGCGAGGCCGAGCAGCAGGCGATGCGGGAGTACGTCGCGACCGAGGGCTGCCGGATGGAGTTCCTGCGCCGCCAGCTCGACGACCCGGAGGCGGGCCCGTGCGGCCGTTGCGACCGGTGCACCCATGCCCGGCACTCGACCGAGGTGTCGGCCGAAGCCACCGGCGCGGCCCGCGCCGCCCTCGGCCGCCCCGGAGTCTCCTTCGAGACCAGGCGGATGTGGCCGACCGGCATGGAGTCCCTCGGCATCCCGCTGCGGGGACGCATCCCTGCCACCCAGCAGGCCGAGCCGGGGCGCGCGTTGGGCCGGCTCTCCGACATCGGCTGGGGCAGCCGGCTGCGCACCCTCCTCGACGAACGCTCCCCGGACGGCCCGCTGCCGCGCGAGGTGCTGGACGCCGTGGTCGGCGTGATGGCGGACTGGGCACGCGGCCCGGGCGGCTGGGCCGGGCCGGCCGGTCCGGACGGCGCCCGGTTGGAGCGCCCGGTCGGCGTGGTCGCCCTCGAGTCCTCCACCCGCCCACAGCTGCTGTCCGACCTCGCCGGCGGCCTCGCCTCGATCGGCCGGATGCCGCTGCTCGGCCGGGTCCAGTACGCCACCGGGGAGCCCCCGCACGGGCCGCGCAGCAACAGCGCCCAGCGACTGCGTTCGGTCGCCGGTGCGCTCGTACTCTCCCCAGGGCTGGCCGACGCGCTGGCCGCGGCCCCCGGCCCGGTCCTCCTGGTCGACGACCTGGTGGATTCGGGCTGGACGCTGACGGTCGCGGCCCACCTGCTCCGCCAGGCCGGTGCCACCGCCGTGCTCCCCCTCGTCCTGGCCGTCCGGGGGTGAGGGCGATTCGGTCGAGCTCAGTGCCAGGCGCGGCGCACAAGCGGGCCTGGACGCCAGGCCCCGTTCACCGGACGATTTCTGCCCGTACACGCCACGTCCACCGCATGGTCAGCCGGATGGCTCCATCTCAAGGTCGGGACATATCCGGCAGTTAGGCGGGTTCCGGGCGGCGTTTGTCATTTCATCATTGCCGCTCGGCCGCTCGCGCCCGAGAATTGGAAGGTATCCAGCGCCCGGTCCGTCGGACCCGGCCTTCGGCGTACGCCCGCACACCTTCGGGAGCGCGGGCACGGGAAGGAGGATCGTGATCAACGGCATCGACCGAGGTCCTTCCCACTACGACGGCCACCGGACCATCACGTTGCAGGAGTGGGAGCGCCTCGGCGTACCCCTCCTTCGCACACCGCGAGAGTTCGTCACCGAACTTCACCAGCGGCACCTCCCGCAACCGGGCACCACTGTGGTCGCGGTGCTCGACCCCGAGCACCGGGTGGTGGCTTCCGCCTCCTTCGGCGTCCGCCCGCAGTTCAGCGACGGCTGGGACCACCGCAACGCCCTGCTCGGCCACCTCCGCCGGGTCACCCCGCACGACCTGAAGCGCATATCGCCGAGTCGCACCGCCGTCCTGCTGCGCTGCCGGGAGGGCGGGCCGGACTGGACCGAACAGGACGGGGCCTGGATGTGGGCCCTGCGCGCCGCCGCCGAACTGCACGGGCTGCGCTGCGGCTCCTACCTGACGCTGACTCCCGCCGGTTGGCGGTCCCTCGGCGACGGCCGACGCGGGCGCAACCCGCACTCCGGGTCGTGGGCGCTCGGCCCGGTCCACACCATCACCGAACTGCCGCCGCGCGTCCCGTCCGACACCGAGTCCGAGTCCGAACGATCCGCATCGTCACTCGCGGCGATACCGTCAGGGCCATCGGCACCGTCGGAGCCGCCGGTCGCCCCGGTCACGTCGCTGGAGGCGATCCGCGCTCTGGAGGCCGCCCGCGACAACCGGGCGATCCGCCGAACCGCCGCCCGCTGAGCAGTCGTTCGTCCACAGCGACCGCTCGCCGAACCGGACGGCCGGGCCTCCAGGCCCGCGACACGAACACCCCAACGCCCCGTAGACGCCAAGGCACTCCGACGCCGCGACACGACGACATCAGGACATGGCTACGCCCCGGCCCCGCCCGTAGGCGGAGCCGGACCGGTACGACGGACGGACGGTCAGGCGAACAGCGGGGCGACGGTGTCCGTCTCGCCGCAGACCACCAGCAGCTTCGCGGCCCGCTCCAGCGCCTTGCGCGCCGCAGCGGTCACCCGCCCTGTGTGGTTCTCGTTGACCACCAGGACCACCACGTCCCGGCGCAGCGTCCGGGTGGTGGCGGCGTCGGCGTAGAACACGTCTCCGCTGTCGGCGAGTTGAGCCCAGTAGCTCTCCTCGCCGAAGCTCAGCTCGTGTTCCTGCCAGGGGTGCGCGGCACCGACCGTCAGGACCAGCACGTCGCCGGGGCGGCGGCCGGACTCGAGCAGCGCGTCGACCGCTTCGTCGGCACGGTCCAGTGCCTCGGTCGCGGCGACGGACAGGAGTTGGACGGTCGGCCGGCCCGGGCGCGACGCGGGGCCGGGCTTGGGTCGGGGTGCGGGCCGCTGACCGGGAATCGGGCGGTCCGCACGGGGCGGCGTGGGGCGCGGCGGACCGGGGCGAGGGCCCGGGACCGGAGCGGCGACGGTGGTGGAGGAAGGCATACGGGGGGCAGGTGCGTCCGACTTGTGGGGAAGGGGAACGCCGGGGCCCGGGATCGTCTCGTGAATCTCCGGCTCCTCGGGGAAGACAGGCATACCCGGATTCCTATCAAATGCCGGTCGGATGCGCACGGGCACCCCACCACTTGGAAGTCTGGCCGTCCGCACGCGGGCACACGACAACGTTCGAGTGACGGATGGATGAATGTTGACGAACCGTCAGAAACTGCAGAGGCGGCTACTCCCACGACCCCCAGGAGGCCCGTGGGGGACTCCCAAGAATCACGGCGAACCATCGGATTGTTCGACCGCGCGAGGGCGCGTTGGGCCGCCGGAGTGCACGGCGCGCAGAGACGCCCGGGCCGCAGCACGAGGCCGATGGTGCAGCCGCGAAGCCGAGGGCGCGCCGCGAGCGACGCCGAAAGCGGTCAGAAGCCGAGCGAGAGCTGCTCGCCGGCATCGACCGGGACCCGCTGCCGCTTGAGGTGGCTCCAGCGCGGCAGGGCATCCATGTAGGCCCAGGAGAGGCGGTGGTGCTCGGTGGGACCGAGCTCCTCCAGTGCGGCACGGTGGGTCGGCGAGGGGTAGCCGGCGTTCTCCTCAAACGCGAAGGCCGGGTGGTCCACCCCGAGTTCGGCCATCAGCGCGTCCCGCCGGACCTTGGCCAGCACCGAGGCGGCTGACACGCAGACGCACGACTGGTCGCCCTTGATCACCGTGCGAACCCGCCACGGGCCGCCCAGGTAGTCGTGCTTGCCGTCCAGGATCACCGCGTCGGGCTGCACCGGCAGCGCCTCCAGGGCGCGGACGGCGGCCAGCCGCAGCGCGGCCGTCATGCCGAGGTCGTCGCACTCCCGGGACGAGGCCGCGCCGATCGCGTAAGCGGTCACCCAGTCCTCCAGGACCGGGACGAGCGCCTCCCGACGCCGCTCGGTGAGCAGCTTGGAGTCGGTGAGCCCCTCCGGCGGGCGGCGCAGCCCGGTGACGGCGGCACCGACCATGACCGGCCCGGCCCAGGCACCACGGCCCACCTCGTCCAGCCCGACGACCAGGTTGGCTCCGGCCCGGCGCAGGGAACGCTCGACCGAGTGCGTCGGAGGGTCGTACGGCATCGAAGGTTCCTTCACTGGACAGATCGACAGCCGGGCCCGCGCACGAGCACGCCCCGACTGCTTTCAGCCTACGCCGCCGCCCGGACAGCCCGACCCGCCCCGACCTGCCCGAGCGGGGCCCACGCACGGCCCGCGAAGGGCCAGAACGCGCAGGACCCGAGCCACACGCCCGAGCAGGGCCCGCGCAAGCCCAGCACAGGCCCCAGAGCCGGTGCCGACCGACCCGAGGCTCGCCGCCCGGCCGCGCCCGCGCCGCGCCACCCCGTGCGCGCTACGGCCTGACCATCGGCAGCAGAACCTGCCCGAGCAGCTCCTCGCCGAACTCCTCGTCGCACACCCCGCCACAGAACTTGGCCCGGTACAGCAGCATCGCCGGCATCACGTCGGCGACCGTCGACACCGCGGCGCCCTTGCGGACATCGCCCCGGGCCTCGCCGCGGCGCAGGATGCCGAGGATGCCTGCGGCGGTCGGTTCGACCACCCGCTCGTGCAGGAAGCCCTTGAAGAACTCGGCGCGCTCGTGGTCGAGTTCACCCATCAGGGTGCGAACGGCCGCACCGAGTCGGGAGTTCAGCACCACGATGTAGCCCTGGACGACGTGCCGCAGCTCGGCCTCCGCGGAGCCGAGATCGGGGATGCCGGTGGGGGGCGGCATGGCGGCGACCAGCGCGTCCATCACCAAGTCCGCCTTGGAGGCCCAGCGCCGGTAGAGCGCGGCCTTGCCGGTCTGCGCGGCGCCGGCCACCCCTTCCATGGTCATCCGGGCGAACCCGCCGGACGTGAGCTGGTCGAGCGCGGCCTCGAAGATCGCGGTCTCCAGCGCCTTGCCGCGCCTGCGCAGCGGAGCTCCCCCTGCGGGGCCGTCGGCCGACTGTCGCCGGTCCGGCTGATCCATCGTCATCCACCCTAAAAGACGGTTGCGTTCACTATCGGTGCCGACTAATGTCCCCCGCAGTGAACGAGACCGTTCACTATCTGCATCGCCGAGCACCTTACCGAAACAGCAACCGATAGCAGTAGCCAGCAGGGGGCACAACAGTGGCTATCTCCGACACGCTCAGCAAGTCGGCTCCGCCGGGGGCCGGTCGCGATCAACGCAAGGGCATCACGCTCACGGTCATCGCGGCCACTCAGCTCATGGTCGTCCTCGACGCGACCATCGTGAACATCGCGCTTCCCCACATCCAGGACGCGCTGAAGTTCTCCACCACGAACCTGTCCTGGGTGATCAACGCCTACACGCTGACGTTCGGCGGCCTGCTGCTGCTCGGCGGCCGGGCCGGCGACATCCTCGGCCGTCGGCGGGTGTTCGTCGTGGGCGTGGTGCTGTTCGGCCTGGCCTCGCTGCTCGGCGGTTTCGCGCAGAACGGCGGCATGTTGCTGGCCGCCCGCGCACTGCAGGGCATCGGCGGTGCGATCTGTTCACCCACGGCGTTCGCGCTGATCGCCACCAACTTCAAGGAGGGGCCGGAGCGGAACCGAGCCTTCGGCGTCTTCTCGGCGGTGGCCGGTTCGGGCGCCGCGATAGGTCTACTGGCCGGCGGCGTGCTCACGGAGTACATGAACTGGCGCTGGGTGTTCTTCGTGAACGTGCCGATCGCCGTGCTGATCGCCATCGCCGCACCGCGCTACATCAACGAGTCCGAGCGGCACCCGGGCACGTTCGACCTGCCCGGCGCCCTCACCTCCACCCTCGGCCTGGTCAGCCTGGTCTACGGGTTCATCCACGCCGCGGACCCGAAGGCCGGCTGGGGTGACAGCGTGACGATCGGCTCGTTCGCCGTCGGCGCGGTCCTGCTGGTCGCGTTCACGGTGATCGAACAGCGCACCGCCCAACCGATCACCCCACTGCGGCTGCTGCGGAACCGGAACCGCACCGGCGGCCTGATCATGATGCTCTGCCTGGCCGCGGCCATGTTCGGCATCTTCTTCTACGTCACGCTCTTCGTTCAGCGCGTCCTCGGCTACAGCGCGCTCAAGGCGGGTGTGGCCTTCCTCCCGATCAGCGTCGCGATCATCGTCGCCGCGCAACTCGCCTCGGTCTTCCAGGCGAGGCTCGGGCCCAAGCCGTTCCTGGCCACCGGCAGCATTCTGGTGACGATCGGGCTGAGCTGGCTGACGCAGACCGACGTGAACAGCAGCTACCCGCTCGGTGTCCTCGGCCCGACGGTCACTTTCGGCTTCGGCATGGGCCTGATCTTCGTCCCGGTGATGCTGATGGCGGTCTCCGGAGTCGCCGCCCACGAGACGGGCGCCGCCTCGGGTCTGCTCAACTCGGTGCAGCAGATCGGCGGTTCGGTCGGCCTGTCGATACTCACCACGGTCTTCGCCAAGGCCGCCACCTCCGAGGGCAACCGCCAACAGCCGGACTTCCTCGCCCACGCCACCCCGACCGACCTGCAGTACGCCCAGCAGCACCAGACCTTCCCGCCCGGCAGCAAGTGGGCCAACGAAGTGCTGGCCTACGCCGTCTCGCACGCCTTCGTGGTGGGTGTGGCGTTCGCAGCCGTCGCGCTGCTGTCCGCGCTGTTCGTGGTCAAGGCGAAGGCCTCCGACCTGCCCGCCGAAACCCCGGCCGGAATAGCGATATGACGCCGCGCCGATCAGGCTGACGCCCCGGAGGGCGGGGGCGGAGCTCAGCCCCTCCCCCGCCCTCGCTCGGCACCCGCAACCGCACCCGGCACCAGCAGTCAGCACCCGCCAAGCAGCGGCCACCAACCGCGAAGCCGAGCCAGCCAACCAACCGGCCAACCGGCCCTCCCGCCGCCACCGACCGTCAGCGGTACTCGCTCCCCGCCTCGACCAGCCCGACCCGTCGGCACGCCTGGCCGCGGTCCCAGACCACGGGGTGCGCCGCGAGGATCTCGCGGGCGCGGGCCTCGGCCCGGCTCATGGCGTACCAGGAGGGCGCGGGCTCGTCGGCCAGCTCGGCGGCGATCGGCTGGAGCGCACAGGTGCGCAGGTCGTCGGGCAGTTGGTCCAGCACGGGCACGGCATCGACGGAGAGGCCGCGCAGGTAGGCGAGGTCGAGGCGGGCCGCCGAGGTGCGGTAGCGGTCGACGTTCTGCTCGGCGATCAGGCCGTCGGTCCGCAGCAGGCCGAACAGCGCCACGGCCAGCGCCGCGCTGAGCACGACCGCACGGGGCAGCCAACGGCGGGAGGAGAGCACCGAGCCGCACAGCACCATCAGGAAGACCAGACCGAGCCAGATCTCCACCGCGGCGACGTTCACCCGCAGTCGGGTGAGTCCGAAGGCGTCCATGTACAGGCTCATCCGGACCAGCGCGGTGCCGACCACGACCAGGGTGAGCGTGCAGAGCAGTCCGAGCATCACCTTGACCAGCCGCCGGTCGCCCGCGTTGCTGCGCGGCGCCCAGTACTTGGCGAGCGCGACCACCACGAGGGTGAGCACGGCGATCCAGAGCAGCTGCCAGAAACCCTGGCGGGCGTAGGCGGCAGGGGTCATCCCGGTGCGGCGCATGATCGAGCCGTAGCCGCCGATCAGGACCACCAGCTGCACCACCACGAAGGTGCCGAACAGCAGGTTCATCACCGCCAGCGGCATCGCCCACTCCAGCCGTCCGCGTTCCTTGCCGGCGCGGATCTCGGTCCGGTCCCAGCGGCGCGGGGCGGCGGCGGCGCGCGCGGCGCCCAGGGCCAGCAGCACTCCGCCGGTGAAGAACACGAAGCGCAGCGGGGTCTCCCCGGGCTCCACCGAGGGGACGAGGTGCGCGAGCAGGTCGGCGACGGTGGAGTCGGCGCCGGCGAACAGCGTGCCGAAGACCACCAGCAGCAGCAGCGAGACGCCGACGGCCTTGGCCACCTGCCCGACGCGGGCCCTGGCCGGGAAGCGGCGCTCCTTCAGCGTCCGGAGTCCCCAGGCGAGCCCGGGCATGAAGTGCGCCCAGAGTCCGATGGATCCCATCGCCACCCCGATCCAGCGGGCGCCGCCGTGCAGGGTGAGCGAGCCGAGGCAGATCGCGGCGAGCACGGCGAGCATCACCGCCCCGTCCGCACCGCTGACGGCCGGCACCACGCAGAGCAGCAGCGCCGCCACGGCGAACACCAGGTGCCACGGCTTGATCCGCCGTCCGGTGCCCAGTGCGGTCATCCCGGCGCCGGCCGCGCCCGCCACGGCGCAGAGCAGCAGGTTGATGCCGAGTCCGTCGCCGAGCACCAGCGCGCTGACCAGACCGGACACCGCGGCCGCGATCAGTACCCGCAGGCGGGCGGGCGCGGCGGCCCGGGGCTTGCTGGGCCGCAGCCACTCCGGTTCGGGCAGCGGATCCACCGGCCGGTACTGGTACGGGTTGCCACCTGTCGCAGGCCCGGCAGCTGCGCCGACCGGCGCTCCCTTCGCGAACGCCCCGGGCCGCGGCACTGCCCCCACTCCAGCCGTCGGGGGCGGCGCGAACGGGTCGGACGGCCGCGGCCCCCCGCTCGCCCCCGCCCCGGACTGCGGCCGGCCACCGGAACTGCCAGAGCCACCGACGCCGGCGGAACCACCGGAGCTGCCGACAGCGGCAGAGCCACCGGAGCCGCCGGCACCGGCAGTGCCGCCAGGGCCACCAGCGTCGGCCGTGCCGCCCGATCCTCCGGAACCGGTGCTGTCGCTGGAGTCGGACGACTGCGACATGAAACCCCCTCAGAATGCGGGCGCGCGCCGACTTTCGGCCAGCCGCACGCCTGTTCGTGCCGGTGACTCTAGGACCCGGGCGCCACTTCTGAACAGGTTCAAAAAGCCGCCGGAGCGGCTTGGTCACAGAGTTGTGACACAAACCGCCCCGGCGGCGGGAGCACAGACAGGAACAACGGTCCCGCTCAGCAGGTCCCGATCAGCAAGTGCCGATCAACAGGTCCCGATCAGCGAGTGCCGATCAACAGCTGCCGATCAGTAGGTGCCGTACAGCGAGTACACGAGGTTGTCCTTCACGGCGGTTCCGAAGCTCGCCGGGAAGGTCCCGAACGGGACGCTCGCGCTGCTGTAGACGCCGGACCCGGCGGGGCCGGAGCTGTAGTGCATGTTGTTGACGGTGGAGCTGGTGCCGTTGGAGTTGTAGACCAGCCAGTAGGTCGTGTTGGCGGCCAGGGTGTAGCTGATGGTCGCGCTGTTCCAGGCGTTGGAGCTCAGCACGCCGACCGAACTGGTGGCCAGCAGGACGTCCGGCGAGCCGCCGTTGTCGCTGTAGACGGCGATCTGGAACTGGTTGTTGGGCGAGGCGCTGGTCTGGCCGATGTGCGCGTTCAGCGAGGTGAGCGCGATCGGCGCGGCGCCGGTGGTGATCTTCGAGCCGTTGAGGTGGTTGGAGTTGGTGTCGTCGAGCTGGGTGCCGACGGCGTTGTTGCCGATGGTCTGCGGCGGGGCGCCGGCGGTGGTGAAGGCCGCGGAGTAGGCGGCGGCCTGGGTGTTGCCCGCCAGGTCCTTCACGTTGGCGATGCCCAGCGTGTAGCCGGTGTTGAGCGCGAGGGCCGCGGTCGGGGTGAAGGTGACGGTGTTGGTCGCGGCGTCCAGCGCGACGGTGCCGGCCACCGCGGTACCACCGGTGGTGGTCTTCAGGGTGACGTTGGCGGAGGTGACGGTCGCGGCCTGGACCGGCTCGCTGAAGGAGGCCTTCACCGGGGCGGTGGCGGCGACGCCGGTCGCGCCGTTGGCCGGGACGGAGCCGGTGACCGTCGGCGGGACGGTGTCGGTGCCGTAGGTCGCGGTGTAGGAGCCCACGTTGCCGTCGAAGAAGGCGTACGTGATGCCGTGGATGGTCTCGATCCGGTAGTTGACGGCCGTGGTGCCCTGCTTGATGCCGGTGAGGGTGCCGCCCGCCGAGTTGACCGGGACCATGGCCCGCAGGCCGTTCGCGCCGCCGGTGATGCTGAAGCTCAGCGTGTTCGCGTTCCACGCCATCCCGGAGAACGCGGAGCCGTTGCGGAAGTCCAGCCAGTTCAGCAGCTGCCGGCCGGAGACCACGGGGGTGCCGTGCGCCTTGGCCGAGGCGATGACCTGGTCGGACGCGGTGGAGGCGGCGTAGTCGGTGTGGATGTTGGCGGTCAGGACGGTGTAGTAGCCCTTGGCGTTGTAGGCGTTGTCCAGCAGCGTGTTGACGGTGCCCGGCATGGACTGCCCGGACTCGTCGGTGAGCTGGGTGGTGGCCTGGTACTCGTTGATGGTGGCGCCGTTGGTGTCCGCGTACTTCATCGGCAGGCCGGTGCCGTTGAAGTAACCGGGCCGGTCCTGCACGAAGCTGCCCGGGTAGTAGTAGTAATCGGTGTCCAGCCGGATGCCGTTGGCGAGCTTGGTCTTGGCCTGGCTGGCCCAGTCGTCCCACTCGACGCAGTGGGTGCGGGTGCTGTCCGGGTTGGGCAGCGAGGGGAACTTGGCCTTCCAGGCGGCGATCTGGGTGGTGTAGACGTTCGCCAGGTCGGTGGGCGTGCCCCACGGGGTGCAGCTGGTGGTGATGTGGGTGCCGATCTCGAAGCCCTGGTCGGAGTAGGCCTTGGCCTGGGCGTCGGTCATCGGTCCGCTGGCGTAGACGTTGGACGAGGCCCGCACGCACTCCCAGTTGGCGACGTTGCAGCCGACCGGGCTCTGCGCGATGTAGCCGTCGAAGCGTCCGGTGGTGCCGCCGATGCCGTGGTCGTCACCGGTCATCACCACGACGGCCTTGACGTCGCGGGGGAAGTACCAGAACTTCGGCAGCGGCTTCTTGGCGGCGTCCATGGTGGTGATCAGGTTGGCGAGCAGGCGCTGCTGCTCGTCGGCGATCGGGATCTGCGCCTTGTCGAGGTTGTTCCAGTTGAGCTGTCCCCCGGTGCCGAAGAACATCTCGCTGGCCTCGATGCCGTCCACGTTGTCGCGCTGCTGGCCGCCCCAGGCGATGTTGCCCTGGCGGGTCTGCACCACGGACTTGGCGAGGTCGAAGGTGAACGCGGCGGCCTGGCCGGTGCCGGCGGTGCGCAGCGTGACGGCCGGGTTGGTGGTGGCCACGGCAACGTCGCTGTACAGGGTGGCGACGGCGGTGGCGCCGTTCAGCGTGTACTTGTCGGCGGTGCCGTGGTAGCCGATGGTGTCGGAGGTCAGTCCGAGGCCGGGCGCGGCGGTGGTGTCGATCTTCAGGTAGGAGTCGGCCAGCGTGTCGGTGGTGGCGGTGAGGCCGAGCAGCCCGGCGAGCTGCTTGTCGGGCCGCATCGCGACCAGCCGTCCGCCGCCGTTCACCCAGGTGGTGAACATGGTGGTCTGGGCGGCCGTCAGCTGGTTCTCCGCCAGCAGCACCACGTCGTAGGAGGCGAGGGTGGCGGCGGTGACGGTGCCGATGTCGGCGGTCTTGTAGTAGTTCAGGCCCTCGGCCTTGAGGATCTCGCCGTAGTACGAGGTGTACGGGTTGGCGGGGTCGGTGACCAGCAGGATCGGGCCCTCGTTGCCGGGGCCGCTGCCGGGCGTGGTGCTGCCGCCGCCGGACGGGGTGTAGGTGGCGTAGATCGAGTAGTTGAGGTTGCCGGTGGAGACGGCGCCGAAGCTGCTGGGCCAGGTTCCGAAGGCCTGGCCGCCGGTGGAGTAGCCGCTCTGGCCGCCGGTGGCGTAGTTGAGGTTGTTGACCGCGGCGGAGACGCCGTTGGAGTTGTACGCCAGCCAGTAGGGCGTGTTGGGCGCCAGCGTGGCGGCGACCGGCAGGGTGTTCCAGGTGTGCGCGGTGAGCGTGCCGGAGGTGGAGGCGCCGAGCAGCGGGCCGGGCTTGCCGGCGACGTCGCCGTACACCGCGACCTGGTACTGGTCGCTCGGCGTGGCGCCGACGGCGCCCACGTACACGCTGACGCTGTTGACCGTTCCGCCGCTGGCGCCGGTCACGAAGCGCGAGGTGTTGATGTAGTTGGAATCGCCGGAGTCGGTGGCGGTGCCGGTGGTGTTGTTGCCGAGGACGGCGGTGGTGTCCGCGTGTGCCGCGGGCCCCGCCATCAGTCCGGTGGATGCGAGCAGGGCCACGAGCAGCCCGGCGAGCCGTTTTCTGAACCTCACGCCAACCCCCCAAGGTCGGATGACCGGATGAACGGCAGAAGTGCCGTCCTCCGTCCTATCGGCTCCGACCCCGGCGCGTCCGCAGAACCCTCACATCACAGCCACGACTTCCGGCCAACTCGAACGCGAACGCTCCGCATCCGACCAGTGTGTCTGCACACCTTCAACACAGCTCGATGTGTTCAACACCTGAATGAACGGCTCAGCCCTTCACCGACCCGGCCAGCAGCCCGCGGACGAAGTAGCGCTGGAGCGCGAAGAACACCGCCAGCGGCACCACCATCGACAGGAAGGCGCCCGCCGACAGCAGTTCCCAGCGGCTGCCGTTCGAGCCGGACAGCTGGGCCAGCCGGGAGGTCATCGGCGCGACGGTCGGATTGCCGCCGGCGAAGGTGAGCGCCACCAGCAGGTCGTTCCACACCCACAGGAACTGGAAGATGGCGAACGAGGCCAGCGCGGGGGCGCTCAGCGGCAGCACGATCGAGCGGAAGATCTTGAAGTGCGAGGCCCCGTCCACCACGGCGGCCTCCATCAGGTCGCGGGGCAGCTGGGCGATGAAGTTGTGCAGCAGGAAGATCGCCAGCGGCAGCGCGAACATCGTGTGGGTCAGCCACACCGGCAGGTAGGTGTCCTTCAGGTTGAGCGCCGGGATCACCGTCACCGACCCGAGGTGGGCGCCGCCGGAGAACAGCCGCAGCAGCGGGATCAGCGCCATCTGCAGCGGCACGATCTGCAGCGCGAAGATCACGAAGAACAGGGCGTCGCTCCCCTTGAACCGCACCCAGGCCAGCGCGTACGCCGCCATCGCGGCCAGCACCAGCGGGAAGACGGTGGCGGGGACGCTGATCGCCACCGAGTTGACCAGGTACGGCATCAGGCCGCCGGAGGTGCCGAAGGAGTTGTCGAACAGCACCGACCGGTAGTTCTCCAGGCCGAGGTCGGGGTGGACGAACGCCTCCCACCAGCCGGTGGCGGCGACGTCGCCCTTGGGCCGCAGCGAGGTGACCAGCAGGCCGACGGTCGGGATGGTCCACAGGGCGGTCACGGCGACCACCAGCGCGCTCGCCAGCGGGCTGCTGAAGGACCGTCGGACGGCCTTCACGGGCGGCAGTTCGGGCTTCGCGGCCTCGGTGGGGGCCAGGGTGGGCTGGGCGCTCATCTGGTCGCACGCTCCTTGCGCAGCAGGGCGATGTTGTAGACCACCAGCGGGGCCACCGCGAGGAAGAGGATCACCGCGAGGGCGCTGCCGCGGCCGTAGTTGTACTGCTCGAAGCTCTGCGAGTACATCTCGTTGGCGAGCACCTGGGTGCCGAAGTTGCCGCCGGTCATGGTGCGGACGATGTCGAAGGCCTTCAGCGTGATGATCATGATGGTGGTGAGCACCACCACCAGCGTGGTGCGGATCATCGGCACGGTGACGTGCCGGAACAGCCGCAGCCCGGTGGCCCCGTCGAGCCGGGCGGCCTCGGTGATCTCGTCCGGGATGGCCTTGATCGCGGCGGACAGCACCACCATGGCGAAGCCGGTCTGCACCCAGACCAGGACGGCCATCAGCAGGAAGTTGTTCAGCGGCTGGGACAGGATCCAGTTCGGCGGGTCGTCCCAGCCGAGCGCGACGGCGAGTCGGCTGAGCAGGCCGACCTGGTTCTGGCCGGCGCCGCGCGACTCGTACACCAGCTTGAAGACGATCGAGGCGGCCACCAGGGAGACCGCCATCGGCATGAAGATCAGCGACTTGTAGATCGCCTGCCCGCGCATCCGGTCCACCATCAGGGCCAGCGCGAGGCCGAGCCCGGTGGCCGCGAGGGGGGCGATCACCAGCCACAGCAGGGTGTTCAGCAGCACCCCGTGGATGGGTGAACTGGTCAGCGCCCAGCCGTAGTTCTTCCCGCCGACGAACTTGGCGCTGTCGGCGTCCAGGAAGCTCAGCGCGACGGTGCGCAGCAGCGGCACCACCAGGCCGGTGAGCAGCAGCACGATCGCCGGGCCGAGCATCAGCACGATCGCCAGCGGCCGGGAGAACCGTCCGGTGGCGCGGCCGGCGGCGAAGAAGACGGCCAGCAGGAGGCCGACGAAGCCCAGTACGGCGCCGGCGGTGTTGCCGAACTTGACTGCCGCGTCCTGCCAGAGCGAGTCCGCGAGGTGGAGCGCCGGCCCGGCGAGCCGGGTGTCGGTGGGCATGCGCGGGGTCCTTCCTCAAGACCTGGTGATCTCAGGGCGTTCGGGTGGCCGCAGGGCATGGGGAGGGCAGCGCGGGCGGACGGCTCCGCCCGCGCTGTCCGGGGTTCCCGGCCTACTGCGGCCAGGCGGCGTCGATGTCGGCGGCCGTCTTCTGGATCGACTGGCCCTCGGCGAACCAGGCGGTGAGCGCCTTCCACTCGGCGCCGGCGCCGATGGCGGCGGGCATCAGGTCGGAGGCGTCGAAGCGGAAGGTGGCCGCCGGGTCGGTGAGCGCGTCGGCGGACAGCTTGTCGATCGGGTCGGTGTAGAGGCTCTTGTCGACGCCCTGGTTGGCGGACACCCATCCGGGCGAGACCTTCACCCGGCTGCTCGCCCAGTCGGAGCTGGACAGGTAGTTCTGCACGGCCTGCACCTCGGGCCGGTCGGAGAACGCGGCGGCGAACTCTCCGCCGCCCTCGACCGGGCTGGTGACCTGCGGGTTCACCGCGGGCAGGCGGAAGGCGAAGATGTCGCCGTCGGGGCCGATGTCGGTGCCCTTGGGCCACTGCGCCCGGTAGAAGGACGCCTGCTGGAGCATCCCGCACTTGTTCTGCAGGATCGGGGTGCCGGCGTCCTGGAAGGTGGTGGTGGCGATCGACTTGACGTCGCCGAAGCCGGCGTTGACCCAGGCCGGGTTCTGCATCCAGTCGGCGACGGTCTTCATCGCGGTGGTGATCTTCTCGTCGGAGAACTTCACCTTGTGGCTGACCCACTGGTCGTAGACGTCGCCGCCGTAGCTGCCGAGGACGACCTCCTCCAGCCAGTCGGTGGCCGGCCAGCCGGTGGCGGTGCCGGAGCCGATGCCGCCGCACCAGGGCTTCATGGCCCCGGCCTTGGCGATCTTGTCGCTGAGCGCCATCAGGTCGGCCCAGGTCTTCGGGACCTCGTACCCGGCGGCCTTGAACGCCTTCGGGGAGTACCAGACCAGGGACTTCATGTTGGCGCTCATCGGCGCCGCGTAGAACGTGCCGTTGACCGACCCGTAGGTCTTCCAGATCGGCGACCACTTGTTCTCCTGGTCGACGGTCTGCTGCGGGGGCTTGACCACCTTGCCGCTCTTCACCATCTGGGCGAGCAGTCCGGGCTGCGGGATGATCGCCAGGTCGGGGGCGTTGCCGCCGGCCACCCGGACCGGCAGCTGCGACTCGAAGTCGTTGGAGCCCTCGTAGACGATCTTGATGCCGGTGCACGAGCTGAAGTCGGCCCAGGACTTCTCCAGCGAGTCCGACTCCGGCGCCAGGATCGACGCGTACATCGACACCTTGGTGCCCGAATGGCCCGCGTACGCCTGGTACTTGGCGCAGTCACCGGTGAGCGCGGCGGCCGACGAACCGCTCCCGCCGCCGGACGAGGAGCTGTTGGAGCAGGCGGCTGTCAGTGCCAGTGCCAGAACGGCCGGGACAGCCAGTAGCCGCCGGCGTCCAGTGGTCACAGGGGTGGTCAATGCGGTCCTCCTTGCCAGGGCATGGACATGCCAGCCGTAAGACGAACACAACACTGCGCTGTACCGGAGATGTGGGTGTACCCAGCTGATCGCTGGCTCAAAGACGTTAACCCACGGGTCACCCCACGCCAAGGAGCGCGTTCGACCTTCATCGACCGGCGCCCCACTTGTGACCGCGCTGTGCTACGAGGCCTCGGCCCGTCCGTCCGCCGCCATCGCCTCGGCCTCCCGCTCCAGGTCCGCCAGGTCCACACCCCGCTCGCGCAGCAGCCGCACGGCCGTGCCGCCGCCCTCGCGGATCAGGCCGAGCAGCAGATGGCCGGTCTCGATCCGCCGCACCCGCCCGTCGGCCGCGGCCCGCAGCGACAGCGCCATCACCCGCTTGGCCCGGTCGGTGAACCGCGGCCCGCTCCACCGCGAGCGCCCGCCGGCCGGCGGGGCGTCCAGCGCGCCCGGGCCGAACGTCGACTCGACGGCCTCGCGCACCGCCGCCAGGTCGATGCCGATCGTCGCCAGCGCGGCGCCGTCGCGCTCGGGGTCCGGGCCGCCCAGCGCGCGGGCCACCGCGAGCCGGCCGGCGCCCAGGTCCAGGCCGAAGCGGCCGAGCAGCCGGGCGGTCGGATCCTGCGGCTGGGCCAGCAGGCCGAGCAGCAGGTGCTCGGTGCCCAGGTGGCGGTGGCCCAGCCGCTGCGCCTCGTCGCCCGCCAGCGTCACCGTGCGACGGGCCTCCGTCGCGAACCGTTCGAACATCTCAGTCCCCTCCCCGTTCCGTCGTCCGCTTGGCGTACTTCTTGTGCACTGCCTGCCGGGTGACGCCCAGGCAGACCGCGATGTCGTGCCAGGACCAGCCCTTGCCGCGGGCGTTGCCGACCTGGAGTTCCTCCAGCCGGTCGGCCAGGTCGCGCAGGGCCCGGACGGCGCGCAGGCCGATCGCCGGGTCGCCGCTGCTCGCGTCGGCCGCGAGCTGTCTCGTCTCGCTCATGGTGTCAACATAGGTTGACACCGGTCGGCGCGTCAACCCTGGTTGACAGAAATCAGTACCGCTCCGCCAGGTACTCCGCGAAGGTGATCCGCCCGTCCGCGTGCTCCGGCACCAGGTTCCCGCCCGCCCGCAGCGCCTTCACCGCCCCGCCCGGCATCGGCACCCGCAGCACCGGCCGCCGACGCCCCCTGGCCTGCAGGAACTCCTCCGCCAGCGACTCCACCGGACGCACCTGCGGGCCGCCGAAGTCCGCCACCCGCCCGGCCGGGGCGGCCTCCGCCAGGTCCGCCAGCCGCTCGGCGACGTCCCGCACGTCCACCGGCTGGAACGCCACGCCGCGCGGCAGCAGCAGCACCGGCGCCTTCGACAGCCCGTCCAGCATCCGCACCAGCAGGTCGTGGAACTGGGTGGCGCGCAGCACCGTCCAGCCGAGACCGGACTCGGCGACCAGCCGCTCGCACTCCGCCTTCGCCCGGTAGTAGCCGAGCGGCACCGCGTCCACACCGACGATCGACACGTACACCAGGTGCGGGACGCCGGCCTCGCGGGCGGCCCGGACCAGCCGCCGGGTGGCGTCCACGTCCCGCCTGCCGTTGGTGGTCGCGCAGTGCACCACCGTGCCGGCGCCCGTCAGCGCCGCGCCCAGCCCGCGCCCGGTCACCAGGTCGGCGACCGCCCAGCCGTGCTCCCCCGGCGTGTGCGCCTGCCGGCTCACCACCCGCACCGGGCACCCGCGCGCCAGCAGCCGGCGCACCAGGACCCGGCCCAGCGTCCCCGTCCCGCCCGTCACCACGATCTGCCGCATCGCGTCACCCCTCTCCGCCCCCAGCCTGCCCGCGCCACCCGCCTCCGGCAGCCCGGCCCACGCACCCGGGGGAACGGGGTCGGACCCGGGCGGCCCGCGCCGGCTCCCCGCACCTCCGGGCACCCGAGCGGCGGCGGCAGGTGCAGGACCGCGAACTGGTCGTCCCGGCAGGCGAGTTCGCCCCGGCAAGGACGACGACGGCGCTGTGGGCGCGACCGCACAGAGTGCCGCCGGTACGGCCGAGCAGCTGCGGAAGGACTCCCATGGCCAGAACCACTCCGCCCCGCCCGGTCGACATCGCGGCCCTGTTCCCGGAGTTGGCGCCGCCGGCCCGGCAGGCGGTGCGCCTGCACCCGCGGCCGGGCGAGCCGGGCGTCCACGAGGGTTCGGTGGGCGGCCCGCTGCTGTGGCCGGCCGACGAACAGTGGCCGATCTGCACGCGGCCGCACGACCACTGGAGCCCGCCCGTCTCGCTCGACGACGTCCGCCGGAGCCGGGCGCTGCTGGGGGCGCGGTGGCTGCGCCCGCGCGAGGCCGGGGAGAACCTGCTCGACCCGGCGCAGCGGGACCTGCTCGACCGGCTCCAGGCCGGGCACCCGGCCCACGCCGGGCCCAATCCGCTGCTTCCCGTCGCCCAGTTGTACCTGCGCGATGTCCCCGGGCTCACCGGCCCCGAGGGGGCGGACCTGCTGCAGGTGCTGTGGTGCCCGCTGGACCACGACGACGCGCTGCCCGCCGCCCACCTGGTCTGGCGCGACTCCGCGGGCGTCGGCGCGCTGCTCGCCGATCCGCCGGCGCCCCTGGACGTCGACCACTACGGCCACTACGTGCCCGAGCCGTGCGCGCTGCCTGTACGCGTGGGGCGAGGCCGCGCAGCACCCGGAGGGCGACCGGGGCCCGGACGACGCGTACTACCCAGTACGAGCTGTCGGTCACGCCGGGCTGGAAGGTCGGCGGCTGGGCCCGTGGAGTTTCTGCGACCCCTGGCCGATGGAGTGCGCGGACTGCGGGGCCGCGTACCGGCCGCTGTTCACCGTCGACTCCCGGGAGTGGGACGGTGGGAGCGGCAGCTGGATCCCGCTGGAGGACCGCCGGCCCCCGCCGGGTCCGGTCGGGCACCGCCGGCCGTCGGACCCGCCGATGGTGCAGATCGGCCGCGGCTACACCCTGTCTGCCCCACCTCGTTCGACCACCCGCGCTGCGCCGCCGTGCAGTGAGCGGTCCACCGCAGCACGAACAGGGCGCCCCTCCGGAGGATCCGGGGGGACGCCCTGTCAGGTCAGCTGCTCAGGAGGGTTCCTGAGCGACCGTCAGCTGCAGCCGCTGGTGGAGCCGCAGCCCTCGCAGAGGTAGCAGCTGCCGGCGCGGCGCATCTTGGTGCCGCAGGAGAAGCAGAGCGGCGCGTCGGCGTTCAGGCCGAGGCGGATCTCGGCGAGCTCCGTGGAGTTGTGCGCGGCGGGCGCCGGCTTGGGCTGCTCGACGACCGGGAGGGCGACGTGCGGCTTCTCGGCGGAGAGCGGCGCGGACTGGGCGAGCGACTCGACGTCGAGCTCCTCCTCGATCGGCTCGTAGGAGCCGGTCTCCAGGTGCCGGGTGCGCTCCTCGACGGAGTGGATGCCGAGCGCGGAGCGGGTCTCGAACGGCAGGAAGTCGAGGGCCAGGCGGCGGAAGATGTAGTCCACGATGGACTGCGCCATCCGCACGTCCGGGTCGTCGGTCAGGCCGGCCGGCTCGAAGCGCATGTTGGTGAACTTGGCGACGTACGTCTCCAGCGGGACGCCGTACTGCAGGCCGACCGAGACGGCGATGGAGAAGGCGTCCATCATGCCCGCGAGGGTCGAACCCTGCTTGGACATCTTCAGGAAGACCTCGCCGAGACCGTCGTCCGGGTAGGAGTTGGCGGTCATGTAGCCCTCGGCGCCACCGACCGTGAACGAGGTCGTGATGCCGGGACGGCCCTTGGGCAGGCGCTTGCGGGTCGGTCGGTACTCGACGACCTTCTCGACCGCGGGGGCCGCGGCCGGGGCCGGGGTGGCGACCGCCGCCGGGGCCTTGGTCTTGGCCGAGAGCGGCTGGCCGACCTTGCAGTTGTCGCGGTAGATGGCGAGCGCCTTGACGCCGAGCTTCCAGGCCTGGAAGTAGATCTCCTCGACCTCCTCGACGGTGGCGTTCTCCGGCATGTTGACGGTCTTGGAGATCGCGCCGGAGATCCACGGCTGGATCGCGGCCATCATCCGCACGTGGCCCATCGGGGAGATCGACCGCTCGCCCATGGCGCAGTCGAACACCTCGTAGTGGGCGGCCTTCAGGCCGGGCGCGTCGATGACGTTCCCGGTCTCGGCGATGTGCGCGACGATCGCCTCGATCTGCTCGTCCTGGTAGCCGAGGCGCTTCAGGGCGCGCGGGACGGTGCCGTTGACGATCTGCATCGAGCCGCCGCCGACCAGCTTCTTGAACTTGACCAGGGCCAGGTCGGGTTCGACGCCGGTGGTGTCGCAGTCCATCATCAGGCCGATGGTGCCGGTCGGGGCGAGCACCGAGGCCTGCGCGTTGCGGAAGCCGTTCTGCGCGCCGAGCCGGACCACGTCGGCCCAGGCGGTGTTGGCGGCGGCCCACACCGGCGCGTCCAGGTCGTCCAGCGGGGCGACCGCGACGGAGGCGTCCGCGTGCTGCTTCATCACCCGCTGGTGCGGGGCGGCGTTGCGGGCGTAGCCGTCGTACGGGCCGACCACGCCGGCCAGTTCGGCGGAGCGGCGGTAGGCGGTGCCGGTCATCAGCGAGGTGACGGCGCCGGCCAGCGCGCGGCCGCCCTCGGAGTCGTAGGCGTGGCCGGTGGCCATCAGCAGCGCGCCGAGGTTGGCGTAGCCGATGCCGAGCTGGCGGTAGGCGCGGGTGGTCTCGCCGATCTTCTCGGTCGGGAAGTCGGCGAAGCAGATGGAGATGTCCATCGCGGTGATGACCAGCTCGACGACCTTGGCGAAGGTCTGCGCGTCGAAGCTGTCGTCGTCGCGGAGGAACTTCATCAGGTTCAGCGAGGCCAGGTTGCAGCTGGAGTTGTCCAGGTGCATGTACTCGGAACACGGGTTGGAGGCGTTGATCCGGCCCGACTCGGGGCAGGTGTGCCAGTGGTTGATCACCGAGTCGTACTGGATGCCCGGGTCGGCGCAGGCCCACGCGGCCTCGGCCATCTTGCGGAACAGGCCCTTGGCGTCGACGGTCTCGATGACCTCGCCGGTCATCCGGCCGCGCAGGCCGAAGCCTGTGCCGTTCTCGACCGCGGTCATGAACTCGTCGTTCACCCGGACCGAGTTGTTGGCGTTCTGGTACTGGACGGAGGCGATGTCGTCGCCGCCGAGGTCCATGTCGAACCCGGCGTCGCGCAGGGCGCGGATCTTCTCCTCCTCCTTCACCTTGGTCTCGATGAAGGCCTCGACGTCCGGGTGGTCGACGTCCAGCACGACCATCTTGGCGGCCCGGCGGGTCGCGCCGCCGGACTTGATGGTGCCGGCCGAGGCGTCGGCGCCGCGCATGAAGGAGACCGGGCCGGAGGCGTTGCCGCCGGAGGAGAGCAGTTCCTTGGAGGAGCGGATCCGGGACAGGTTCAGGCCGGCGCCCGAGCCGCCCTTGAAGATCATGCCCTCTTCCTTGTACCAGTCGAGGATCGACTCCATGGAGTCGTCGACGGACAGGATGAAGCAGGCGGAGACCTGCTGCGGCTGCTGGGTGCCGACGTTGAACCAGACCGGCGAGTTGAAGCTGAACACCTGGTGGAGGAGGGCGTGCGTCAGCTCGTGCTCGAAGATCTCGGCGTCGTCCGGGGACGCGAAGTAGCCGTGCTTCTCGCCGGCGGCGCGGTAGGTGAGCACCACCCGGTCGATGATCTGCTTCAGACTCCACTCGCGCTGCGGAGTGCCGACCGCGCCGCGGAAGTACTTGCTGGTGACGATGTTCACGGCGTTCACCGACCAGAAGTCGGGGAACTCGACGCCGCGCTGCTCGAAGTTGATGGACCCGTCGCGCCAGTTGGTCATCACGACGTCACGGCGCTCCCAGGTGACCGCGTCGTACGGGTGGACCCCAGGGGTGGTGTAGATCCGCTCCAGCCGCAGACCGGTCTTGGGGGCCTTGGCGCCCTTCCCGGCCTTCTCCGACTTCGACCCGCGCGCGGAACCGCTCGTGGTGTCTGTCATGCCTTGCTCCTCCTCCTGGGCAAACGCCCGAAGTGCCCTGAAAAGTCCGGGCACGACTGGTTCGTTCTCCTGGTGCGCGGGCAGGCGGAAGCCCGGCCACGGCACACGGGTACTGCGGTGACTTGAATGAAAAAAAGCGAAAGGGACCCGACCGTTACGGCACGGGCACCGGAACCGGGGCCGCGGGCCGCTCGGAGCGCAGCTCCGCGATCGCGGCCTCGAAGTCCTCAAGGTTGTCGAACGCCCGGTAGACGGAGGCGAACCTCAGGTACGCCACCACGTCCAGTTCCTTCAGCGGGCCGAGTATCGCCAGGCCCACGTCGTGGGTGGAGAGCTCGGCGCTGCCGCTGGCCCGCACGCACTCCTCGACCCGCTGCCCGAGCTGGGCCAGCGCGTCCTCGGTGACCGGGCGGCCCTGGCAGGCCTTGCGGACGCCGGAGATCACCTTCTCGCGGGAGAAGGGCTCGGTGACGCCACTGCGCTTGATCACCATCAGAGTGGCGGTCTCGACGGTGGTGAACCGGCGACTGCAGTCCGGGCACTGCCGGCGACGGCGGATCGAGCAACCGTCGTCACTGGCCCGACTGTCCACGACTCGGCTGTCCGGATGCCGGCAGAAGGGGCAGTGCACCTGGAACTCCCTCCCTGCGACCGACGGCGAACGACTCGAACCACTCTACCCGACTCGAAACACAAGACCTGTGCCCGATCGAGGACACTAGCCACTAGATCTAGTGGCGGACGCCGCGCCACGCCGGGCGAACGGGTGAGAGCCGAGGACATCGCAGGCCGGGACCCCATAGACTGTTCGAGTCGAACATGCAATCGACTTACACCCGGAGGCTTGATCACGTCCGGCAACCTCGAATAAATTCACTCGAACGTGTGTTTGGCGCAACCTTTCGATAGAGGCGCCAGTTGAGCTGGACAGTTGGAGCACCAGTCGAGAGGGTCGCCCGCGATGTCCACCCCCAGCACCGCAAGCGTCATGCACACCGTAGAAGCCAAGACCGCCATCCCGGTGCAGGAGCGTTCCGCGCGCACCACTGACCAGGAGAGCATGGATCAGACCATGAGCCGTAGTCAGCCGATCGAGGAGTCCCCGCTCGGTGTGCCCACCCCCGTCGTCCGCGCCCTCCCCGGCCGACCGCCAGGCATCCGCACCGACGAAGCCGGTCTGACGGAGCGCCAGCGCCGCGTCATCGAGGTCATCCGCGATTCCGTGCAGCGCCGCGGCTACCCGCCGTCCATGCGCGAGATCGGCCAGGCCGTCGGCCTGTCCTCCACCTCCTCGGTCGCCCACCAGCTGATGGCCCTGGAACGCAAGGGCTTCCTGCGCCGCGACCCGCACCGCCCGCGCGCCTACGAGGTCCGCGGCGTCGAGGTCGCCCGCCCCGCCGCGGCCGAGACCTCCGGTCGGCCCTCCACCTCCTACGTGCCGCTGGTCGGCCGGATCGCCGCCGGCGGCCCGATCCTCGCCGAACAGACCGTCGAGGACGTCTTCCCGCTGCCCCGTCAGCTGGTCGGCGAGGGCGAGCTGTTCGCCCTGACGGTCAAGGGCGACTCGATGATCGACGCCGCGATCTGCGACGGCGACTGGGTGACGGTCCGCCGGCAGCCGGTCGCCGAGAACGGGGACATCGTCGCGGCGATGATCGACGGCGAGGCGACGGTGAAGCGCCTGAAGCGCGAGGACGGAAAGATCTGGCTGATGCCGCACAACGTGGCGTACGAGCCGATTCCCGGTGACAACGCCACCATCCTCGGCAAGGTCGTGGCGGTCCTGCGCCGGCTGTAGGACGAAGGCAGGCGAGCGCGAAACCGGGGGCGCGAGCAAGGCGACGCACAGCAAGGTCCGGCTGAAGACGGGAGTCCCGTCCTCGGCCGGACCTTGCTGTTGGATGCCCGCTGCCTACCGGGGACGGACCGGCGGCGCCGACTCGTCGATCGCGGCGAGGGACCGGCGGACCTGGTTGCGGTCGGTGGTGTACCAGAAGTCCGGCATGGAGGAGCGGAAGAAGCTCCCGTACCGGGCGGTCGAGAGTCGCGGGTCGAGGACGGCGACGATGCCGCGGTCGTCCGCCGCGCGGACCAGGCGGCCGGCGCCCTGGGCCATCAGGAGGGCGGCGTGGGTCGCTGCGACCGCCATGAAGCCGTTGCCGCCGCGGGATTCGACGTCCTTCTGGCGGGCGCTCATCAGCGGGTCGTCGGGGCGCGGGAACGGGATCCGGTCCATGACTACGAGCTGGCAGGCCGAGCCGGGGACGTCGACGCCCTGCCAGAGCGAGAGCGTGCCGAACAGGCAGGTCTTCGCGTCGGAGGCGAACGCGCGGATGAGCTCGCCGAGGGTGTCCTCGCCCTGGAGCAGGATCGGCACGTCCAGGCGCTCGCGCAGCGCCTCCGCCGCGGCCTGCGCCGCCCGCATCGAGGAGAACAGGCCGAGGGTGCGGCCGCCGGCGGCGCCGATCAGCTCGGTGAGTTCGTCGAGCATCTCCGGCCGGTCGGGTTCCCGGCCGGGCGGCGGCAGGTGCTTGGCGACGTAGAGGATGCCCTGCTTGGGGTAGGTGAACGGGGAGCCGACGTCCAGGCCGCGCCAGTACGGCGGCGCGTCCTCGCCGGTCTCGGCACTCGGCCCGTCGGGCGTGCGGTGGTCGGGCAGCCTGGTCTCGCCGGGCAGGCCGAGGGACGCGGCGACGCCGTTGAAGTCCCCGCCGAGTTTGAGCGTGGCGGAGGTGAGGACGACCGAGCGGTCCTTGTACAGGTTCTCCCGCAGCAGCCCGGAGACGGACAGCGGGGCGACCCGCAGCGATGCGGTGCCCAGGCCGAAGCGGTCGCTGCGCTCGATCCAGACGACGTCGTACTCGGAGCCGGTGAGCAGCCGGTCCGCCGTCTCGTGCAGGGTCTCCGCGGAGGCCATCGCCTGCTTGCGGACCGCGTCCTCGTCGCTGAGGCCCTTGTCGCGGGTCTCGCCGAGCGAGGTGATGACCTGGCGGCAGGCGTCCCGGATGCCGGCCACGGCGTAGCCCAGGTACTCGGGGAGCTCCTCGACCTGGCCGGGCTGCGCGGTCTCCATCAGGCCGTGGAAGTTCTCCGCGGCGGCCTGCAGTGCGTCCACCGCCTTCTCGTTGGCGAGTTTCGCCGCCCGCTTGACGGCCCGGTTGACGGCGCCGACGGTGAGTTCGGCGGTGGCGGCGCCGGTGACCCGGTTCACCAGCTCGTGCGCCTCGTCGATGATCAGCAGGCCGTGTTCGGGGAGGACGGGCGCGCCCTCGATCGCGTCGATCGCCAGCATCGCGTGGTTGGTGACCACCACGTCCGCCAACTTGGCGCGCTCGCGGGCCTGTTCGGCGAAGCACTCCTGGCCGTAGGCGCACCGGGAGGCGCCCAGGCACTCCTTGGAGGTGACGGAGAGCTGGGCCCAGGCCTTGTCGGAGACGCCGGGGGTGAGGTCGTCGCGGTCGCCGGTCTCGGTCTCGTCGGCCCAGTCGCGCAGCCGCAGCACGTCCTGGCCGAGCTTGCCGGTGGGGCCGCCGAGCGCGTCGACCGGGTCGAACAGGCCCTCGCCCTCGTCGCTCGGGGTGCCCTCGTTGGCGCGGTGCAGGCACAGGTAGTTGGAGCGGCCCTTGAGCATCGCGTACAGCGGGCGGCGGCGCAGCGTCGGGTGCAGGGCGTCGACGGTGCGCGGCAGGTCGCGTTCGACGAGCTGGCGCTGGAGGGCGAGCGTCGCGGTGGCGATCACCACGTTGTCGCCGTGGGCGAGGGCGGGCACCAGGTAGGCGAGGGACTTTCCGGTGCCGGTGCCGGCCTGGACGAGGAGGTGTTCGCCCTCGTCGACGGCGGAGGCGACCGCCTCGGCCATCCGGACCTGCCCGGGCCGCTCCACGCCGCCGACGGCGTCGACGGCGGCGTGCAGCAGTTCCGGGATACGGGAGGCGGGGACGGGCGGCGCCGACGCGTCCGGGCCGCCGGGCAGGGGTGCGGTGTCGTTCGTCATGACATTCCCAGCCTACGGGGCCGGGGTGACAATCCGGTGCTGTCGGGTCGGGAGGTGCGCGGTGCTGTGCAGCGGATTGTCGACCTGGCCGTGGACGGCGGCGTGCGGCCGGTCCGGGCGGTCGCGGTAGCCGTCGAGCAGCAGCCGGTTGCGGTTCAGGCAGAGCCGGTCGATCCGCGGCGTGAACAGGTCGAACAGCCGGTGCCGGTCGGCGAGTTCCGGGAAGCGCCGCTGGCAGTCCCGGATCCGCTCGGCCAGCAGGTCCCAGAACTCGGTCTCGGGGAGGCCGAGTTGCTCCTCCAGCAGGGGCGCCAGGTAGCGGTAGACGCCGATGAACAGCCCGGAGTGCAGGAACTGGCACAGGTAGTCGGGGTTCTCCCGCAGCAGCACCTCGCCGATCCCGTCGGGCAGGTCGGCGAGTTCCGGCAGCGGCCGGTCGCTGATGTTGACGTCGTCGACGAAGTCCTTGACGGCGAGCCGGACCGGGACGTCCCGCTGGTCGAAGACGATGATCGCGTTCTCGCCGTGCGGGGAGAACACCAGGCCGTAGCGGTACAGGAAGTGCAGCAGCGGCGGCAGCATCACCGCGAACAGCCGGTCGACCCAGCTGCGGACGTCCAGCCCGGAGCGGGCGACCAGCTCGGCGGCCAGCGCGCGGCCGTCGGATCCGGTCTGCAGCAGCGCGGCCAGGGTGCGGCCGCGTTCGCCGTCGTCGAGGTGCCGGCCGAGGGGTTCGCGCCAGATCGCGCCGAGCAGTTCCTTGTACTGGTAGGGAGCGTCGGGCAGGTCCCGGTACAGCGGGTGTTCGACGGTGACGGAGGCGATCTCGCCGAGCAGGATCACCCGGCACTCGTCGCGCAGGTACGGGTCCTGGTCGCGCAGCCGCTGGATCCAGGCGGTGACGGCGGGCGCGGCGAGCGCGCGTTCGGTGGGCAGGCCGCGCCAGACCAGGGTGTTGAGGATGGCGAGCGGCAGTTTGACGGTGCACCGGTCGGGTCTGCTCAGGTTGAAGAACGACCGGATGGACTGCTGGGGCAGCCGCAGGTCGCCGTCGCTGGGCAGCGGAATGATCTCGCCACTGGCGATCCACGGCGCGAACAGGCCGACCACGGTCTCGTCCCACTGCCAGGGGTGCACCGGCAGCAGCCAGAACTCGTCGGCGCGCTCGCCGAGTTGGGCGCGGAACGCGGGGTCGAGCTCGGTTTCGTAGATGGTCTCGTCGCCGCGAAAGGCGGCCAGGTTCTTGTGCACGGCGAGCCACGGCAGGGTGCGCGGCAGCCGGGCCTCGGGGGCCCAGCCGGCCGCGTCGGTGGCGGAGAAGCCGAGCCGGCCCTTGTTGGCCACGATCCACGGGTGGCCGGTCTGTCTGCCCTCCAGCGCGACGTGGTCGAGGTCGGCGAGTTCGGCGGCGCTCAGCGCGGTGGCCCGCAGGTGGGTGTCGGCGATCAGCGTGGCGGTGAGCTCGCGGACCAGGTGGCCGGTGGTGTCGCCGTTCAACTTCAGGGTGTGCCGGGCCTGTTGGAGGAACCGCAGCGGATCGTCGCCGCCCGCTATCGACCCCGGGTCGACCCGCCAGCTGCCGTAGGCGCCCCGGCGGGCGGTGAACCGGTAGTCGGCGTCCGGGAGTTCGAGCAGGTAGTGGTCACCCTCCGGCCGGGGGTGCAGCAGTTCCTCGTAGGCGAACTCGCCGAGCAGTTTGGCCAGCATGGCGCGTGCGGCGGCCCGCCAGTGCCCGGTGGTGAGCTGGGGCGGCAGGTGGAGTGCGGTGTCAACGGCCGGCTGCGGCACGCTCGTTCCCTTCCTGGGGTCGCGGGAGCACCGGGGCCGTGGCGGGCTCCGGGGCGAAGGTGGTCCAGGCGGTGCGGTGGGGCAGCGGGTGCAGGGTCTTGCCCGCGACGGCGTTCAGGATCACGGCGGCGCGGTGCGCACCGAGCCCGAGGTCCGGGGTGCCGACTCCGTGAGTGTGCAACTCGGCGTTCTGGACGTACAGCCCCCCGGTGAGTTCCGGCCGGGTGGCGACCCGGTGGTCGAGGTCGACCCGGAAGCGGCCCTGTTCGTCCCAGTCGATCAGCTCGGCGATCGGGTCGAGCAGCGCGGGCCGGACCGCCCGGTAGCCGGTGGCGAGCACCACGGCGTCGGTGCGGACCGAGAGGCGGCGGCCGGAGTCGGCGTGCCGGCAGTGCAGTTCGATGCCGCCGCCGGGGCCGGGGGCGGTCTCGGTGACGGCGGTGCCGGGGAGGATCTCGACCGGTTCGGCGTCGATCGGGCGGCCCACGGTGCGCTCGTACAGGTGGTCGTGGATCTCGGCGAGGGTCTCCGCGCTGGCCGCCTTGTGCAGCTGCCACTGCGCGGGCACCAGGGCGTCCCGGACCGGCTCGGGCAGGCCGTGGAAGTAGCGGGTGTAGTCGGGGGTGAACTGCTCCAGGCCGAGCTTGGAGTACTCCATCGGGGCGAGCGCCCTGGTCCGGGTGAGCCAGCGCACCCGGGTGCCGTCGCCGGCGTGCCGCCGCAGCAGGTCGAGGAACACCTCGGCGCCGGACTGGCCGGATCCGACCACGGTGATGTCCCGTGCCCCGTCGAGCTTCTGCCGCAGCGTCAGGTAGTCGGCCGAGTGCAGCACCGCCGGGTGGTCGCGCAGCGCCGCGAACGCCGCGGGGCGGGCCGGTTCGGTGCCGACGCCGAGCACCAGGTTCCGGGCCGGGTACGTCCGGCCGGCCGCGTGCACCCGGTACTGCCGCCGGCCGGCGTCCCAGTGGACGGCGTCGACGGGGCTGTCGAAGCGGCAGTTGGGGAGCCGGTCGGCGGCCCAGCGGCAGTAGTGCTCGTACTCGCGCCGCGGGAGCTGGAAGCGTTCGCTGAAGTAGAACGGGAACAGCCGCTGCTGCTCGCGCAGGTAGTTGAGGAACGACCACGGGTTGGTGGGGTCGACCAACGAGACCAGGTCGGCGAGGAACGGGACCTGCATGCGGGCGCCGTCCACGAGCATGCCGGGGTGCCAGCGGAACTCGGGGCGGGCGTCGAGGAACAGCGCGCCGACGGTGTCGGCCCGGTCGGCGAGCGCGGCCAGCGACAGGTTGAACGGGCCGATGCCGACGCCGATCAGGTCGTACGGCTCGGGCTGCCGGCCTGTCGTGTCGTCGTGGGAAGTCATGGCGTCCTAGGTCTCGGGCCGCGGGCGGATCATCAGGGCGGCGCGCTTGTCGGGGAGGTCGAGATCGGCGGCACGGGTGAATCCGGCGGCGGTGAACGCCCGGACGGAGGGCGTGTTGCGGACGTCGGGTTCGGCGAGCACCCGGGTGCAGCGGGGTTCGTCCCGCAGCAGCCGGGCGGCGATCGCGTCGAGCAGCAGGGCGGCCAGCCCCCGGCCGCGGGCGGCGGGGGCGAGCAGCAGGTGCACGCCCAGGTCGTGCGGGCGGGCGGGGTAGTGCGCGGCCAGCGGGTCGAGGTCGGCGCGGTAGAGCTCGAAGTAGCCGGTGGGTTCGCCGTCGAGCAGCGCGAGGACGGGGCGGCTGCGGCCGTCGCCGTCGAGTTGCCCGGCGAGGTGCGCGGCGGTGGTCTCCGGCGGGCCCGCGAGGGCCCACCAGCGGTCGGTCTCCGGGTCGTTCATCCAGTCGGTGAGCAGCTCCAGGTCGGTGCTGGGCCGGACGGTGCGCAGCACGAGTCCGCCGGCCGCCGTGGGGATGCGGAGCTCGGGTGTCACGCCCCGGCCACCGGGTTGGCGATCTCCACGTACACCGACTGGGTCTCCACCGGCCCGACCAGCTCGTCCAGGCCGTGCAGCCGGGTCAGCAGGTTGGCCTTGCACCGCAGGGTGGGGGTGTCCAGCAGGAGGGCGGGCAGCGCGGAGCCGGTGGCGGTCGCGGCGGGGCCGGCCAGGAAGCGCCGCAGGGCGGCCAGCAGCAGCTGTTCGTCGGCGAGCTGCTGGGAGCCGAAGGCGCCGATCAGGCCGAGCACGTGGTTGATGCCGAGGTAGTAGGCGAAGCGCTCGTCGGCGACCGCGTCGGGGACGAAGGTGTCGCTGTGCGCCCCGAGTCCGGGCAGCATCCGGTGCAGCCGGTCGGCGTGCGAGGTGCGGAAGTAGTAGCCCTGGTTGTCGCGGTAGCGGCCGCCGGTGGGCCAGCCCTGCGCGTCGAGCAGGACCAGGCTGTTCTGCTGGTGGGCCTCCAGCGCGATGCCGGCCTGCCCGTCCAGCCAGAGGGTCGGCAGCACCACGGCGTCCAGGTAGCGCAGGAACCACTCGGTGGCGACGGTCGCCGCGGGGCGGCCGGTGCGGGCGGCGAGTTCGCCGAGCACCTGGGCGAGTTGCGAGCCCGCCGGGTCGACGGGCTGTTCGGCGACCAGGCCGGCCACGCACAGCGCCCGGTCGGCGGGGCCGAACGGCAGCTGCCGGAGCACGGTGTCCAGGCCGTTCGGGTCGCCCAGCGCGGGGTGGTCGACGCCGATCCAGGCCGGGTCGCGGACGATGTCGAAGCCGGGGTGGGCGGCCTGCCACCGCCGGGCCAGCCCCGCCTCCAGCAGGCGGTGCACCTCGACGCCGCGGTGGAGCTCCTTGCGCAGGTTCTCCCGGCGGGAGTTGGTGATCCGCAGGCCCAGCGACAGTTTGAGCATCCACGGGGTGCCGGGCCGGCAGACGGTGCGCACCGAGCTGGTGGGGTGCCAGGGATCGCCGTGCTGGCCGAGGTCGGTGAGCAGGCCCCGCTCCAGCAGCTCGGCGACGGCCGGACGGAGCGTCAGCTCCCGGGCCTGCCAAGGGTGCAGCGGCAGCGCGGCGGCGCCGTCGGGCAGCGGGCGGCCGTACAGCTCGGCGGTGAGCCGTTCGGCGGGGGCGCCGACGGCGGAGTCCGCGGCGAGCAGGCTGCGGTCGACGGCCCACCAGTGCAGCCGGAACGAGCCGTGCAGTTCGGGCGAGTAGGCGGCGGACTGGGCGGGGCCGAGGCCGTCGCGGCTCTTCGGGGTGGGGTGCAGCGGGTGGCCGAGCAGCAGCGACTGCTCGGCGCGCAGGAACGGGTCGCTGGGGGCCGCGGGGGTCCGGCGGCGGTGCGCGAGGATCTCCGCGGTGCGGCCGACCGAGTCGGCCACCCGGGAGGTGAGGTCGGCGAGTTGGCCGGGCTCGGGGCGGCCGGTGGCGCCGGCCACCAGGGCGGCGACCGTGACGGCGTCCACCGGGTGCTCGGCGGCGCCGGTGGAGACGGTGGCGGGGCCGAACCGGTGCCAGCCGCAGGCCGACCAGTGGCGGACCGGCGCGGAGAGCTGGGCGGCGCCGCCGAGCACCGGGATGCGCAGCAGGTCGCCGTCGGGGCGTGCGGCGGCGGTCTCCCGGGCCCAGCAGCGCAACAGGCTCTCGGTGGCGGCGTGTTCGGCGGCGACGGCCGGGTCGGGGTGGAGCAGCGGGTCCGTACTGAGGTGTCCGGCCGACGGCCGGGCGACCGGGAGAACGTCGGTGAGGATGGTGGCCAAATCCGCTCCTTGAGCCGCGCGATTGCCTTCGGGTAAGGGTTACCTATCCCTTCGGTGCGGACACAAGATCGGCTCACTCGTTCCGGTGAGCTTCTGCTGATCGTCCCCGTACCGGCGGGCCGACTGGGATCCTGACGGACCGTCACCATCACGGTTCGATGACCGGACGCCAACAGGACCGCACCGCCCGCCGGTGGCCCGGGCCCGGATGAAAGACTGTCCCCCGGGGGGAACGGACTGTTTCAGGGGGGGTTGAGGGTGAGGGCACGGGGGGTACTGGCCGCGCTGACCGCGGCCGTGCTGCTGGGCGGGGTGTCCGCCTGCGGGTCGACCGGCGACCCGGGCGGGGACGGGAACCCGCACAGCTTCGCCGAGTTGAAGTACTGGGGGTTCGCCGAGTGGGACCGCTGGGCGAAGCGGCACGACTTCCGCAATCCCGCGGTGGCGGGCGTGTGGAGCGCCGAGACGATGGACCAGGCGCCGCCGCAGCAGCCCGCGCCGGCGCCCGACTCGTCGTCGTCGGCGTCGACACCGGCCGCGCCGTCGCCGGTCGCCGGTGAGCCGTCCGCGAGCGGCGCACCGTCCACCACCAGCGCTCCGCCCGCGGTGGCCGCACAGCCGGTGCCGCGTCCGTACACCAGCTATCCGGCGTCCGGGAAGGTCTTCATGACCGCCCCGAACGGCGGTACCGGCCAGTGCTCGGCCACCGTGGTCGCCGACCCGGCGAACCCGGGCCGCAGCAACCTGGTGTGGACGGCCGCGCACTGCGTCCACGAGGGCAAGGGCGGCGACTGGTACAAGAACCTGGTCTTCGTGCCCGCGTACAACAGCTCGGGCGCGGCCAGCGACCACCAGCGGGCGAAGCTCGCCGAGGTCGCCCCGCTCGGGCAGTGGTGGGCGGACAGGGTGATCACCTCGCCGCTGTGGACCACCGAGGGCACTAGGGGCGGGGACGCCGCGAACCAGTACGACTTCGCGGTGATCAAGGTGCGCGGCCCGGAGGGCGAGAGCCGCTCGCTGGAAGAGGTGATCGGCACCGCCGTGCCGGTCTGGTTCGACGCGCCGCGCGAGCAGCTCGCGATCCAGGCGTGGGGCTATCCGGCCGTCGCGCCGTTCGACGGGCAGGAGTTGGAGCGCTGCGACTCCGGCCGCCCGGGCTCCCGGAGCTTCGACGCGGCCCGCCCGTCGATGCTGGTGATCGGCTGCACCATGACGGCCGGCGCCTCCGGCGGCGGCTGGTTCGCGGACGGCCCGGACGGCCGCCAGCGGCTGGTCAGCAACACCTCGATCGGCACCCAGGCGCACACCGCCCTGAACGGGCCCTACCTGGAGGGCGTGGCCCGCCAGGCCCTCGACTACATCTCGCGGAAGTGACCGCCCGTCACCTCCCGCGACTCTCCATTCGACCGACGACCACGGGGGAACTGCCCATGACCACCCAGCACCGGACGGCGCGCCGCGTACGCTCCGCCGCCGCGGCCGCCCTGGTGACGGTGCTCGCCGTCACCACCGCCGCCTGCCAGAGCCAGAGCCCGAAGCCGAACCCGGCGCCGCCGGGCAGCAGCGGCGCCGCGAAGCCGGGCGTGGACGTGAAGGACATCCAGAGCGCGCTCGCCAAGGTCTCCAGCTGGACCGCCGACGACTGGGCCGACTGGGCCGAGAAGAACGGCTTCAAGCCGGAGGACCTGCAGGCGATCAAGGCGTTCTGGGACCGGGGCAGGCTCTCCGGCGCGAAGGGCGTCGACATCGAGAAGCCGGACACCAAGAAGTGGCCGTCGATGGCGGACGTGAACTTCCCGAAGGCCATCGCGGCCAAGCCCCAGCCGCACCCGTACTCCGCGGACACCGCGGTGGTCGGCAAGATCTTCATCCAGACCCCGGAGGGCGAGGGCCAGTGCTCGGGCACCGTGGTGAGCGACCCGGCCCACCCCGGTAAGAGCAACCTGGTGTGGACGGCCGCGCACTGCGCCCACGGGGGCAAGGGCAAGGACTACTTCCAGAAGATGGCGTTCGTCCCCGCCTACAACAAGAGCGGCGCGTCCAGCAAGGGCAAGGACGCCACCCTCGAACAGGTCGCGCCGCTCGGCGTCTGGGCGGCCCGCGGGATGCTGGTGATGCCGCAGTGGCTCCAGAAGGAGGGCGAGCACGGCAGCTCGGCCAGCCAGTTCGACTTCGCGGTGGTCCGGGTGGCCGCGTCGGACGGCTCCAAGCGTTCGCTGGAGGAGACCGTCGGCGGGTCGATGCCGATCTGGTTCGGCGCCCAGCCGGGCGACATCACCTCGCCCTCCTCGTACGGCTACCCGGCCGCGGATCCGTTCGACGGCGAGGAGCTGGAGCACTGCGACTCCGCCCTGAAGCCGACCCCGTTCGTCTTCGACGCCTCCCGGCCGCCGATGCTCGCCATCGGGTGCACCATGACCGGCGGTTCCTCCGGCGGCGGCTGGTTCACCAAGCACGACGGCAAGACCGTGCTGTTCTCCGACAACTCGATCGGCAACGACTCCTGGATGGCCGGCCCCAACCTCGGCCCGGACGCCAAGCGGATGTTCGACGCCTTCGTCCAGGGCAAGGGCGGGCAGCAGTAGTCCGGACGTGCGAACGGCCCGAGGAGGTCTCCCTCCTCGGGCCGTTCGGCGTTCTGCGCGGTGCCGCGGGCGGCTACGCGGTGACGACCGCGTACCGCTCCAGCTCGGCCGCCAGCACCGCCGCCACCTTGGCGTGCAGCAGCGTGCCCTCCGCGGTGTGCTCGGCGGAGAGCAGTTCGCCCTCCGCGTGCACCCGGGAGACCAGGTCGCCGCGGGTGTAGGGCACCAGGGCCCGCACCTCCACGGCGGGGCGCGGCAGCTCCTCGTCGATCAGGGCGAGCAGTTCGTCGATGCCCAGGCCACTGCGGGCGGAGACCACGATGGCGTGCGGCTCGCGGCGCAGCAGGCGCTGGAGCACCGCCGGGTCCGCGGCGTCCGCCTTGTTGATCACCACGATCTCGGGCACGTTCTGCGCCTCGACCGAGACGATCACCTCGCGCACCGAGGCGAGCTGCGTCTCCGGCTCCGGGTGGGAGCCGTCCACCACATGCAGGATCAGGTCGGCGTCGGCGACCTCCTCCATGGTGGAGCGGAACGCCTCGACCAGGTGGTGCGGCAGGTGCCGGACGAAGCCGACGGTGTCGGCCAGCGTGTACAGCCGGCCGCTCGGGGTCTGCGCCCGGCGGACCGTCGGGTCCAGGGTGGCGAACAGGGCGTTCTCCACCAGGACACCGGCGCCGGTGAGCCGGTTGAGCAGCGAGGACTTGCCGGCGTTGGTGTACCCGGCGATGGCCACCGAGGGCACCTGGTGGCGCCGCCGCTCCTGCCGCTTGGTGTCGCGGCCCTTCTTCATCTCGGCGATCTCCTTGCGGAGCTTCGCCATCTTCTCGCGGATCCGCCGCCGGTCGGTCTCGATCTTGGTCTCACCGGGACCACGGGTGGCCATGCCGCCGCCCGAGGTGCCGGAGCCACCGCCACCCATCTGCCGGGACAGCGACTGACCCCAGCCGCGCAGGCGCGGCAGCATGTACTGCATCTGCGCGAGCGAGACCTGCGCCTTGCCCTCACGGGACTTGGCGTGCTGGGCGAAGATGTCCAGGATCAGCGCGGTGCGGTCGACGACCTTGACCTTCACCACGTCTTCCAGGTGGATCAGCTGACCGGGCGTCAGCTCACCGTCGCAGACCACGGTGTCGGCGCCGGTGGAGGCGACCAGGTCGCGCAGCTCCTGGGCCTTGCCGGAGCCGATGTAGGTGGCCGCGTCGGGCTTGTCACGGCGCTGGATCACACCGTCCAGGACTTCGGAGCCGGCCGTCTCGGCGAGCGCGGCGAGCTCGGCCATCGAGTTCTCCGCCTCCTCCAGCGTGCCGTCCGTCCACACGCCGACGAGCACCACGCGCTCCAGGCGGAGCTGGCGGTACTCGACTTCGGTGACGTCCTGGAGTTCGGTGGAGAGGCCGGCCACGCGTCGGAGCGCGGCGCGCTCGGAGCGGTCGTACTGCTCTCCGTCGTAGTTTCCGAGGCCCTCGTCGATCGCCGCGAGGTCCTCGTCCATCAGGGCTTCCGCCTTGAGGTCGGCGAGGCGGTTGGCCGACTCGCTCGATCGGGTGCGGCTGTCGAACGTGGAGGTCATTTCATCCTTGGATAGATCGGCTGGTGCTCTCGGACAACACGGCGGAGCCGCCGTGAATTCCCCACGATGGTCGCACGCCCGCTGTGCCCGAGTCATCCCTTTTACCAGCCGCCCCGGCGGCCCCCGTCACCGGCCCCGGCACGGCCGGCTCCGCCCCGGTCGGCGCGGCCGCCGCCCGGACCGGCACTTCCTCGGGCCCGCCCGGCCGGTACACGTCGTACACGCCCGAGACCCGGAGCATCGCCCGCATCACCGCGGGCAGCGCGGCGGCGTCGGCGAGTTCCAGGGTGTAGCTGTGCCGCACCCGCAGCTGGCGGGGCGGCTCGACGTCGGCGGAGAAGATCGACACGCCCTCGCCGGAGATCGCGGCGGTCAGATCGGCCAGCAGCCGGGGCCGGTTCAGCGCCTCGGCGTGCAGGGTGGCCCGGTAGCCCCACTGCGGGGCGCCGCCGGGCAGCCAGCGAACCGCGACCGCCCGGCGGCCGCCGCGCAGCATCCGGGTGCCGGTCGGACAGCCCGCCCGGTGCACCGCGACGACCTCGCCGCGCAGCACGATGCCGGTCACCTCGTCGGGCGGCACCGGCGTGCAGCAGCGCGCCAACCGGACGGCGGCGCCCGGCAGCTCCGGTGCGTCGGCGGGCGCGGCGGCGGGGGGCGCGGGCGGTGCGGCGGGCACCGGGGCGCCGGCCGCGGGCAGGCGTTCGGCGGCGGGCGCGGGCAGCGGGCCGGCCGCCAGCCGGCGCTCGATGGCGAGCCGGGCGGCGGGCGTGCGGACGTACTCCAGCCACTCCGGGTCGGGGCCGCTGTCCTCGCCGACGGGGGCGGTGAGCAGGCCGAGCACGTCGCCGTCGCGCAGTTCGGTGGAGAGCGCGGTGAGCCGGCCGTTGATCCGGGCGCCGATGCACCGGTGGCCGGTCTCCTCGCCGATCAGGTAGGCGGCGTCCAGACAGCTGGCCCCGGCGGGCAGGTGCAGGGTGGTGCCGTCCTCGGTGACGGCGGTGATCTCGCGGTCGTCGCGCAGGTCCGCCGTGAGCGCGGACCAGAAGGCGTCCGGGTCGGGGGTGTCCTGCTGCCACTCCAGCAGCCGGGCCAGCCAGCCGGGGCGGGCCGGGTCGGTGCGGTCCTCCGGGTCCTCGGCGGCGCCCTGCCGGTCGGTGCGCGGGTCGCCGAGCGCGACCACCCCGGTCTCGGCCACCTCGTGCATCCGCCGGGTGCGCACCAGGACCTCGACCACCTCGCCGCCGGGTAGCGCCACCGCGGTGTGCAGCGACTGGTACAGGTTGAACTTGGGGGCGGCCACGAAGTCCTTGAACTCGCCGGGCAGCGGCGTCCAGCAGGTGTGCAGTTCGCCGAGCACCGCGTAGCAGTCGGCGTTCTCCTCGACCACCACCAGCAGCCGACCGAAGTCGGCGGGCCGCAGCCCCGCGCCGTCCGGGCCGGCCCCGCGTTTGATCATCACCCGGTGCAGCGAGACCAGGTGCCGGGGGCGGACGGTGACGGCGGAGGAGATCCCGGCCTCGGCGAGCTGGCGGCCGAGCTCGGCGGCGAACGGGGCGAGCACGCCGTCCGTCCAGCCGCCGGCCACCGCTCCGGTGCGCTCGTACTCCTCGGGGTGCAGGGTGGCGAAGACGATGTCCTCCAGCTCCGCCTTCACCACCTGGATGCCGAGCCGTTCGGCGAGCGGGATCAGCACGTCCCGGGTGACGTTGGCGATCCGCACCTGGCTGGCCGGCTTCATGTGCCGGATGGTGCGCATGTTGTGCAGCCGGTCGGCGAGCTTGATCACCATCACCCGGACGTCGTCGCCGGTGGCGACCAGCATCTTGCGGAAGGTCTCGGGTTCGGCCGCCGCCCCGAAGTCGACCTTCTCCAACTTGGTGACGCCGTCCACCAGGTACGCGACCTCCGGACCGAAGTCCTCGGCGACCTGATCGAGCGTCACTTCGGTGTCCTCGACGGTGTCGTGCAGCAGCGAGGCGACCAGCGTGGTGGTGTCCGCGCCGAGCTGGGCGAGGATCATGGTGACCGCGAGCGGGTGGGTGATGTACGGCTCGCCGCTCTTGCGGGTCTGCCCGCGGTGGCCCTCCTCGGCGACCCGGTAGGCGCGGGCCAGCAGCGCCAGGTCGGCCTGCGGATGGTGCACCCGGTGCGCCTGCACGATCGGTTCGATGGCGTCGGGGACGGGCGTCCGCCCGGTGGCGAGCAGCGCCGCCCGGCCGGCCCGGCCGAGCGCCGCACGGCTGAAGCGGCTCGCCTGCTGCTTGGACGGCGAGCCCGCCAACTCGGAGCGGATGGTCATCTGCACCTCCGGCAGCAACACCGGAGCGACGGCCGACCCGGTGGTCCATGCTACCGAGCACAGCACGTTCGGCGAGCCCCCACTTCGGCTCTGCCATCGGCATCACCCGAACGGGGGGATTAGCCGGACAGCGGCCGGGGAAGCGGGAGCTGACGATTCGTCGGGCTGACCAGCCGTTACACCAGCACGCCCTCGGCGACGATCACCGCGGGGCCGGTCATCTCGATCCGACCGTCGGGGAACTCCTCGATCACCAGCCGCCCGCCGGGCAGGTCCACCGTCCAGCTGACGGCCCGTCCGGTGTCCGCCGGGTCCAGTCCGGCCCGCCGGATCGCGGCCACCGCGACCGCGCAGGCGCCCGTCCCGCACGAGCGGGTCTCGCCGGAGCCGCGCTCGTGCACCCGCATCGCCACGTGCCGCTCGCCCCGGTCCACCACGAACTCCACGTTCACGCCCTGCGGGTACACGCCCGCCGGCGCGGTGGCCGGCGCGTCGTACAGGTGCCCGGCGTGCGCGAGGTCCGCCACGAACGCGACCGCGTGCGGATTGCCCATGTTGACGTTCAGCGCGGGCCAGCTGCGCTCGTCGACGGTGACGGTGAGGTCGTCCGGGCCGGGCAGCAGCGCGCGGCCCATGTCCACGGTGATCCCGCCCGGGGTGCCGTCGGCGGCGTCCTCGGCGATCCGCACCCGCTTCACCCCGGCCCGGGTGGCGACCGACAGCTCGCCCGGCTTCGCGTGCCC
The DNA here is from genome assembly GCF_002803145.1 of Kitasatospora sp. CB02891. Classification (NCBI taxonomy): domain Bacteria; kingdom Bacillati; phylum Actinomycetota; class Actinomycetes; order Kitasatosporales; family Streptomycetaceae; genus Kitasatospora; species Kitasatospora sp. CB02891. The sequence continues at coordinate 53,097 of NZ_NNBO01000021.1, read as the reverse complement.
GGCGTGCACCAGGTAGCGGGCGAAGACCCGCACGCCGTTGCCGCACATCTCGGCGATCGAGCCGTCCGCGTTGCGGTAGTCCATGAACCACTCGGCCTGCTCGGCCATCCCCGCCGCCACCGGGTCGGCCGCCGAGCGCACCACCCGCAGCACGCCGTCCGCGCCGATCCCGGCCCGCCGGTCGCACAGGGCGGCGACGGTGGCCGCCGACAGCTCCAGTTCGCCGTCCGGGTCGGGGACGATCACGAAGTCGTTCTGGGTGCCGTGCCCCTTGAGGAAGGCCGTTCCGCTGATTCCGCTGTGCTCGCTCACACCGCCGATGGTAATGGCCGGCGAGGGCTAACCGCGCAGGTGGACGACCCGCCAGACGGCCAGCGCCAGGACGGCGGCCACCACCAGGGTGTAGAGCACGATGGCCTTCCAGCCGGCCCGCTCGGAGCTGCCCCGGCGCGGCACGCCGGGCCACTTGTAACCGGCCCGGCGGGCGGCCATCGCGCCCCAGCCGACCGAGGCGGCGGTGATCAGCAGGCCGAGCATCCCGATCATCGCGGTCGCGCCCTCGCTGCCGAAGGCCAGCGGGAAGGCGAACATCAGCGAGCCGAACATCACCGACGCGGCGATCGGCAGGATCTGCCACCAGCGCAGCCGACGGCGCGGCCGGATGTCCCGCTCGTGCACCACGCCGGGCGCGGCGGCCAGATCGTCGATCGCGGGCAGCGCCACCGCGTACGAGGTGGTGGGGACGGCCAGTTCGGGCAGCGTCTCGGAACCGTCGGACACGTCGCCCAGCAGCTCATCGGTTTCGGGGCCGGTACCCGTTGACACGCGGCCTCCCCTGATGGCTCGACACGAGCTCCGGAGCTCGCGGGCGGTGAGGCCGGCCCGCGTGCCGGGCCTCGGTGCTACCGATGATGGCACGTGGCAAGACCCGGACAGGGCGTCCCACGGGGTGATCGGGTGATCCGATGCCAGGACGTGATCCGGTCGTGACCGCCGGTACCTCCTGCACCTGCGTCTGCCGGTGCAGCTGCCCGGGCGGCTGGCCGGATCACGCCCCCGGGCAGCCGAAATCCGCCGGTCAGCCGGTGTCGCCGGGACGTTCCGGGCGATTGATCAGTTCCATTGCGCGGCCCAGGAGTTCGACCGGATCGGCCCCCTCGGGACGGTCCAGCCAGTGGATCCGCGCGTCCCGCCGGAACCACGACTCCTGGCGCCGGGCGAACCGCCGGGTGGCCCGCACGGTCTCCTCCCGCGCCTCGTCCTCGGTGCACTCCCCGGCGAAGAACGCCAGCACCTGCTGGTAGCCCAGCGCCCGGCTCGCGGTCAGGCCCTCGCGCAGGCCGACCCGCTCCAGCGCCCGCACCTCGTCCAGCAGGCCGGCCTCCCACATCCGGTCCACCCGCAGCTCGATCCGCCGGTCCAGCTCCGGCCGCGGCACCTGCACGCCGATCTGCACCGCCTCGTACACCGCGCGCTGCGTCGGCAGGTTCGCAGTGAACGGCTGTCCGGTGATCTCGATGACCTCCAGCGCCCGGACGATCCGCCGCCCGTTGCTGGTCAGGATCGCCTCCGCGGCCGCCGGGTCCAGCTCCGCCAGCCGCCGGTGCAGCGCCCCCGGGCCGACCTGCTCCAGCTCCTCCTCCAGCCGGGCCCGCACCTCGGGGTCCGTGCCGGGGAACTCCATCTCGTCGATCGCCGCCCGCACGTACAGCCCCGAGCCGCCCACCAGCACCGGCACCCGGCCCGCCGCCAGCAGCCGGTCCATCTCGGCCCGGGCGAGGCGCTGGTACTCGGCCACCGAGGCGGCCTCGGTCACCTCCCAGATGTCCATCAGATGGTGCGGAATGCCGCCGCGCTCCGCCTCGGTCAGCTTGGCGGTGCCGATGTCCATGCCCTTGTACAGCTGCATCGAGTCGGTGTTCACCACCTCCCCGCCGAGCTCACGGGCGATCGCCACCGCCAGATCGGACTTGCCGGCCGCCGTCGAACCGACCACCGACACCACCCGGCGCGGACGTACAGAAGAAGAAGAGGAGGAACCGCTCACCCCACCAGTCTCGCAAAACCCGGGCACCTCTCGTGTCGCGGCCTCGTTCACCGGGGAAGATCAGCTATGTCTGGTACCGATCTGACGGGAAAAGCGAGGAATGCACCCCATGAGCCTGATGGACAACCTCAAGGGCAAGGCCGAGGAACTCAAGGACAAGGCCAGCGAACTGGCCGGAAAGCACGGCGACAAGATCGACAACCTGGTGGACAAGGCCGGCGAGACCATCGACAACGTCACCAAGCACAAGTACAGCGACAAGATCGAGAAGGGCGCCTCGGCCGCCAAGCACGCCCGCGACGACTTCGCCGCGAAGCCGAAGGACGACTGACCGCGACCTCCGGCCCGGTGGTCTGCTGGCGCACTCAGCGCCAGGAGGCCACCAGGTAGCCGACGCCGTACGGGGCGTCCTCGTACCGCAGCTCGCCACCGAGCGTCGCGCCCTCCGCCGCACCCGCGAGCACCTGCCAGGGGGCCCGGCCCTCCACCAGCAGCTCCGCCGAGAGGTCCGCGTCCAGTGCGGCCAGCGCCGACGCGTCCGCGGCGGCCAGCGCCCCCGCCACCGCACGGTCGTAGCCCTCGGCCCGCCCGTCCAGGTACCCAGGGGCCTTCACCGAACGCCGGGCACTGCCGTCGCCCATCACCAGCAGGCCCACCCGATCGGCGAGTCCGGCCAACCCCCGGCCCAGGCCCAGCAACCGCTCGGCGGCCGTGTCCGGCCGCACCGCGACGGCGTGCGTCGGCACCCGGACGCCCGCCTCCTCCAGCAGCCACGCCCCCACCGTCAACGCCGGCGACAGCTCCGGGCCGTCCACCCCGCCCAGCGGCAGCTTCACCGCCTTCGGCACCCCGTACCGGCGGAACGACCCCGCCCCGCCCTCCGTCCACACCCCGGCGCGATCGCCCGTCCCCACCACCACGACGAGCTCCACGTCCGCGAGCCCCCGCACCGCGTCCAGACACGCCCCCCGCAACGCCTCCGCCTCCCCCGCGGCCCCCGCCGCGACCTCGGGCACGAGCAACGGCGGACAGGGGCACACGGCGGCGGCAACAAGCATGTCGATCACTCTACGCGGTGCGAAAACAGGGGCGTGGGGAACTGCGCGGAGCCGAAGGGCCTGACCGCAAGGTCGCGACGAAGGCAATGACTTGCACTTGATCGCGACCTTGCGGACGTTCACTAGTTGCTCGCGCAGTCCCCCGCGCCCCCGGTTTCGCACCCCACGGCGCTCGGCAGGGGTGCCGGAACGCCGATCGACGGGAGGCCGAGGAGCACACCGGCCGGCTTCGCCGCGGGAGCGGCGTTCCGCTTCTCCCAGGCGTCGCCCGCCCGGGTGCGGCGGACGCCGAGGGCGGGGCCCTCCGCGAGGAGGTGGTGCGGGGCGGCGTAGGTGATCTCGACGGTCACCACGTCGCCGGGGCGCACGCCCGCCTCGGGGCGACTGAAGTGAACGAGCCGATTGTCGGGGGCGCGGCCGGACAGGCGGTCGGTGCGGTCGTCCTTCTTGCCTTCGCCCTCGGCGACGAGGATATCCAGCCTGCGGCCGACCTGCTTCTTGTTCTCCTCCCAGGAGATCTCCTCCTGGAGGGCGATCAGCCGGTCGTAGCGCTCCTGCACCACGGCCTTGGGGATCTGGTTGTCCATCTCCGCGGCGGGCGTCCCGGGCCGCTTCGAGTACTGGAAGGTGAACGCGTTGGCGAACCGGGCCTCCCGGACGACGTGCAGGGTCTGCTCGAAGTCCTCGTCGGTCTCGCCGGGGAAGCCGACGATGATGTCGGTGGAGATGGCGGCGTCGGGCATCGCGGCGCGGACCTTCTCGATGATCCCGAGGAAGCGTTCCTGCCGGTAGGAACGCCGCATCGCGCGCAGCACGGTGTCGGAGCCGGACTGCAGCGGCATGTGCAGCTGGTGCATCACGTTCGGCGTCTCGGCCATCGCGGCGATCACGTCGTCGGTGAAGTCCTTCGGGTGCGGCGAGGTGAAGCGGACCCGCTCCAGCCCCTCGATCTCCCCGCACGCCCGCAGCAGCTTGGAGAACGCCTGCCGGTCGCCCAGGTCGGAGCCGTAGGCGTTGACGTTCTGGCCGAGCAGGGTGACCTCGACGACGCCCTCGGCGACCAGTGCCTCGACCTCGGCGAGGATGTCGCCGGGGCGGCGGTCCTCCTCCTTGCCGCGCAGGGCGGGGACGATGCAGAAGGTGCAGGTGTTGTTGCAGCCGACCGAGATGGCGACCCAGGCCGCGTACGCGGACTCGCGCCGGGTGGGCAGGGTGGAGGGGAAGGTCTCCAGCGAGTCCAGGATCTCGACCTGCGCGGTCCGCTCGATCGCGGCGCGCTCCAGCAGCGCGGGCAGGTGGCCGATGTTGTGGGTGCCGAAGACGACGTCGACCCAGGGGGCCTTGCGGACGATGGTCTCGCGGTCCTTCTGGGCGAGGCAGCCGCCGACGGCGATCTGCATGCCGCTGTTGGCCTGCTTGGCGGGGGCGAGCCGGCCGAGGTTGCCGTACAGCTTGTTGTCGGCGTTCTCGCGGACCGCGCAGGTGTTGAAGACCACCAGGTCGGGGTCGGCCTCGGCGGCGGCCTTGGTGTAGCCGGCCTCCTCCAGCAGCCCGGACAGGCGCTCGGAGTCGTGGACGTTCATCTGGCAGCCGTACGTGACGACCTTGTAAGTTCGCAAGCTCTCCTCCATACCCACAGTGCACAAGGGTACGGGCAGCGGCAGGGGCCTCCCGCCGGGCGGTCGGGGCTGGCAGTATCCCTGCCATGGCTGCTTCGAGCGATCCGCCCCGTGCCGGTGCCGTGCTGCGTTCCGCGGTGCGCAGTCCGCTGGTGCGGGTGGTCGTGGTGCTGCTGCTGGTGGCGGGGGGCACGGGCGGTTGGTGGGCGTCCTCGGCGCGGGCCGGGTCGGGGCTGCGCGGGGAGGCGGCGTTCGCGACGGGGGTGTCGCGCGGGGTGTACGACCGGTACGGGGTGCTGCTGAAGGACTCGATGCGGTCGGCGTTGCCCGGGGTGAAGGTCCGGCTGGACAACTCGGAGGGTTCGTTCGACAACCTGGAGCGGGTGCTGTCGGGCCGGGACGACTTCGCGATAGCGACGGCGGACTCGGTGGCCAGCTTCAAGAATCCGCAGAAGTCGGAGCTGCGGGCGATCGCGCGGCTGTACGACGACTACATGCAGCTGGTGGTGCCCGCGGATTCGCCGGTGCACAAGGTGTCCGACCTGCGCGGCCTGCGGGTGGGGATGGGGCTGGGGAAGTCGGGCGTGAACCTGGTGTCCCGGCGGCTGCTGGAGGCGGCCGGCCTGGACCCGGACAAGGACGTGCGTCCGGTGCCGCTGGGGGTGCTGGAGGCGACGAACGGGTTGCGCGACAAGCAGTTGGACGCGTTCTTCTGGTCCGGCGGCCTGCCGACGGCGGCGCTGACCGACCTGTCGGAGCACACCCCGATCCGGATCGTGCCGATGGGCGACCTGTCGGACCCGCTGCACCAGTTGGAGGGCGGCGGGATGGACGCCTACCGGGCGGCGACCATCCCGGCGGACGCGTACCCGCTGGTGGAGCCGGAGCGGACGGCGGTGGCGACGGTGGCGGTGCCGAACCTGCTGGTGACCCGGGCCAACGTGGACCCGGCGCTGGTGGAGGCGCTGACCCGGGTGGTGATCGACAGCCGGGACCGGATCGGCGGCGAGGTGCACGCGGCGCAGCTGGTGGACCTGCGGACCGCGGTGTACACCGATCCGCTGCCGCTGCACGAGGGCGCGAAGCGCTACTACCAGTCGGTCAAGCCCTGACGTCAGTTCCGCTTCCGGCGGGGCACCGTGAGCAGCACCCGCAGCCCGTGCGGTTCGGCGGGCGCGAAGCGGAGGTCGCCGTCGCCGGCCAGCAGCAGGGTGCGGGCGATGGAGAGGCCGAGGCCGGAGCCGTCGACGTTCTGGTGCCGGGAGGAGCGCCAGAACCGGTCGCCGACCCGGGCGAGCTCCTCCTCGGTGAGGCCCGGTCCGGCGTCGGTGACGATGGCGGTGACCTCGTCCTTGGTGATGGTCAGGCCGACCCGCACGGTGCTGTCGGCCGGTGAGAACTTGAGGGCGTTGTCGAGGACGGCGTCCAGCGCGCTGCCGAAGCCGATCGGGTCGGCCCAGGCGTGCGCCATCGGCGGTCCCTGCCAGTGGAGCCGGACCTGGCGCCGGTCGGCGAGCGGCTGCCAGGCGTCGGTCCGGGTGCGGACCAGCGCGGCCAGGTCGACGGGTTCGGGTTCGGGCCGGGAGCCTTCGGCGGTGGCCAGGCCGAGCAGGTCGTCCAGGACGCGGGCGAGCCGGGCGCCCTCCTCGCGGACGGCGGCGATCTCCTCCTCGCTGCCCTCGGGGAGCGCCATCCCGATCAGCTCGACCCGCAGCAGCAGCGCGGCCAGCGGGTTGCGCAGCTGGTGGGAGGCGTCGGCGACGAAGGCCCGCTGCTGGTCGATGGCGAGCACCACGTGGTCGGCCATGTCGTTGAACGAGCGGGCCAGGCGGCGCAGTTCGGGCGGTCCGCCGCTGGGGGCGACCCGGACGCCCAGCCGGCCGGTGGCGATGTCGTGGGTGGCCCGGTCGAGGGTGCGGACGGGGCGCAGCACCCAGCCGGTGAGGCGGACGGCGAGCAGGATGGCGACCATCATGGCGAGCGCCTCGCCGCCGGCCAGCACCAGCCAGCGGTGCAGGATCCGGGCGCGCAGCGGCCCGGTGGGCGATTCGGTGAGCACCACGGCGACCACGTCGCCGTCGCGGACCACGGGCAGGGCGACGGTGAGGGTGCGGTCGGCGGTCCACGGCCACACCTGGGGCGGGTTGTGGCTGCGGCGGCCGGCCAGCGCCTCCCGGTAGGCCTGGCCGCCGGGGCCCTCGACGGGGGCGCGCCAGTCGTCGGGGGCGACGGCGACGGCGCTGCCGTCGCGCTGGAAGACGCCGATCCGGGCGCCGTACAGCTCGCGGTAGCGGGCGGCCTCGCTGGACAGGGCGTGCAGCCGGCCGCCGTCGCCGGGGCCGGGTTCCGGTTCGCCCTTGACGGCGGTGGCGCTGGCACGGCCCTGGGTGGGCAGGTCCTGGGCGAACCGGGCGGCGTCGTCGATCCGGTCGACGACCACCTTGGACTGCTCGGACGAGGCGATCAGGTAGGCCAGCGGCACTCCGAGGGCGGCGAGCACGCAGGCCATCAGGGCGATCAGGATGCCGAGCAGGCGGTTGCGCACGGGCGGTCAGCGCTCCGCGGCGTCGTCGGCGGACGGGTTGTCGGGGATGAGCCGGTAGCCGACGCCGCGGACGGCCTCGACCAGGCCGGGCAGGCCGAGCTTGGTGCGCAGCGAGCCGATGTGGACCTCCAGGGTGCGGCCGTTGCCCTCCCAGCCGGAGCGCCAGACCTCGCTGAAGATCTGCTCGCGGCGGTAGACCACGCCGGGGCTCTGGGCGAGCAGCGCCAGCAGGTCGAACTCCTTGCGGGTGAGCGGCACATCGCGTCCGTTGACGCTGACCCGGCGGCGTTCGCGGTCGATCTCGACGCCGCGGGAGGCGAGCGGGCCGTCCGGCTCGGGGCTGCCGCCGTCCTCGCCGGCCCTGGGGGTGCCGCGGCGGGCCACCGCGTGGATGCGGGCCAGGAGTTCGCCCATGTCGTACGGCTTGACCACGTAGTCGTCGGCGCCGAGGTTGAGGCCGTGGATCCGGGAGCGGATGTCGGCGCGGGCGGTCACCATGATGACCGGGACGCCGCTGCCGGCCCGGATCCGGCTGCACACCTCGAAGCCGTCGCGGTCGGGCAGTCCGAGGTCGAGCAGCACCACCCGGTAGGGCTCGCTGCCGTCCGGGACGAGCGCGTCCAGGGCTTCGTGGCCGCTGCGGGCGTGCCGGACCTGGAAGCCGTGCCGGCCCAGCACCGCGACCAGGGCGGCGGCGACGCGGTCGTCGTCCTCGACCAGGAGCAGGCGCATCGGGCTCCTTCCTGCGGTGTTCGTCGGGATGCGTACGGGCCGGTGGCGCGGTCGCCGTCGGCGGGTGGTCGGCATGGCGCGGGTCCGACGCGGAACCGGGCCATCCTGGCATCCACTCCCATCCGACGGCTCCAGGTCAACCGCATCGGCCGGTCCGTTACCGCTCCGGTATTCGCAGTGCACGACTACCCGGCGTAGCCGAACCGTGATGCTCAAGTTCAGCTCAGATCGGCTGACGGGGCGGCGTGTACCTGCCTAAAGTCGCCCCGTTCGGGGGCCGAGGGCTCCGCCGGCTCCGGCCCCCGAGCATGAGACGGACCATCACCGGCTCTGCGGACCAAGCGAGTTGGCCCCGGGTTCGGAGGACGAGGGAGCGGACGGCGATGACCGAGAACAGTGCCGAGCTGCGCGACACCGCGCCGCTGGTGGCCCTGCGCGGGGTGAACAAGCACTACGGCGCCCTGCACGTGCTGCAGGACATCGACCTGGAGATCGCCCAGGGTGAGGTCGTGGTGCTGATCGGCCCGTCCGGCTCCGGCAAGTCGACGCTGTGCCGCACCATCAACCGGCTGGAGACCATCGACTCCGGGACCATCGAGGTGGACGGCAGGCCGCTGCCGGCCGAGGGCCGCGAACTGGCCCGGCTGCGCGCCCAGGTGGGCATGGTGTTCCAGTCCTTCAACCTGTTCTCGCACAAGACCGTGCTGGAGAACGTGGTGCTCGCCCAGGTGAAGGTGGGCAAGGTCGCCAAGGCCGAGGCCGAGCGGACGGCCCGTGAGCTGCTGGAGCGGGTGGGCGTCGGCGCGCAGGCCGACAAGTACCCGTCACAGCTGTCCGGCGGCCAGCAGCAGCGCGTGGCGATCGCCCGTGCGCTGGCGATGGACCCGAAGGTGATGCTCTTCGACGAGCCCACCTCCGCCCTCGACCCGGAGATGGTCAACGAGGTGCTGGAGGTGATGCGTTCGCTCGCCGCGCGGGGCATGACCATGGTCGTGGTCACCCACGAGATGGGCTTCGCCCGCTCCGCGGCCAACCGCGTGCTGTTCATGGCGGACGGCCGGATCGTCGAGGAGAGCACTCCCGACGCCTTCTTCACCGCGCCGCGCACCGACCGCGCCAAGGACTTCCTGTCGAAGATCCTGCAGCACTGACTCCCCCAGCCGATCAAGCGTCAGTAGCGTCAATCCGCAGTGGCCCGGAGCGTGCCGTGGCCCCTATCGAGGAGAAGAACGACCGATGAAGGCCCGTCGCACCGTTGCCGCAGCCCTGTCCGTGCTCGCCCTGACGGCCGTCGCCGCCTGCGGCAAGGACGGCTCCCCGAGCGACGCCGCCCCCGGCGGCTCGTCCGCTCCGCAGCTGCCGACCTACACCGTCAAGACCGACGCCAAGCTGGACGCCTCCCCGGTGTGGACCGAGGCCAAGAAGCGCGGCAAGCTCAAGATCGGCGCCAAGGCCGACCAGCCGTTCCTCGGCTTCGAGGACGTCCAGACCGGCAAGCGCAGCGGCTTCGACATCGAGATCGCCAAGATGATCGCCGCCGACCTCGGCTTCTCCGCCGACCAGATCGAGTGGCAGACCGTCACCTCCACCAACCGTGAGACCTCCATCACCGGTGGCCAGGTCGACTACTACGTCGGCACCTACTCGATCACCCAGGCCCGCAAGGACAAGGGCGTCGCGTTCGGCGGCCCGTACTACATCGCCGGCCAGTCGCTGCTGGTGAACAAGGACAACACCGACATCACCGGTCCCGAGACCGTCAAGGACAAGTCGGTCTGCACCGCCACCGGTTCGACCTCGATCGCCAACATCCAGAAGTACGGCGCCAAGGTCACCCAGTTCGACAACTACTCGCTCTGCGTGGAGAAGCTGCTGACCAAGGAGGTCGACGCGGTCACCACCGACGACTCGATCCTCAAGGGCTACGCCGCGAAGAACCAGGGCAAGCTCAAGGTCGTCGGCAACCCCTTCTCCGAGGAGCGCTACGGCGTCGGCCTGAACAAGACCGACGCGGCGCTGCAGAAGGCGATCAACGACGCCCTGAAGGCGCACGAGGACAACGGCGACTGGAAGAAGGCGTACGACGCCACCCTGGGCCTGTCCGGCTCCGCCGCGCCGAGCATCCCGGCCCTGGACCCGATCGCCGGCTGACGCCCGGCCAGACCCACTACTGAGAAAGGAGGGCCGCCTGCATGGGACTCATATTCGAGAACGGCAACTTCTCGGCATTCGTCGAAGGTTTCCTGCGGACGATCGAACTGAGCGCGCTCAGCGCCCTGTTCGCGCTGCTGCTGGGCTTCGTGCTGGCGGCCTTCCGGGTCTCGCCCGTCCCCGTCCTGCGGTGGTTCGGCACCGCCTGGGTGACGGTCTTCCGCAACACCCCGCTGCTCCTGCTGTTCTTCGCAGTGACGTTCATGCTGCCGCCGCTCGACGTGCACCTCGACAGCTTCACCGCCGCGGTGATCGCGCTCAGCGCCTACACCGGCAGCTTCGTCTGCGAGGTGCTGCGGGCCGGCATCAACACCGTGCCGCTCGGCCAGGCCGAGGCGGCCCGCTCGCTCGGCATGGGCTTCGGCCAGACCCTGAGCCTGGTGGTGCTGCCGCAGGCGGCCCGCTCGGTGATCTCCCCGATGGGCTCGGTGTTCATCGCCCTGCCCCGCAACTCGGCCATCGCGGGCGCCTTCAACGTGCCCGAGCTGTTCAGCTTCCAGAAGGTCCTGAGCGAGGAGGCCTACGACATCTTCGCCATCTTCTTCTGGATCGCTCTCGCCTACCTGGCGATCAGTTTCTCCATCAATGCCGTCTTCTCCACCCTGGAGCGTCGCGTGGCGGTCGCCCGATGAGCATGCGTACCGCCTCCGTCCTGTACGACGTCCCCGGCCCCCGGGCCCGGACCCGCAACCTGGTCCTCGGCGTCGTCGGCCTGCTCGGCATCGCCGGCCTGTTCTGGTACGTCATCAGCAGCTTCGCCGACGCCGGCCAGTTCGAGGCCGCGCTGTGGACGCCGTTCGAGTACACGGGCGTCCAACAGCGTTTCGTCGACGGCGCGTTGGACACCCTGAAGGCCTTCGGCCTGGCCGCGGTCGGCTCGCTGGTGCTCGGCTCGCTGCTCGCCGTCGGCCGGCTCTCCGACCACTTCGCGGTGCGGGTCGTCTCCACCGTGGTGGTCCAGTTCTTCCGGGCCATGCCGCTGGTGATCATGGTCTTCGCGCTGTACCGCGCGGCGTTCGGCGCCCAGCCGATGTGGGCCCTGGTGATCGGCCTGGCGCTCTACAACGGCGCCGTGCAGGCCGAGATCATCCGCTCCGGCATCAACGCCGTCCCGCGCGGCCAGGCCGAGGCCGCCTACGCCCTGGGCCTGCGCAAGACCCAGGTGATGGGCATCGTGCTGGTGCCGCAGGCGGTCCGCTCGATGCTCCCGGCGATCATCGGCCAGCTGGTGGTCACCCTCAAGGACACCTCGCTCGGCTACATCATCACCTACCCCGAGCTGCTGTGGCAGATGAAGCTGATCGCCTCCAACTCGGACGGCTACCCGTACATCCCGGTGGTCCTGGTCGGCGCCCCGATCTACATCGCGATGTGCCTCGCCCTCGACGGCCTCGCCCGCTGGATCGAGTCCCGGGGCCGCCGCGGCGCGACCCGGCGCAGCACAACCGCTGCTTGACGGACACCCAGGTGATCTGTTGCATTGCTCTTCGTGACACCACCTGGGAGCTCCCACCCGGCAGCTGACGCAACGGCCGACGATCCCGGCTCGAAGGCCCCGACATGGATCCAGTGATCATCGTCGGGGCCGGGCCGGTCGGCCTCGCCCTCGCCCTCGCCCTGGCCCGCAACGAAGTCCCCAGCGTGGTCCTCGACGAGGGCGCCGGCGTCTGCCCCGAGAGCCCCCGCACCGTCGTCCTCGGCGCCGACACCGCCGCCTTCCTCGCCCGCATCGGCTACACCCGGGTCGGCTCCGACGCCGCCCGCTGGGACGCCTTCACCATCTGGCGCCGCCGCGCCGAGGTGCTGCGCCTGCCGCTGGACGACGAGCCGGTCCTGCACCTCGCCCAGCACCGCCTCCAGCGCGGCCTGCGCGACGCCGCCACCGCCACCCCGCTGATCCGCCTCACTCCGCGGCACCGGGTGGTCGAGCTCACCCAGGACCTCGACGGCGTGACCGTCCGCACCACCTCCCCCGACGGCGAGAACCGCTGGCACGGCAGCCACCTGGTCGGCTGCGACGGCGCCCGCTCCACCGTCCGCAAACTCCTCAGGATCAGATTCCCCGGCCGACCCGCCGTCGACCGGCACGCCGTCGCCACCGTCCGTGTCGACCTGCCCTTCCCCGGCGAGGCCCGACTGCACCGCGAACCCCCGTGGCGCGGCGACCGCGAAGCCTCCGCCCGCCCGCTGCCCGACGGCCTGTGGCGACTCGACTGGCGGCTGCCCCCCGGCCGCCCCCAACCCACCGAACCGGTCGACCCGCACGCCACCTGGCCGGGCATCGTCACCGGCGACACCCTGCTCACCCGGGTCACCTCCGCGCTCACCGGCTGGTGCGGCGAACTCCCGCCCCACCAACTGCTCGCCGCCGCCGACCACACCTACCAGCAGCGCCTCGCCGGACGCTTCCGCACCGGCCGCTGCTTCCTGGCCGGCGACGCCGCCCACCTGCACGGCGCCCTCGGCATGCAGAACCTCGCCGACGGCCTGCGCGACGCCGACAACCTCGCCTGGCGGCTCGCCCTCGCCTGGCACCTGCCGCCCGACGGCGCCCCCGCCGAGAGCGCCCTGCTCGACGGCTACGAGAGCGAACGCCGCGGCGCGGTCGGCGCCCGACTGCGCGCCGTCGACCAGACCATGCCGCTGCTCCGCCCCCTGCGCGGCTGGGCCCAGACCCGGCGCTCGCTCGTCTCCGGCTCCTTCCGCAAGCACGCCCCGCTGCTCGCCGACGGCCAACTCGGCACCGGCCGCTTCGGCGGCGCCCCCGCCTACCCGGCGACGCCCGCCGGCGTCGCCGTCCGGGTCCCCGAGCAACGCGGCACCGGCCGCGGCACCTCGCTCACCGAACAGCTCACCCCCACCACCCCCGGCGTCCAGGTCCCCGACCTGCCGGTGGTCACCGCCGACGGCACCGCCGACACCCTCCGCGCCCGCCTCGGCACCGTCTTCCTGCTCGTCCTGGTCGCCCCCGGCACCACCGTCTGGTCCGCCGAGCACTGGCTCGGCGCCGGCCTGATGCCCCGCCTCACCGAACTCGCCGACGCCCTCCCCGTCCCCACCGAAGTCCTGGTCACCGACGCCTACCCCGGCGCCACCCCCCACACCGTCCTCCTCGTCCGCCCCGACGGCCACCTCCTCGGCACCACCCCGGGCCTCCACCCGGAAACCCTCCACACCCTCACGGCCCCGCTGTCGGCTGCGCCGGGCCTGGAACAGGGAGCCGCAGGCTGAATCAGGCGCGACCGGAGGGGCGCCGACCAGAGAGCAGGGAGAGCACGACCAGGGGCGCGGGCCCGCTCGCCCGCTACCGCGCGAACTCCGTCGCGCGCGACTCCCGCACCACCGTGATCCGGATCTGCCCCGGGTACGTCAGTTCCTCGCGGACCTGCCGGGCCACCTCCCGGGCGATCTCCTGGGCGCGGAGGTCGTCGACCTTCTCCGGTTGCACCATCACCCGGACTTCGCGTCCGGCCTGCATGGCGTAGACCTTGGTGACTCCGTCGTGGGCCCGGGCGATCTCCTCCAGGCGTTCGAGCCGGCGGACGTACGCCTCCACGGATTCCTTGCGTGCGCCGGGCCGGCCGGCCGAGCAGGCGTCCGCGGCCTGGGTGAGGACGGCCTCGACGGTCTTCGCCTCGATCTCGCCGTGGTGGGCGGCTATCGCGTGGACGACCTCCGCGGACTCCCCGTGCCGACGGGCGAACTCCGCGCCGGTCAGGGCGTGGCTGCCCGCCACCTCGTGGCTGAGCGCCTTGCCGATGTCGTGCAGCAGCGCGGCGCGGCGCACCGGCTCCGGGTCGACGCCCAGTTCCGCGGCCATCACTGCGGCGAGGTGCGCGGACTCCACCAGGTGGCCGAGCACGTTCTGCCCGTAGGAGGTGCGGTAGCGCAACGTGCCGAGGGTGCGGACCAGTTCGGGCGCCATCCCGTCCGCGGTGCCGATGCCGACGGTGAGCAGGGCGTCCTCCCCCGCCCGGACGCAGAGCCGTTCGACCTCGCTGCGGCTGCGCTCGTGCGCCTCCTCGATCCGGGCGGGGTGGATCCGCCCGTCGGTGAGCAGCGATTCGAGGGTGAGTCGGGCGCTCTCCCGCCGGACGGGGTCGAAGCAGGAGAGTTGGACCAGCCCGGGGGTGTCGTCGACGATCAGGTTGACGCCGGTGACGGCTTCGAAGGCGCGGATGTTGCGGCCTTCCCGGCCGATCACCCGGCCCTTCATGTCCTCGCTGGGCAGCCGGAGCGTGGTGACCACGGTCTCCGCGGTGTGTTCGGCGGCCAGTCGCTGGACGGACGAGGCGATGATCTCGCGGGCCCGGCCCTCGCCTTCGACGACCGCGCGCCGTTCGATCTCCCGGACGGTCAGCGCGGCTTCGCGGCGGGCCTCGGCCTCCGCGGCACGGACCACTTCGTCCCTGGCCTGGGCGGACGTCAGCCCGGCGGTGCGTTCCAGCAGCAGTCGGCTCTTGGCGCTCTGTTCGGCGAGTTCGCCGCGGATCCGCTCGGATTCGGCGGCGCGGGCGGCGAGTTCGTCCTCGTGCAGGTGCAGGCGCTGGAGTTCGGCGGTCAACCGCTCTTCGCGGCGGTCGAGTTCGGCGCGGCGTTGACGGAGCATCCGGAGCGCGGCGACCAGCACCAGGCCGAGGGCGGCGATCAGGATGCCGGCGGCCAGCAGCAGGGAGGAACCCGTTCCGGTGTTCTGAGCGATCCCCATCCGGGCACTCCCCGTCCTGCGCACGCTGCCGCCGAGGTGACCTCCGCGATCGTCCAGCCACTGAGTGCGAGGCTAGGCGGAGGTTACGAAACGGTCAAGATGCGATCGAGAATTGGCTCCGGTGATCCGATCAGCGGTCATCGCCCGCCGTCAGTTCACCTACCAGTCGTCGCCCTCCTCCTGCGGTTCCGCGTCCAGCGCCTCCCGGACCACCCGGAACGCCAGGCCCTCCGAGTAGCCGCGCCGGGCCAGCACTCCGACCAGCCGGCGCATCCGTACGTCCCGGTCCAGCCCGGCGGTGGAGCGCAACTTCCGTTCCACCAGGGCCCGGGCGGCGTCCGTCTCGTCGTCGGCGTCGACCTGGAGCAGGGCGCGTTCCGCGGTCTCCCCGGTGACGCCCTTGGTGCGCAGCTCCTGGGCCAGCGCCCGCCGGGACAGTCCGCGCACCGCGTGCCGGGACTCCACCCACGCCTCGGCGAAGGCGGCGTCGTCGATCAGCCCGACCTCCTCCAGCCGGGACAGCACCTGCTCGGCGACCTCGTCCGGAATCTCCTTGCGGCGCAGCGCATCGGCCAACTGCTTGCGGGACTTGGCGGCGCCGGTGAGCAGCCGCAGGCAGATGTCCCGGGCCCGGTCCGCCGGGTCCCCCTGCTCGGCGGCGGCCCCCTGCCCGCGCCGCTTGCCCCGCGCCCCGGGCTCGGCCGTCCGCTCCGGCTCGCCCGCCGGCCGCTCGGCCTTCGCCCGCCGCTTCGGCCGGGGCTGCTCCTCGGCCGGTGCCGCGACCGGAAGTTCACCGAGCGCGCTGCGCCGCCGGCGCCGCCCCCCGGCCAGTTCGGACGCCCGCACCAACCCGGGCAGCTCCTCCACCGGGAGCTCCGCGGACGGCTCCTCGGCCACCGCCGCGAACCAGTCCGGCGGACCCGGGGCGTCGTCCTCCTCCGCGACGGCCGCGAACCAGTCCGGCGGGCCGAAGGCGTCGTGCTGTTCTTCTCCCGATACGCCCACACCGGGCCCGTCCTCGGACGGACCCGGTGCCGGGTGGTCGATGTGGTGCCGGTGAGTCAACGGATCAGCCCTTGGCGGCGGCCGCCGTCTTCTTGGCGGCGGCCTTGGCGGGGGCGGCCGCGGCCGGGATCTCCACCGCGGGGGCGCCGCCCTCGGCCTCGGCCGGCTTCGGGCCGATGCCCAGCTTGCCCTTGATCTTGGCCTCGATCTCGTCGGCCAGCTGCGGGTTGTCGCGCAGGAAGTTGCGGGCGTTCTCCTTGCCCTGGCCGAGCTGGTCGCCCTCGTAGGTGTACCAGGCGCCGGACTTGCGGATGAAGCCGTGCTCCACGCCCATGTCGATCAGGCCGCCCTCGCGGCTGATGCCCACGCCGTAGAGGATGTCGAACTCGGCCTGCTTGAACGGCGCGGCGACCTTGTTCTTGACCACCTTGACGCGGGTGCGGTTGCCGACCGCCTCGGTGCCGTCCTTCAGGGTCTCGATGCGCCGGATGTCGAGGCGGACCGAGGCGTAGAACTTCAGCGCCCGGCCACCGGTGGTGGTCTCGGGGGAGCCGAACATCACACCGATCTTCTCGCGCAGCTGGTTGATGAAGATCGCGGTGGTGTTCGACTGGTTCAGCGCACCGGCGATCTTGCGCAGCGCCTGGCTCATCAGGCGGGCCTGCAGACCGACGTGCGAGTCGCCCATCTCGCCCTCGATCTCGGCGCGCGGCACCAGCGCGGCCACCGAGTCGATGATCACCAGGTCGATCGCGCCGGAGCGGATCAGCATGTCGGTGATCTCCAGCGCCTGCTCACCGGTGTCCGGCTGGCTGACCAGCAGGGCGTCGGTGTCCACACCGAGCTTCTTGGCGTACTCGGGGTCGAGCGCGTGCTCGGCGTCGACGAAGGCGACGGTGCCGCCGGCCTTCTGGGCGTTGGCGGCGAGGTGCAGGGTCAGGGTGGTCTTGCCGGAGGACTCCGGGCCGTAGATCTCGATCACTCGGCCGCGCGGGATGCCGCCCACGCCCAGCGCCACGTCGAGGGCGGTGGACCCGGTGGAGATCACCTCGATCGGCTCGTTCGCCTTCTCGCCGAGGCGCATCACCGAGCCTTTGCCGAACTGCCGTTCGATCTGGGCGAGTGCGGCCTCCAGGGCCTTCTCGCGATCCGTTCCTGCCATGGCTTCCACCCTCGGGTTCTGTGCGTTGCGCTTCATCGTCATCGACGCTAGCGCGTCCCACCGACAATCGGCCCCGGACGGGCTCGGCCTGTGGAAAACTCTGCGCCGAAGCGTACAAAGAACACACGTTCGAATCCAGTCGAAGGCCACCCGACACGCCGCGGCCCCGCCCCCGGAGGACCGGGAACGGGGCCGCAGGAACCGCTTCGGGCGCCTACTCGCTGAGCAGCTTGGTGCCGGCGTCCGGCAGCGCGACGCCGTTCTTGTCGAAGAACTGCCACGAGGTGGTCTTGAGGCCGGGCCGCTCCGGGACCACCACCATGCGGTACGGGGAGTCCTCGACGACGACCGGCTTCGGCTCGGCGGCACTGCCGTCCGACCAGTTCACCACCACCTTGCCGACGTCCGGGCCGATGGCCAGCACCGCGAGCCTGATCGGCAGCGGGCCCGGCGTGCCGGACTTGGCCGAGGGCCCGAGGACGCCGCCGCTGAAGGTGTCCGCCATCCGCGGGTCGAGGTGCCCGGGCGCCGGGTAGCTGCCCTGCCGGTCGTACTTCTGCCGGGCCCCGTCCAGGGTGGCGTAGGTGTTGACGACGTCCTCGGTGGGCTGCCAGTACTGCTGGACGAACGCCTCCGTCGGCTTCTCGATCGACGGGTCGACCGCGTGGCGCTCCTCCCAGACCGCCACCGCCTGCGCGTACGCCTGCTCCTTCGGGGCGACCGGCCAGAGCGCCTCCCAGAGCTGCCACTCCTTGCCGTCGACGGTGCCCTGTCCGATCACCACCCGGACCGGCTTGAGCGGGTCCCGCACGCCGGTCGCCGTCTTCGTCGCCGCGGCGCCCGGGGCGGCCGACGCCTCCGCGCCCGGCACCAGCGGGAGGGCCCCGCCACTGCCGCCGGCCTGCAGGGCCTGCGCGGTCGAGCCGCTCCCGGCGAAGCCGTTCAGGCCCGCCACGGTGCCGCCGCCCAGGGCCACCACCGAGGCCAGCGCGAGCGCGCCGACCACCGTGCGGCGGCGGTTCCGGATCCGCCGCCCGCCGGCCAGGATGCCCTCGACCGGCACCGAGCCGATCTTCACGTCCGCCGCCGCCGCCGCGAGCCCGAGCTCGACCGCCATGTCCCCGCCCGGCATCTCGTTGTTCCCCGCGGTCATACCGCACCCCCCACATGTGTCATGTCCGTCAGTTCCTTCAGCCCCGCGGTGTGCCGCAGTCTCGCTATCCCCTTGGCCGCGTGGCTGCGCACGGCCCCTGTCGAGCAGCCCATCGCGGCGGCCGCCTGGCTGTCGGTCAGGTCCTCCCAGTGCCGCAGCACCACGGCCTGGCGCTGCCGGGGCGGCAGTGTCGCGAGCGCCGTCATCAGCACCCGGCGCTGGTCGGAGCGGGCGTACCCGTCCTCCCGCCCGGCCGTGTCCGGCACGGACTCCACCAGCACCTCGGGGGCCTGGCGCCGCCAGCGGCGGGCGTGCTGGTTGATCATGATGCGGCGCACGTAGCTGTGCGGGTCGTCGGCGCGGCGCACCTTCGACCAGGCCGCGCAGGTCCGCTCCGCCGCCGATTGGGCCAGGTCCTCGGCCGCGTGCTGGTCGCCGGTCAGCAGGTACGCCGTGCGCAGCAGCCAGGGCCAGGCGCCGACGATGAACGCCCGGAACTCGTCGTCCGGGCCGAGCTGTTTGTCACCCATGAACACCTCCTCGCCCATCAAGAGCCCGGCGGTGGGGCAAACCGCTTACTCCCGCCGCCGGTGGGGCCGGCGGCGGGGTCGCGGCCGTCAGTCCTCGGCCCGCTGCTCCTCCCGTCCGGCCGGCGCCCCGGCCGGGTCGGTCGAACCGCCGGCCACCATCCGGCGCAGTCGCCGCACGGCGTCCCGCCGCCGCGCCCGGCGCTCCTCGCCGCGGTCGATCCGCGGGTCGTCCTCGACCTCGTAGCGGCGCACGTAGGTGCCGACGAAGCCCTGCAGGGTGGCGGCGGCCGGGATGGCGATCAGCGCGCCGACCGCGCCGAGCAGCGCGGCGCCGGCGATCACCGCGCCGAAGGCGACGGCGGGGTGCACGTCGACGGTCTTGGCGGTGATCCTCGGGTGCAGCAGGTAGTTCTCGATCTGCTGGTAGACGATCACGAAGCCGAGCACCCACACCGCGTCCACCGGCCGGCCGGTGAGCGCGACCAGGACGGGCAGCGCGCCCGCCAGGTAGGTGCCGATGGTGGGCACGAACTGCGACATGACGCCGACCCAGACGCTGAGCGCGGCCGCGTACGGCAGTCCGATGATCGTGAAGAACGCCCAGTGTCCGAGCGAGGAGACCAGCGCCAGCACGGCCCGCGAGTACAGGTAGCCGCCGGTCTTGGCGAGCGCGATCTCCCAGGCGCGCAGCACCTCGGCCTGCTTGGAGGGCGGCAGCATCGAGCAGACGGTGCGCCGGACCCGGGGGCCCTCGGCGGTGAAGTAGAAGGTGAACAGGCCGACGGTGAACGCCTGGAAGAGCCCGCCGACGACGGTGCCGGTGACGCCCCAGACGTTGTCGGCGGCCTGCTGGGCGTACTTCTCGATGGTGCCGGAGTCCTTGAGCACCTGGTGCTGGAGCTGGTCGAGCGACAGCTCGGTGTGGAAGGTGCGGTTGACCCAGTCGATCAGGTCGTGGAGCATCTGCGGCAGTTTCCCGGCGACCTGGGTGACCTGGTCGACCATCAGGGTGCCGAGCGCGGTGAGGAAGGCGGCGACCGCCAGGCCGACGCCGATGAACACCAGGAAGGTGCCGAGGCCGCGGCGCACGCCGCGGGCGGCCATCCGGTCGACGGCGGGTTCCATCGCGAGCGACAGGAAGAACGCGACCAGCAGCATCACGAGCAGGTCGATCAGCTGGTGGAAGGCCCAGTCGGCGAGCTGGAAGAGGCCGACGCCGACCAGCGCGAGCAGCATCGCCTTGGGCAGCCAGCGCGGCATCGCGCCGCTGCCGGCGGCGCTGCGGCGCAGCTGGCGGGCGCCGGGGTCGGCGGTGTCGCCGCCGCTCTGCCGGCCCGGTTCGGGGCTCGTGGGGAGGTGCTCTTCGGACAGTCGGTCGGGGGTTTCTGCACTGCTGGACACCGGCCAAGTCTCACCCACCGGCCGGCGAATCGGGTCACCTCAGCCGATCTGACACTCCCTGGGTGACGCAGACCACGCGCCACACGTCCTTGGCCTCCCAGCCGGCGTCCAGCGCCTGGCGGACGGTGCGGCCGCCGAGGTCGGCCATCACGTGGTCCTGGGCGAAGGACTCCGCGTAGGTCTCGCCGAAGTGCAGGTACATGCGTCGCCAGAACTCGGTCAGCCTCATGCGCCCCAGTATCGGGCACCGGCGGGTCAGCGCGGCAGCGCCAGGATGCCCGCACCGTAGTAGTCGCGGTCCTGGCAGCCGATCGGGAGGGTCTGGACGCAGTTGCCGTCGGCGGCCTTGGCGAGGGCGACGGCGATCCGGTCCGGGTCCCAGTCGGGGTGCTGGGCGGCGACCACGGCGACGGCGCCGGTGACGTGGGCGGCGGACATCGAGGTGCCGGCCAGGGCGGCGTACTTGCCGCCGGGCCAGTCGGAGACGACGGCGCCGTCGGCGCCGCCGTCGGGGTCGCCGCCGGGTGCGCTGAGGGAGATCCGGCCGCGGCCGTAGTTGCTGTAGGAGGCGGGCAGGCCGTTGCGGTCGACGGCGCCGACGGTGACCACGCCGGGCAGCTCGCCGGGCAGCCGGATGCACTCGGTGCCGAGCTCGCGGTCCTGCGGGGGGCCGCTGGTGCGGTCGTTGGGGCTGCGGTGGTCGGGGCGGGCGCCGGTGAGGTCCTGGGCGTCGTTGCCGGCCGAGGCGACCACCACGGCGCCCTTGCGCTGGGCGTAGGCGACGGCGCGGCCGACGGCGGCGATCAGCGCGGCCTGGTCGGCGTCCTCGGGGCAGTTGTACTTCCACGGGTCGGCGAAGTAGCTGTCGTTGATGGCGCGGGCGCCGTGGTCGGCGGCCCAGAGCATGCCGCAGACGATGTTCTCCGCGTAGTACTGGCCGAGCGGGCCGAGCAGCCGGACGGCGGCGATCCGCACGCCGGGGGCGACGCCGGTGACGCCGTGGCCGTCGCGGGCGGCGCCGACGATGCCGGCGACGTGGGTGCCGTGGCCGCTCTCGTTGATGGCCTCGTCGGGCCGCCAGGCGCCGCTGCGGGCGTCGGGGCGGCCGTCGGCGCAGGAGGCGGAGGCGGCGGGGTCGACGGCGGCGCGCAGGTCGGGGTGGGTGTCGTCGACGCCGGAGTCGAGCACGGCGACGGTGACCTGGGACAGCTGCTGGGCGGTGGGCAGCGCGCCGGTGCGGTCGGCGGAGCGGTCGGCCGGGCGGTCCAGTGGCGGGTGCAGCAGGGCGGCGCGGCCGGGCGGGCGTTCGACGGCGCCGATCATGGCGAGGTTCCAGTCGTTGTGCTCGCCGGGGTCGGGGACGGTGGCGGTGCTGTCCTCCTGGCCCTCGGCGACGTCGGCGGCCGGGGCCCCGGGGCCGAACGCCGCGCCGGCCAGCGGCCGGGGCGGGGAGGGCACCGGGACGGTGCGGGTGGCGCCGACCGCGGCGGTCCCGGGCCGGCCGCGCAGCTTCTCGGCGAACCGGCCGCCGGCGTAGGCGAGCACGGCGCCGATCTGCGGATAGGCCTGCACGACCTGCCCGCCGGCCGCCCGGACCTGCTCGGCGGCGCGGTCGGCGCCCTGGGCGTCGGCGCGCTCGTCCAGCACCAGGTAGCTGAGGTAGGTGCCGTCGGTGCCGGTGACGTAGGGGACGGCTCCGCCGAGCAGCAGTCCGCAGAGCAGGGTCGCGCCGAACACGCGGACGCTGCGGCGCCGGGGGGCGCTGTCGGGGGCCTGGCTCACCTGCTCCATCGCGTGTTCTCCGCTCGTCGGCCGGGCCGGAGTCCCGTGGTGGGTGGGTCCGATTCCTCACCATATGAGCGATTTGTACGATTTGCTGTGCGGGTTGCGGCAGACGGTGACCGTCCCCCGGCCTGTCAGCCCGTCGGGGCACCATGGGTGCATGGCCACCTCCACCCCCGACGCGCCCGGCAGCCCGAACCCGCTGGACGGCTTCGCCCCGGCCACCCGGTCCTGGTTCACCGGCGCGTTCGCCGCCCCCACCGAGGCCCAGTCCCGGGCCTGGTCGGCGATCCGGCTGGAGACCGACGTGCTGGTGGTCGCCCCGACCGGCTCCGGCAAGACCCTGGCGGCCTTCCTGTCCGCCCTGGACCGGCTGAGCTCCACCCCGCCCCCGGCCGACCCCAAGCGCCGCTGCCGGGTGCTCTACATCTCCCCGCTGAAGGCCCTCGCGGTGGACGTCGAACGCAACCTGCGCGCCCCGCTCGCGGGCCTGCGGCAGGCCAGCGTCCGGCTCGGCCTGCCCGAGCCCGAGGTGCAGGTCGGCATCCGCTCCGGCGACACCCCCGCCGCCGACCGCCGCAAGTTCGCCACCCACCCGCCGGACATCCTGATCACCACCCCCGAGTCGCTGTTCCTGCTGCTCACCTCCGCCTCCCGGGAGGCCCTGCGCGGCATCGACACGGTGATCCTGGACGAGGTGCACGCGGTGGCCGGCACCAAGCGCGGCGCGCACCTGGCGCTCAGCCTGGAGCGGCTGGACGAACTGCTGGACCGCCCGGCCCGCCGGATCGGCCTGTCCGCCACCGTCCGCCCGGTCGAGGAGGTCGCCCGCTACCTCAGCCCGCAGCGCGGCGCGGCGATCGTCCAGCCCGGCAGCGACAAGCGCTTCGACCTGTCCGTGGTGGTGCCCGTCCCCGACCTCGCCGACCTGCCCGCCACCCCCGCCGAGGAGAGCGACCCGCAGCGGCAGTCCTCGATCTGGCCGCACGTCGAGGAGCGGATCGTCGACCTGGTGCAGGCGCACCGCTCGACCATCGTGTTCGCCAACTCCCGCCGCCTCGCCGAGCGGCTGTGCAACCGGCTGAACGAGATCGCCTACGAGCGGGCCACCGGCGCCCCGCTGCCCGAGTCGCACGCCCCCGCCGAACTGATGGGCGGCTCCGGCGCGGCCGCCGGCGCCCCGCCGCTGCTGGCCCGGGCGCACCACGGGTCGGTGTCCAAGGAGCAGCGCTCCCTGGTCGAGGAGGAGCTGAAGGCCGGCCGGCTGCCCGCCGTGGTCGCCACCTCCAGCCTGGAACTGGGCATCGACATGGGCGCCGTCGACCTGGTGGTGCAGGTCGAGTCACCGCCGTCGGTGGCCTCCGGCCTGCAGCGGGTCGGCCGGGCCGGGCACCAGGTCGGCGCGGTCTCCACCGGCGTGGTCTTCCCCAAGTACCGGGGCGACCTGGTGCAGTCCGCCGTGGTCACCGAACGGATGCGCACCGGCGGCATCGAGGCCCTGCGCGTCCCCCGCAACCCGCTGGACGTCCTGGCCCAGCAGCTGGTCGCGATGACCGCCCTGGACACCTGGGAGGTCGACGAGCTGCTCGCCGTCTGCCGCCGCGCCGCACCGTTCGCCACCCTGCCGCAGTCCGCGTTCGACGGCGTGCTCGACATGCTGGCCGGCCGCTACCCGTCCGACGCCTTCGCCGAACTGCGCCCCCGGGTGGTCTGGGACCGCGTCGCCGGCACCGTCGCCGGCCGCCCCGGCGCCCAGCGCCTCGCCGTCACCTCCGGCGGCACCATCCCCGACCGCGGCCTGTTCGGCGTCTTCATCGTCGGCACCACGGGATCCGATTCAAAAACGGGGAAAAAGGGCGGCGGCCGGGTGGGCGAGCTGGACGAGGAGATGGTCTACGAGTCGCGGGTCGGCGACGTGTTCACCCTCGGCACCACCTCCTGGCGGATCGAGGAGATCACCCACGACAAGGTGCTGGTCACCCCCGCCCCCGGCATCCCCGGCCGGCTGCCGTTCTGGAAGGGCGACTCGCTCGGCCGCCCGCTCGAACTCGGCCGCGCGGTCGGCGCGTTCGTCCGCGAGGTCGGCGCGATGGAGCCCGCCGCCGCCACCGCCCGGCTCCGCGAGGCCGGCCTGGACGACTGGGCGTCCGGCAACCTGCTCGCCTACCTCGCCGAGCAGCGCGAGGCCTGCGGCCACCTGCCCGACGACCGCACCATCGTGGTCGAACGCTTCCGCGACGAACTCGGCGACTGGCGGATCGTCGTCCACTCCCCGTTCGGCGCCCAGGTGCACGCCCCGTGGGCACTGGCCATCGGCGCCCGGCTGCGCGAGAAGCACGGCCTCGACCCGCAGGTGATGCACGCCGACGACGGCATCGTGCTGCGCCTGCCCGACGCCGACCTGCTGGCCGACTTCCCCTCCGGCATCACCGCCCCGCCCCCGGAGGAGGCCCCGGTCGGCGCCGACGCCGCCGTCTTCGACTCCGGCGACATCGAACAGCTCGTCACCGACCAGGTCGGCGGCTCCGCCCTGTTCGCCGCCCGCTTCCGCGAGTGCGCCGGCCGCGCCCTGCTGCTGCCCCGCCGCAACCCCGGCAGGCGCACCCCGCTCTGGCAGCAGCGCCAGCGCGCCTCCCAACTCCTGGAGGTCGCCGCCGAGTACGGCTCCTTCCCGATCGTGCTGGAAGCCGTCCGCGAATGCCTTCAGGACGTCTTCGACGTGCCCGGCCTGGTCGAGCTGATGCGCGACCTGGAGACCCGCGCCGTCCGCCTGGTCGAGGTCACCACCCCCGAGCCGTCCCCGTTCGCCCGCTCCCTGCTGTTCGGCTACGTCGCCCAGTTCCTGTACGAGGGCGACTCCCCGATCGCCGAACGCCGCGCCGCCGCCCTCTCGCTGGACTCCCGGCTGCTGTCCGAACTGCTCGGCCAGGCCGAACTGCGCGAACTGCTCGACCCCACGGTGCTCGCCGACCTGGAGGCCGAACTCCAGCGCCGCACCCCCGAGCGCCGCATCAAGGACGCCGAGGGCGTCGCCGACGCGCTGCGCCTGCTCGGCCCGCTCAGCGAGGGCGAACTCACCGACCGCGGCGCCGAAGCGCTGTGGGCCCTGGAACTCGAAGCGGCCCGCCGGATCATCCAGGTCCGGATCGGCGGCGAACTGCGCTGGTCCGCCATCGAGGACGCCGGCCGGCTCCGCGACGCCCTCGGCACCCCGCTGCCGGTCGGCGTCCCCGAAGCCTTCACCGAACCCGTCAAGGACCCGCTCGGCGACCTGCTGGCCCGCTACGCCCGCACCCACGGCCCGTTCACCGCCCACGCCGCCGCCGAACGCTTCGGCCTCGGCACCGCCGTGGTCACCGGCACCCTGCACCGCCTCACCGCCGCCGGCCGCCTGGTCCAGGGCGAGTTCCGGCCCGAGGCCACCGGCACCACCCCCGAATGGTGCGACGCCGACGTCCTGCGCCGCCTGCGCCGCCGCTCCCTCGCCGCCCTGCGCCACGAGGTCGAAGCCGTCCCGCCGAAGGCCCTGGCCGCGTTCCTCCCGCAGTGGCAGCACCTCGCCGGACACCGCCTGCGCGGCGCCGACGGCCTCTACCGGGTGGTCGAACAACTCCAGGGCACCGCCCTGCCCGCCTCCGCGCTCGAAAAACTGGTCCTGCCGGCCCGGCTCACCGACTACTCCCCCGGCCTGCTGGACGAACTGATGGCCGCCGGCGAGATCGGCTGGTCCGGCGCGGGCGCACTGCCGGGCAAGGACGGCTGGATCAGCCTCCACCTGCCGGAGAACGCCCACCTGCTGCGCCCCGAACCGCTGCCGCTCACCCCCGGCCCGATCCACACGGCTCTGCTGGAGGCCCTCACCGGCGGCTACGGCGCGTTCTTCCGCCAGCTCGCCGAACGCGTCCCCGACACCCCGGACGCCGAGATCGTCGAAGCCCTGTGGGACTTGGTCTGGGCGGGCTACGTCACCAACGACACCCTCGCCCCGCTGCGCAACCTCCTCGGCTCCGGCCGCACCGCCGGCGCGACCGCCCACCGGGCGCCGCGCTCCACCCCCCGCGGCCGCTACGGCGGCGCAGCCCGCGGCCTGGCCCGCCCCAGCTCCCGCTCCGGCCCGCCGACGGCGGCCGGCCGCTGGTCGCTGCTGCCCTCCTTCGGCGGCGAACCGACCGTACGCGCCGCCGCCCAGGCACAGGCCCTGCTGGACCGGCACGGCATCCTCACCCGCGGCACCGTCTCCGCCGAACGGATCCCCGGCGGCTTCGCCGGCGTCTACCGCGTCCTGGCCGCCTTCGAGGAACGCGGCAAGGCCCGCCGCGGCTACTTCGTGGAAGGCCTCGGCGGCGCCCAGTTCGCCATGGAGGGCGCCGCGGACCGCCTCCGCTCGGTCAACTCCCGCCTGGAGCGGGCGAACGGCGAATGGTCGGCGACCTCTCCTGCGGAGAGCCCGCAGGCCGTCGTACTGGCCGCCGCCGACCCCGCCAACGCGTACGGCGCGGCGCTGCCCTGGCCGGAGCCCCCGGAGGACACCACCGCCGCCCACCGCCCGGCCCGCAAGGCCGGCTCACTGGTCGCACTGGTCGACGGCGAGTTGGTCCTCTACCTCGAACGCGGCGGCAAGTCCCTGCTCACCTGGTCCACCGAAGGCCCCGCCGTCACCGCAGCCCTCGCCGCCCTGGCCCAACCCCTCACCATCGAACGCATCAACGGCCACCCGGCCCTCACCAGCCCCCTGGGCCCCCACCTGGAAGCGGCCGGATTCCACGCCACCCCGAAGGGCTACCGGATCAGGTAGCGGGAGCACCGCCGGGAAAGGAACTGCGCGACAAGCGCAAGGCCCGTCCGCAAGGTCGCGAACACGTGCAAATCATTCTCCTGCGTCGCGATCTTCCGGACGGGTGCGTTCCCCTTCCCGCAGTTCCCCGCGCCCCCGGTTGTTCTCCCCCGCTCTCGCGTGCACGGGAATCAGGCCCATCCCCCACCAACCGGCCGCGAGCATGCCGAGGGCGGCACCGCCGGAAATCGCGGTGCCGCCCGTGAGCAGCAGTATCAGACCCAGGCCGACCAGTGCCGTCGTGCCCAGCAGCAGCGCACTGCGCATCGTGCGCATTGCGACCCTCCTTCGCCCGGCGCCCCCCGGGAACGGGAGGCGGGTCGAGGTCCGGTCAGGCCGCCACCACGTCCATCGCCGCCTTGGGCGAGATGGATCCGGACCGGTCGACACCGGGGGCCGGCAGCGGAACCGGTTCGAGCACCGGCCTCAGCAGATCACCCTCGGAGAGGGTGGCCATCGCCGCAAGTTCGGCGAGCGACAGTTCGTCGCTGACCTCGCGCATGACCTCGGACATCCGCACGTCGAGTGCGTCGCAGATGGCGGAGAGCAACTCGGAGGACGCCTCCTTCTGACCCCGCTCGACCTCGGAGAGGTACCCGAGCGAAACCCTGGCGGCTGCCGACACCTCGCGGAGTGTGCGGCCCTGGCGCTGGCGCTGCCGACGCAGCACATCGCCCAGCAGGCGACGGAGCAGAATCATCGGTGCCTCCCTCCTCGGACTGCGGATCGAGATGTCACGACCCCACCGTACCGCCTTGTCCGTGTCCCGTGCGGGGACCGGGGTCGTGTTCACTCTGGGCTGCAAGGCGTCCCCTCCCCTGTTCTTCCCGTTCCGGGCCGTCGAACCACCCGTGACGGGCAGATGTCCGGCTCCGGACGCCCGGTCGACTCCCGGTCGACGCGGGGGCGGTCCGACCGGGGTCGTCCCGGCCGGAGCATCCGGTCTAACACGTTCCTCCATCGGGTGCGGCGGGTTCGCGGGTTTCGGCCCGCGGCCGCCGGCGCTCGGTGATGCTCAGCGGTCGGTGTCCGGTCCGGTCAGCCGGCGCAGCAGCAGGTCGAGCGCGGCTTCCACGGACTGGTGTCGGATCCTGTCACGCCCACCGGACAACCGGAGCGGGAGGGCTTCTGTTCCCCGCGCCCCGGCGAGGCCCACGTACACGGTGCCGACGGGCTGTCCGTCCTGCGGGTCGGGCCCGGCGACGCCGGTGGTGGCCAGCGCCCAGTCGGCGCCGAGCAGGTTCCGGACGCCCTCGGCCATCTGCCGGGCCACCACGGGGTGGACCGGTCCGCGGACGTCCAGCAGGCCCTCGTCGACGCCGAGCACGGACGCCTTGAGGTCGGTGGCGTACGCGGTGACCGAGCCGCGGAACACCGCGGAGGCGCCGGGGACGTCGACCAGGGTGGCGGCCAGCAGGCCGCCGGTGAGCGACTCGGCGACGGCCAGGGTGGCGCCGTCGGCCTCGAGCGCCGCGAGCAGGCGGGCGGCGAGCTCACTCACCGCGGCGCTCCCGGGCGATGCCCTCGCGGCGCAGCCGGATCGCCTGGACCACGTAGTCGAGGCCGGTGGCGACGGTGAGGACGACGGCGATCGCCATCATCACGGCGCGGCCGGTGGCCAGCGGGCCGGTGAGCACCAGGACGTACATGCCGACCGCGATGCCCTGGGTGAGGGTCTTCAGCTTGCCGCCGCGGCTGGCCGGGATGACGGCGTAGCGGATCACCCAGAACCGCATCAGGGTGATGCCGAGTTCGCGGGCCAGGATGACCGCGGTGACCCACCAGGGCAGGTCGCCGAGGATCGACAGGCCGATCAGGCCGGCGCCCATGATCGCCTTGTCGGCGATCGGGTCGGCGATCCGGCCGAAGTCGGTGATCAGGCCCTTGCTGCGGGCCAGCGCCCCGTCGAAGACGTCGGTGATCATGGCGACGGCGAACGCCGCCCAGGCGAACGCCCGCCACTTGGGGTCGTGCCCGCCGTCGGCGAACAGCAGGGCGACGAAGACCGGCACCAGCAGCAGCCGGAACATCGTCAGCACGTTGGCGATGTTCCACAGGCCGGGCTGCGGCGGGACGGCGGCCGGGGTCGGCCGGGTCTCGGCCGGGGCCCCCGGCCCCTTGGTCATACGTCGGCTCCGAGCAGCGTGATCGCCTCGGCGACCAGGTCGACGCCCTCGGTGCCGACCACGGTGGCCCGGTAGAACTGGCCGATCTCGGCGTCGTCGGCGCCGAGCAGGGTGGTCAGGCCGTCGGTCTCGGGGGCCTGGTGGGCGGCGCGGCCCTCGACCACGCCGTCCTCGATCGACTCGACCAGCACGGTGACCTCGCTGCCGACGCGCTGTTCGGCGCGCTGCGCGGTGAGCTCCTCGGCGAGCTTGGAGAGCCGGGTGACGCGGTCGTCGACCACGTCCTGGTCGAGCTTGCCGTCGTAGCCGGCGGCCTCGGTGCCGTCCTCGTCGGAGTAGCCGAAGACGCCGATGGCGTCCAGGCCGGCGTGCGTGATGAACCGTTCCAGCTCCGCGAAGTCCTCCTCGGTCTCACCGGGGAAGCCGACGATGAAGTTGGAGCGGGCGCCGGCCTCGGGGGCCTTGGCGCGGATCGACTCCAGCAGGCCGAGGAACTGCTCGGTGGAGCCGAAGCGGCGCATCCGGCGCAGTACGGCGGGCGCCGAGTGCTGGAAGGACAGGTCGAAGTAGGGCATGACCTTCGTGGTGCCGGTCATCACGTCGATCAGACCGGGGCGCATCTCGGCGGGCTGCAGGTAGCTGACCCGGACCCGCTCGATGCCCTCGACGGCG
Source organism: Kitasatospora sp. CB02891 (assembly GCF_002803145.1). Taxonomy (NCBI): domain Bacteria; kingdom Bacillati; phylum Actinomycetota; class Actinomycetes; order Kitasatosporales; family Streptomycetaceae; genus Kitasatospora; species Kitasatospora sp. CB02891. The sequence continues at coordinate 23,512 of NZ_NNBO01000021.1, read as the reverse complement.
GCGATCTCGCTGAGCAGGGTCTCCAGCAGTCGGATGTCGCCGAGGTCCTTGCCGTAGGACGTGTTGTTCTCGGAGACCAGCACGACCTCGCGCACGCCCTGGCCGGCCAGCCAGACGGCCTCGTTCAGCACGTCGCTGGGACGGCGGGAGATGAAGGAGCCCCGGAAGGCGGGGATGGCGCAGAACGAGCAGCGGCGGTCGCAGCCGGAGGCCAGCTTGATCGAGGCGACGGGGGCGTCGTCGAGACGCTTGCGCAGGGTGCGCGGGCCGGAGGCGGGGGCGAGGCCCTCGGGGAGGTCCTCGGGGGTGCCGTGGCCGGGCAGGGCGACCTCGGCCGCGGCGGCCTGCCGTTCGACGGGGGTGAGCGGGAGCAGCTTGCGGCGGTCGCGGGGCGTGTGGGCCTCGACGTGGCCGCCGGAGAGGATGGTGTTCAGGCGGGTGGAGATGTCGGCGTAGTCGTCGAAGCCGAGGACGCCGTCGGCCTCGGGGAGGGCGTCGGCGAGTTCCTTGCCGTAGCGCTCGGCCATGCAGCCGACCGCGACCACGGCCTGGGTACGGCCGTGGCCCTTGAGGTCGTTGGCCTCCAGCAGGGCGTCGACGGAGTCCTTCTTGGCGGCCTCGACGAACCCGCAGGTGTTGACGACGGCGACATCGGCTTCGCTGGCGTCGTCGACCAGCCGCCAGCCATCGGCCTCCAGTCGCCCGGCGAGTTCCTCGGAGTCGACCTCGTTGCGGGCGCATCCGAGCGTGACCAGGGCGACAGTGCGGGGTTCAGGCATGACGCCAAGATTAACGCGCGCCCCCCGGTGGAGTTCCCCCCGGAGGGCGCGCGGTTCGATCGAGCGGCCGGATCAGCCCGCCTGCGGGTCGCCCGGGGTGTAGGTGAGGTGCACCACCTGGCCGTCCTGACCGGCCGGACCGAGGTCCTTGCCGTTGACGAACAGGTGCACGGCCCCGGCGTTGCCGATCACCAGAGTGATCTTCTTCGGGTCGGTGAAGGTCTGGTCCTGGCCGGCTTCCAGGTTGTTGGAGAACAGCGACTTCCCGCTGCCGTCCTTGGCGGTGACCCAGCTCTTGTCCTGCCCGGCGACCAGCTTGACGGTGACCTTGTCGGCGGGGGCGCCGGCCACCGCCCCGGCGCCCGCCTCGGGGGCGGGCGGCTGCGCGGAGGCCTCCAGGGTGGCCGGGGCGGAGACGCCGGAGGGCAGCGGGGCGCTGGCCGCGCCGGGCCCGTTGCCGGCGGGGGACGAGGAGCCGACCAGGTTGTAGCCGATCAGCACGACCACCGCGACGATCGCGGCGACCATCGCGCCGGTCCAGTTCGGGCGGCGGTGGTCCTTGACCGTGACCGGCCCGACGTCGAACAGCCGGGTGGCGGACGCGCCGCCCCCCCCGTGCTCGGCGTCGTAGCGGGCGACCAGCGCCTCGCCGTCCAGGCCGACCTCGCGGGCCAGCAGCCGCAGGTGGCCGCGGGCGTAGAAGGCGCCGCCGCAGCGGTCGAAGTCGTCGGCCTCGACGGCGTGCACGATCGGCACCCGGATCCGGGTGCGGGTGCTGACCTGGTCGACCGTCAGGCCGGCGTCGATCCGGGCCCTGGCGAGCAGCCGCCCGATGCTCGGCCCGTCGGCGGCGTGACTCTGCTCCGCGGGGTGCTCCGGAGCGGCGGAGCCGGGCGCGGAAGGGCCGGGGGCGGAACGGCGGGGGGACTTGCCGATGGTCACTGGGCACGCCTTTCGAGCGGAGGCCACCTGCTGAGGAACCAGTCTAGGGGTGGTGCCGTAACGTTTCTCAACCGGAGGGGGCCCGAACGTGCCACAGTTCTGCTACTGAAGTTGACGGGTGGTCACCTCGCTTTCCGGCCATCGGGACCACCCGTCGCTCACCCCCGCAGGGTGATCAGCACGCCGTCCAGCTCGTCCGGTTTGACCAGCACGTCGCGGGCCTTGGAGCCCTCGCTGGGGCCGACGATGCCGCGCGACTCCATCAGGTCCATCAGCCGGCCGGCCTTGGCGAAGCCGACCCGGAGTTTGCGCTGGAGCATCGAGGTGGAGCCGAACTGGGTGGTGACGACCAGTTCGACGGCCTGCACCAGCAGGTCGAGGTCGTCGCCGATCTCCTCGTCGATCTCCTTCTTCGGGCCGGACCCGACCACCACGTCGTCCCGGTAGCGGGCCGCCAGCTGGTCCTTGCAGTGCTGGACGATCTTGGCGATCTCCGCCTCGGTGACGAACGCGCCCTGCATGCGGACCGGCTTGGAGGCGCCCATCGGCAGGAACAGCGCGTCGCCCTTGCCGATCAGCTTCTCCGCGCCGGGCTGGTCGAGGATGACCCGGGAGTCGGCCATCGCCGAGGTGGCGAAGGCCAGCCGGGACGGCACGTTGGCCTTGATCAGGCCGGTGACCACGTCCACCGAGGGTCGCTGGGTGGCCAGCACCAGGTGGATGCCGGCGGCGCGGGCCAGCTGGGTGATCCGGACCACCGAGTCCTCGACGTCGCGCGGGGCGACCATCATCAGGTCGGCCAGCTCGTCGACGATCACCAGCAGGTACGGGTAGGGGGTCAGCTCGCGTTCGCTGCCCAGCGGCGGCTGCACGGTGCCGGCCCGCACCGCGGCGTTGAAGTCGTCGACGTGCCGGAAGCCGTAGGCCGCCAGGTCGTCGTAGCGCATGTCCATCTCGCGCACCACCCACTGGAGGGCCTCGGCGGCCTTCTTCGGGTTGGTGATGATCGGCGTGATCAGGTGCGGGATGCCCTCGTAGGCGGTCAGCTCGACCCGCTTGGGGTCGACCAGCACCATCCGCACCTCGTCGGGGGTGGCGCGCACCAGCACCGAGGTGATCAGGCAGTTGATGCAGGACGACTTGCCCGCGCCGGTGGCGCCGGCCACCAGCACGTGCGGCATCTTCGCCAGGTTGGCCATCACGGTGTGGCCCTCGACGTCCTTGCCCATGCCGACCACCATCGGGTGGGTGTCCTCGGCGGCACTGCGCGAGCGCAGCAGGTCGCCGAGGGTGACCATCTCGCGGTCCCGGTTGGGGATCTCCACGCCGACCGCGGACTTGCCGGGGATCGGCGAGATGATCCGCACGTCGGGGGTGGCCACCGCGTAGGCGATGTTCTTCGCCAGCGCGGTGATCCGCTCGACCTTGACGGCGGGGCCGAGCTCGACCTCGTAGCGGGTGACCGTCGGGCCGCGGCTGAAGCCGGTGACCTTGGCGTCCACCTTGAACTCGGCGAACACGCCGGTGAGCTGGGCGACGATGTCGTCGTTGACCTGCGAGCGGGCCTTGGCCGGCGCACCGCGCTCCAGCAGGTCCAGCGACGGCAGGGCGTAGGTGATGTCGCCGGCCAGCTGGAGCTGTTCCATCCGGGCCGGGGCCTCGCCGTGGCCGTCGGGGGCCCGGTCGGCGGGCGCCTCGGACGGCCAGGGCTCCTCGGGCGGCACCGTGTTGTCCTTGACCTGCCCGACCACGCTGGCCACCGCCGGCGAGCCGGCCACGCCGAACAGCAGCGCGCCGTCCACCAGGTCGGCGGCGACGCCGGCGGCCAGGTCGCGGGTCTGGTACGGGTCCTTCTCGAAGGAGACCGGCGCGGACTCCGCCGGGTCCGACTCGGCCTGCTTCCGGCGGCGGCGCCTGGGGCGGGCGTCGTCGTCCTCGATGGTGATCGGCAGCGCGTCCGGGTCGGCGTCCTCCGGCGGGGCGGTGGAGTACTCCCGGTCGTCGGCGCCCGGCCCGGCGTCCTCGAACTCGCCGGGCAGCGGCTCGGCGACGCCCAGGCGGACACCCAGCAGGCGCAGGCGCTGCGGAATGCGCTTGATGGGGGTGGCAGTGACCACCAGCAGGCCGAAGACGGCGAGCAGCAGCAGCAGCGGAACGGCCAGCAGCGGGCCGGCGGCGGCCATCATCGGGGTGGATCCGGCCCAGCCGATCAGGCCGCCGGCCTGCCGGATCCGGGTGGCGCCGGAGCCCATGGCGGGCGCGCCGCAGCCGATGTGGACCAGGCCGAGCACGGCGACCACCAGCGCGGTGAGGCCGATCACTATCCGGCCGTTGGCCTCGGGCATGTCGGGGTGGCGCATCAGCCGCAGCGTCATGGCGCCCAGCAGGAAAGGCACCAGCACGTCGAGGCGGCCGAACAGGCCGGAGACCACGGCGGTGGCGGCCTCGCCGAACCAGCCCTGCGGGGTGAACCAGGTGCCGGCGGCGGTCACCAGGGTGAGCGCCAGCAGCAGCAGCGCCACGCCGTCCCTGCGGTGCTCCGGGTGCAGGTTGCGGGCGCCGTGCCCGTAACTGCGGAAGACCGCGCCGATGGCGTTGGCCAGGCCCAGCCAGATCCGTCGGACGGCCCGGAAGAGTATCGGCCGGGGCGGCGGCGCGGGCGCCGCGGCCGCCTTCTTGGTCGGGGACTTCTTCGCCGGGGCCTTCTTGGCGGCCGGTTTGGCCGCGGCGGCCTTCTTCGCCGGTGTCTTCTTGGCCGGCCCGGGCTTGCTGGTGCGTGCGGCGGCGCTTCCGGGCGTTCGTGTGGCCATGGAGGGCAGCCTACCGGCGCAACCCGGCCCCGGACATGCGCGGGAGCACTTCGGCGGGTTGCGCCGTCGACGCGCCGTCAGCGGCCCGTGAACCACCCGGACGAGTGACGCTGACGGCCGCTCAGTTTGCGCCGGGGCGCAGTGCGTCCAGGGCCCGGCGCAGGCCGACCAGTTTGCGCTCCAGGTGGGCGGCGGTCGCGGCGGCTCCGGCGCTGTCGGCAGTGGCGTCGAGCTGCTTGGTGAGCGCCTCGGCCTGTTCCTCGACGGCGGCCAGCCGGGCCGACAGCTCGCCGAGCAGCGCCCCGCCGATGGCCGGTTCCTCGTCCGTCTCCAGTTGCAGGCGCAGCAGCGCGGCCTGCTCCTTGAGCTGGGTGTTCTTCTGGTAGAGGTCGACGAAGACGGAGACCTTGGCGCGCAGCACCCACGGGTCGAAGGGCTTCGAGATGTAGTCGACCGCACCGGCCGCGTAGCCGCGGAAGGTGTGGTGCGGACCGTGGTTGATCGCGGTCAGGAAGATGATCGGAATGTCCCTGGTCCGCTCGCGACGCTTGATGTGCGCGGCGGTCTCGAAGCCGTCCATGCCCGGCATCTGCACGTCCAGCAGGATGACCGCGAAATCGTCGGTGAGAAGTGCCTTGAGCGCCTCCTCGCCGGAGGAGGCGCGCACCAGTGTCTGGTCGAGCGCGGAGAGGATCGCCTCCAGGGCGAGCAGGTTCTCCGGACGGTCGTCGACCAGGAGGATCTTCGCCTTCTGCACCAGGACCCGCCCTCCTGCCGGTTGTTTCCCCAGAGCGGGCACCTTCGTGCCGCCCATCACTGCCCCGGTCATGCTAGCCGTACCCCCTTGCCCGCCACAGGCCCGGTGCCGGGCGTCACCGTCCGGTCACTGTTGGCAACGACGGGTGACCTTACCGGGTTCCCGGCCGGGGCCGCCAGCGCGGGCGGCCCCGTCGGGCGGCGGTTACCTGACGGGCAGGTGCTGGCGCATCACCGCCAGCAGGTGGTCGGTCTCCACGGGTTTGGTGATGTGGTCCGTGGCGCCGGCCTGCAGGCTCTTCTCCTTGTCGCCCTTCATCGCCTTGGCGGTCAGCGCGATGATCGGCAGCCCGGCGAACCGGGGCATCCGGCGGATCTGCTCGGTGGTCGCGTAGCCGTCCAGCTCCGGCATCATGATGTCCATCAGCACCAGGGCGACGTCCTCGTGCTGTTCGAGCATCTCGATGCCCTCCCGGCCGTTCTCGGCGTACAGCACGGTCAGGCCGTACTGCTCCAGCACACTGGTGAGGGCGAACACGTTGCGGATGTCGTCGTCGACGATCAGCACCCGCTCGCCGTCGAAGCGGATCGGGGCGCCGGTGTTGGTGCGGACCGGCTCGCCCTGGCGCGGGATGGTCTCCTCGGCCGGGCGCGGGGCCTCCTCGGGGCGGGCGGCGCGGCGGCGCTCCAGGGTGGAGCGGCGGCGCTCCTCGACCAGCCCGCGGGCCTCCTGGGTCCACTGCTCGGCGGGCGTGCGGGAGGGCTCCAGGGCGCGCGGCGCGGCGCCGCGCTCCAGGGCCACCGGCTCCGGGCCCTCGCTGCGCAGCGGCAGGTAGAGGGTGAAGGTGGAGCCCCCGCCGAGTTCGCTGGCCACGTGGATCTCGCCGCCCAGCAGCCGGGCGATCTCCCGGCTGATGGACAGGCCGAGGCCGGTGCCGCCGTACTTGCGGCTGGTGCCGCCGTCGGCCTGCTTGAACGCCTCGAAGATCTCCCGCAGCTTGTTGCCGGGGATGCCGATGCCGGTGTCGGAGACCGAGAAGGCGATCAGCTGCTCGTCGGGGTCGCCGATGGTGCCGGTCTCCAGCAGTTGCTCGCGCACGTGCTGGGGGGTGTCCGGACCGGACACCGGGCGGATCATCAGCTCGACCGCGCCGGCGTCGGTGAACTTCACCGCGTTGGACAGCAGGTTGCGCAGCACCTGCTGGAGGCGCTGCTCGTCGGTGTGCAGGGTGATCGGCAGGTCCGGGGAGACCCGGACCGCGAAGTCCAGGTTCTTCTCGGCGGTGAGCGGCCGAAACGCGGCCTCCACGTAGTCGACCAGCTGGACCAGGGCGATCCGGGCCGGGCGGACGTCCATCTTGCCGGCCTCGACCTTGGACAGGTCGAGGATGTCGTTGATCAGCTGGAGCAGGTCGCTGCCCGCGCCGTGGATGGTCTCGGCGAACTCGACCTGCTTGGCGGACAGGTTGCCCTCGTTGTTGTCGGAGAGCAGCTTGGCCAGGATCAGCAGCGAGTTGAGCGGGGTGCGCAGCTCGTGCGACATGTTGGCGAGGAACTCGCTCTTGTAGCGGGAGGCCAGCGCGAGCTGTTCGGCGCGCTCCTCGAGGATCTGCCGGGCCTCCTCGATCTCGCCGTTCTTGATCTCGATGTCGCGGTTCTGCTGGGCGAGTTGCTCGGCCTTCTCCTGCAACTCCTCGTTGGTGCGCTCCAGTTCCTCCTGCCGGGCCTCCAGTTCGGCGGAGCGCATCGACAGTTCGGCGGTCAGTCGCTGGGATTCCAGCAGCAGGCCCTCGGTCTTGGTGTTGACCGAGATGGTGTTGACGGTGACGCCGATCTGGTCGGCGATCTGGTTCAGGAAGTCCAGCGCGACGGTGGTGAAGCTGGAGAAGGTGGCGAGTTCGATGACGCCGAGCAGCCGGTCCTCGAACAGCACCGGCATCACCACCACGTGCGCCGGGGAGGACTCGCCGAGGCCGGAGGAGATCTTCAGGTACCCGGGCGGGGTCTCCTTCAGCACGATCGGCCGCTTCTCCACCGCGGCCTGCCCGATCAGGCCCTCGCCGAGCCGGAAGGTGGTGGGCATGGTGCGCCGGTGGTAGCCGTAGGAGCCGATCAGGCGCAGCACGATGTCGTTCTCGTCGTCGTCCTCGGTGACGAGTTCGGCGGTGCGGCCGGCGGGCTGGGCGAGGAAGAACGCGCCGTGCTGGGCGGAGACCACCGGGGTGAGCTCGCTCATGATCAGCGAGGCGACGGCGGACAGGTCCCGGCGGCCCTGCAGCAGGCCGGACATCCGGGCCAGGTTGGACTTCAGCCAGTCCTGTTCCTTGTTGGTCCGGGTGGTCTCGCGCAGGTTGGCGATCATCTGGTTGATGTTGTCCTTGAGCTCGTCGAGCTCGCCGGACGCGTCCACGTTGATCCGCAGCGACAGGTCGCCCCTGGTGACGGCGGTGGCGACCTGGGCGATCGCGCGCACCTGCCGGGTCAGGTTGTTGGCGAGTTCGTTCACCGACTCGGTGAGGTCCTGCCAGGTGCCGGCCACGCCGGGGACGCGGGCCTGGCCGCCGAGCCGGCCGTCGGTGCCGACCTCGCGGGCGACGCGGGTGACCTCGTCGGCGAACGCGGACAGCTGGTCGACCATGGTGTTGATGCTGGTCTTGAGCTCCAGGATCTCGCCCCGGGCGTCCACGTCGATCTTCTGCGAGAGGTCGCCGCGGGCCACCGCGGTGATGACGAGCGCGATGTTGCGGACCTGGCCGGTGAGGTTGTTGGCCATCAGGTTGACGTTCTCGGTCAGGTCCTTCCAGATGCCGGCCACGCCCGGCACTCCGGCCTGGCCGCCCAGCATGCCGTCGGTGCCCACTTCGCGGGCGACGCGGGTCACCTCGAAGGCGAAGGCCGAGAGCTGGTCGACCATGGTGTTCAGGGTGTCGGCGAGCGCCGCGACCTCGCCGGCCGCGTCGACGGCGATCTTCTTGGACAGGTCGCCGCGGGCCACCGCGGACGCCACCTCGGCGATGTTTCGCACCTGGGAGGTGAGGTTGGACGCCATCAGGTTGACGTTGTCGGTCAGGTCGCGCCAGATGCCGGACACGCCGGAGACCCGGGCCTGGCCGCCCAGCATGCCGTCGGTGCCGACCTCGCGGGCCACGCGGGTGACCTCGTCGGCGAACGCGGACAGCTGCTCGACCATGGTGTTGACGGTGGTGACGAGCTCGCGGATCTCGCCCTTGGCGTCGACGGTGATCTTCTTGGAGACGTCGCCGCGGGCCACCGCGGTGGTCACCTCGGCGATCGAACGCACCTGGCTGGTCAGGTTGTTGGCCATCAGGTTCACCGAGTTGGTGAGGTCCTTCCAGGTGCCGGAGACCCCGGGCACGCTGGCCTGGCCGCCGAGGATGCCCTCGGTGCCGACGTCCCGGGCGACCCGGGTGACCTCGTCGGCGAACGCCGAGAGCTGGTCGACCATGGTGTTGATGGTGTTCTTGAGCTCCAGGATCTCGCCGCGGGCGTCCACCTGGATCTTCTGCGACAGGTCGCCCTTGGCCACCGCGGTGGTCACCTGCGCGATGCCGCGGACCTGCGAGGTGAGGTTGTTCGCCATCGAGTTGACGTTCTCGGTCAGGTCCTTCCAGACGCCGGCCACGCCCGGCACCTGCGCCTGCCCGCCGAGGATGCCCTCGGTGCCGACCGCCCGCGCCACCCTGGTCACCTGCTCGGCGAAGCCGGACAGCTGGTCGACCATGGTGTTGATGGTGTTCTTGAGTTCGAGGATCTCGCCGCGCGCGTCGACCTCGATCTTGCGCGACAGGTCGCCCTTGGCGACCGCGGTGGTCACTTCCGCGATGTTGCGGACCTGCGCGGTCAGGTTGGCGGCCATGAAGTTCACCGAGTCGGTCAGGTCGCGCCACACGCCGGCGACCCCCGACACCTGCGCCTGACCGCCCAGCCGGCCCTCGGTGCCCACGTCGCGGGCCACCGTGGTGACCTGCGCGGCGAAGGAGTTGAGCTGGTCCACCATGGTGTTGACGGTGTTCTTCAGCTCCAGCATCTCGCCGTCGACGTCGACGGTGACCTTGCGCGACAGGTCGCCGCGGGCCACCGCGGTGGTCACCTCGGCGATGTTGCGCACCTGCGCGGTCAACCGACCGGCCATGGTGTTGACGGAGTCGGCGAGGTCCTTCCAGGAGCCGGAGACGCTGCGCACCCGGGCCTGCCCGCCGAGCTTGCCCTCGGTGCCGACCTCGATCGCCACCCGGGTCACCTGCTCGGTGAACTCGCTGAGCTGGTCGACCAGCCCGTTCACGGTCCGGCCGACCTTCAGGAACTCGCCGCGCAGCGGGTAGCTCGCGCCGGTGGTGTGCACCGAGCGCAGCTCCATGGTCTGCGTCAGGTCGCCCTCGGCGATCGACGACAGCACCCGGCCGACCTCGGCCATCGGCCGGGCCAGGTCGTCGATCAGCGCGTTGCAGTTGTCGACGGCCGCCATCCAGGCGCCTTCGCCGACGCCGGTCTCCAGCCGCTCCGACAGCCGGCCCTCGCGGCCCACCGCGCGCCGCACCCGGGCCAGTTCACCGGTCAGGTGCTGGTTGCGTTCGGCGACCTCGTTGAACACCGCGGCGATCTCGGCCAGCAGGCCGTCGCCGGGAAAGGTCAGCCGGCGGCGGAAGTTGCCGTCGCGCATCGCGGTGAGCGCGGCCAGCAGCTTGCGCAGCTCCGCGGGCTCCGCGCCGCGCCCGGGGCCCTGGCGCCGGCCACCGGCCCGCGAGGGGGGCGCCGACCGCGTGCCGCGCGCAGCGGCCGTCGTGGTACCGGACACGTCCTTGGTCGCCGAACTCAACGGGGCCCTCCCAGGTCCTCACTGTCACCGCGGCGGAAGGGCCGGCGAACGGCCCGTCGATTCCCCGCCGTCCCCTCGACCGTACTGCGGTGGGCGACGGCACACGGACCCCCCAGTGTGACAGCACTGGCACCCGGTGTCGGACCGGTTGCGGAGGGTTTCCCCGGGCGACCAGGGGAACGACCGGGGAAAGTCGTGAAGGAAATCACCCCCAGGGGCTTGTTTCAGCGCCCCGCCCCCGCGGGGTACCAACCGGAAAGTAGGGTGGAGGGCCGCACGTGCCGAGGCGACCCCCGCCCCGGCCCGCCGCAGGACCTCATCCACCCGCCGTACCAGCAGCAGAGGAGACGTGGCCGTGGTCACCGCGCGCGCAGCCGCCACCTTCGAACCGGTCGACCGGTCGGCCGCCGCGGCCCGCGGCTTCGTCCGGGACGCCCTGCTCGGGTGGGACCTGCCCGAGGTGGTGGACGACGCCGTGGTGCTGGTCAGCGAACTCGTCACGAACGCCGTGGTGCACGCCGGGACGGCCGCCGAGGTGGCCTGCCTGCGCGAGGAGGAGACCGTCCGGATCGAGGTCAGCGACCGGCACCCGGAGCGCGGCCAGGACTCCTTCGCCAATGTGACGCTCAACTCGGACCGGTACGCCGACCCGGACGGCGAGGGCGGCCGCGGTCTGCTGATGTGCTCGGCGCTGTCCAGCAGCTGGGGCGTCGAGTACGCGGCCGGCCGGAAGACCGTGTGGTTCCGCCTCACCCTGCCCGAGCAGCAGCCCGGCACGCGGTACGCGCTGCCCAGCCTGCCCGGCGGCGAACTGCCCGCCGCGGACGGGCTGGTGCGGGTCGCCGTCGTCCAGCTCGACGACCACGGCCGGATCCGGCACTGGAACGCCGACGCCGAATCGCTCTTCCACCGCCCCGCCGACGCCGTGTTCGGCCGCCCCTGGGCGGAGCTCGCCGTCTGGCCGCACACCCCCGGCCTCGGGCTCGGCGACACCCTGCGGCTGGCCCGCTGGGAGGGCAGCTACACGGTGCGCGGCGGCGACGGCTCCGCCCGCGAGGTGTACGGCACCCACGTCCGGCTGCGCGACAGCGAGGGCGCGCCGATCGTGCTGTGCCTGCTGGTGCGCGAGTCCGACCGGGCGGTGCTGCGCACCCCGGGCACCGCCGCCGCGTCCACCGAGGCCGTCACCACCGCCGTCGAACCGCTCGACCTGCTGGTCGGCCCGGTCTCCCCCGACGACCTGTCCAGCCTGCTGCAGCGGATCGTCGAACGGGCCCGCGACCTGCTCGACGCGGACGCCGCCTACCTGATGCTCACCAGCGAGGACGAGACCGAGTTCGAACTGCGCGCCGCCACCGGCCTGGCCGGCCCGGCCCGCCGCTTCGCCCGGCTGCCGATCGACGGCGGCGCCGGCCGCTTCGACTCGGCCCGGCTCCCGGCCGTCCACGAGGACCTGGCGGTGCGGCCCGGCGCCGCGCCGCTGCTGGCCGGCACCGACCTGCGCTCGCTGATCACCGTCCCGCTGAAGGTCGAGGGCCGGCTGACCGGCTCGCTCGGGGTGGCCGCCGCCCCGCCCGGCCGCTACGACAACGAGGACGCGCTGCGCCTGCAGTTCGCCGCCGACCGGATCGCGCTGGCCCTGGAGAGCGCCCGGCTCGGCGAGTTGGAGCGGCTGCGGCGCGGCTCGCTGTCCTTCCTGGTGGAGGCCTCCGACCTGCTCGCGGGCACCCTGGAACACGAGCAGACGCTCGCCCTGATGGCGCAGATGGCGATCCCCACCCTGGCGTCCTGGTGCGCCGTCTACACCACCGCGGACGCCGCCGCGGGCGCCGAACTCGCCTTCGTGCTGCACGAGGACGAGGACCGGATCGACGCGCTGCGCGCCCTGCTCGACAAGTCCCCCGCCCCGGAGGCGGAGTTCAGCCCCGGGGCCTGCCCGTGGACGGCGCCGGCCGACACCGCCCGCGCCCTGGGCCTGGCCGACAGCCCCGAACTGGCCGGCCTGCTCGGCGAGACGGTGGTGCTGCCGCTGTCCGCCCGCAACCGGGTGATCGGCCTGCTGGTGCTCGGCACCCGGCGCGGCGTCCGGTTCCGCCAGGAGATCCTGGAACTCGGCGAGGACCTGTCCCGCCGGGCCGCCCTGGCGCTCGACAACTCCCGCCTCTACTCGGAGCGCACCGCCACCTCGCAGGCCTTCCAGCGCGCCCTGCTGCCGCCGGAGCTGCCGAAGATCCCCGGCGTCGAGGTCGAGGTGTTCTACCAGGCCGCGGGCGAGGGCAACGAGGTCGGCGGCGACTTCTACGACCTGTTCCCGATCCGCGAGGGCACCTACGGCTTCGCCATCGGCGACGTCTGCGGCACCGGCCCCGAGGCCGCCTCGGTCACCGGCCTGGCCCGCAACTCGCTGCGCCTGCTGGCCCGCGAGGGCCTGAGCGCCCCGCAGGTCCTCACCCGGCTGAACGCGGCGATCCTCGACGAGGGCAGCCGGGCCCGCTTCCTCACCCTGCTCTACGGCGAGTTGACGCCCCGCGAGGACGGCTCGACCGCGCTGTCGCTGGTCTGCGCCGGCCACCCGCTGCCGCTGCGGCTGCGCACCGACGGGCAGGTCGACCAGGCCGCCTCGCCGCAGCCGCTGCTCGGCGTGATGGACGAACTCGATCTGACCGCCGAGGAGTTGGTGCTCGCCCCGGGCGAGGTGCTGCTGTGCGTGACGGACGGCGTCACCGAACGCCGGGAGGGCCGCCGGATGCTCGGCGACGACGGCCTGATCGAGGTGCTGACCGGCTGCGCGGGCCTCACCGCGGGCGCCGTCGCCGCCCGGGTGCACCGCGCGGTGGAGCGCTTCGCACCCGAGCCGCCGTCCGACGACATGGCGATCCTGACCTTGCGCATTCCGACCCAGCGGCTCAACTAGTCACGGTTTGCTCACACTTGCTCGCTCAGGGCGGTTCACAAGGGTACAAGTCCCGGGGGCCGGGTAGACCGTAGGCGCCGGGGGCTTCCACCCCGGAGGGCATCGACCGGTGGCTGAGCCGCCGGTTCTCTCATCTCGCCGCAGCCGCCGCACCCTTCTTCGGTGCGCCCACGACCCGGCACCCGGCACCATCTCGCACGCCCCACCCTTCACCGCGATCTCGCCATGCCCTGGCGCAGAGTGAAAGGAGCCTCCGGTGAGCAATGACGCCTCCGGGGCGAACGCCCGATCCGCTGACGCGGGTCCGCTCGGTTACCTGGCCCTCGGTCTCACCCTCCTCGCGTACGGCCTGCTCGGCACCGGTGTCCTCAGCGGCACCACCACCGGCGGCGCCTCCGCGCTGGCCCACCTGGTCGGCGGGGTGACGCTGTTCGTCGCCGGCCTGTGGCAGTTCCGCGGCGGCGACCGCTTCAGCGGCACCGCTTTCACCGCCCTCGGCGCCTTCTGGGCGACCTGGGCGGCGGCCGGCCCGGCGGGCCGGCACACCGCGGGCCTGTTCCTGCTGCTGTGGGCGCTGCTCGCGCTCACCCTGACCGCCGCCGCCTGGGGCTCCGGCCTGCTCGCCCGTGCGGTGTACGGCCTGCTGACCCTCGCCCTGGTGCTCAACGCCGTCGGCGTCCTCAGCGGCTCCGGCGGCTGGGGCAAGGTCGGCAGCTGGTTCGCCGCCCTGGCCGGCCTGGCCGCCTGGTACTGGGCCACCGCCACCCTCACCGGCGGACGCTGGGGCCGGGTGGCACTCCCGGTCAAGTAACCGCCGCAGTCCCCGAGGCCCGGACGCCACCCCCACGGCGCCCGGGCTTCGGCATGCCTGCGCCCGTTCGCGTCTCCGCTGGTCAACGCCCTTGCGCAATCCTTTACTTGACGGTCCGTCGGATCATCAGTTCTATAGTGCTAGGAAGCTAGATAAATGAGGTTGCGGTGATCGAGTTCCACATCGAGCCCCGGTCCGGTGTCGCCCCCTACCTGCAACTGGTCCACCAAGTGCGGCAGGCCCTCCGACTGGGCCTGCTCCACCAGGGCGACCGGCTGCCGAAGGTCAAGGACGTCGCGGCGAAGGTCGCGATCAACCCCAACACCGTGCTCAAGGCCTACCGCCAACTGGAGAACGAGGGCCTGGTCTCCCCCAAGCCCGGCGTCGGCACCTTCGTCACCGGCACCCTCGGCGACCCCGCCACGTCCGAACACGAGCCGCTGCGGCAGGAGTTGCGCCGCTGGCTGGCCTCGGCGCGGGCCGCCGGACTGGACCAGGAGTCCATCGAGGCCCTCTTCCAGCAGACCTTCCGAACCACCGTCGAAGAGGAGCGATGACCGCGATCGTCGAAACCCGGGCGCTGACCAAGCGCTACGGCCGCCGCACCGCGCTGGCCGACTGCACCCTGACCGTCCCCGCCGGACGCGTCGTCGGGCTGGTCGGCCCCAACGGCGCCGGCAAGTCCACCCTGCTGCAGCTCGCCTGCGGCCTGCTCACCCCCACCAGCGGCGCCGTCGAGGTGTTCGGCCGGCCCCCGGCCGCCGACAGCGCCCAGCTCGCCCGGGTCGGCTTCGTCGCCCAGGACACCCCGACCTACGCCACCCTGACCGTCGCCGACCACCTGCGCCTCGGCGCCCGCCTCAACCCCCACTGGGACGCCGCACTAGCCGATCGCCGCGTCCGGCAACTCGGCCTCGACCCCGCCCAGCGGGCCGGCCGCCTCTCCGGCGGCCAACGCGCCCAGCTCGCCCTCACCCTCGCCGTCGCCAAACGGCCCGAACTGCTGCTGCTGGACGAGCCGGTGGCCGCCCTCGACCCACTGGCCCGACGCGCCTTCCTGCAGAGCCTGATGGAGTTCGTCGCCGAATCCGAGTCGCAGGCCACCGTGGTGCTCTCCTCCCACCTGGTCTCCGACCTGGAACGGGTCTGCGACCACCTGATCGTGCTGGCCGACTCCCGCGTCCGGGCCGACGGCGAGATCGACGATCTGCTCGCCACCCACTTCCGGCTCACCACCGCCCGCCGCGACGCCGACACCCTGCCGGCCGGCATGCGGGTCGTGCACGCCGAACACACCGAACGCCAGAGCACCTTCGTGGTCCGCGCCGACGCCGCCGTCGACGACCCGTCCTGGGTGATGGACCCGATCGGCCTGGAGGACCTCGTCCTCGCCCACCTCGAACCCTCTGCCGACTCCCGACCCGCCCTGGAGCCCCAGCGATGACCTGGCTGACCTGGCGTCAGTTCCGCGCCCAGTTCCTGGCGGCCGCGGCCGTACTCGTCGCCGCCACCGCGTACCTGCTGATCTCCGGCCTGGACCTGCGGGACAAGTACCACGACCTGACGGCCGGCTGCCCCGACGGCGGCTGCGCCGACGGCAGCCAGCTGCTCGACACCTACGTCTTCCCCTACTGGACCGGCAGCGCCCTGGTCCTGCTGGTGCCCGCCCTGATCGGGGCGTTCTGGGGCGCGCCGCTGATCGCCCGCGAACTGGAGACCGGCACCTACCGGCTGATCTGGAACCAGGGCATCGGCCGCGGCCGCTGGCTGACCGTCAAACTGCTGCTGGTCGGCGTCACCGCGGTGACCGTCACCGGGCTGCTCAGCCTGCTGGTGACCTGGTTCGCCTCCCCGCTGGACCACCTCAACCGCGACCGCTTCACCCCGCTGCTGTTCGCCTCCCGCGGCATCGTCCCGCTCGGCTACGCCGCGTTCGCGGTCGCCCTCGGCAGCTGCCTCGGCCTGTTCCTGCGCCGCACCGTCGCCGCGATGGCCGTCACCCTGGCCGTCTTCGCCGCCGTCCAGGTGCTCGTCCCGCTCGCCGTCCGCCCGCACCTCGAACAGCCCGTGCACAGCGTGGTCGCACTGGACGCCGCCACCCTGAGGTCCACCAGGATGCTCGGCTTCACCGGCTCCCACGGGCCGTCCGCCACCTTCGTCGCCGGCCTCGCCGTGCCCGACGCGTGGATGCTCTCCGACAGTTCGCCGATCCGCGACAGCTCCGAACGCGTCCTCACCTTCGGCACCCAGCCGTGCGCGAACAACAGCCACGACGTCCCGTCCGAGGACTGCCTCGCCCACGCGAACCTGCACGTCGCCATCGACTACCAACCCGCCGACCGCTACTGGCCGTTCCAGTGGATCGAGACCGCGATCTTCCTCGCCCTCACCGCTGCCCTGACCGCTCTCACCACCTGGGGCCTGCACCGCCGCCTCGGCTGATCGACATTCAGGTGCGGCCGAAGCCAACGCAACTGGCTTCGGCCGCACCGTCACCTTACGGCCACCACACCACCCGGTCGGGTGGCGGGTGATCCCGCAATCCCCTCCCGTCCCACCTGCCGATTGCTACTGTCTCCGATCGGAGGAGACGCATGGGCCAGTGGCAGGTGAGCACGGAGGCGCTCGTCGCATGCCGTTTTGCCTTCTCGCCGCTGGTCGAGACCGTCGCCACCCTCGGCATCCTCACCGAGATCCGGCCCGAACCCTGGCGCCGCGCCTGGCTCGCCACCCACCGGCCCGCATTCCAGCAGCACCTCGCCACCGCGCCCCACCTCGACGACTGGCTGCGCGCCCGGACGGCCGCCCGCTGGCCCACCGAGTTCCGGCTGCCCCCGCCCGACCCCGACGCCGCCCCGCACGGACTCGACCTCACCGGGCTCGGCCTGGCCCCCGCGCTCGCCGAACTCCTCGACTGGACCTGGCAGCACGTCGTCCACCCCGAGTGGCCGGCCCGCCTGCGCACCCTCCGCGCCGACGCCACCGCCCGCCGCCGCCTCGCCGACCACCACGGCTGGCCCGCCGCCCTCCCCGCGCTCGGCCCCCGGCACCGCTGGCTGTCCACCGGTCGGCTCCAGCTCACCGTCCCCGACGAGCCCGCGGACGCCGAACTGCTCTTCGTCCCCACCGGCGCCCGCCACGGCTGGATCGCCCAGGACACCACCCGCGTCGCCGTGATCTACCCGATCTCCGCCGCGCCCGTCCCCACCCCGCGCACCCCGCCCGCCAGCCTCGGCCGCCTGCTCGGCAGCGCCCGGGCCGAACTGCTCGCCGGCCTCGACCGCCCGCGCGACACCGTCCAGCTCGCCACCCTCACCGGCCTCAGCCCCGCCGCCGTCGGCGACCACCTCACCGTCCTGCTCGACGCCCGACTGGTCTCCCACGCCCGTTCCGGCGCCGCCGGCCGCTACTACCGCACCGCCCTCGCCGAAGCCCTGCTCTCCGCCCAGCCCGGCTGAACCCGTCTGAACCCCGTCGCCCTCAGCTCTGCACGGCGCTGGGCTCCCGCTCCTCCGGACGCGCCGTCGCGGAATCCCCCGGCTCCGGCCGACGCCACCCCGTCAGCACCGCCTGCAGCAGGTACACCGTCAGCAGTATCGCCAGCGCCACCACCCCGTCCGCCCAGAAGTGGTTGGCCGTCACCACCACCACCCACACCGTCACCAGCGGATGCAGCACCATCAGCCACCGCCACGGCCCGCGTGCGACGGCGATCACCGCCACTGCCGTGATCACGCACCACGCCACGTGCACCGAAGGCATCGCCGACAGCTGGTCCGCCACCACCCCCGCGACCGCGTTGCCGTACACCGACTGCCCGTACTGTGCCGCCAGGTCCACGAACCCGTTCCCCGGCAGCATCCGCGGCGGCGCCACCGGAATGAACTGGACCAGCAGACACACCGCCGTGGTCGCCACCACCGTCGTCCGCACCCACGCGTACCGCTCACGGTGCCGCAGGAACAGCCACAGCAGCACGACCAGCATCACGCCGAAGTGCATCGTCGCGTAGTAGTAGTTCGCCGCCTGCACCAGCCACGGATGCCCCACCACGGCCTGCTGCCAGGACGCCTCGTCCGGCAACCCCAGATCCAGCTCCGTCCGGTGGATCCACGCCGCCCGGTCCAGCGCATTGTCCGTCCCCATCAACGACAGGTGCCCGACCACCTGCCACAGCGCGAACAGCGCCAGCAGCGTCCCCGCCTCCCGCAGCACGTCCGCCGCGACCCGCCCCCTCCGCTGCCCACTGCCGGCCCGGCTCGCAGCGACCCGCCCGGCGGCGAACGCCGCCCCGTACAGTGCCGCGGAGGCAGCGGCCGAGGTTTGCCAGGTCAAAGTCAGGTTCTGCATTGGCGAAGGGTATCCGGAAATTTCCGGTCCGGAAACGCGAAGAAGCCCCCTGACATCCCGTCAGGGGGCTTCTTCTGAAGAATTGTTCGGCGGCGTCCTACTCTCCCACAGGGTCCCCCCTGCAGTACCATCGGCGCTGTGAGGCTTAGCTTCCGGGTTCGGAATGTAACCGGGCGTTTCCCTCACGCTATGACCACCGAAACACTATGAAACTGTCGAACCGGAACCCGACCCGATCAACGGGGCGGGGTTCTGTTCGTGGTTTCAGAACCAACACAGTGGACGCGAGCAACTGAGGACAAGCCCTCGGCCTATTAGTACCGGTCAACTCCACCCCTCACAGGGCTTCCATATCCGGCCTATCAACCCAGTCGTCTACTGGGAGCCTTACCCTCTCAAGGAGGTGGGAGTGCTCATCTCGAAGCAGGCTTCCCGCTTAGATGCTTTCAGCGGTTATCCCTCCCGAACGTAGCCAACCAGCCATGCCCTTGGCAGGACAACTGGCACACCAGAGGTTCGTCCGTCCCGGTCCTCTCGTACTAGGGACAGCCCTTCTCAACACTCCTACGCGCACAGCGGATAGGGACCGAACTGTCTCACGACGTTCTAAACCCAGCTCGCGTACCGCTTTAATGGGCGAACAGCCCAACCCTTGGGACCTACTCCAGCCCCAGGATGCGACGAGCCGACATCGAGGTGCCAAACCATCCCGTCGATATGGACTCTTGGGGAAGATCAGCCTGTTATCCCCGGGGTACCTTTTATCCGTTGAGCGACGGCGCTTCCACAAGCCACCGCCGGATCACTAGTCCCTACTTTCGTACCTGCTCGACCCGTCAGTCTCACAGTCAAGCTCCCTTGTGCACTTACACTCAACACCTGATTGCCAACCAGGCTGAGGGAACCTTTGGGCGCCTCCGTTACTCTTTAGGAGGCAACCGCCCCAGTTAAACTACCCACCAGACACTGTCCCTGATCCGGATCACGGACCCAGGTTAGACATCCAGCACGACCAGAGTGGTATTTCAACGGCGACTCCACCATGACTGGCGTCACGGCTTCAAAGTCTCCCACCTATCCTACACAAGCCGAACCGAACACCAATATCAAGCTATAGTAAAGGTCCCGGGGTCTTTCCGTCCTGCTGCGCGAAACGAGCATCTTTACTCGTAATGCAATTTCACCGGGCCTGTGGTTGAGACAGTCGAGAAGTCGTTACGCCATTCGTGCAGGTCGGAACTTACCCGACAAGGAATTTCGCTACCTTAGGATGGTTATAGTTACCACCGCCGTTTACTGGCGCTTAAGTTCTCAGCTTCGCCCGACCGAAATCGGACTAACCGGTCCCCTTAACGTTCCAGCACCGGGCAGGCGTCAGTCCGTATACATCGCCTTACGGCTTCGCACGGACCTGTGTTTTTAGTAAACAGTCGCTTCTCGCTGGTCTCTGCGGCCACCACCAGCTCAGGGAGCAAGTCCCATCACCAGCAATGGCCCCCCTTCTCCCGAAGTTACGGGGGCATTTTGCCGAGTTCCTTAACCACAGTTCACCCGAACGCCTCGGTATTCTCTACCTGACCACCTGAGTCGGTTTGGGGTACGGGCCGCCATGAAACTCGCTAGAGGCTTTTCTCGACAGCATAGGATCATCCACTTCACCACAATCGGCTCGGCATCAGGTCTCAGACTTGATGTGACGCGGATTTGCCTACGCAACGTCCTACACCCTTACCCCGGGACTACCACCGCCCGGGCTGGACTACCTTCCTGCGTCACCCCATCGCTCACCTACTACCCCGTTGGGTCACCGGCTCCACCACGTCCCATTGTCCGAAGACTCCGGGCCGGCTTCACGGGCTTAGCATCAAGAGGTTCAGCGTTGGCGCTTCAAAGCGGGTACGGGAATATCAACCCGTTGTCCATCGACTACGCCTGTCGGCCTCGCCTTAGGTCCCGACTTACCCTGGGCAGATCAGCTTGACCCAGGAACCCTTGGTCAATCGGCGCAAGAGTTTCCCACTCTTGTATCGCTACTCATGCCTGCATTCTCACTCGTGAACCGTCCACAACTCGATTCCTCGGCTGCTTCACCCGGCACACGACGCTCCCCTACCCATCACAGCCTCCGTTGGGAGTATTGCTGCAATGACACGACTTCGGTGATGTGCTTGAGCCCCGCTACATTGTCGGCGCGGAATCACTTGACCAGTGAGCTATTACGCACTCTTTCAAGGGTGGCTGCTTCTAAGCCAACCTCCTGGTTGTCTCTGCGACTCCACATCCTTTCCCACTTAGCACACGCTTAGGGACCTTAGTCGGTGTTCTGGGCTGTTTCCCTCTCGACCATGGAGCTTATCCCCCACAGTCTCACTGCCGTGCTCTCACTTACCGGCATTCGGAGTTTGGCTAAGGTCAGTAACCCGGTGAGGCCCATCGCCTATCCAGTGCTCTACCTCCGGCAAGAAACACACGACGCTGCACCTAAATGCATTTCGGGGAGAACCAGCTATCACGGAGTTTGATTGGCCTTTCACCCCTAACCACAGGTCATCCCCCAGGTTTTCAACCCTGGTGGGTTCGGTCCTCCACACGGTCTTACCCGCGCTTCAACCTGCCCATGGCTAGATCACTCCGCTTCGGGTCTTGGGCATGCAACTCAAACGCCCTGTTCGGACTCGCTTTCGCTACGGCTACCCCACACGGGTTAACCTCGCTACACACCGCAAACTCGCAGGCTCATTCTTCAAAAGGCACGCAGTCACAGCCCGAAGGCTGCCCCCACGGCTTGTAGGCACACGGTTTCAGGTACTATTTCACTCCGCTCCCGCGGTACTTTTCACCATTCCCTCACGGTACTATCCGCTATCGGTCACCAGGGAATATTTAGGCTTAGCGGGTGGTCCCGCCAGATTCACACGGGATTTCTCGGGCCCCGTGCTACTTGGGAGAAGCTCAAGCGAGCCGTACAGATTTCGTCTACGGGGGTCTTACCCTCTACGCCGGACCTTTCGCATGTCCTTCGACTACCCATACGGTTTCTGACTCGCCCAGCCGCCGGCAGACGACTGAAGAACTTTCCCACAACCCCAACATGGCAACCCCTGCCGGGTCTCACACCATGCCGGTTTGGCCTCATCCGGTTTCGCTCGCCACTACTCCCGGAATCACGGTTGTTTTCTCTTCCTGCGGGTACTGAGATGTTTCACTTCCCCGCGTTCCCTCCACACTGCCTATGTGTTCAGCAGCGGGTGACAGCCCATGACGACTGCCGGGTTTCCCCATTCGGACACCCCCGGATCAAAGCTCGGTTGACAGCTCCCCGGGGCCTATCGCGGCCTCCCACGTCCTTCATCGGTTCCTGGTGCCAAGGCATCCACCGTGCGCCCTTAAAAACTTGGCCACAGATGCTCGCGTCCACTGTGCAGTTCTCAAACAACGACCAGACACCCAAACTCGGCAACCCCAACAGGGGCGCCTCGCATGAGGCCGGCATCCCAGAAGAAACGATCACTCGTTCCCTCAGGACCCAACAACGTGCCCGACACACCGACTCCGAACCGCGTTCCACGCCCCCGAGGGGCAGTACTGGCAGTCATCACCGTGTGTGCCGAATAGTCAACGTTCCACCCATGAGCAACCAATCCGAGACGTTCGCTCGGATCTGGCTATGTGCTCCTTAGAAAGGAGGTGATCCAGCCGCACCTTCCGGTACGGCTACCTTGTTACGACTTCGTCCCAATCGCTGGTCCCACCTTCGACGGCTCCTCCCCTTACGGGTTAGGCCACCGGCTTCGGGTGTTACCGACTTTCGTGACGTGACGGGCGGTGTGTACAAGGCCCGGGAACGTATTCACCGCAGCATGCTGATCTGCGATTACTAGCAACTCCAACTTCATGGGGTCGAGTTGCAGACCCCAATCCGAACTGAGACCGGCTTTTTGGGATTCGCTCCGCCTCACGGCATCGCAGCCCTTTGTACCGGCCATTGTAGCACGTGTGCAGCCCAAGACATAAGGGGCATGATGATTTGACGTCGTCCCCACCTTCCTCCGAGTTGACCCCGGCAGTCTCCTGTGAGTCCCCGACATTACTCGCTGGCAACACAGAACAAGGGTTGCGCTCGTTGCGGGACTTAACCCAACATCTCACGACACGAGCTGACGACAACCATGCACCACCTGTACACCGACCACAAGGGGGCGCCCATCTCTGGACGTTTCCGGCGTATGTCAAGCCTTGGTAAGGTTCTTCGCGTTGCGTCGAATTAAGCCACATGCTCCGCTGCTTGTGCGGGCCCCCGTCAATTCCTTTGAGTTTTAGCCTTGCGGCCGTACTCCCCAGGCGGGGAACTTAATGCGTTAGCTGCGGCACCGACGACGTGGAATGTCGCCAACACCTAGTTCCCAACGTTTACGGCGTGGACTACCAGGGTATCTAATCCTGTTCGCTCCCCACGCTTTCGCTCCTCAGCGTCAGTAATGGCCCAGAGATCCGCCTTCGCCACCGGTGTTCCTCCTGATATCTGCGCATTTCACCGCTACACCAGGAATTCCGATCTCCCCTACCACACTCTAGCCTGCCCGTATCGAATGCAGACCCGGGGTTAAGCCCCGGGCTTTCACATCCGACGCGACAGGCCGCCTACGAGCTCTTTACGCCCAATAATTCCGGACAACGCTCGCACCCTACGTATTACCGCGGCTGCTGGCACGTAGTTAGCCGGTGCTTCTTCTGCAGGTACCGTCACTTGCGCTTCTTCCCTGCTGAAAGAGGTTTACAACCCGAAGGCCGTCATCCCTCACGCGGCGTCGCTGCATCAGGCTTTCGCCCATTGTGCAATATTCCCCACTGCTGCCTCCCGTAGGAGTCTGGGCCGTGTCTCAGTCCCAGTGTGGCCGGTCGCCCTCTCAGGCCGGCTACCCGTCGTCGCCTTGGTAGGCCATTACCCCACCAACAAGCTGATAGGCCGCGGGATCATCCTGCACCGCCGGAGCTTTCCACCCACTCCCATGCAGGAGCAGGTCATATCCGGTATTAGACCTCGTTTCCAAGGCTTGTCCCAGAGTGCAGGGCAGATTTCCCACGTGTTACTCACCCGTTCGCCACTGATCCACCCCGAAGGGCTTCACCGTTCGACTTGCATGTGTTAAGCACGCCGCCAGCGTTCGTCCTGAGCCAGGATCAAACTCTCCGTGAATGCTTCCACGAAAGAGCGGCACAGCAACCACCGGAATAGGGCGGTCCTGCGCACTGCGTCCTCGCTAGTGATACTTCATAAAGGAATCTCCAACCGATCCAGAGGACCGGCCGGGG
>NZ_NNBO01000020.1:0-151376 GCF_002803145.1 Kitasatospora sp. CB02891 | reverse complement strand
CGCGGCGGCCGGCGGCCCGGTGCCGCGCCGGGTCCGGGCCCTGCTCACCCCCGCCCCGCCGCGCCACCGCCGCACCGTCCGCACGCTGGCCGCGCTCGCCCTGGCCGGCTGCCTGGCCGCCACCGCGGTCACCACCGCGGAGGCCGGCCACGACCTCCACCGGGCCGTCGAGACCGCCCAGGGCGAGCGCCCCGCACAGCACCGCTGACCGGGCGGAACCGACCAGTCTGCACCGGCGCCCGCCGCGTGCACGACATCTTCTGCCCGGCTCGGCGTGTCCACGTCGACCGGCCTACGCTGACAGCCGACGTCGAGACGGGGGTACCCATGCAGCACGGCACCAGGAGCCCCCGCCCGCCCGCACGCGCGCACGCCCGGGCCTACGACCGGACCATGGCCGGCGAGCGGCCCGCCCCCGACGACCACCCGGTCCGCCCGGAGATCGAGGACTCCTGGGCCCGGCTGCGCCGCCTCGGCATGGACCCGGAACGCCCCCGCGAGACCCACCGGGTGGCGCCCGCCGAACTGGAGGAGCTGCGCCGCGCCACCGGCCTGGCCGCGGTGCTGCCGGTGCTCCGCTCCACCCTCTTCATGCCCGGCGACGCCACGCCGCTGGTGCTCGCGGTCTCCGACCCGAAGGCCCGGATCCTGTGGATGGACGGCGAGCAGCGGCTGCGCCGCGCCGTGGACGCGATCGGCTTGGAACAGGGCGCGCTCTGGTCCGAGGACGAGGTCGGCACCAACGCCATCGGCCTGGCCGCCCGCACCGCCCGGCCCGCCCAGGTGCACTCCGCCGAGCACTACCTGCGCAGCCACCACAGCTGGTCCTGCTTCGGCGCGCCGATCCGCGACCCGCGCACCGGCCGCCCGGCCGGCGTGGTCGACCTCAGCGGCCCGGCCGTCGGCGACCACCACTACCTGCGGCAGCTCGCGCTGACCGCCGCCCGCCTCGCCGAGACCGAGCTGCGCGCCGCCCACCTGGAGGCACTGCACCACCTGCGCACCGTCGCGGTGCCGCTGCTGGCCCGCTTCGGCGGCCCCGCCCTGGTCGTCGACCCGGCCGGCTGGACGGCCGCCGCGGTCGGCGTCCCCGCCCCGCCCCGGCTGGCCCTGCCCGCGGAGAACTGGGAAGGCAGCAGCGTGCACTGGGTGCCGACGCTCGGCGAGTGCACGGTGGAGCCGCTGGCCGACGGCTGGCTGATCCGCCCGTCCGCGCCGCAGCCCGCCGGCCCCGCCGCGCACTCCGGCCCCGGCTTGGTCGAACTGGACCTGCGCCGCACCGACCGGCCGGAACTCCGGGTCAGCGGCAGCGCCGGCTGCTGGTCGCACACCCCGAGCCCCCGGCACACCGAACTGCTCCTGATGCTGGGCCTGCACCGGGACGGCCTGAGCGCCGCCGAACTCGCCGAGGCGCTGTTCGCCGACCCCGGCCGCACCGTCACCGTGCGCGCCGAACTCTCCCGCCTCCGCCGACACCTGGGCCCGCTCCTGGAGGCCCGGCCGTACCGCCTGTCCGCCTGCGCCCAGGTGACGGTGCACGGCCCGGACGACCCCTACGACCTGCTCCCCGGCTCGGCCTCCCCGGCCGTCCGCGCCCTGCGGGCCGACCTGGCCCACGGCGTGCTGCGCCTGCCGACGGCCCCCGCGGCGGCGCGGCCCTAAAGCGGGCCGGACCCGCCCTGGGCCAGCAGCCGCGTCAACTCCTCGTCGCTGGGCAGCACTTCGGCCTCCCGGCCGTCCGGAACGAGCCGGTAGGTGCGCTCCAGCCAGGCCTTCACCTGCGGCCGGGACACCTCCAGCAGCGCGCTGCCGTACGGGGACTCCAGCGCCACGTGCAGGGTGAGCCCGTGGCACGGGCAGTGGGTGGGCCACAGCTTGACGTCGCCCTGGCCGCTGAGCGAGTCCAGGCCGTCGCGCAGCAGCTCGCGGGAGAACACCCAGTCCGCCTCGTCGGGTCGGCCGACGTGGAAGGTCAGGCGCACCTCGTACGGCGCGGCCGCGTCGTAGCGGAACCGGGTGCGCACCTCGCCGAGCTGCTCCTCGTCCAGCGCGATCCGCAGCACCAGCACCTCCTCCACCGCACGGGGCTCGGCGGCCACGGCCTGCTCGCCGCCGGTGGGGGCGGCGGCGAGCGGCTGGTCGGACGGGGCGGACAGCGGATCGCGCGGCATGACGGTCTCTCCGAGGCGTGCTGGGTCTGCGCCCAGCCTGGCCCCGCGCACCGGCGCCTGCAACGGTTGCAGGGGGTTGCACACGCACTTTCGAACGGCCTGTTCCGGCCGTCCGCCGCCCCCGGACCGCAACGTCCCGATTCGCACCCCGGTTCGGTCCGGGGATCTGGCGGTCCGTCAGTCCGCTGATATTCTCGTCCCTCACGCGCCGTTCGCCCGGGCACCCCGGCGACACCGGGTGCGGCACCGGGTGCGGCGTCGCGTTCGGACCGGACGTCGGACGCGGACCAGACCCAGGAAGGGGAGCCCGGTGGCGCTCCGCGAGCACTCCCGGTCCGTCACCGCGGGCCGGACCGGACGGCACGGCCGGCCCCGGCCCTTCGGCGGTCGACTCCGGCTGCCCACCATCCGGTTCTCCGGCGCGGCGATGGCGATGTCCACCGTGGTCGGGATCAGCCTGGCCACCACCTGGCTCCTGAACGAGCAGCAGCAGATCGGCCGCCGCCCGGGCGTGACCGTCGGCGGCCCGCCCGTGCCCAGCCCCGACGCCTCCGCACCGACCGCCGACGCCACCCCCGTCGAGGAGCCCGTCGGCACCCAGGCCGTCCCGGTCCCCGCGCTCGGCACCGCGACGGCCTCCCCGCTCCCCGGCCCGACCCGCACCGCCGCCCGCCCGGCCGTCGCGACGAGCCGTCCGGCGGCCCCGACGCCCTCGCCCTCGTTCAGCAGCCCCGCCGCGCCCACCCCGTCCGCGTCGCCGTCCCCGTCCGTGAGCGACAGCGGCACGCCGCTCGCCCCGTCCCCCTCCGTCCCGCCGCGCCCCGAACCGGACCCCACCCTGCCCCAACCGCTCAGCGGCACGGCCCGGGTGGACGCACTGGGCCGCACCGGCACCCGGCACGTCGTGCAGCTCCGACTCGACGAGACGATGACGGCCCTCCAGGTCGAGTTCCGCCTCACCCGCCCGGCCGCCCTCCCCGGCACCGTCCCCGCCACCGACCTCCCGGGCGCGGTCGCCACCGTCGCCCTGGAACGCGACACCCTGATCTACCGCTTCACCACCCCCTCCGACCAGCCGCTCCCCCCGGGCACCTACACCTTCACCGTCACCGGGGCGATCGCCGCCCCCACCCCCGCCACCCCCGAGACCTGGACCGCCTCCGCCTTCGCCCTCCCCACCACCCGCGCAGTCGCGGCCCGCGGCAGCTTCTGACCCTCCGGGGGCTCCTGGGGTCACCCCCAGCCAGGCAGCTGAGAGGTGCCCCAGGAACCCCTGTGGTTACGCCCTACTCGAAGGCCGCCCGCACCGCACGAGTGCGTCGCAGGTCGTCGGTGCAGTCCGCCAGGTTGCGGCGCAGCGAGGGCGTCAACTCCGGTGCAGCGAGAGCCTGTTCCGCGGCGCTCAGCACCGCGGGGGTGGCGTGGGCGACGGGGTAGAGGGTCTCGCCGAGCAGTCGGGAGATGATGTCGCCGCGCCGGGCGGCCTCGCCGATCCGTTCGAAGTAGCGCAGCGCGTACGCGCCCATCTCGTCGTCGGAGCCGGAGGTCCAGAACCCGCGGGCGGTGGCCTCCAGCACGCGGTTGGACATCGCGTCGGGCGTGAACAGGTCCTGCCAGGCCGCGGCCTTGGCCGCGCTCCCGGGGAGGGCGGCCCGGCAGCGCGCGGCGCCGAACTCGGCCTCGGTGCCGGGTTCGCGGGCGAGCTCGGCGGCGATCTGCGGTTCGTCGAGTTCGCCGAGCGAGGCCAGTCGGGCCAGGCCCGCCCAGCGCAGCTCGGGGCCGATCTCCAGCCCGGCGGGAACGCTCTCGCCGGTCAGCCAGCCGCGCAGTTCGGCGAGCTGCGGTTCGCCGCCGGAGGTCTCGACCGCGGCGCGCAGGGCGGCCAGCCGGATGCCGTCGCTGCTGTCGCCGGCGAGCAGGGCGCGGGCGGTACGGCTGATCGCGGCGAGGCCTTCGGTGCGGCGGGCGCCGGTCAGGTGGCGGCCGACGACGTGGACGTGGGCGAAGGTGAGCACCGCTTCGACGATGGAGTCGACGCTCTCGGCGGGCAGGTGGCGTTCCATCAGGCCGAGGTAGGCGGCCGGGTCGAGTTCGGCGTCCCGGACCAGGTCGCGGGCGTGGGCCCAGAGCACGGCGCGGGTGACGTCGTCCTCGACGGCGGACAGCGATTCGGTGACGAGCCGCCAGGAGTGCGCGTCCAGGCGGATCTTGGCCCAGGTGAGGTCGCCGTCATTGGGGACGACCAGCTGGGCGCCGGCCTCGACCAGGGCGGGCACGGCGACCCGGCGGCCGGGGCCGAGCTCGACGGCGACGCGGCCGGCGGGGACGACGCGGCCGCCCTCGATCCGGTAGCCGCCGACCTCGATCAGGTGCGGACGCTCGCCCTCGTTGACCACGGTGAGCGCGGTCGGGGCGCCGTCGGCGGCACGCTCGGTCTCGACCCGCAGGGTGTCGACGCCGCTGGTGCGCAGCCAGCTCTCGGCCCAGCCGTGCACGTCGCGGCCGCTGGCGGCGGCGAGCGCGGCCAGGAAGTCGGGCAGTTCGGCGTTGCCGTACAGGTGGTCGGCGAAGTAGGCGTTGAGGCCGGCGAAGAACGCCTCGTCGCCGAGCCAGGCGACCAGCTGGCGCAGCGCGGACGCGCCCTTGGCGTAGGAGATGCCGTCGAAGTTGACCATGGCTTCGGCGACCGAGCGGGTGCCGTTGCCGGCCACCGGGTGGGTGGAGGCGCGCTGGTCGGCGTCGTAGCCCCAGCCCTTGCGCTGCACGGAGAAGCCGGTCCAGGTGCCGGTGAAGCGGGTGGATTCGGCGGCGATCCGGTAGCCGAGCATCTCGGCGAACGACTCGTTCAGCCACAGGTCGTCCCACCAGCGCATGGTGACCAGGTCGCCGAACCACATGTGGGCCATCTCGTGGCAGACCACCATGGCGCGGCGCTCGTGCTCGGCCTCGGTGGCCGGGGAGCGGAACAGCATCTCGTCGCGGAAGACGACGCAGCCGGGGTTCTCCATCGCGCCCCAGTTGAACTCGGGCACGAACGCCTGGTGGTACTCGCCGAACGGGTAGCGCTCGTCGAAGAGTTCGTGCAGCCGGTCGAAGGAGGCGGCGGTCACCTCGAACAGCTCGGGCGCCTCGCGGTCGAGTTCGGCGGCCAGCGAGCGGCGGGCGTGCAGGCCGAGCGGGATGCCGTCGTGCTCGCCGTACACCGAGTGCAGCGGGCCGGCGACCACGGTGAACAGGTAGGTGGAGATCGGCTTGGTGGCGACGAACTCCCACTGGCCGCCGTCGGACTCGACCGGTGCGCCGTTGGAGACCAGCGTCCAGTCGTCGGGGGCGGTGGCGGTGAGGGTGATCGGGGCCTTCAGGTCCGGCTGGTCGAAGCAGGCGAAGACCTTGGCCGCCAGGTCGGGGCCGCAGGTGGCGTACAGGTAGACGGCGTCGTCGGCGGGGTCGGTGTAGCGGTGCAGCCCCTCGCCGGTGCGCGAGTAGCGCATCTCGGCGTCGATGAGCAGCTCGTTCTCGGCGTGCAGGCCGGGCAGCGCGAGTCGGTTGCCGTCCAGGGCGGTCACGTCCAGCGGCTGCCCGTTCAGGACGGCGCGGTGCAGGGCGGCCGGTTCCAGGTCGACGAAGCTGTCGCTGCCGGGCTCGGCGCACCCGAACCGGATCACGGTGGTGCTGCCGAACCGCTCGGGTCCGCGGGTCAGGTCGAGGTGGACGGTGTAGCCGCGGACCTCCAACAGGCGGGCACGGACAGTTGCTTCGGCTCGTTGCAGTGCTGGCATGACTGCATGCTCGCCGAGCCCGGCCGGGCCGGGCAAGCGGGTTGGACCCGGATTCGCTGGCGGCGTACCCGGGGCGGCCGGGAGGTTTGGCTAGGGTGTGTCGCGGCGGCGAGTCGAGGAGGAGCACGTGACGTCTGTTCTGGTGCAGGGCGGCAATGCGCCGCTCGGTGCGGGCCGGGTCGTGGTGGAGGTCACCGCGCCCAAGCAGCTGGACGTGTCCGGGCTGCTGCTCGCCCAGTCCGGCAAGGTCCGTTCGGATGCCGACTTCGTCTTCTTCAACGCCCCGAACGGCCCTGGCGTGACGCACCGGCCGGCCGCCGGCGGCGCCCCCGACGCGATCGCCGTCGACACCGCGGCGGTGCCCGCGGACATCACCCGGATCGTGGTCACCGCCTCGCTGGACGACCGGCAGGCGACCTTCGCCGGCACCGAGCCGACCGCGACCGTCCGGGACGCCGACAGCGGCCGCGCGCTGTTCACCTTCACCCCGCCCCGGCTGGGGGTGGAGACCGCCCTGGTGGTGGTCGAGGTGTACCGGCGCGGCGCCGAGTGGAAGATCCGCGCCGTCGGCCAGGGCTACGCCAACGGCCTGGCCGGCATCGCCGGCGACTTCGGCGTCTCCGTCGAGGACGCGCCCCCGGCCCCGCCCGCCGCGCCGCCGGTGCCCGCCGCCCCGCCGATGCCGTCCGGGTCGCCGGCCGTCGGCAAGATCACCCTCGACAAGGGCCGGGTGAACCTGGTCAAGGGCGGCTCGGTCTCGCTGGAGAAGGCCGGGAAGCCGTTCCTCGCCGCGGTCCGGATGGGCCTGGGCTGGGAGCCCGCCGCGCACGGCCGGGGCATCGACCTGGACGCGTCGGTGATCGCCTTCGACGCCCGGCGCGAGAAGGTCGACACCGCCTGGTTCATGAAGCTGTCGGTCTTCAACGGCGCGATCGCGCACTCCGGCGACAACCTGACCGGCAAGGGCGGCGGCGACGACGAGTCCATCACCGTCCACCTGGAGGGCCTGCCCGCCGAGGTCTGCGGCCTGGTGTTCGTCGTCAACTCCTTCTCCGGTCAGAAGTTCACCGACGTGAAGAACGCCTACTGCCGGCTGGTCGACGCCGCCACCGGCGAGGAACTCGTCCGCTTCGACCTCACCCACGCCGAGCCCCGCACCGGCGTCGCCATGTGCAAGCTGGTCCGCCAGTTCTCCGGCGAGTGGGTGATGACCGCGCTCGGCGAGTACGTCGACGCCAAGACCGCCCGCTCCATGGTCAAGCCTGCCGCCGCGATGCTCTGAACCGCTCCCGCAACCCGCCCCCGCCGACTACCGTCTCCCCCAACACGGCAACGACCGACCTGTTGGGCACGGCTGTTCGCGGGGGGCTTCGAATGAGCAACCAGATCGTCAAGGCGCTGGAGCACGGGGCGCAGAAGCTCGGCAGGACGCTGGCCGAGGACGCCGGGAAGGCGTTGAAGAACTTCTACCGGCACGCGGGCGACAACCTGAAGAAGGTCGCCAGGAACACCCGGGAGATCGAGGCCAAGCACGCCAAGGACCTGGAGAAGATCTTCAAGGGCGGCGGCAAGGGCGGCCCGGCGCACCCCCGTTCGGGCGGCGGGCGGCCCGGCCGGCGCGGCGACTCGCATCCGAAGGGGCGCGGCCGCGACCAGGTGAAGAGCCCGCGCACGGAGGGCCGCGACCACGGCTCCCGCAAGTGTCCGGGCGAGCCGGTCGACATCGCCACGGGGCGGATGTTCATCGACCAGGTGGACGCCGCCCTGCCCGGTTCGCTGCCGCTGGAGTTCACCCGCAGCTTCGAGTCGGGTCTGCTGACGGGCCGTTGGATGGGCCCGAAGTGGATCTGCGCGTTCGACGAGCGCCTGGAGATCGACGAGCAGGGCGTCGTCCACATCCGCCCCGACCGGATCACCCAGGCCTACCCCCACCCCGAGCCCGGCGACCCGGTCCACGCCTCGGCCGGCTCCCGCCGCGAACTCGACCTGGCAGACGGCCTGTTCACGATCACCGACCCCTCGACCGGCCTGGTCCGCACGTTCACCCCCACCCCGGCCGGCGACGAGGCCCTGCTCACCGAGGTCCGCGACCGCCACGGCCGCCACTACGCCCTCGCCTACGACGAGGACGGCGTCCCCCTCTCGATCACCCACTCCGGCGGCTACCGGCTCCTGGTCACCGTCGACGGCGACCGCATCACCGCCCTGCGCCTCGCAGGCGCCTCCGACACCGGCGGCGACGCCCTGCTCACCCGCTACGGCTACACCGACGGCCACCTCACCGCCGTCTACAACTCCAGCGGCAAGGCGATGCGCTTCACCAACGACGCCGCCGGCCGCCTCACCTCCTGGACCGACCGCAACGACTCCCAGTACCGCTACGCCTACGACGCCCACGACCGCGTCACCGACGAAGGCGGCACCACCGGCGCCCTCCGCTTCTCCTTCGCCTACGGCGACCCCGACCCCGTCACCGGCCTCAGGACCCACACCGAGACCAACGCCCTCGGCCACACCACCGCCTACCTGATCAACGACCACGCCCAGGTCACCGCCGTCACCGACCCCCTCGGCCACACCACCCACTACGAACGCGACGACCACGACCGCCTCCTCGCCGAGACCGACCCCCTCGGCCGCACCACCCGCTACACGTACGACGGCGCCGGGGACCTCGTCTCGATCACCCGCCCCGACGGGCGGCAGTCCACGGCGCAGTACGGCGACCTCCTCGGCCTGCCGGTCCGGATCACCGAACCCGGCGGCGCCACCTGGCACCAGCGCTACGACGAGAACGGGCTGCGCACCGCCCTGGCCGGCCCGTCCGGCGGCGAGACCCGCTACGCGTACGACGAGCGCGGCCACCTGGCCTCGGTCACCGACGCGCTCGGCCACACCACCCGGGTGCGGTGCGACCCGGCCGGCCTGCCGGTCGAGGTCGTCGACCCCACCGGCGCGGCGGTCCGCTACGGGCGGGACGCCTTCGGGCGGGTCGTGGCCATCACCGACCCGCTCGGCGGCGCCGTCCGCTCACGCTGGACGGTCGAGGGCCACCTGGCCGAGCGGACCGGGACGGACGGCAGCACCGAACGGTGGACGTACGACGGCGAGGGCAACTGCCTCACCCACACCGACCAGCTGGGCCGGGTCACCGCCTTCGAGTACACCCACTTCGAGACCCTCGCCGCCCGCACCGGCCCCGACGGGGCCCGCGTCGAGTTCGCCCACGACGCCCACATGCAGCTGGCGGCGGTCACCGACGCGCTCGGCCGGAGCTGGCACTACGCGTACGACGCGGCGGGCCGGGTGGTCGGCGAACGCGACTACCAGGGGCGCTCGTTGACGTACCGGCTGGACGCGGCGGGCCAGGTGCTCGCCGTCACCGACCCGCTCGGCCAGGTCACCGAGTACGCCTACGACCGGATCGGCCGCCTGGTCGGCAGGACCGTCGGCGACCGCCGGACGACCTACGCCTACAACGAGTCGGGCCACCTGGTGCGCGCGGAGAACCCCGACGCGACGGTCCTGCGCACCGTGGACGCGCTCGGCAACCTCCTCTCCGAGACGGTCGACGGCCGCACCCTGACCATCACCCGCGACCTGCTCGGCCGGCGCACCGGCCGGACCACGCCCTCCGGCCACCTCGGCGCCTGGACGTACGACGGCGCCGGCCGGGCGACCGCGCTGACCACCCCGGACGGCAGCCTCGCGTTCGACTACGACCCGGCCGGGCGCGAGACCCGGCGGACCGTCGGACAGCAGCTGGAGCTGTCCCGCACCTGGGACTCCCGGCACCGGCTGGCCGGCCAGTCCGCCCGGGCCGGCGGCCGCGTCCTCCAGCGGCGCAGCTACGACTACCGCGCGGACGGCGCCCTCGCCGCCGTCGACGACCTGCTCGGCGGCGCCCGCACCTTCGAGCTCGACCCGGGCGGGCGGGTCACCGCCGTCCGCGCGGCCGACTGGGAGGAGTCGTACGCCTACAACCCGGCCGGCGACCTCGTCTCCGCGCACTGGCCGGGCACCGGCGCCGTCCGGGCCGCGGTCGGGGAGCGGACGTACGCGGGCACCCAGGTCGTCACCGCGGGCCGGACCGGCTACGAGTACGACGCCGCGGGGCGCACCACGGTGCGGCGCGTCACCCGGCTGTCCCGCAAGCCCGACACCTGGCGCTACACCTGGGACGCCGAGGACCGGCTGACCGGGGTGACCACCCCGGACGGAACGCGCTGGCGCTACCGCTACGACCCGTTCGGCCGCCGCACCGCCAAGGAGCGGCTGGCGGCCGACGGCACGGTCGACGAGCGCACCGACTTCACCTGGGACGGCTCGGTGCTCGCCGAGCAGACCACCCGCGCCCCGTACCTGCCGGGCCCGCACACCCTCAGCTGGGAGCACAGCGGCCTGCACCCGCTCACCCAGACCGAGTCCATCAGCACGGCAGAGCAGACCGACCGCCGGTTCTTCGCCATCGTCACCGACCTGGTCGGCACGCCCACCGAGCTGATCGACCCGGCCACCGGGTCCATCGCCTGGCGCGCCACCCCGACGCTCTGGGGCCACACCAGCTGGCCCTCCGACAGCAGCACCTACACGCCGCTGCGCTTCCCCGGCCAGTACTTCGACCCGGAGACCCGGCTCCACTACAACGTCCACCGGTACTACAACCCGGAGACCGCACGGTATCTGACGCCGGATCCGCTCGGCCTGATCCCCGGCCCGAACCCGGACGCCTACGTCGGGAACCCGCAGATCTCCTGCGACCCGCTCGGCCTGTCGCCCCACCAGGACCACTCGGGCCCGCCGAAGGGCGAGCACAGCAATCCCTTCGAGACCCGCGAGGCGGCCGAGCGGGAGGCCTTCAAGCTGGCCGGCGTCCCGTACGGCGAGGAGCCGATCGCGCAGTGGAAGGTGGTCGGCGACAAGACCTACAAGAACATGCCGGGGCACGTCTACTCCAACGATCCCACGCACTGGGGCAACTTCCGCCAGTTCGAGACCGAGCACGGGTCCCGGGTGGTCGTCGAGCACACCGACGACCCGGCCGGACTGCACTTCCACGCCGGCAAGCCCAAGGGCGACGACACCCGGGAACTGGTCAACTTCGGCTGGGACAACACGCCCAAGGGGTACACCGAGATGGAGCGCTACGGGAAGATCAACAAGCCCGGCGGCGACCACCACCTCTTCTACCGGAAGAAGTGACCCCGCCGCCTCGCGTCCGGTGACCGCTACGATCCCGGCATGCCGTTCCCGGCCCGCGCGGCCGGGTGCGGCGACCACCGTCTCTTCGCATCGGAGGAACTGATGTCGGCCTCTCCCGAGGGATCTCCCGAGGAGTCGAGGACGCTCCTGCTGGAGCGCGCCGGTCTCACCGTCCTGGGCGCGCCGGACGAGGCCGGCCTGCCCGCCCCGGGCGAGGTCTGGAAGTCGGTCGCCGGGTTCCTCGTCGAGCCCGACGCCACCGTCCCGGTCTCGGCGCCCGACTGGGCCGAGCAGGTCGACGCCCGCTGGCTCGAACTCGCCCGCGACTCCGGCCTGATCGCCCCCGACGGCACGTTCCTGATCCACGTCGGCGGCCGCGGCCTGGGCCGCCTCGGCTGGGCCGTGGTCCGCTGGTCCGCCGGCGCGCGCCTCGCCGCCACCCTGACCGACGGCCCGCAGCAGCCCGAGTTCGTCACCATGGCCCGCGACGCCCACACCTCCTGCGGCGTGACGACCGAGGAGTACGACATCTGGCTGGTCCGAACGGACGACGGGGCCCGCGGAGTCGATCCGCAGGCCCCGTCGGGGAGTTGACGATCCGTCAGCCGCGGGTGGCCATCGCCCGCAGGAAGAAGGTCAGGTTCGCCGGGCGCTCCGCCAGACGACGCATGAAATATCCATACCATTCCTGCCCGTAGGGCAGGTAGACGCGCATGGTGTTGCCGGCCTCGGCCAGGCGCAGCTGCTCCTCGGGGCGGATGCCGAACAGCATCTGGTACTCGAAGGAGGTGACGTCGCGGCGGTTCCACTCGGCCAGCTGGCCCGCGATCTTGATCATGTTGGGGTCGTGCGAGGCCACCATCGGGTAGCCCTGACCGGCCATCAGGACCTTCAGCGCGCGGACGTACGCCAGGTCGACGTCGTGCTTGCCCTGGAAGGCGACCGACTCGGGCTCCTTGTAGGCGCCCTTGCAGATCCGGACCCGGGAGCCCTCGTGCGCCAGGTCGCGGCAGTCGGCCTCGGTGCGGCGCAGGTACGCCTGCAGGACGACGCCGAGCCACGGGAAGTCCTCGCGCAGCTCGCGGGCGATGGACAGGGTGGAGTCGGTGGTGGTGTGGTCCTCCATGTCGAGGGTCACCGTGGTGCCGGCGTCCGCGGCGGCCTGGCAGATCCGGCGGGCGTTCTCCAGCGCGATCTTCTCGCCGTCCACCGGCAGGAACTGGCCCACCGCGGAGAGCTTGACCGAGACCTCGGCGTCGGCGGCGAGGCCGGTCTCCTTGAGGGCGGTCAGCAGGTGCTCGTACGCCAGGGCGGTGCCCGCGGCCTGGGCGGCGTCCTTGGTGTCCTCACCGAGGTGGTCGAGGGTGACCTTGCGGCCGCTGTTGACCAGCGTCTCGGTCGCGGTCACACCCTGGTCGAGGCGGTCGCCGGCGACGAAGCGCTCGACTATCGCGTGGGTGGGCGGGAACTTCTCGACCATGGTGCGCACCTGCGGGGAGCGCGAGGCGGCGAGGAGGGCGGAACGGAGCATCGGGGACTCCCGGATCACGGATCAGCTGGTGGGGAGAGGTGGCGGGGCGGCCGGGGTGGCGGCCGCCCCGCCGGCGACATGGGGCTTGGTCAGCCCATGTGCGGGTAGCGGTAGTCCGTCGGCGGGACGAACGTCTCCTTGATGGACCGGGTGGACGTCCAGCGCATCAGGTTCTGCTTGGCGCCGGCCTTGTCGTTGGTGCCGGAGGCCCGGCCGCCGCCGAAGGGCTGCTGGCCGACGACGGCGCCGGTCGGCTTGTCGTTGATGTAGAAGTTGCCGGCGGCGTTGCGCAGCACGTGCATGGCGTGCTCCACGGCCTCGCGGTCCTGGGCGATGATCGAGCCGGTCAGGCCGTAGGACGACACCGACTCCATCTGCGCGAGCATCTCGTCGTAGTTCTCGTCCTGGTAGACGTGCACCGAGAGGATCGGGCCGAAGTACTCGTCCTTGAAGTACTCGGCGGACGGGTCCTCGCAGACCAGCACGGTCGGGCGGACGAAGTAGCCCACCGAGTCGTCGTAGGTGCCGCCGGCCAGGATCTCGACCTTCGGGTCGGCCTGGGCGCGGTCGATCGCGGCCTTGTTCTTGGCGAACGAACGCTCGTCGATCACGGCGCCCATGAAGTTCGCCAGGTCGGTGACGTCGCCCATGGTGAGCCACTCGACCTCGTCGCGGAAGTCGTCCTTCAGCTCGGCCCAGATCGAGGCCGGGACGTACGCGCGGGACAGCGCCGAGCACTTCTGGCCCTGGAACTCGAAGGCGCCGCGGGTCATCGCGGTCTTCAGGATCGCCTTGTCGGCGGACGGGTGGGCGACCAGGAAGTCCTTGCCGCCGGTCTCGCCGACGATCCGCGGGTAGGTGCGGTAGTTGGAGATGTTCTCGCCGACCGAGCGCCACAGGTGCTGGAAGGTGGCGGTGGAGCCGGTGAAGTGGATGCCGGCCAGCGCCGGGTGCTTCAGCGCGACCTCGGAGACGTCCAGGCCGTCGCCGGTGACCATGTTGATGACGCCCTTGGGCAGGCCCGCGGCCTCCAGCAGGCGCATCAGGTAGTGCGCGGCGAACTGCTGCGTCGGGGACGGCTTCCAGATCACCACGTTGCCCATCAGCGCGGGCGCGGTCGGCAGGTTGAGGGCGATCGCGGTGAAGTTGAACGGGGTGATCGCGTAGACGAAGCCCTCCAGCGGGCGGTGGTCCATGCGGTTCCACACGCCGTCCGAGGAGATCGGCTGCTCGGCCAGGATCTGCCGGGCGAAGTGCACGTTGAAGCGCAGGAAGTCGACCAGCTCGCAGGGGGTGTCGATCTCCGCCTGCTGCGCGGTCTTCGACTGGCCGAGCATGGTGGCCGCGGCCAGCGTCTCGCGCCACGGGCCGGCCAGCAGGTCGGCGGCGCGCAGGAAGATCGCGGCGCGCGAGTCGAAGGAGAGCGCCTGCCAGGCCGGGGCCGCGGCCAGCGCGGTGTCGATGGCCTCGCGCGCGTCGTCCTGGGTGGCGTTGCGCAGCGTGCCGAGCCGGGCCGCGTGGTTGTGCGGCTGCACCACGTGGAACTCGGAGCCGCCGCCGAGGCGCTGCTCGCCGTTGATCGTCATGGTGAGCTGGATCGGCCCCTGGCCGCCCAGCTCCTTCAGCTTCGCCTCCAGGCGGACCCGCTCGGGGCTGCCCGGGGCGTAGCTGTGGACCGGCTCGTTGACCGGCGCGGGGACCTGGGTCACAGCATCCATGGCGCACGCTCTCCTTCTCGTCATGGGACTCCGACGGGGTTCACACGTCGGTCGTGAGACGAACGCTATTCCCCGTTCCCGCCGCCGACTGTTGGCCGCGCCGCCAAAGTCCCCCGCTCGCCGTTGTCCGCCCGGACGAACAGCGTCACGTCCCGGTCACGGCCGCCCGAACCTGTCCGGTTCACTAAACTCGTGCCCGGGATGTTGTCCGACCCGACGAAGACCGACGAGGACCGACGAAGCCCGACCGAGCCCGGACGAAGGACCCGCACATGAACGGCCTGCCGCTGCGCCAGCTGCTGATGTCGCTCGGCGAACCCCTGGTCGAACTCCAGGCCGCGCCCGCCGGCCTGGACGTCCCGGTCCGCCACGTCGCCATCCTCGACCCGGAGGACCCGCCGACCGCCGCCCCCGGCGAACTCGTCCTCGCCATCGGCGCCCGCGGCCGCGCCGCCCTCCCCGCCCTGCGGGCCGCCGGCCGCGCCCGGGCCGCCGCCGTCGCCGTCAAACTCGACGGCCCGGGCCAGGCCGACGCCCTGCGCGAGGCCGCCACCGAAGCCGGCGTCGCCCTGCTGTCGGTGCGCCGCGAAACCCGCTGGGAACACCTCGACTCGCTCGCCCGCACCCTGCTCACCGGCCCGGACAGCGCCGAACCCGGCGAGGCCGACACCGGCGACCTGTTCACGCTCGCCCAGACCGTGGCCGTCCTCACCGGCGGCATCGTCTCCATCGAGGACACCTCCAGCCGGGTGCTGGCCTACTCCCGCACCTCCGACTCCGACGAGGTCGACGACCTGCGCCGGCTCTCCATCCTGGGCCGCCAGGGGCCCGAGCCGTACCTCGCCAAGCTCCGTGAGTGGGGCGTCTTCTCGCACCTGCGCGGCTCCGACGGCGCGATCGAGATCGCCGCCCACCCCGAACTCGGCATCCGCCGCCGCCTCGCCATCGCGATCCGCTCCGGCGCGCAGCCCCTCGGCACCATCTGGGTCCAGGAGGGCGCCCGCCCGCTCACCCCCACCGCCGACCGCGCCCTGGTCGGCGCCGCCCGCGTCGCCGCCGGCCAACTGGTGCGCCGCCGCCGCGAGTTGTCCGCCGACGCCCGACTCACCCAGACCCTGCTCACCGGCCTGCTCGAAGGCTCCACCGGCCCCCAGTCGCTCGCCACCCACCTCGGCCTCGACCTGCGCCGCCCCGCCACCGTCCTGGCCTACGCCCCGGCCGCCACCGCCGAACGCGACGCCGAACTCTCCCGCGACGAGGTCACCGGCCTGATCTCCGTCCACACCGCCGCCCGCCACCGCGGCGCCCTGCTCGCCCCGGTCGACTCCCGCATCTACGTCCTGCTCCCCGAACTCCCGCCCGGCCTCCCCCAGGCCACCCTCCGCGACTGGGCCCAGGAGACCGTCGACGCCGCCCGCACCCACCTCGCCATCCCGCTCCGCGCCGCCATCGGCCCGACCGTCCCCGCCCTCACCGACGTCCCCGCCTCCCGCGCCCAGGCCGACCGCATCCTCGACGCGATGGGCCGCGGCGGCGTCGTCCCGGACGTCGCCGCCCTGCACGACGTCCAGGCCGAGGTCCTGGTCTCCGAAGTCCTGGCCCTCCTCCACGACCGCCCCGAACTCCGCGACCCCCGCCTCACCGCCCTCACCACCTACGACGCCCGCCACCACACCCGCCTCGCCGAATCCGTCCTCGCCTACCTCGACGCCCTCGGCGAAGTCCGCACCGCGGCCGACACCCTCCACATCCACCCCAACACCTTGAGGTACCGGGTCCGGCGGGCCGAACAGTTGACGGGCCTGGACCTGGCCCAACCCCAGCAACGCCTCCTGGCCATG
The DNA here is from genome assembly GCF_002803145.1 of Kitasatospora sp. CB02891. NCBI lineage: Bacteria > Bacillati > Actinomycetota > Actinomycetes > Kitasatosporales > Streptomycetaceae > Kitasatospora > Kitasatospora sp. CB02891. The sequence continues at coordinate 135,134 of NZ_NNBO01000020.1, read as the reverse complement.
CTCCAGTTGAGGCTCACCGAATCCTGACCGGCCGCAGGCCGAACTCTCCTCCCCGCAGAAGTCCCGCGCCCCGACAGGGGCGCGGGGAACTGCGCGAGCAAACCACACCCGCCAACGGCAAGGTCCGCCCGAGGGAGAGCAACGCCCTTCCCCGGGCGGACCCCGGCCTCACCGCGTGTCACATCCGGTGCCACGGCCCCGTGATCGCCAGCATGATCCCCGGCTCCTGGATGTTCGCGAACAGCGTCCGCCCGTCGTGCGAGAACGTCACGCCCGTGAACTCGCTGAACTCCGGCGCCTCCGCCGTCCCGAGGTTCAGCTCGTTGCGCGCCAGCGCGTACGTCCGCCCGTCCGTCGTAGCGCCGAACAGGTGCTGCAGCCCGTTGCCGTCCTCGGCGATGATCAGGCCGCCGTGGGGCGAGACGGTGATGTTGTCGGGGCCGTCGAAGTTGCCCTTGTCGGTCCAGATGTCCGCGTTGACGCCGAGGATGACCTTCAGGGTCAGCGTCCGCCGGACCGGGTGGTAGAACCAGACCTGGCCGTCGTGCTGCAGCGGCGACTCCTCGCGGGCGAAGGAGGAGACGAAGTAGATGCCGCCGTCGCCCCACCACATGCCTTCGAGCTTGCGGGCCCGGGTGACCTCGCCGTCCTTGAACTGCTTGCGGATCGAGGTGGTCCGGGCGTCCCGGTCCGCGACCTTGACCCAGTCCGCGCCGTACGTGGTGCCGGGCTTGGTGGCCCGGGACAGGTCGTCGACCAGCTTGCCCTGGGAGTCGAACGCCTTCAGGGCCTCCAGGACGCCCGCGTCGGCGGCCAGCGTCCGCAGCTTGCCCTTGCCGTGCTTGAAGCCGGCCGGCGGGGTCCAGCGGTAGAAGAGCCCGTTGGGCTTGGCGGCGTCCTCGGTGAGGTAGGCGTGGCCGCGCTTCTCGTCGATGACGACGGCCTCGTGCGCGAACCGGCCGAAGGCCTTGATCGGCTGCGGGTTCCGGTTGGCGTCCTGGTCGTGCGGGTCGACCTCGAAGACGTAGCCGTGGTCCTTGGTGAAGCCGTTGGCGCCGGCCTTGTCCTCGGTCTCCTCGCAGGTCAGCCAGGTGTTCCACGGGGTGGCGCCACCGGCGCAGTTGGTGGCGGTGCCGGCGATGCCGACCCACTCCCGGACCTTCCGCCTGCCGTGCCCGTGCCCGCGGCCCTTGCCCTGCTCGTCGCCCTGCTCGTCGTCGTTCCCGTGCCCGCGCCCGGGCCCGGACACCTCGACGACCGTGCAGCCGCCGGCCGCGGCCGGGTCGTAGACGTGGCCCTCCAGCAGCGGCACGGGGTGCGGCCACTTGGATCGCGCCCCGGCCAGCTCGTGGTTGTTGACCAGCAGGGTCGCCCCGTGGCGGCCCTCGAACGCGGCGGTGCCGTCGTGGTTGCTGGGGGTGCTCTCGCCGGTGACCAGGGTGGTGGTGCCGGTCCGGGTGATGATCTCGTACGAGAAGCCCTTCGGCAGCGCCAGGATGCCCTCGGGGTCGGACACCAGCTCGCCGTAGCCGACCGCGGTGTGCCCGCCCTTGGCGAGGGCGGCCTCGCCGCCTTCCGGGGCGGCGATCGCCCCGGGGGCGGTGGCGAGCACCTCGGCGCTGCCGGCGATCAGCACGCCTGCGCCGAGCACGGTCGAACGGTTCACGAAGTCCCGGCGGGACAGCGACATGACGGTCACTCCTGAGGGGGAGGGTGCGGATCGGTGACCGTCAGAGTCCGGGCCGCGCGTGAACCGGACGTGAACCCGACGCTGCGTCAATGCGCCGATTGCCCGACCGTTTTACCAACCGGGGACCGCCGCATGACCAGTGCTTTACCGCCGGCTGCGGTGCTGGGTGCGCTCGATCCGCCACTGCTCCCACGCCGTCAGCCAGGCCTCCTCGGTGCCGGACGGCAGCTCCGGGGTGCCGCCCGCCCACAGCCGCTCCCAGGCCCGCTGCGCGGGCAGGCTCGGCACCTCGCTGGCGAACACGGTGTACCGCACCACCTCCTCGACGGCCGCCGCGCCCTCCGGGGTGCCGGTCAGCCAGTCCACGTGGTGGGCGAGCCGGCCGAGGTGGTTGACCATCGAGGTGACGGCGACGTCCGCCTCGTCCTGGGTCTCCGAGGCGAGCCACATCTGCTGGCGCACCGTGCTCTCCCACCGGACCCTGCGGTCCTCGCCGCGCAGGTGCCGGGGCAGCCGGGCGGAGCGGCCGGCCCGCAGCTGGGCCGCCATCGCGGTGGCCCGGGCGATGCCCTGCTCGACGAGTTCGCGGTGGGCGCGCAGGCCGAGTTCACCGGGGGTCGGCTCGGGTACCGGCGCGGGCGCGGCGGGCTGACGGGCGGCCAGGGTCCGCATCAGCGCGGTGCGGCCGATGATGTACTGCTCGAAGTCGGCGATCCGGCGCAGTTCGATCGCGCCGGGCGGCACGCCGCGTCCGGTGACGGTGACGGTCGCGCCGTCCATCCACAGCCGGCCGGCCCAGACGGTGCCGGCGCCAGGGCGGCGGTCCTCGTGGATCTGCAGGGCCCGCGGGTCGCCGTCCACGGTGATCCACTCGCGCAGCGCCCGGACGCCGCCGGGGGTGTCGCCCTCGTCGATGCCGAGGTGCTCGTACACCCGGTCGCGCTCGTCCTCGACCACGTCCTCCAGGTCGGGCAGCGGCTCGGTGAGCTCCGCGTCGGGGCAGTAGGTGCGGACGGTCACGTACGGGCCGTCGGCCGAGTTCCAGTCGCCCGAACGGACCTCCACCCAGCCGAGTTCGCCGTTGTTGACGCCGAACTCGGCGAGCACGTCCCGCCCGGGCAGGCCGCCGGCGCGGTGCTCCCAGCCGAACACCGGGAACCCGGCCGCGGCCATCACCCGCCGGCTGTACGCCTCCTGGTCCGCGTAGACCTCCTCGATCTCCCACGGCCCGCTCGCGTGCTGCCTCTTCATCCCTCGCCGCACCCCCGGCACTCGCCACACCGTTCTCCCGCCGGGCGGGCCCGGCGCGTCCTGCCACCGGGCGGGCCCGGCGTCGCCCCACCATACGGCCCTGGGAACCTGTCGATCCATCAGCTCTTCGGCGGTCTTCCGACAGGTGGACGCGGCGAGGGCGCGCCCCGGTTGCCGTCAGCCCTGCGCGCGCAGCGAACGGGCCTTGATCGCGGCCCGCCGCGCCTCCTTGGCGACCTTGCGGTCCAGGTGGAGCGCGCCGACGACCTCCAGCACCTCGACGGTCAGCGGGTGCGGCACCCGCCACACCTCGCCGAAGTAGCTGGCCGGGTTGTCGGTGACCGGCAGGTCGGCGACCAGCGCCTGCAGGCGGCCGCCCTCGCCGGCGGTGAGCAGCAGCACGGCGGCCACCGAGTCGACCACCCGCCACAGCGCGACGGAGCGTTCGGCGGCCTCCACGTCCTCGTCGCGGGCCCGCAGCCACTCGCGGGCCAGGCCGCCGAGTTCGGGGTCGTCGACGACCTCCCGGACGGCCGGGACGGCGGCCGCGCCGAGGTCGCCGAGCGCGATCCCGCAGTAGTAGCGGCGCACCGGCGACTGCACGTCACGGCCCCGACCGCCGGACAGCAGCTCGCGGGCGGCGCCGACGGCGTCCTCCCGGGCGGCCAGCCAGGCCTTCAGCTCGGGCTCGGCGAGCCGGGCGCCGTTCTCGGCGAGGGTGCGCAGCAGGGCGGGGCCGTCGAGTTCGGCGAGGTCGCCGACCAGCGGGGCGTCGAAGCCGTCGGCGATCAGCCACTCGCGCACCGCGTACTGGCCGAGCGGGGTGAGCCGGACGGTGCCGAAGCGGGCGGCGTCCTCGTCGGTCAGCGGGTGGTCGGTGTCGACGGCCCCGGCGGCCGCGGTCGCGTCGTCCTCCTCCTCGAAGAGCTCGGGGTCGATCGGGGTGTGCTCGACCAGGCCGAGTTCGGCGAGGTCGCCCAGCATCGGGTCGAGGACGACCATCAGGTCGGTGATCTCGCCGAGCATCTCCTCGTCGGGCTCCTCGCCCTCGGGGACGACCAGCAGCGCGGCCAGCACGCCGAGCGGCACGGTCTCGGCGCCGGGCTCGGCGAACGCGGTGGCCTCGTACAGCACGTGCAGCGCCTCGTCGAGGATCTCGGCGGCCTGGTCCCGGGCGTCCTCCACCTCGGCCAGTCCCTCGGGGTCGTCGCGCTCGCTGCCCTCGACCACCTCCGGGTCCACCGACTCGGCCTCGGCGGCGAGCTCGCGGACCAGCTCGGCGGCCTCGAACCACAGGCCGAGCACGGCCTCCGGGTCGCCGGCCTCGACGGCCGGCAGGTCGGGGCCGGGGACGGCGATGTGGGTACCTCCCTCGGTGGTGCCGGTCTCCACCACGCCGAGGTCGCAGGCCAGCGCCCAGGCGCGCATCGCCTCGACCACGTCCTCCTCGTCCGGGTCCTCGATGCCGAGCATCCGGGCCGCCCGGACGCGGTCCTCCGGGCCGAGGTCGCCGTGCTCGTCGACGTCGCGGTGCGGGTCGACCCAGCGGCCCAGCGCGACCACCCGGGCGATCAGCGGGACGGCGAGCGCCGCGTCGGCGAGTTCGCGGTCCGCGGGCAGCACGATCGGCGGGACCAGCACCGCGGTGTCGTCGGGGTCCTCGTCGCCGCTCTGCGAGCCGTACAGCTCCGCAAGGTCGTAGTCGGCGGGCAGCAGGCCCTCGGCGTCGGACGGCTGCTGCTCAGGGGTGTTCCGGCTTCGTCCGGCCATCGCGCGCGATCTCCCGCAGGTTCTTTCGGAGGACACCGCCGCCCGACGGGCAACCCGGCGGGTCCCGGCGGCGCGGGCCGGTGTGTCGGCCCGTCAACCCAGCGTATCGGCAGCCCTCACCGAACGCGTGACCTGCGCGGGCGTCCGCCCGAACGAGTGGGACGGTGCCGCCGAACGAGTACCCGGGTGCACGTATCCTTCGGTGGGCACCGCGCACACCCCCGCGCGTGCGCCCCCGGAGCGACGAGGCTCCGATCCCCTTTCATGCGCACACCCGCACCGTCCGGGCCCTGCCGCCATGCCACCACTCCCGGCCTGGTCGCACCCGGCGGCGCCCGGCCACAGGAGACCCCTGCCATGGCGGACCTCTCCCCCGCCGGCCCCGGCCTGAGCACCGCTCAGTACGCCGGCCGCCGACTGTCGGAGGCCCTGCTTCCCCTGGAACTCGCCCCGCGGGCGCAGCTCCAGCTCTCCGCGATCAGCCGCTGGAACGCGCTGCGCGGCATCCGCGTCGGCCTGGTGGCCGCCGCCCTGCTGCTGATGCTGATCGGCGCCAACCTGGTCACGCCGCTCTACCCGACGCTCCAGCAGCGGCTCGGCCTGACCCCGCTCGACACCACGATCCTCTTCACGGTCTACGTGTTCGCCCTGGTCCCGGTGCTGGCCGCGGTCGGCCACTGGTCCGACCACCTGGGGCGACGCGCGCTGATCCTGCCCGCGGTGGCGCTCTCCGCCGTCGGCGACGCCGTCTTCGCCACCGCCGACTCGTTCTGGCAGCTGGCCGCCGGACGCGCCGTCCAGGGCATCGCGGTCGGCCTGTCCACCGGCGCGGCGGGCGCCGCCCTCGGCGACCTGCTGCCGGACCGGCCGACCCTGGCCGCCAAGCTCACGCTGGCCTGCTCGGCGGGCGGCGTCGCCCTCGGCCCGCTGGTCGGCGCGGCCATGGCCTCGGGTGCGAACCCGCTGCCCGGCCTGTTCCTGGCGCACGCCGTCGCGCTGCTCGCCCTGTGCGTGCCCCTCGCCCTGGTGCATCCGCGGATGCCCGGCTCGGTCCGTCCGCCGGCCTCCCCGCCGCGCGTCACCACGCCCGCGCACCTGCGCCCGCAGCGGCTGCGGCTGCCCCGCTCGGGCCGCCGCGAGTTCCTCCTCGCCTCCGGCGCTGGCTTCGTCTCGTACGCGGTCTTCGGGGTCTACCTGGCCCTCGCCCCGGCGTTCGCCGGCACCCTGCTGCACACCGAGTCCCGGATGGCGGGCGCCGCCGTCGCGGCCCTGCTGCTCGGCTCCTCCGCGGCCGCCCAGCTGCTGGTCCCGCCGACCTCCGACCGCGTCGTGGTCGCCGCCGGCCTGATCGGCCTCGCCGTCGGCCTCGGCCTGCTCACCGCGGCCACCGCCACCGGCACCCCCGCGCTGCTCTTCATCGGCAGCGTGGTCGCCGGCGTCTCCCAGGGCATCGCCTTCCGCTCCCTGTTCACCACCACCGTCGCCGCCCTCGACCCGGCCCGCCGCGGCAGCGCGCTCTCCACCCTCTGGGTGATCGTCTACCTCGGCTCCTCCGCCCCGATCATCGCCGTCGGCGCCCTCACCCGTGCCTACGGCCTGCTCCCCGCCGTCACCGCCTTCGCCCTCCTCGCCGCCACCGCCTCCCTGGCCCTGGCCGCCGCGGTCCTGCGCAGGCGCTGACGGCGCCGCCCCGCGCCCCCGGGCGCCCGGGGGCATGCGGAAGGGGCGGGATCCGAGGATCCCGCCCCTTCCGGGCACTACTGGCCGATCAGACGTTGAAGCCGAGCGCGCGGAGCTGGTCGCGGCCGTCGTCGGTGATCTTGTCGGGGCCCCACGGCGGCATCCAGACCCAGTTGATGCGCAGGTCCTTCACCAGGCCGTCGGTGGCGGTGCGGGCCTGGTCCTCGATCACGTCGGTGAGGGGGCAGGCCGCGGAGGTGAGGGTCATGTCGACGGTGGCGGTGTCGTCCTCGTCGATGTGCAGACCGTAGATCAGGCCCAGGTTGACGACGTCGATGCCCAGCTCGGGGTCGACGACGTCCATCAGGGCCTCCATGAGGTCCTCGGTGGAGACGGTGCCGGCGGTGGTGAACGCACCGGGACTGTCGACCGCCACGGCCTCGGCCGGGGCGGCCTCGGGGGTCTCGTTCTCGCTCATGAATCAAGTGTCCTAACGGAGCGTCAGTCGGTGGTGATCTCGGGGTGGCCGGCCAGCGCCTTGGCGGTGGCGTCCTTCCAGGCCATCCAGCCGAGCAGGGCGCACTTGACCCGGGCCGGGTACTTGGAGACCCCGGCGAAGGCGACGGCGTCCTCCAGGATCTCCTCGTCGCCCTCGGACTGGCCCTTGCTCTGCATGAGTTCCAGGAACGCCTCCTGGACCTGCTGGGCCTCGCCGACCGTCTTGCCGACCACCAGGTCGTTCAGCACGGAGGCGGAGGCCTGGCTGATCGAGCAGCCCTGCGACTCGTAGGAGACGTCCTCGACGACCGCGCCGTCGAGCTTCACCCGCAGGGTGATCTCGTCGCCGCAGGTCGGGTTGACGTGGTGCACCTCGGCGTCGCCGTCCCGCAGCCCCTTGCCGTGGGGGTTGCGGTAGTGGTCCAGGATGATCTCCTGGTACATCGAGTCGAGCTTCATGCGACCACCTCAGGCGAAGAAGTTGCGGACGTGGTGGAGGCCGTCGATCAGCGCGTCCACCTCACCGGGCGTGGAGTACAGATAGAACGACGCCCTGGTGGTCGCCGGAATTCCGTACCGCAGGCAGACCGGCCGTGCGCAGTGGTGGCCGACCCGGACCGCGATGCCCTGCTCGTCGAGCACCTGCCCGACGTCGTGCGGGTGGATGTCACCGAGCGTGAAGGAGATCGCCGCACCGCGGTCCACGGCCGTGCGGGGGCCGATGATCCGCAGGTCGGGCACCTCGGCGAGGCGCTCGATCGCGTAGGCGGTGATCGCGTGCTCGTGCGCGGCGACCTTGTCCATGCCGATCGCCGACAGGTAGTCGATGGCGGCGCCGAGGCCGATGGCCTGGGCGATCGGCGGGGTGCCGGCCTCGAACTTGTGCGGCGCGGGGGCGTAGGTGGACGAGCCCATGGTGACGGTCTCGATCATCTCGCCGCCGCCGAGGAACGGCGGGAGGTCCTCCAGGAGCTCCTGGCGGCCCCAGAGGACGCCGATGCCGGTCGGGGCGAGCATCTTGTGGCCGGTGAAGGCGACGAAGTCGGCCTCCAGCGCCTGCACGTCGAGGGCGGCGTGCGGGGCGGCCTGCGAGGCGTCGATGGCGACCAGCGCGCCGACCGACTGCGCCTTGCGGACGATGGTCTCCACCGGGTTGACGGTGCCCAGCAGGTTGGACACCAGGGTGACGGAGACGATCTTCGTCTTCTCGGTGATCAGCTCGTCGATGTTGGACAGGTCGAGCCGGCCCTCGTCGGTCAGCCCGAACCACTTCAGCTTCGCGCCGGTGCGCTGCGCGAGCAGCTGCCACGGCACGATGTTGGAGTGGTGCTCCATCTCGGTGATGACGATCTCCGAGTCGGCGTCCACCCGGTACGGCTCGTCGGCCCAACCCAGCATGTTGGCAACGAGGTTGAGCGACTCCGAGGCGTTCTTGGTGAAGATCACCTCGTTCCGGCTGGGCGCGTTGATGAAGGCCGCGACCTTGTCCCGGGCGCCCTCGTACAGCGCGGTCGCCTCCTCGGCGAGCACGTGCACGCCGCGGTGGACATTGGAGTTGTGCTGTTCGTAGTAGGCGTTCAGCGCGTCCAGCACCTGGCGCGGCTTCTGCGAGGTCGCCGCGTTGTCCAGGTACACCAGCGGCTTGCCGTCGTGCAGCACCCGCGACAGGACGGGGAAGTCCTTGCGGATCGCATCGGTGTCCAGAAGACCGGTCAGATGGGAGTAGGTCACTCGGAAGCGCCACCCTTCACGTAGCTCTCGTAGCCCTCTTCCTCCAGCTTGTCGGCAAGCTCGGCGCCGCCGGACTCGACGATCCGGCCGCCCGCGAAGACGTGCACGTAGTCGGGCTTGATGTAGCGAAGGATGCGGGTGTAGTGGGTGACCAGCAGAGTGCCGACCTCGCCGGTCGAGCGGACCCGGTTGATGCCCTCGGAGACGATCCGCAGCGCGTCGACGTCCAGGCCGGAGTCGGTCTCGTCGAGGATCGCGACCTTCGGCTTGAGCAGCTCCAGCTGGAGGATCTCGTGGCGCTTCTTCTCACCGCCGGAGAAGCCCTCGTTGACGTTGCGCTCGGCGAACGCCGGGTCCATCTGCAGGGCGGCCATCGCCTCCTTGACCTCCTTGACCCACAGCCGCAGCTTGGGGGCCTCGCCGCGGACGGCGGTGGCGGCGGTGCGCAGGAAGTTGGAGACCGAGACGCCGGGGACCTCGACCGGGTACTGCATGGCCAGGAACAGGCCGGCCTTGGCGCGCTCGTCGACCGACATCTCCAGCACGTCCTCGCCGTCCAGCAGCACCTGGCCGCCGGTGACGGTGTACTTGGGGTGGCCGGCCAGCGAGTAGGCCAGGGTGGACTTGCCGGAGCCGTTCGGACCCATGATCGCGTGGGTCTCGCCCTGCTTGACCGTCAGGTCGACGCCCTTGAGGATCTGGCGCGGGCCGCCCTCGGCGTTGACGGAGACGTGCAGGTCGCGGATTTCAAGCGTTGCCATGGGGTACTCAGTTCTCCTGGTTGACGGAGACGAGCACATCGTCCCCTTCGATCTTTACGGGGTAGACGGCGACCGGCCTGGTCGCGGGCAGCCCGGACGGCTTTCCGGTGCGCAGGTCGAAGCTGGAGCCGTGCAGCCAGCACTCGATCATGCAGTCCTCGACCTCGCCCTCGGAGAGCGAGACGTTGGCGTGCGAGCAGATGTCGTTGATCGCGAACACGCCCTCGTCGGTCCGGACGATCGCCACTGGGACGCCGTTCAGCTCGACCTTCTTGGGCACGTCCTCCTGCAGCAGGCTCAGCGCGCAGGCGCGCACGTAGCCGGCGCTCATGCGACCGTCTCTTCCAGCTCGGCCTCGATCTTCGCCATCAGGCGGTCCTGGATCTCGGCGACGCCGATCTGCTGGACCAGCTCGGCGAAGAAGCCGCGCACCACCAGGCGGCGGGCCTCGTCGGCCGGGATGCCGCGCGACTGCAGGTAGAACAGCTGCTCGTCGTCGAAGCGGCCGGTCGCGGAGGCGTGGCCGGCGCCGACGATCTCGCCGGTCTCGATCTCCAGGTTGGGGACCGAGTCGACCCGGGCGCCGTCGGTGAGCACCAGGTTGCGGTTGAGCTCGTAGGTGTCGGTGCCGACCGCGGCCGCGCGGATCAGCACGTCGCCGATCCACACCGCGTGCGCGTCCTCGCCCTGCAGCGCGCCCTTGTAGGCGACGTTGGAGCGGCAGTGCGGGGTGTCGTGGTCGATGATCAGGCGGTGCTCCAGGTGCTGGCCCGCGTCCGCGAAGTACAGGCCGAACAGCTCGGCCTCGCCGCCGGGGCCCGCGTAGGAGACCCGCGGGTGCAGGCGCACCACGTCGCCGCCGAAGGTGACCACCACGGACTTGAAGGTGGCGTCCCGGCCGACCAGCGCGTTGTGCTGGGCGGCGTGCACCGCGTCGCGCTCCCAGTCCTGGACGGAGACGAAGGTCAGCTTGGCGCCGTCGCCGACCAGCAGGTCGACGTTGGCGGCGCGGGTGCCGGTGCCGGAGTGGTTCAGCACCACGACGGCCTCGGCGAACGGCTTGACCTCGATCACCACGTGGGCGAAGCGGACCCCGCCCTCGCCATGCACGTCGATCCGGACCGGCTCGGTCAGCACCGTCTCCGCGGGGACGGTCACCACCAGGGCCTGCTCGAAGGCGCTGAACGCCTGCGCGGCGATCCGGTCCACCGGGGTGCCGGCCTTGCCGACGCGGGCGTCGTCGCGGCCGACCAGCTCGGAGGTGACACCCTCCGGCAGGCCCAGCTCGATCTTGTCCTCACCCTTCACGGCATCGACCGCGGTGCCGTCGTGCAGGCCGGCGAGGCGGTGCATCGGCGTGAAGCGCCAGTCCTCCTCGCGGCCGGTCGGCACCGGGAAGTCGTTGACGTCGAAGGACGGCTTGACCGCGACCCGGGCGTCGATCGGCTGCCGGACGCTCTCGCGGCCGGTGCCCGGGCCGGCGAGCTGCGCGCCGGCGCCGGCGGTGCCCACCTCGATCGATCCGGCGGTGGTGGAGCCGGGGGTGTTCTGCTCAGCCATGGCTGTTCGTGTTGCTCTCTTTCGGAATGGTCGACGGACGGGCGGGGCTGACGGCGCGTCAGCCGACCGCGCCCTCCATCTGCAGCTCGATCAGCCGGTTCAGCTCCAGCGCGTACTCCATCGGCAGCTCGCGCGCGATCGGCTCGACGAAGCCGCGGACGATCATCGCCATCGCCTCGGTCTCGGTCAGGCCGCGGCTCATCAGGTAGAAGAGCTGGTCCTCGGAGACCTTGGAGACCGTCGCCTCGTGGCCCATCGACACGTCGTCCTCGCGGACGTCCACGTACGGGTAGGTGTCCGAGCGGGAGATCGTGTCGACCAGCAGTGCGTCGCACAGCACGTTCGACTTGGCGCCGTGCGAGCCCTCGCCGATCTCGATCAGACCGCGGTAGGAGGTGCGGCCGCCGCCGCGCGCCACCGACTTGGAGACGATGTGCGAGGAGGTGTTCGGCGCCATGTGGACCATCTTCGCGCCGGCGTCCTGGTGCTGGCCCTCGCCCGCGAAGGCGATCGACAGCGTCTCGCCCTTGGCGTGCTCGCCCATCAGGTAGACGGCCGGGTACTTCATGGTGACCTTGGAGCCGATGTTGCCGTCGACCCACTCCATGGTCGCGCCCTCGTACGCCACAGCGCGCTTGGTGACCAGGTTGTAGACGTTGTTCGACCAGTTCTGGATGGTCGTGTAGCGGCAGCGGCCGCCCTTCTTGACGATGATCTCGACCACCGCGGAGTGCAGCGAGTCCGAGGAGTAGATCGGCGCGGTGCAGCCCTCGACGTAGTGGACGTAGGCGTCCTCGTCGACGATGATCAGCGTCCGCTCGAACTGGCCCATGTTCTCGGTGTTGATCCGGAAGTAGGCCTGCAGCGGGATGTCCACGTGCACGCCCTTCGGCACGTAGATGAACGACCCGCCGGACCACACCGCGGTGTTCAGCGAGGCGAACTTGTTGTCGCCCACCGGGATGACGGTGCCGAAGTACTCCTTGAACAGCTCCGGGTGCTCGCGCAGCGCGGTGTCGGTGTCCAGGAAGATGACGCCCTGCTCCTCCAGGTCCTCGCGGATCTGGTGGTAGACGACCTCGGACTCGTACTGGGCGGCGACACCGGCGACCAGGCGCTGCTTCTCCGCCTCCGGGATGCCCAGCTTGTCGTAGGTCGCCTTGATGTCGGCGGGCAGGTCCTCCCAGGACTCCGCCTGCTTCTCGGTGGAGCGCACGAAGTACTTGATGTTGTCGAAGTCGATGCCCGACAGGTCGGAGCCCCAGGTCGGCATGGGCTTCTTGCCGAACAGCTTCAAGCCCTTGAGGCGAAGGTTGAGCATCCACTCGGACTCGTTCTTCTTCGCCGAGATGTCGCGGACGACCTCTTCGCTCAGGCCGCGCTTGGCGGCGGCACCGGCCGCGTCCGAGTCGGCCCAGCCGTACTCGTACGTGCCGAGACCTTCGAGCTCGGGGTGTGCGATGTCAGTCATGCGAGGTTCCTCCGCGCGGTGGAGCCGGTTTCGTTGGGGGACGTACCGGCAATCGGCACGGCACCGGGCGTCCGGGAGGACGACGGTGCGGCACCGGATGCCGGCACATACGTGGTGCAGACCCCGTCGCCGTGGGCGATGGTGGCCAGCCGTTGCACATGGGTGCCCAGGAGCTGCGAGAAGACCTCGGTCTCCGCCTCGCAGAGCTGCGGGAACTGCTCGGCGATGTGCGCGACCGGGCAGTGGTGCTGACAGAGCTGGGCGCCGGCCGGGGCGGCGGGCGCCGCGGCGGCGGACGGGACTCGCCGCACCGTGGCAGCGTACCCGTCGGCGCTCAGCGCCCGGGCCAGCGCCTCGGCGCGCTGCTGGGCGTCGGCCTGTTCGACCTCGCCCTGGTACTTCCGGCCCTGCTTGGCGAGCCGGGCCCGGGCGAAGGCGGCGACCGCCTGCTCGCCCGCCTCGCCGCCGCCGGCCGCCTCCGAGATCCAGCGCAGCGCGTCCGCGGCGAGCTGGTCGTAGGCCTGGTAGAAGGCGTCCCGCCCGCCGTCGGTCAGGGCGAACACCTTCGCCGGACGGCCCCGGCCGCGGCTGCCGTAGACCCGCTGCTCGCGGGACTCGACCAGCCCGGCGGCGGTCAGGCCGTCCAAGTGGCGGCGCACCGCGGCGGTGGTCAGGCCGAGGCGGCCGGCCAGGTCGGCGGCCGAGGACGGCCCGTGGTCGAGGATCGAGCGGGCGACTCGGTCCCGCGTCGCCCGGTGGCCGTCCACCAGGGCTTCGGCCGCCGTCGCGGGCACATCCCAGCTGGGAGCCTCGGGCTCCCGCTGGGCGTCGCGCTCGCGAATCTTTTTCACAACACGATTGTTGCGTAATTCGTCCGCGAGAGACAAGCCGTGACCCCGGTCTCACCGGTGGCCTCCGTCACGGAAGGCATGCCTTACCTGAAGAGGGCCGTGAACTGCTCCTACACTCGCCGGTATGCATGCAGACCCCGCCGTCGAGGTGACCGGACTGGTCAAGCGGTACGGCGACAAGACCGCCGTGGACGGCCTGGACCTGGCCATCGCGCGCGGCACCGTCACCGCGGTGCTCGGCCCCAACGGCGCGGGCAAGACCACCACGATCGAGACCTGCGAGGGCTACCGCCGCCCCGACGCCGGCGCCGTCCGGGTCCTCGGGCTGGACCCGGTCCGGCAGGCCGGGCAGCTCAAACCGCGGATCGGCGTGATGCTCCAGTCCGGCGGCGTGTACGCCGGTGCGCGCGCCCTCGAAATGCTCCGCCACACCGCGAAGCTGTACGCGGACCCGCTGCCGGTCGGCCCGCTCGCCGAACGCCTCGGCCTGGACTCCTGCGGCCGCACCCCCTACCGCCGGCTCTCCGGCGGCCAGCAGCAGCGACTGGCCCTCGCCATGGCCGTGGTCGGCCGCCCCGAGCTGGTCTTCCTGGACGAGCCCACCGCCGGCCTCGACCCGCAGGCCCGCCGCGCCACCTGGGAGCTGGTCACCGAACTGCGCGCCGCCGGCGTCACCGTCGTCCTCACCACCCACCAGATGGACGAGGCCGAACAGCTCGCCGACGACGTCGCGATCATCGACCGCGGCCGCGTCATCGCCCAGGGCTCCCCCGACGAGCTGCGCGGCGCCGACGCCCAGCTGCGCTTCGACGGGCCCCCCGGGCTCGATCTGGCCGGCCTGCGCAAGGTGCTCCCGGACGCCGCCGCGGTCGCCGAGCCCGCCCCCGGCTCGTACCGCGTCGAAGCCGTCCTGGACGCCGCCCTGCTGGCCGCCGTCACCGGCTGGTGCGCGGAGGTCGGGGTGATGCCCGACAAGCTCGCGGTGCAGCGCCGCAGCCTCGAAGACGTCTTCCTCGACCTGACCGGACGGGAACTGCGATGACCGCCACCGACCTCACCCCCCGCCCGGGCGCCGCCCCGGTCGGCCGGATGCTGCTCGCGCAGACCGCCCTGGAGACCAGGATGCTGCTGCGCAACGGCGAACAGCTGCTGCTCACCGTGGTCATCCCCACCGTGCTGCTGGTGCTGTTCTCCGCCGTCGACGTGGTCGCCGTGGACGGCCCCGGCAAGCGCGTCGACTTCCTCGCCCCCGGCCTGCTGGCGCTCGCCGTGATGTCCACCGCCTTCACCGGCCAGGCCATCGCCACCGGCTTCGAGCGCCGCTACGGCGTCCTCAAGCGGCTCGGCGCGACGCCGCTGCCGCGCTGGGCGCTGCTCACCGCGAAGACCGGCTGCGTGCTGGTCACCGAACTGCTCCAGGTGCTGCTGCTCTCCGGCATCGCCCTGGGCCTCGGCTGGTCGCCGCACGGCAACCCGCTGGCGGTGCTGCTCCTGCTGGTGCTCGGCACCGCCGCGTTCTCCGGCCTCGGCCTGCTGATGGCCGGCACGCTGCGCGCGGAGGCCACCCTGGCCGGCGCCAACCTGGTGTTCATCCTGCTGCTGCTGGCCGGCGGCGTGGTCGTCCCACTCGCCAAGTTCCCGGACGCGGTGCGCCCGCTGCTGGAGCTGCTGCCGATCTCGGCGCTCTCCGACGGCCTGCGCTCGGTCCTCCAGCTGGGCCACGGCATGCCCTGGTCCGACCTCGGCGTCCTGGGCGTCTGGTCGGTCCTCGGCCTGGCCGCCGCGGCCCGCTTCTTCCGCTGGGAGTAGCCCCCGGACGGGGGCCACTCCGCGACGGCCCGCTCAGGAGGAGGCGGCGGCCTTCTTGCGGCGCGCCTTGTACACCAGGGCGCCGCCCGCGGCGAGCACCGCAGCGCCGCCGACGGTCAGCGGCACCAGCCCTTCGGTGCCGGTGAACGCCAGCCCGCCACCACCGCCGCCGCCCGATCCGCCGTGGGTCGCCGACGGGGACGGCGTGGCGCCCGCCGGGGCGCTCTCCGACGGACCGCCCGAACCGCTCGGGCTCGGCGACTCGCCGCCGCCGGGGGTCGAGGCGCTGCCCGACGGCGACGGGCTCTCCGGGCCGCCGGTGCCGGTGGACGGCGACCCGGACGGGGTCGTGGTCGGCGTGGTGGGCGGCACCACGGTGCCCGGCAGGCACCCGGAGAACGGGTAGTGGTGGGTCTCGGCCCCGCCGCTGCCGGTGAGCGACTTGGCCCACACCGAGCCGTTGACCGGACCGCCCCTGCCCAGGTCGAACGCCGCGTTCGGGGCCAGGATGCTGCCCGGCCAGGCGTTGCCGCTGTGCTTGGTGATCTTCGTGGCGGTGGGGAAGTTCCACAGCAGCTTCGCGCGCTCGGCGCCGCCGTCCGCGGACTGCAGCTTGTCGTCCAGCACGTAGCTCTTCCTGGCGTTGTCCCAGATCAGGAAGCCGCTGGTGGGCGCCTTGGTCTGGTCGTAGCCGCCGCCGGTGACGGTGATCACGGTGGACGAGCCGGCCGGGACCTTCAGCCGGATCTCGTTCGCCTTCTGCAGGGTGTCCGCCGGGACCGTGAAGAAGTTGGCCCTGGCGTCGGAGCCGGTGAAGGTCAGCTGCCGGCCGTCGGCGACCGGGGCCGCGCCGGCGGTCTTCGCCAGCCCGGTGGAGAGCGCGCGCAGCTTGGCGAACTCGGCGGCGAAGTCGATCGGCGAGGGGCCCTTGGTGACGCCCTCCAGCTGGCCGCCGCCGATCACCTGGCCGGCCACCACGCCCTTGCCCTTCATCACCTGGACGTGGGCGCCGTTCTGGATCAGGTTGCCGCCGATCACCAGGGCGTTGCCGCCGGGCAGCGCGGCGACCTCGGCGGCGGTGAGCTCGTTGCCGACGGTGAAGCCGCCGTGGCTGAAATCGGCGTTGCCGCCGACGGCCACCGCGCCTTCGGCGTCCGGGCTGTGGGTGTCGTCACCCTCGATGAACTCGCCGTACTTCCCGGCGACGCCGAGAGTGAGGCACTCGCCCTCGCCGGGGGCGGCGGTCGCGGTCGTCGGGACGACCAGGGCCGCGAGGGCGAGCGAGCCGCCGAGCGCCACGGCGGCAGCGGATATGGACTTGCGCATGTGCAGGACTCCGCGGGTGGATGCGGGCAGGAGATGAGGCCGACCCGTGAAAGGTCTGGACCAAGCCGCACTCTTTCGGCCAATTGTGAAGAGGTCAAGACCAATGACCGACACGCTCGAAATCGCCTGAATTGTCCGCGTGTCCCCTTTTCGCCCCCTCGGCCCGGCCACCGCGCCCGCCCCGACGCCCCCCGCCGGGGCCGCGCGTAAACCCGCCTACGATGGTCCGGTGACCAACCCGTTCTCCCTCCTCGCCGAGCGCTGGCACCCGAGCCCGCAGCACGTCCGCCGGGCGGCCATGGCCGCCCTGGTGATGAGCGTGGTGATCGTGGTCACCGGCGGCGCCGTCCGACTGACCGATTCCGGCCTCGGCTGCACCACCTGGCCCCGCTGCACCGGCGAAAGCCTGACGCCGACCCCCGAGATGGGCATCCACGGCGTCATCGAGTTCACCAACCGGATGCTCACCTACGTGCTGTGCGCCGCCGTCGGCTGGTTCATCCTGGCCGCCCGCTGCTCGAAGCCGTGGCGGCACTCGCTCACCAGGCTCGGCTGGGCGCAGTTCTGGCTGGTGATGTCGAACGCGGTGATCGGCGGCATCACGGTGCTGACCCACCTCAACCCGTACGTGGTCAGCCTGCACATGGTGGCCTCGCTGGGTCTGCTGTGGACGGCGGTGCTCGGCTGGGAGCGGGCCAAGGAGGGCGACGGCGAGCCCCGGCTGCTGGTCGCCCCGGCGATCCACCGCTTCGCGCAGGTGCTGGTGGCGTCGATCGGCGCGCTCGCCCTGGTCGGCACCCTGGTCACCGGCGCCGGCCACCACCCGGGCTCGGCCGGCACCCCCCGCATCACCACCTTCGACTACGACCGGCTCACCCAGGCCCACGCCGACCTGGTGTTCCTCTCGGTCGGCCTGACGCTGGCCGCGCTGCTGGTGTTCGCCGCCGTGAAGGCCCCGGCGCCGGCCGTCGCCCGGGTCCGCGAGCTCTTCGGCCTGCTGATGATCCAGGGCGTGCTGGGCTTCGTCCAGTACTTCACCGACGCGCCGGAGATCATGGTCGGCGTGCACATGCTGGGCGCCGCCCTGGTCTGGGCCGCCGCGCTGCGCATCCCGCTGGCGCTGCGCACCCGCGCCGGGATCCCGGCGCAGGCCACCGCCCCGTCGACCGAACTGGTCGCCTGATCACCAGCGGTCCCAGTGCAGGACCTGCCCGCGCGGGATCCGCCGGGCCGGCCGGAAGTCGGTGCCGACGGTGTGGGCGAGCGGAATGAACGCGGCCAGCATCACCTCCCGGTGGGGCACGCCGAGCACCTCGGCGAGTTCGCGCTCCACCGGGCCCTGCGCCGTGGTCCACACGGTGCCCAGGCCGCGGGCCCGGGCGGCCAGCATGAAGCTCCACACCGCGGGCAGGATCGAGCCCCAGGTCATCGACTGGTCGAGCACCGAGGCGCCCTCGGTGCGGCCCTCGATCGCCGGGATCACGAAGGCCGGCACCCGGTGGACGTTGTCGTACAGGTGCTGCAGCCCGTCGTGGATGCGCTCCATGCTGCCGGGGTGGGCGTGCATCCGGGCGTGGTCGCGCGCGGTGGGCGGGGCGCCGCCGCCGGTGCGCAGCGCCGTGCGGAAGAGTTCCGCGACCCGCAGCCGCTGTTCGGTCCCGGTGACGACGAGGAAGTGCCAGCGCTGCCGGTTGCGGCCGGTGGGCGCCTGGGTGGCGAGGTCGACGCACTGTTCGATCAGCTCGCGGGAGACTTCGCGGTCGAGGTCCAGGCGCTTGCGAACGGCCCGGGTGGTGGACAGCAACTGGTCGGGGTCGAGGTCGAGCAGCACGGCACTCCCCTATCGTCTGGCGGCAGACAGTTGTTGCGCAGATGATCCGGAAGCATACGAGTCCATCGATCGACGGTCAAACAATCTGCGGCCAGACGATTACACTGCACCGATCGACCGATCAGGAGGACGGATGACCGACGGCTACTTCCCGCAGCTCGCCGCCGAACGGCCCGACATCGCCCTGTGCCGCGCCTCGTCGGCGGTGGCCAGGGTCGCCGACGCGCACGCCCGGGCGGCCGGCCTCGGCGTCGGCCCGCACCTGGTGCTGAAGATGCTCGCCGAGCGCGGCCCGTCCTCGCAGCGCGCCCTGGGCGAGCAGCTGCGGATCGACCGCACCGTGATGGTCGGCGTCTGCGACGGCCTGGAGCAGGACGGCCTGGTCCGCCGCGAACGCGACCCGGCCGACCGCCGCGCCTACGCCGTCACCCTCACCCCGGCGGGCCGCGAACGCCTGGCCGCCGCCGAACGCACGGTGCCCGCCCTGCTGGACGAGGCGCTCGCCCCGCTGAACGCGCAGGAGCGCGGACAGCTGTCCGCGCTCCTGCTCAAACTCACCGCCCTGGGGTGACGGGCGGTCAGATCTGGATGCCCGCCATCCGCTTCCACTCGTACGGGCCGGTCTTCACCTTCAGGCCCAGCTCGCCCTCGAAGTCGTCGTGCAGGGTGAGCCCGGCGAGTTCGGCGGCCCGGCGGCCGATCGCGTAGCTCGGCGCGACCTGGTCGCCCCAGGCGCCGTCCGCGCCGACCACCACGATGCGGGTGGCGGTGCGGCCGACGTACTCGACGACGCCGTCGGCGTGGCCGCCGTGCTGCGCGGCGAAGCTGCTCAGGTGCTTGGCAATGCGCTTGGCGCGGCGCTCGACGCGGGCGTCCGGCGCGGCGGTGGTGGCGGTCTCTGCGCTGGTCATGCCCGCATGCTACCGACCGGTAGCGCCGGTGGCGACGGCACCGCCCTGTGCCGACGGCCACATGGCGGGCAGCGGCAGCTCACCGGCCCCCGCGTAGGCCAGCGCGAAGGCCGCGCCCTCCGGCCCGGGGGCGGCGATCCGGCGGATCCGCTCCAGTCGCAGCCGCAGCGCGAAGCCGCGCTCGGCGGGCGGCAGCCCGGCGGGCAGGTGGAGCAGGTCGAGCAGCTGCTCGGAGAACTCCTGGGTCTGCCAGGCGGCGTCCAGCCGGCGCCGCTGGTAGCCGTCCAGCCCGTCGCCGCCGTCATCGCCGCCGCCGCCGCTCAGCTCGGCGAGCAGCGCGCCCGCCAGGTCGGCGACGTCGGCGACCGCCGAGTTGAGGCCCTTGGCGCCGGACGGGGTGACGGTGTGCGCGGCGTCCCCGGCCAGCAGCAGCCGGCCCGACCGCATCCGGTCGGCGACCTTGCCGCGCATCCGCAGCATGCCGGTCTCCAGCAGCGCGCCGGGCGCGGGGTCGCCGCCGTCGAGCTCCAGCCGGCGGTGCAGCTCGGCGCGGATCCGCCGCTCGTCCCAGGCCGCCCGGTCCTCCCCGGCGGGGACCTCCAGGTAGAAGCGTCCGACGTCGGCGGTGCGCGGCATCATCCCGGCGAACCCGTCGGCGTGCACCGCGTAGCGGATCTGCTCGACCGGCCGGGGGATCCGGGCCAGCACCGTCAGCCAGTCGTACGGGTAGCGCCGCCCGGGCCCGTCGGCGCCGTCGGGGAAGGCCGCGGCGACCGTGCTGTGCGCGCCGTCGCAGCCGATCGCGTACTCGGCGTGCAGCGGGCCGTCGGCGGTGTCCAGCACCGGCCGGCCGTCGGCGTCGAGCGCGACGCCCAGCACCGGGCGGTCGAACGCGATGCTGCCGCCGGCCTGCTCGTACGCGGCGATCAGGTCGCGCAGCAGCAGCTGCTGCGGGTACACCCAGTGCCGGACGCCCCCGGACAGCGCGCCGTAGTCGACCAGCACCCGCTCGCCGAGGCAGCTGATCTCGCACCGGCCGTGCCGCTCGCCCTCGGCGGTCAGCCGGTCGGCGAGGCCGAGCGCCCGCAGGTACTCCACCACCCGGTGCTCCAGCACCCCGGCCCGGGCGGCGCTCTCCACGGCGGCCCGGGAGAGCCGCTCGTGGACGGTGACGGCGACCCCGGCCCGGTGCAGCACGTGGGCGAGCACCAGCCCGGCGGGCCCGGCGCCGACGATCGCGACGGTGGTGGTGCGGCGGGTCATCGGCGGCCTCCGACGGCGAGCAGGGCGGCGACGGACGCGGCGGGCACCACGGCCGGGTTGAAGGTCTCGGTGACCACGGCCAGCGGCTGCGGACCGTGCCACATCAGGTAGGTCTTGTACGCGGCGTCCGCGCCGTCCCAGTCCCGCACCCCGGCGTCCAGCACGGTGCGCCGGTGGCCGGTGCCGGAGGCCTGCAGGGCGGCGCCGATCGGCGCCCCGGTGTCGGTCAGGCACTGCTCGGCGGCGGCGGAGAGCACCGGCCGGGCGACCACCGCGTTGCGGGAGAGCTCGACGCCGCCGTCGGTGAGCACCGAGCGGCGGACGATCAGCTCCTCGTCCGGGCCGGCCCGCAGCAGCGCCGCCGCGCCGGGCGGCGCCGCGCCCGCCGCGACCCGCAGGTGGTCGGCGCACCCGACCCGCACCGGCCCGCGGGTCCAGGCCGCCAGCAGGACGGTGGTGAGCCCGTCCGCGCCGAGCAGCATCCGGGTCGGCGGTTCGGCGAAGGCGCCGATCCGCTCGGCGAGCTCGCCCGGCTCCCGGGACAGGAACAGGTGTCCGGACAGGACGACGGACTGCAGCGGCATCGGTTTCCCCCGAAAGACGACGACAGGATCGCGGCGATCGCCGACCCTACTGGAGAACTGTTTCCGCTGACGAAACGTCACCCCTCGTCCGGGCACCGCCTCCCGGCCCGCGCCGAGCCGGCGTGAATACTGGCCCGGTGAACGATTTCCGTGGCTGGCCCGCCGAGGCGCTGGAGTTCTACGAGCACCTGGAGGCCGACAACTCCAGGACGTTCTGGACGGCGCACCGCGCCCGGTACGAGGAGCAGGTGCGCGCCCCGATGGAGGCGCTGCTGGCCCGGCTGGAGCCCGAGTTCGGGCCGGGGAAGATCTTCCGGCCGAACCGGGACGTCCGGTTCTCGGCCGACAAGTCCCCGTACAAGACGCACATCGGCGCGGTGCTGGAGTCCGGCGGGTACGTGCAGCTGTCCGCCGAGGGGCTGGCCTGCGGGCTGGGCTACTACCACCTGGAGAGCGACCAGCTGGCGGCGTACCGCACCGCGGTCGCCGAGGAGCTGCCGGGCGCCGAGCTGGAGCGGGTGGTGGCGGCGGTGCGCGCCGCCGGGCCCGAGGTGGTCGGTCGGGACAGCCTGAAGACCGCGCCGCGCGGCTACCCGCGGGACCACCCGCGGATCGAGCTGCTGCGCCACAAGGGCCTGATCGCCTGGCAGGAGTGGGAGCCCGCGCCGTGGCTGGGCACCGCGAAGGCGTACGGCCGGGTCACCGGGTTCCTGCACGCGGCCGCGCCGCTGCACGAGTGGCTGGAGAACCACGTCGGCCCCAGCGGGCTTGCGCCGCGCTGAGGCCGAGGGGGTGGAACGGAGGGGGTGTCACCCGATGAACGGGTCGATCGCGATCTCCAGGAACAGCAGCGTCAGGTACGTGATCGACCAGTGGAACAGCCGCATCTCCTTGAGCTTGGCGCCCACGATGCCGGCCTTGGCGCGCGACTGGAGCGCGTACGCCTCCTTCATCCACAGCACGCCGAGCACGGCGGCGGTGACCGGGTACAGCCAGCTGGTGTGCGCGACCGGCCACACCAGCATCGAGGTCGCCACCATCACCCAGGAGTAGACGACGACCTGCTTGGCGACGCCGATGTTGCCGCGGATCACCGGCAGCATCGGCACGCCGGCCCGGGTGTAGTCGTCGCGGACCTTCATCGACAGCACCCAGGTGTGCGGCGGCGTCCAGAAGAACACCACCAGGAACAGCAGCAGCGCCGCCCAGGACAGCGAGTTGGTCACGGACGCCCAGCCGACGAACACCGGCATGCAGCCGGCGATGCCGCCCCAGACGACGTTCTGCGCGGTGCGACGCTTCAGGCCCAGCGTGTAGACGAACACGTAGAACAGCAGGGCGGCCAGCGCGAGCGCCGAGGACAGCCAGTTCACCAGGACGCCGAGCCAGACGGTGGAGACCACGGCCAGCGTGATGCCGAAGACCACGGCCTCCCGGGGGGAGACCATGCCGGTGACGATCGGGCGCCGCTCAGTGCGGGACATCACCGCGTCGATGTCGCGGTCGATGTACATGTTGAGCGCGTTGGCGCCGCCCGCGGACAGGTAGCCTCCGACCACCACCGCGAGCACCCGCCACAGGTTGGGCACGCCGCCCTGGGCCAGGAACATCACCGGCACCGTGGAGATCAGCAGCAGCTCGATGATCCGGGGTTTGGTGAGGGCGACGAAGGCCCCGATGCGGGCCCCGAACGGCCGGCGTACGGTGCTCGTCCCTACCACCCCGGCGGGGCGGGATTCGACGGCGGTCACGGACACCTCAACAGTCGATGAACTTCCACAGGCGTCCCGGAGACCCGCAGGGTGCCCACCGTCCGCGCTGCGCGTACCACGCAACCATAGACGCTCCATATCTCCCGATCCGCCCCGGGGTCCCCCGGCGAGCCGTGCGCCCGCGCGTCTTACGCCTCGGACGGGCAAACCCTCTCCTGACGGGTGAATGTAGGACAGAGGAGTTGACGTCCCGACAGGGGAATGCGACGCCGCCGATCCTGGTTGCCCGGCACGCAGGGTGAGGTGCCTCGCAAACGGTAGGCTCGCACAGAGAAGCGGGATCAACCCTCCGTGATCGGCGCCGGCCACAGCGGCGTGGCCGACCGGTCCCCTTCACGGGGTGACACTTCTACAGAAATCCGGAAGGAGCCCTGAGTCAGGGTGAGCACGACGCCGAACGTATTCGAGTGGAGCGAGCTGGACCAGAGGGCCGTGGACACGGCCCGGGTCCTGGCCATGGACGCCGTGCAGAAGGTGGGGAACGGGCACCCGGGCACCGCCATGTCGCTGGCCCCCGCCGCGTACCTCATCTTCCAGCGCTTCCTGCGCCACGACCCGACCGACCCGACCTGGGCCGGCCGCGACCGCTTCGTGCTCTCCCCGGGGCACACCTCCCTCACGCTGTACACCCAGCTCTTCCTGTCCGGTTACGGACTGTCGCTGGACGACCTGAAGGCCTTCCGGGTCGCGGGCAGCCGCACCCCCGGCCACCCCGAGCACGGCCACACCGCCGGCGTCGAGACCACCACCGGCCCGCTCGGCCAGGGTGTCGGCAACGCGGTGGGCATGGCGATGGCCGCCCGCTACGAGCGCGGCCTGTTCGACCCGGACGCGCCGGCCGGCGCCTCGCCGTTCGACCACACGATCTGGGCGATCGTCTCCGACGGCGACCTCCAGGAGGGCATCTCCGCCGAGGCGTCCTCGCTGGCCGGCCACCAGAAGCTGGGCAACCTGGTCGCGCTGTACGACGACAACCACATCTCCATCGAGGGCGACACCGCCACCGCGTTCTCCGAGGACGTGCTGGCCCGCTACGAGGCGTACGGCTGGCACGTCCAGCGGGTCGTCCCGAAGTCGGACGGCGACATCGACGTCGTCGCGCTGGCCGCCGCGCTGGAGGCCGCCAAGGCGGAGACCGGCAAGCCGTCGATCATCGCGATGCGCACCATCATCGCCTGGCCCGCGCCGAACGCCCAGGACACCGCCAAGGCGCACGGCTCGGCCCTCGGCGACGCCGAGATCGCCGCCACCAAGAAGGTGCTGGGCTTCGACCCGCAGAAGACCTTCGAGGTGACCGACGAGGTCGTCGGGCACGCCCGCGAGGTCGTGCAGCGCGGCCAGGCCGCCCGCACCGCCTGGGAGGAGCAGCTGCGCGAGTGGCGCGCCGCCAACCCGCAGCGCGCCGCCGAGTACGACCGGATCCAGATCGGCGAGCTGCCCGACGGCTGGGAGAAGGCCCTGCCGGTCTTCCCGGCCGGCAAGGACGTCGCCACCCGCAAGGCCTCGGGCGACGCGCTGAAGGCCGTCGGCAAGCTGGTCCCCGAGCTGTGGGGCGGCTCCGCGGACCTCGCCGAGTCCAACCTGACCACCATCGACGAGGAGTCCTCCTTCCTTCCGGAGGGCAACTCGCTCAAGAGCGCCTCGCCGTACGGCCGCACCGTCCACTACGGCATCCGCGAGCACGCCATGGGCTCCGTGATGAACGGCATCGCGCTGCACGGCCGCACCCGCATCTACGGCGGCACCTTCCTGGTGTTCTCCGACTACATGCGCCCCGCGGTCCGGCTCGCCGCGCTGATGAAGCTGCCGGTGGTCTACGTCTGGACGCACGACTCGATCGGCCTCGGCGAGGACGGCCCGACCCACCAGCCGGTCGAGCACCTGGCCGCGCTGCGCGCCATCCCCGGCCTCGCGGTGGTCCGCCCGGCGGACGCCAACGAGACCGCCGTGGTGTGGCGCACCGTGCTGGAGCGGCAGACCAGCCACCCCGGCCCGGTCGGCCTGGTGCTGACCCGGCAGGGCGTGCCGACCTTCGACCGCGAGGTGTTCGGCTCCGCCGAGGGCGCGGCCAAGGGCGGTTACGTGCTGGCCGAGGCCGAGGGCGGCGAGCCCAAGGTGATCCTGCTCGGCACCGGCTCCGAGGTGCAGCTGGCGATGCAGGCCCGCGAGGCGCTGCAGGCCGAGGGCACCCCCACCCGGGTGGTGTCGATGCCGTCCGTGGAGTGGTTCGCCGAGCAGGACCAGGCGTACCGCGACAGCGTGCTGCCGCCGAACGTCCGGGCCCGGGTCTCGGTCGAGGCGGGCATCGCCCAGGGCTGGCGCGAGCTGGTCGGCGACGCCGGTCGGATCATCAGCCTGGAGCACTTCGGCGCCTCCGCCGACTACAAGGTGCTCTACCAGGAGTTCGGCATCACCGCGGACGCCGTCGCCAACGCGGCCCGCGCCTCGCTGCGCACGGTCGAGGCCGTCTCCCGCTAGCGGTCACACCCGGCCCGGGGGACCGCACTCCCCCGGGCCGGGTCCCCGGACTCCACCGCAGACGTACGAAGAACAGAAGAAGAGGGACTGAAGCACCATGACCGACGCATTGAACCGCCTCAGCGAAGAAGGCGTGGCGATCTGGCTGGACGACCTCAGCCGGGAGCGCCTGAACTCCGGCAACCTGGCCGAGCTGGTGCAGGAGAAGCACGTCGTCGGCGTCACCACCAACCCGACCATCTTCCAGAAGGCGATCGCCGGCAACGGCGCCTACAACCGCCAGCTGGAGGACCTCGCGGTGCGCAAGGTCACCACCGACGAGGCCGTCCGCATGATCACCACCTCGGACGTCCGCGACGCCGCCGACGTGCTGCGCCCGGTGTACGACGCCTCCAACGGCCGTGACGGCCGGGTCTCCATCGAGGTCGACCCGCGCCTCGCCCACGAGACCGCCGCGACCGTCGCCGAGGCCAAGCAGCTGTGGTGGCTGGTCGACCGCCCGAACGTGCTGATCAAGATCCCCGCCACGCTGGCCGGCCTGCCCGCGATCAGCGCCGTCCTGGCCAAGGGCATCAGCGTCAACGTCACGCTGATCTTCTCGCTGGAGCGCTACAAGGCCGTCATCGACGCCCACCTGACCGGCCTGGAGCAGGCCAAGGCCGCCGGCCTGGACCTCTCGCAGATCGAGTCGGTCGCCTCGTTCTTCGTCTCCCGGGTGGACACCGAGATCGACAAGCGCCTGGACGCCCTCGGCGGCGAGACCAAGGAGCTGCGCTCCAAGGCCGCCGTGGCCAACGCCCGCCTCGCCTACCAGGCGTACGAGGAGGTCTACGGCTCGGTCGACGGCGGCAAGCCCGCCTCGGCCCGCTGGGCGGCCCTGGAGGCGGCCGGCGCCAAGCCGCAGCGCCCGCTGTGGGCGTCCACCGGCGTCAAGGACCCGAACCTGCCGGACACCCTGTACGTGACCGAGCTGGTCGCCCCGGGCACCGTCAACACCATGCCCGAGGCCACCCTGGACGCCACCGACGACCACGGCGTCGTCACCGGCGACACCATCACCCCCCACTACGCGGACGCCAAGGCCGTGCTGGACGCGGTCACCGCGGCCGGCGTGGACTACGACGACGTGGTCCGGGTGCTGGAGGAGGAGGGCGTGCAGAAGTTCGAGGTCTCCTGGAACGAGCTGCTCGACACCGTCACCGCCGCGCTCCGGTCGCACGGCGACAACTGACACCTGCTCACGGAATCGACGCACGGAAAGCGGAGCACACCACAGTGAGCAACACCCAGCCGTACCCGGACGTGGAGGGAACGGAGCCGGCCGCGGGAGACACCCCGGTCCGGCCCGCCAACCCGCTGCGGGACCCCGCCGACCGCCGGCTCCCGAGGATCGCCGGGCCGTCCGGCCTGGTGATCTTCGGGGTCACCGGCGACCTGTCGCGCAAGAAGCTGATGCCGGCCGTCTACGACCTCGCCAACCGCGGCCTGCTGCCGCCGGGCTTCTCGCTGATCGGCTTCGCCCGGCGCGAATGGGCCGACGAGGACTTCGCGCAGGTGGTGCACGACGCCGTCAAGGAGCACGCGCGCACCCCCTTCCGCGAGGAGGTCTGGCAGCAGCTCGCCAAGGGCATGCGGTTCGTCCAGGGCGACTTCGGCGACGACGACGCCTTCGACACGCTGCGCCGCACCATCGAGGAACTCGACCAGGCGCAGGGCACCAGCGGCAACTTCGCGTTCTACCTGTCGGTGCCGCCGAAGTTCTTCCCCACCGTGGTCCAGCAGCTGAAGAAGCACGGCCTGACCGACCCGGCGCCGGGCTCCTGGCGCCGGGCGGTCATCGAGAAGCCGTTCGGCCACGACCTGGCCAGCGCCCAGGAGCTGAACCGGATCGTCCACGAGGTCTTCCCCCGTGACGAGGTCTTCCGGATCGACCACTACCTGGGCAAGGAGACCGTCCAGAACATCCTGGCGCTCCGCTTCGCCAACCAGATGTTCGAGCCGATCTGGAACCGGTCGTACGTCGACCACGTGCAGATCACCATGGCCGAGGACATCGGCATCGGCGGCCGGGCCGGCTACTACGACGGCATCGGCTCCGCCCGGGACGTCATCCAGAACCACCTGCTCCAGCTGATGGCGCTGACCGCCATCGAGGAGCCCGCGTCCTTCCACCCGAAGGCGCTGGTCGCCGAGAAGCTGAAGGTGCTCAGCGCCGTCAAGCTCCCCGCCGACCTGGGCAAGCACACCGTGCGCGGCCAGTACACCTCCGGCTGGCAGGGCGGCGAGGAGGTGGTCGGCTACCTGGACGAGGACGGCATCAACCCCGAGTCCAAGACCGACACCTACGCGGCCATCAAGCTGGAGATCAACAACCGGCGCTGGGCCGGCGTGCCGTTCTACCTGCGCACCGGCAAGCGGCTGGGCCGCCGGGTCACCGAGATCGCGGTGGTCTTCCAGCGTGCCCCGTACCTGCCGTTCGACTCCTACGCCACCGAGGAGCTCGGCCAGAACGCCCTGGTGATCCGCGTCCAGCCGGACGAGGGCGTCACCGTGCGCTTCGGCTCGAAGGTCCCCGGCACCGCGCTGGAGGTCCGCGACGTCACCATGGACTTCGCCTACGGCGAGTCGTTCACCGAGTCCAGCCCCGAGGCGTACGAGCGACTCATCCTGGACGTCCTGCTCGGCGACGCCAACCTCTTCCCGCGGCACCAGGAGGTCGAGCTGTCCTGGCAGATCCTCGACCCGATCGAGCAGTACTGGGACGCCAACGGCAAGCCCGCGCAGTACCCGGCCGGCACCTGGGGCCCGGTCGAGGCGGACGAGATGCTCGCACGAGACGGCAGGAGCTGGCGCCGCCCATGAAGATCGACCTGACGAACACCACGTCCAGCAAGATCAACGCTGCCCTGATGGACGCCCGCCGGGCCAGCGGTTCGACCGCCGCCGGCATGGTGCTGACCCTGGTCATCGTGACCGACGAGGGCAGCGCCTACGACGCCCTGAAGGCCGCCAACGACGCCTCCCGCGAGCACCCCTCGCGGACCCTGGCCGTCATCAAGCGGGCCGGCCGCTCGCCCCGCGCCCGGGCCGAGACCCGGCTGGACGCGGAGATCCTGGTCGGCAGCGACGCCGGCAGCGGCGAGACCGTCGTCCTGCGCATGCACGGCGAACTCGCCTCGCACGCCCAGTCCGTGGTGCTGCCGCTGCTGCTGCCGGACGCCCCCGTGGTGGTCTGGTGGCCGGACAACGCGCCGCTCAACCCCGCCCAGGACCCGCTCGGCGCGCTCGCCCAGCGCCGGATCACCGACGCGGTGACCGCCGAGTCCCCGGTCGGCCAGCTCGCCCAGCGGGCCTCCGGCTACACCCCCGGCGACACCGACCTGGCGTGGACCCGGATCACCGGCTGGCGCTCCATGCTGGCCGCCGCGCTCGACCAGCGCGACGTCGCGATCACCGCCGCGGTGGTCGAGGGCGAGTCGTACAACCCCAGCGTCGAACTGCTCGGCCTGTGGCTGCACAACCGCCTGCGGGTGCCGGTCGAACGGGTCGTCACCGGCGGCCCCGGCATCACCGCCGTCACGCTGCGCACCGAGGACGGCGACATCGTCCTGGACCGCCCCGACGGCCTGCTCGGCACCCTGTCGATGCCCGGCGCGCCCGACCGCATGGTCGCGCTCAAGCGCCGCGACACCGCCGAACTGATCGCCGAGGAACTGCGCCGCCTCGACCCCGACGACATCTACGCCACCGCCGTCCGCACCCCCGTGGACCGGCTGCGCGAGCGGATCGCCGGAGTCGAGCACGCGGGCCCCGGCGGCACCGTCGAGGGCCACGCCGCAGAACACGCGGTCGCGGAACACGCGGTCGGCGAGCAGGAGACGCCCGCCGCCACCAAGAAGGCCGCCGCCCGCAGGAAGAGCGCCCAGTG
Source organism: Kitasatospora sp. CB02891 (assembly GCF_002803145.1). Lineage (NCBI taxonomy): Bacteria > Bacillati > Actinomycetota > Actinomycetes > Kitasatosporales > Streptomycetaceae > Kitasatospora > Kitasatospora sp. CB02891. The sequence continues at coordinate 105,969 of NZ_NNBO01000020.1, read as the reverse complement.
AGCGCCGGGACGGTCCTGATCCACCGCGACCCGACCCTGCTCGCCGAAGCGGCCGCCGCCCGCCTGATCACCACCGTGGTCGACGCGCAGGCCGCCCGCGGCAACGCCCACCTGGTGCTCACCGGCGGCCGCAACGGCAACGCCCTGCTCGCCGCGCTCGCCGCCCACCCGGCGCGCGACGCGGTGAACTGGGCGCAGGTCGACCTCTGGTGGGGCGACGAGCGGTACCTCCCGCACGACGACCCGGAGCGCAACGCCGTCCAGGCCGCCGCGTTCCTGGACGCCGTCCGACCGCTCGGCGCCCGCATCCACCAGATGCCCGCCGACGACGGCGCCTCCCCCGAGGACGCCGCCGCCCGCTACGCCGCGGACCTGGCCGCGGCCGGCGCGGTCTTCGACGTCCTGCTCCTGGGCGTCGGCCCGGACGCGCACGTCGCCTCGCTGTTCCCCGGCCACCCCGGGGTCCACGAGACCGGCAGCACCGTCATCGCCGTCCACGACTCGCCGAAGCCCCCGCCGACGCGGATCTCCCTGTCCCTCCCCACCCTCCGCACCGCCCGCCAGGTCTGGCTCCTCGCCGCCGGCCCCGACAAGGCCGACGCCGTCGCCTTGGCCCGCACCACCCGGGACGCGAACACCGCCCCGGCGGGCGCGGTGACGGGCACCGAGAAGACCCTCTGGCTCCTGGACGAGGCGGCAGCCGCCAAACTGTCCTGACGCCCCGTCAACCCCCCGCGCCCGCGCACCCACCCGGCACCCCGCCGAGTGACGTGACCCGACACCCGGACCGCCCGCAGCTTCCCACGCCCCATCAGGAACCTGCGGTCGGCCCCGCGCCCCGCCAGGGCCGGGGGAGAACTGCGCGAAGGGGAACGCAACAAGCCAGAAGCCGCCCACCCGGAGAACTCGAATCCCCGGGCGGGCGGCTTCAGCCGTTTCGGGTGCGCTCCCGCGAGGGGCCGCGCACTCGGCAGAAAGCCGCCCACCAAAGAATTCGAATCCCCGGGCGGGCGGCTTCAGCCGTTTCGGGTGCGCTCCCGCGAGGGGCCGCGCACCCGGCAGAAAGCCGCCCACCAAAGAATTCGAATCCCCCGGGCGGGCGGCTTCAGCCGTTTCGGGCGTGCTCCCCCGAAGGGGACGCCACCAGCAGAAAGCCGCCCATCCGGGGAATCCAGTCCCCGGTGGGCGGCTTTCGCGTTGCCGTACGGCTCAGATCTCGCCGCGCAGCTTGGCCAGCGCCTCAGCGAGAATCGCCTCGCCGTCCGCGTCCGTCCGCCGCTCGCGCACGTAGGCGAGGTGGGTCTTGTAGGGCTCGTTGCGGGCCGGGGCGGGCGGGTTGTGCTCGTCCTGGCCGGCGGGGAACCCGCAGCGGGGGCAGTCCCAGGTGTCCGGGATGGCCGCCTCCGCGGCGAAACTGGGGCGCGTCTCGTGCTTGTTCGCGCACCAGAAGGAGATCCGGTTGCGGGGGGCGGACTCGCCGCGCTCCGCCTCCCCCATCGGGCCGGCACCGACTCTGCTGCCTCGGATCGCGTTGCCACTTGCCACGGTCTGACTCCCCTGCGTGCTGGTGCCGTCCGGCCGCGGCTGGGCGGACGGTGGCGAAGTCGTCCTAGTGTAAGCGGCGGTTAAGGCTGCGCCACACCGCCGGCCGACTTCCTGTCAGATGCGAACGTCAGCTGCTGCCCTTGAGCAGCAGGCCGAGCACGATGATGCAGGCGAACCAGGCCAGGCCGATCACGATGGTGATGCGGTCGAGGTTCCGCTCGGCCACCGCGGAACCACCGCCGGTGGACATCGCGCCACCGCCGAACATGTCGGACAGACCGCCGCCCTTGCCCTTGTGCAGCAGCACCAGCATGATCATCAGCACGCTGAGGACGATCAGCGCAATCTCGAACCCGAGAACCACGACGGGACCAACTCTCTCGAATCTTCGGCGAAGGGGCCGGGCCCGCGTTACGCGGTCCGGCCCCAAAGCCTACGTTGCTGCGGCGGCGTTAGCCTACTGCCTGGTCACGGAAGCGCACGATCTTGACGAACTCGTCGGCGTCCAGCGAGGCGCCGCCGATCAGTCCGCCGTCGATGTCGGGCTTGGCCATCAGGCCGGCCGCCGACGAGGACTTCACCGAACCGCCGTACAGGACACGGACCTTGTCGGCCAGGTCGGTGCCGTACAGCTCGCCGAGCCGGGCCCGGATCGCGCCGCACACCTCCTGCGCGTCCTCGGGCGTCGCGACCTCGCCGGTGCCGATCGCCCAGACCGGCTCGTAGGCGACGACGATGCTCTCCGCGTCGCCGGCCGGGACGCCGTCCAGCGCGCCGTCCAGCTGCGCCAGGGTGTACGCGACGTGGGTGCCGGCCTTGCGGATCTCCAGCGGCTCGCCGATGCACAGGATCGGGGTGATCCCGTTGCGGTAGGCGGCCTTCACCTTGGCGTTGACGATCTCCTCGTTCTCGCCGTGGTACTGGCGGCGCTCGGAGTGGCCGATCACCGCGTAGGCGCAGTTCAGCTTCGCCAGCATCGCGCCGGACACCTCGCCGGTGTAGGCGCCGCCGTCGTGCTGGGAGATGTCCTGCGAGCCGTACTTGATCTTCAGCTTGTCGCCGTCGACCAGGGTCTGCACGGAGCGCAGGTCGGTGAACGGGACCAGCACCGCGACCTCGACGGCCGCGTAGTCCTTGTCGGCCAGCGAGAACGCCAGCTTCTGGGTGTGGCGGATGGCCTCGAAGTGGTCGAGGTTCATCTTCCAGTTGCCCGCCATCAGCGGGAGACGCTCAGTCATGTCTCTCTCAGTCCTCCAGGGCGGCGAGACCGGGAAGGGTCTTGCCCTCCAGGTACTCGAGGCTCGCGCCACCGCCGGTCGAGATGTGTCCGAACTTCGTCTCGTCGAACCCGAGGGTGCGCACCGCTGCCGCCGAGTCGCCGCCGCCGACCACCGTGAACGCGTCGGAGTCGAGCAGCGCCTGGGCGACCGCCCGGGTGCCGTCGGCGAACGCCGGGTGCTCGAACACGCCCATCGGGCCGTTCCAGAACACCGTCTTCGCGTCGGCGATCTTCTCCGCGAACAGCTGCGCGGTCTTCGGGCCGATGTCCAGGCCCAGCGCGCCGTCCGGGATGGCGTCCACGTCGACCACCGCGTAGTCCTCGACCGGGGCGCCGGTCTTGACGTCCGGGAAGCTGCCGGACACCGCGGTGTCCAGCGGGATCACGAACTCCACGCCCTGCTCGGCGCCGCGCTTCAGGTAGTCCTGGACGACCGGGATCTGGTCCTCCTGGAGCAGCGAGGCACCGACGCCGTGGCCCTGGGCGGCGATGAAGGTGTACATCATGCCGCCGCCGATCAGGATCCGGTCGGCCTTGCCGAGCAGGTTCTCGATCACGCCGACCTTGTCGGAGACCTTGGAGCCGCCGAGCACCACCACGTACGGGCGGGCCACGTCCTCGGTGAGGCGCTTCAGGACGCCCACCTCGGTGGCGATCAGGTCGCCGACGGCGTGCGGCAGGCGGGCCGGCAGGTCGTAGACGGAGGCGTGCTTGCGGTGCACCGCACCGAAGCCGTCGCCGACGTACAGGTCCGCCAGGGCGGCCAGCTGATCGGCGAACGCGCCGCGCTCGGCGTCGTCCTTGGAGGTCTCGCCGGCGTTGAAGCGCAGGTTCTCCAGCAGCGTGACCTCGCCGTCGCCGAGAGCGGCGACGGTGGCCTTCGCGCTGTCCCCGACCGTGTCGGTGGCGAAGCTCACCGGGCGGCCCAGGATCTCGCCGAGGCGGACCGCCACCGGCGCGAGCGAGAACTTCGGGTCCGGCTCGCCCTTCGGGCGGCCCAGGTGCGAAGCGACGACCACCCGGGCGCCGCGCTCGACGAGCTTGGCGATGGTCGGCGCGACGGCGCGGATCCGGCCGTCGTCGGTGATGGTGTCACCGGACAGCGGCACGTTGAGGTCGGCGCGGACGAACACCCGCTTGCCGGAGACCTCCAGGTCTTCGATCGTCTTCACGGTCTTGCTCCTCGATGGATGGATCGGCAGGCGGCGACACGGGGCAGCGCGTCACCGGGAGGGGTAGGACGGACGAGGGTGGGCGCAGCGGCAGGGCCCGGTCGGCGGTGACAGCCGTCCGGGCCCTGCCCCTTACGTCACGTCAGCTACCGCTGGGAGTCAGAGCTGCTCGCCGATGATGGCGACCAGGTCGACGAGGCGGTTCGAGTAGCCGAACTCGTTGTCGTACCAGCCGAGCACCTTGACCTGGTTCCCCTGAACCATCGTCAGCTTCGAGTCGAAGATGCAGGAGTGCGGGTCGTTCACGATGTCCGAGGACACGATCGGGTCCTCGGTGTACGCCAGGATGCCCTTCAGCGAGCCTTCCTGGGCGGCCTTCTGGAACGCGGCGTTGACCTCGTCCTTGGTGACCTCGCGCTCCAGGGTGACCACCAGGTCGGTGATGGAGCCGGTCGGGACCGGGACGCGCAGCGAGGTGCCGTCCAGCTTGCCCTTCAGCTGCGGCAGCACCAGGGCGGTGGCCTTGGCGGCGCCGGTCGAGGTCGGAATGATGTTCTGCGAGGCGGCGCGGGCGCGACGCAGGTCCTTGTGCGGGAAGTCCAGGGTGACCTGGTCGTTGGTGAAGGCGTGCACGGTGGTCATCAGACCCTTGACGATGCCGAAGTTCTCGTCCAGCACCTTCGCCATCGGCGCCACGCAGTTGGTGGTGCAGGAGGCGTTCGAGATGATGTCGTGCGCAGCCGCGTCGTACTTGTCGTCGTTGACGCCCAGCACGATGGTGATGTCCTCGTCGGTGGCGGGCGCCGAGATGACGACCTTCTTCGCACCGGCCGTCAGGTGCTTCTTCGCACCCTCGGCCTTGGTGAAGATACCGGTGGACTCGACGACGATGTCGGCGCCCAGCGCGGCCCAGGGGAGGTTGGCGGGGTCCCGCTCGGCGGTGACCTTGAAGGTGTGGCCATCGACCGTGATGGTGTCCTCGGTGTGCGAGACCTCGCCGGGGAAGGTACCGAGAGTGGTGTCGTACTTGAGCAGGTGAGCCAGCGTCTTGGTGTCGGTCAGGTCGTTGACGCCGACGATTTCGATGTCGGCGCCCTGGGCCTTGACCGCACGGAAGAAGTTGCGGCCGATGCGGCCGAACCCGTTGATGCCTACCCGGATCGTCACGAACCGATCTCCTTACAGGTACGCCGGGCCGGAGCCCGACGGGGGTGAAATTTTGGGTTTTCCCCGACCACTGCTGACCCTACCTCCCCCAAGTGTCGCAAGGCACATCGCCTCACCGGTAGGGCGCAAGGGCCCAGATGGCCGAAAGGAGCGTGCGGGCTTGTCCGCGGCGGATGCCGCGTCATGCTCCGCACGCCCCTTCGGGGTTGCGTTCCGGGAGGCTGACGGCCTGTCAGCTCAGGGCCATCTCCTCCGTGAGGTTGGCCTCGGTGTTGGGCAGGCCGAGTTCGGCAGCACGCTTGTCGGCCATCGCCAGCAGGCGACGGATCCGGCCCGCGACCGCGTCCTTGGTCAGCGGCGGGTCGGCGAGCGCGCCGAGCTCCTCCAGCGAGGCCTGCTTGTGCTGCATGCGCAGCGCGCCGGCCGCCGCCAGGTGCTCGGGCACCTCCTCGCCGAGGATCTCCAGCGCGCGGGCGACCCGGGCGCCGGCCGCGACCGCGGCGCGGGCCGAGCGGCGCAGGTTGGCGTCGTCGAAGTTGGCCAGCCGGTTGGCGGTGGCCCGCACCTCGCGGCGCATCCGGCGCTCCTCCCAGGCCAGCACCGACTCGTGCGCGCCGAGGCGGGTGAGCAGCGCGCCGATCGCGTCGCCGTCGCGGATCACCACCCGGTCGACGCCGCGCACCTCGCGGGCCTTGGCCGGGATGCCGAGCCGGCGGGCCGCGCCGACCAGGGCCAGCGCCGCCTCCGAGCCCGGGCAGGTGATCTCCAGCGAGGAGGAGCGGCCCGGCTCGGTGAGCGAGCCGTGGGCCAGGAACGCGCCGCGCCAGGCGGCCTCCGCGTCGCAGGTCGCACCGGACACCACCGCCGGGGGCAGGCCCCGGATCGGCCGTCCGCGTCCGTCCACCAGCCCGGTCTGCCGGGCCAGCAACTCGCCGTCCTTCACCACCCGCACCACGTACCGGCTGCCGCGACGCAGCCCGCCGGGGGCCATCACCACCAGATCCGAGGAGTGTCCGAAGATCTCCAGGAGGTCCTTGCGCAGCCGCCGTGCCGCAATGCCGGTGTCCAGCTCCGCCTCGATCACGATGCGGCCGCTCACAATGTGCAGTCCGCCCGCAAAACGCAGGATCGCCGAGACCTCCGCCTTGCGGCAGCAGGCACGGGTGACGGGAAGCCGGGAGATCTCGTCTTTCACCGCTGCCGTCATCGCCATGGGCCGATCCTTCCATGAGTCCGGAAAATCCGGTCGTACGCCGCGGCCAAGAGCTCCGGGTCGTGTCGCGGGGTGCCGTCGGCGCGGGCCACCCGGTCGAGCACCAGGGCGGCGCCCATCCGCTTCGCGGCCTGCTCCAGGCCCGTCAGGTCGGCGATCCCGAAAGCGCCTCCGCTGACGGCCCGCTCATCCACCAGGATCGCATCCACCGCGAGGTCCGGAGCGTGGTCGGCGATCACCTCCAGGTGGCGCTGCGGGGTGAAGCCCTCGGTCTCGCCGGGCTGCGGCGCCAGGTTGAGGGTCAGCAGGCGGCGGGCCCGGGTCTCGACCAGGGCCTTGGCCAGCTCCGGCACCAGCAGGTGCGGCAGCACGCTGGTGAACCAGGACCCGGGGCCGAGCACCACCCAGTCCGCCTCCAGCACCGCCTGCACCGCGTCCGGGACGGCCGGCGGCTCGTCCGGCACCAGGCGGACGGACTGCACCGTGCCGGGCGTCACCGCCACCGCGGCCTGGCCGCGCACCGCCGTCACCTCGCCCGGTCGCAGCGGGTCGTGGCCGCGCACCTGCGCCTCGATGTCCAGCGGCACCGCGGACATCGGCAGCACCCGGCCCTGCACGTTCAGCAGCCGGCCCACCCAGTTCAGCGCCTCCACCGGGTCGCCGAGCTTCTCCCACAGCGCCACGATCAGCAGGTTGCCGACGGCGTGGCCGCCGAGCTCGCCGGTGCCGGTGAAGCGCTGCTGGATCACCTCGGACCAGGTCCGGCCCCAGTCGTCGTCCCCGCACAGCGCGGCCAGCGCCTTGCGCAGGTCGCCGGGCGGCAGCACGCCGAGCTCGGCGCGCAGCCGCCCGCTGGAGCCGCCGTCGTCGGCGACGGTGACGACGGCGGTCAGCTCGGTGGTCAGCCGGCGCAGCGCGGACAGCGACGCGGACAGGCCCTGACCGCCGCCCAGGGCGGCGATCTTAGGCGCGCCGGGACGCTGCCCGGAGGTCCGCTCGGCAGGTCTGGTCCGGAGCTGCTGCCGCGCTGGCACGTATCCCGTCACGCCGACCCCATGTTCCTGTCTCGTGCACGGCCGGGGCGGCGGTACGGGTGGTTCCCGGCCGCTACTCCCGGCCCATGTCCCGGTGGACCAGCACCGTCTCGACCCCGTCCGCGATCAGACGTTTCGTCAGCTGCTCGGACATCGCGACACTGCGGTGTTTGCCTCCGGTGCAGCCTACGGCAAGCGTCATGTAGCGCTTCCCCTCGCGGCGGTAACCCTCGGTGATGATCCGCAGCAGCTCGGTGTAACCGTCCAGGAAGGGCTGCGCCCCGGGCTGCTGGAACACGTACTCTGCCACGTCCGGATCGGTTCCGGTACGGGCCCGCAGCTCCGGAACCCAGTGCGGGTTCGGCAGGAAGCGGCAGTCCACCACCAGGTCGGCGTCGACCGGCAGGCCGTACTTGAAGCCGAACGACATCACGGTGGCGCGCAGCTCCGGCTCGTCCTGGCCGGCGAACTGGGCGTCCATCTTGGCGCGCAGCTGGTGCACGTTGAGGTTCGAGGTGTCGACCACCAGGTCGGCCTCGCCGCGCAGCTCGCGGAGCAGCTCGCGCTCGCGGGCGATGCCGTCGACGATCCGGCCGTCGGCCTGCAGCGGGTGCGGGCGGCGCACCGACTCGAAGCGGCGCACCAGGGCGTCGTCGGAGGAGTCCAGGAACACCACCCGCAGGCGGACGCCGCGCTTCTCCAGCTCCTCCAGCGAGGTCAGCAGGTCGTCGAAGAACGTGCGGCCGCGCACGTCGACCACCACGCCGATCCGCGGCACCGCGCCCTGCGAGCGGGCTCCCAGGTCGACCATGGTGGGAATCAGCGCCGGCGGCAGGTTGTCGACCACGAACCAGCCGAGGTCCTCCAGGCACTTGGCCGCGGTGGAACGGCCCGCCCCGGACATGCCGGAGATGATCACCAGCTCGGGGGTGCTCTCTCCCCCGTTGGACACAGTCACGTCTCTTCCCCGCTTCTCGGTACTGCTGTGGCGCTACTGTCTTCGATGATCTCGCCGGTCGCGGTGTTCACTGCGAATGCGGCAGGTGTACGGGAGGCCAAGGCTGCGGCAACAGTCTCGGCCGTCCGGCGCCCGATCCCCGGGACCTCGCACAACTCGTCGACGGTGGCCGCGCGGAGCTTCTTCAGCGAACCGAAGTGCTTCAGCAGGGCCCGGCGGCGAGTCTCGCCGAGGCCGGGGACGGAGTCCAGTTCCCCCGCCGTGAGCCGCTTGGCCCGCTTCGAGCGCTGGTAGGTGATGGCGAACCGGTGCGCCTCGTCGCGCACCCGCTGCAGCAGGTACAGGCCCTCGCTGGAACGCGGCAGCACCACCGGGTCGTCCTCCCCCGGCAGCCACACCTCCTCCAGCCGCTTCGCCAGGCCGCACACCGCGATGTCGTCCATGCCCAGCTCGTCCAACGCCCGCTTCGCGGCCGCGACCTGCGGCTGCCCGCCGTCGACCACCAGCAGCTGCGGCGGGTACGCGAAACGCTTCGGGCGGCCGCTCTCGTCGATCAGCGACTCGCCCTCCTCCGGGACGGCCCACTCGCCGGTCTGCTCGCGCTCCTGGAGGTAGCGGCGGAACCGGCGGGTGATCACCTCGTGCATCGAGCGGACGTCGTCCTGGCCCTCGAAGCCCTTGATCTGGAACCGGCGGTACTCGCTCTTGCGGACCAGGCCGTCCTCGAACACCACCATGGACGCCACCACGTCCTCGCCCTGCAGGTGCGAGATGTCGAAGCACTCGATCCGCAGCGGCGCCGAGTCCAGCTCCAGCGCCTCGGCGATCTCCTGGAGCGCCCGGCTGCGGGTCGTCAGGTCCGAGGCGCGCTTGGTCTTGTGCAGCGCCAGCGCCTGCTGGGCGTTCCGCTGCACCGTCTCCATCAGGTCCTTCTTGTCGCCGCGCTGCGGCACCCGCAGATCGACCTGGGCGCCGCGCAGGCCCGACAGCCACTCGTGCACGGCCTCCTCCGGCATCGCCGGCACCAGCACCTCGCGCGGCACCTGCTCGGTGCCCGCGCCGTACAGCTGCTGCAGCGCGTGCTCGACCAGGCCCGCCGTGTCCACGTCCTCGACCTTGTCGGTCACCCAGCCGCGCTGACCGCGCACCCGGCCGCCGCGGACGTGGAAGATCTGCACGGCCGCTTCGAGCTCGTCCTCGGCGACCGCCAGCAGGTCCGCGTCGGTGCCGTCGCCCAGCACCACCGCGTTCTTCTCCATCGCGCGCCGCAGCGCCCCCAGGTCGTCGCGCAGCCGGGCCGCCTTCTCGTACTCCATCTCGGCGGCCGCCTCCTGCATCTGCTGCTCCAGGCGGCGCAGGTAGTTGCCCGTCCGGCCGGCCATGAAGTCGCAGAACTCCTCGGCGAGTTCACGGTGCTCGGCGGCGGTCACCCGGCCGACGCACGGCGCCGCGCACTTGCCGATGTAGCCCAACAGGCAGGGCCGGCCGACCTGTTGGGCCCGCTTGAACACGCCGTTCGAGCACGTCCGCACCGGGAACACCCGCAGCATCAGGTCGACCGTCTCGCGAATCGCCCACGCGTGTCCGTACGGGCCGAAGTAGCGCACGCCCTTCTTGTGCGCCCCGCGCATCACCTGGACCCGCGGGAACTCCTCGTTCAGCGTGACCGCCAGCTCCGGGTAGCTCTTGTCGTCCCGGTACTTGACGTTGAACCGCGGGTCGAACTCCTTGATCCAGGAGTACTCCAGCTGCAGCGCCTCGACCTCGGTGGACACCACCGTCCACTCCACCGACGCCGCGGTGGTCACCATCGTCGCGGTACGGGGATGCAGGTTGGCGACGTCCTGGAAGTACGAGGACAGCCGCTGCCGCAGGTTCTTCGCCTTGCCGACGTAGATGACCCGCCCGTGCGTGTCACGGAACTTGTACACCCCGGGCGAGAGCGGGATCGCCCCCGGAGCCGGACGGTAGGTGGACGGGTCAGCCATGCTCCTACCGTACCGACTGGCGCCGACACCTCGTGGCGATCACCGGCAACCGGACTCCTCCCGCCACGGACGCCTACCACTTCGACCGGCTGTCCGCGGGCAGATCCGCGAAACCGGACCCGGCCGGGCCGTTCTCCGCGAATCTGCGGTCGACCGATGTCAATGCCGCCCGGGAGAAGGACTGCTGTGAACGACCAGCCCCTGTTGGCCAACCCCGACCACTGGAGCGAGTTGGCCGGACTGCACCACTGGCGCACCCGGGCCTTCGTCGACCACCACGAGGAGCGCATCAGGCGCACCCAGCTGGAACGCGACCTGCGGTCGATCGCGGCCAGGGCCGCCGACCTCGCGGACCGGTCCAAGCGGATGCCGTGCTTGCTGCGCACGACGGTCGGGGAGGAACGGACCGTCTACCACTCGGCCGACGCCCCCTGCGGCCGGGTGACCGGCAAGCGGCGCAGCATCGAGTCGTTCACCCGGGTCCCCGAGGACCGAGTCGCGTACGCCGACCCCAAGTGGCGCTACATCTTCGTCGACCGCTGCTCCGCCTGTGGGTGGGACGACGCCGCCAGGGCCTACGGTCGGCGGCTGCTCGACACCAAGCTCCGTACGCAGTAGCGGATCGGGGTCCCGCCCCCGACGAGGCGTCAGCCCTTGGTGACCTCCAGGTTCCCGTTCTGCACCGCGACCTGGTACTCCGGCAGCGGCTTCGGGGCCGGGCCGTCCAGCACCGCGCCGTCGGTGATCGCGAAACGGCTGCCGTGGCACAGGCACTGGATCTGTTCCTTGGCCACGCCGTTGACCAGGCAGCCCGCGTGGGTGCACTTCGCGCTGAAGGCCTTGTACTCGCCCGCGGTCGGCTGCGTCACGACGACGGCCTGGTCGCGGTACACCTTGCCGCCGCCGACCGGGATGCCCGCGGCCGAGCCGAGATCGATCGGGCCCGCGGACTTGGTCTCCTCCTTGCCGCCGTTCGACGAGCAGCCGGCCGCCGTGGCGCCCGCCAGTGCAACGGCCGCGCAGCAGAGGACGGTACGACGGGACGCGACGGGCTCGGACATCGGGAACTCCTCGGTGCGGGGAAGGGCGCCAGCAACGTAGCACGCACAACGAGGTCCGCCCGGGGAGCCTCGTGCTCTCCCCGGGCGGACCTCGTTGACGCTCGCCGCCCGCCTTCGCGGGGGGCTACTTCTTCTTGCGCTTCACCGGCGTCGCGTCCGAGACGCCCGGGAGGATGTCCCTCAGGAACTTGCCGGTGTGGCTGGCCGTGGAGGCGGCGACCTCTTCCGGCGTGCCCTCGATGACGACGCCGCCGCCGCCGGAACCGCCCTCGGGGCCCATGTCGACCAGCCAGTCGGCGGTCTTGATGACGTCGAGGTTGTGTTCGATGACGATGACGGTGTTGCCCTTGTCGACCAGGCCTTCGAGGACCTTGATCAGCTTGCTGATGTCCTCGAAGTGCAGGCCGGTGGTGGGCTCGTCGAGGACGTAGACCGTGCGGCCGGTGGAGCGCTTCTGGAGTTCGGCGGAGAGCTTGACGCGCTGGGCCTCGCCGCCGGAGAGGGTGGTGGCGGGCTGGCCGAGGCGGACGTAGCCGAGGCCGACCTCCTTGAGGGTGCGCAGGTGGCGGGCGATCGCGGGGACGGCCTCGAAGAAGTCGAGGGCCTCCTCGATCGGCATGTCGAGCACCTCGGAGATGGACTTGCCCTTGTAGTGGACCTCCAGCGTCTCCCGGTTGTAGCGGGCGCCGTGGCAGACCTCGCAGGGGACGTAGACGTCCGGCAGGAAGTTCATCTCGATCTTGATGGTGCCGTCGCCGGAGCAGTTCTCGCAGCGGCCGCCCTTGACGTTGAACGAGAACCGGCCGGGCAGGTAGCCGCGGACCTTGGCCTCCTGGGTCTCCGCGAACAGCCGCCGCACGTGGTCGAAGACGCCCGTGTAGGTGGCCGGGTTGGAGCGCGGGGTGCGGCCGATCGGCGACTGGTCGACGTGCACGACCTTGTCGACCAGGTCGGTGCCGGTGATCCGGGTGTGCCGGCCGGGGACGCTGCGGGCGCCGTTCAGCTCACGGGCCAGGTGGGTGTAGAGGATGTCGTTGACCAGCGTCGACTTGCCGGAGCCGGAGACGCCGGTGACGGCGGTGAAGGTGCCGAGCGGGAAGGCGACCGTGACGTCCTTGAGGTTGTGCTCGCGGGCGCCGTGCACCACGATCTGCCGCTTCTTGTCGCGCGGGCGACGGGCGGCCGGGATCGGGATGGCGCGCTTGCCGGCCAGGTACTGGCCGGTCAGCGACTCGTCGTTCTTCAGCAGCTCCTTGAGCGAGCCGGAGTGGACGACCTTGCCGCCGTGCTCGCCGGCGCCGGGGCCGATGTCGACGATCCAGTCGGCGGTCTTGATCGTGTCCTCGTCGTGCTCGACGACGATCAGGGTGTTGCCGATGTCCCGCAGTCGGACCAGGGTCTCGATCAGGCGGTGGTTGTCGCGCTGGTGCAGGCCGATGGACGGCTCGTCCAGCACGTAGAGCACGCCGACCAGGCCGGAGCCGATCTGGGTGGCGAGCCGGATGCGCTGGGCCTCGCCGCCGGAGAGGGTGCCGGCGGCGCGGTTCAGCGACAGGTAGTCGAGGCCGACGTCGACCAGGAAGCGCAGCCGCTCCAGGACCTCCTTGAGGACCCGCTCGGCGATCTTCTTGTCGCGGGCGTCGAGGCGGAGCGCACCGAGGAAGTCCGCGCAGTCGTTGATCGACATGGCGGAGACCTCGGCGATGGACTTCTCCATCACGGTGACCGCGAGGACCACCGGCTTGAGCCGGGTGCCCTTGCAGGTCGGGCAGGGCACCTCGCGCATGTAGCCCTCGAAGCGCTCGCGGCTGGAGTCGCTCTCCGACTCGGAGTGCCGCCGCGTCACGAACGGGACGGCGCCCTCGAACGCGGTGGTGTAGGAGCGCTCGCGGCCGTACCGGTTGCGGTAGCGCACCTCGACCTGGGTCTTGTGGCCGTACAGCAGGGCCTTGCGGGCGCGGACCGGGAGCCCGGCCCACGGGATGTCGGTGCGGAAGCCGAGTTCCCCGGCCAGCGCGTTGACCAGCCGCTGGAAGTACTCCTTGGTGGCGCCCTGCGACCACGGGTGGATGGCGCCCTCGTCGAGCGACTTCTCCGGGTCGGGGACGAGCAGCTCCGGGTCGACCTCCATCCGGTTGCCCAGGCCCGAGCAGTCGGGGCAGGCGCCGAACGGGGAGTTGAAGGAGAACGACCGCGGCTCCAACTCCTCGAAGGAGACGTCGTCGTAGGGGCAGTAGAGGTGCTCCGAGAACATCTTCTCGCGCTCGGGGTCGTCCTCCGGGAGGTCGACGAAGTCGAGCACCACCATGCCGCCGGCCAGCTTGAGGGCCGTCTCCACCGAGTCGGTGAGGCGGCGCTTGGCACTGGACTTCACGGTGAGGCGGTCGATGACCACCTCGATGGTGTGCTTCTCCTGCTTCTTGAGCGTGGGCGGCTCGGTCAGCTGGACGGTCTGGCCGTCGACCCGGGCCCGGGCGTAGCCCTTGGACTGCAGGTCGGCGAAGAGGTCGACGAACTCGCCCTTGCGCTCCCGGACCACCGGGCTGAGCACCTGGAACCGGGTGCCTTCCTCCAGCGACAGCACCTTGTCGACGATGGCCTGCGGCGACTGCCGGGCGATCGGGCGGCCGCAGTGCGGACAGTGCGGCTTGCCGATCCGGGCGAACAGCAGGCGGAGGTAGTCGTACACCTCCGTGATGGTGCCGACGGTGGACCGCGGGTTGCGGCTGGTGGACTTCTGGTCGATCGAGACGGCCGGGGAGAGTCCCTCGATGAAATCGACGTCGGGCTTGTCCATCTGCCCGAGGAACTGCCGGGCGTACGACGACAGCGACTCGACGTAGCGCCGCTGGCCCTCGGCGAAGATCGTGTCGAAGGCGAGCGAGGACTTGCCGGACCCGGAGAGGCCCGTGAAGACGATGAGGGAGTCCCGGGGCAGGTCGAGCGAGACGTTCTTGAGGTTGTGCTCGCGAGCACCGCGGACGACGAGGCGGTCTGCCACTGCTACTGGCGCCTTTCTCCGGGTCGAAATGTGAGGTGTGCTTCTTCCAGGATGCGCCCGCCAGCGTACTAGCTCATCTGTTCGAATACCGAACCTGTCCAGCGGGGTCCACCCAATCGAGTGAACGGCACCCGCGGCCGACGGTAGCGTCAACGACTGACAACCGTTCCGGGCAACGGCCCGGGCCGGTCGAGAACCGCCCGGAACCGCTCCACCGACCGTCGAAAGGCACCACCCGATGAGCGACGCGACCACCGCAGCCGAGCAGTTGCGGGCCACTGTCGAGAGCACCGACGTCCTGCTGCACACCCTGTCCGAGCTGAAGCCCGAAGACGTGTTCGAACCGTCCGGGCTGCCCGGCTGGACCCGCGGCCACGTGCTGGCGCACATCGCCCGCAACGCCGACTCGCTGGTCAACCTGCTGACCGGCGCCCGTACCGGCCGGGACATCCCGCAGTACGCGAGCCCGGCCGCCCGGGACGCCGACATCGAGGCCGGCTCCGGCCGGCCGCTGGAGGTGCAGCTGGCCGACGTCCGGGGCAGCCAGCAGCGCTTCGTGGACGCCGCCCGGCTGCTCGCCCCCGAGCACTGGCAGGCCACCCTCACGCACCGCTCCGGCTACACCTTCCCGGCCTGGCAGCTGCCCGGGAAGCGGCTGGCCGAGCTGGAGTACCACCACGTCGACCTGAACGCCGGCTACACCCCGGCGCACTGGTCGGAGCCGTTCGCGATCGCCGAGTTCCGGCGCCTGGGCACCCACTTCGGCGCCCTCGACGGCCTGCCGGTGGTCCGGCTGATCGCCGAGGACGCCGGGCTGGAGGCCCGGCTCGGCGGCGCGGGCGAGCCGGAGCTGACCGTCGAGGGCCCGGTCCGGGCGCTCACCGGCTGGCTGTCCGGGCGTTCGGACGGCGACGGCCTGCAGGTGCACCGCGGCCACGAGGGCCTGGTCGACGCGCGCACCGCCCTGCCCGAGCTGCCCCCGATGGGATGATGGTGCCGGTTGACGGGACACCCCCAGCGGCAGCGAGGAGCGACGTGATGACGTACCACGGAACGGTCAAGGTCGGCGGTGCGCCGGACGTCCGGGAGCTGGCCCACCTGATCATCACCAAGGTGGCGGTCGGACCGTACGACAACAACGCCTACCTGCTGCGCTGCCGGGCCACCGACGAGCAGCTGCTGATCGACGCGGCCGCCGACGCGCCGGTGCTGCTGGAGACCGTGGGCAGCCGGCTGGCCATGGTGGTCACCACCCACCGGCACCACGACCACTGGGGCGCGCTGGCCGAGGTGGTCGCCGCCACCGGGGCGCGCACCGCGGCCGGGCGGATCGACGCGGAGGGCGTCGACGTGCCCACCGACGTCCCGCTGGAGGACGGCTCGGTGCTCCGGGTCGGGCAGATCGAGCTGACCGTCCGCCACCTGGTCGGCCACACCCCCGGCGCGATCGTGCTGGTCTACGACGACCCGCAGGGCCACCCGCACCTGTTCACCGGCGACTGCCTGTTCCCGGGCGGGGTGGGCAACACCTGGGGCGACCCGGCCGCCTTCGACTCGCTGTTCCGGGACGTCAACGGGAAGATCTTCGACGTCCTCCCGGACGAGACCTGGGTCTACCCGGGCCACGGCAACGACACCACGCTGGGCGCCGAGCGCCCGCACCTGCCGGAGTGGCGCGAACGCGGCTGGTGAGCGCACGCACGAGGGCCCCCGCCGGAGCGGGGGCCCTCGTGCGTGCCGTCAGGCCTCGATCTTCTCCGGCTTGTCGGAGTCGTCCTGCTTGCGCGCGGCGATCAGGCTGGTGACGGTGGTGACCGCCAGGGTGAGCAGGATGAAGCCCAGCGACACCGGGATGCTGATCTCCGGGACGTGCACCCCGGCCTCGTGCAGCGCGTGCAGCACCAGCTTCACGCCGATGAAGCCGAGGATCACCGACAGGCCGTAGGAGAGGTGGACCAGCTTCTTCAGCAGCCCGCCGATCAGGAAGTACAGCTGCCGCAGACCCATCAGCGCGAAGGCGTTGGCGGTGAAGACGATGTACGGGTCCTGGGTGAGACCGAAGATGGCGGGGATCGAGTCCAGCGCGAACAGCACGTCGGTGGTGCCGATCGCGATCATCACGATCAGCATCGGGGTCATCAGCCGGCGGCCGTTCTCCCGGACGAACAGCTTGGTGCCGTGGTACTGGTCGGTGGACGGGACGCGCTTCTGGATCGACCTGAGCAGCCGGTTCTCCTCGAAGTCCTCCTCGCCCTCCTCCTCGGCGCGGGCCTCCTTGAGCAGCTTCCAGGCGGTCCAGATCAGGAACCCGCCGAAGATGAAGAACACCCAGGAGAAGCTGGAGACCAGCGCCGCGCCGCCGGCGATGAAGACCGCCCGGAGCACCAGGGCGATGATCACGCCGAACATCAGCACGCGCTGCTGGTAGATCTTCGGCACCGCGAACTTGCCCATGATCAGGATGAACACGAACAGGTTGTCGACGCTGAGCGACTTCTCGGTGATGTAACCGGCGAAGAACTCCCCGGCCGGCTGCCCGCCGCCGTACCACCACAGGAATCCACCGAACAGCACCGCCAGCACGACCCAGACCGCGGTCCAGATCCCGGCCTCCTTGATGGAGACCTCGTGCGGCTTGCGACCGCCGATGAAGAAATCGGCCAGGATCAACAGGGCCAGCACCGCGATGGTGCCGGCCCACAGGCCTGCGGAAACGTCCATGACTGCTCCTCCGGCAGCTAGGCGAACATCGTCACTGCCGGAGGTCTCTTCCGCCGCACGGCGCGCCCGTCGGTCGGCGCCGCACGGCCAGCGCCCCGGGATGCCGCGACGGGCAGCCGTGATGACGGGGTCACTGAACGGGGAATACTCCCCTCCGCTCCCGTCGAGAGTAACAGGAACACCAAGGGAAGGTAAAGAAGGTAAAGGGATGCCCCCGGGTCGGGCCGGTCGGGCCTACAGGAAGGGCTCGACGAACGGCAGCATGTCCCGGAAGGTGCGGCCGGTGGCGGGCGCGCCGATCGCGGTCATCTTCCAGCCCGTGCCCTCCCGCTCCACCTTGGCCATGATCTGCCCGGTGTGGGTGCCGCCGCCGGTGAGGTCGTAGCGGGCCAGCTCCTGGCCGGTGGTCTCGTCGACCAGCCGGCAGTGCGCGTTCTGCACCTCCAGGAAGTTCTGGCCGCTGTACGAGCTGACGGTGAACACGATCTGGGTGACCCGGCGCGGCACCTTGGTCAGGTCGACCAGGATGCTCTCGTCGTCCTCGCCCGCGCCGACGCCGCCGACCAGGTTGTCGCCGGTGTGCTGCACCGACCCGTCGTTGCTGACCAGGTGCGAGAAGAACACCACGTCGCTCATCGCCTTGCCGTCGTACAGCAGGGCGGACGCGTCCAGGTCGATCTCCTTCGGGCGGCGGCTGAAGAAGCCGCGCTTGCCCGGAGCGGACTTCCAGCCGAGACCCATCCGGACCACGCTCAGAGTTCCGCCGCTGGACTTCGCCAGGCTGACGCTCTGCCCCTTCGCCAGGCTCACCGACACGCCGACCACCCCATTCCTCCGGGTTGCCCCCGGTCTCGCACCCGACCGGCCGTGACAGGAGCGTCCTGGCCCCACGCCGGCCGCGCACCACCCTACGCTGCCGCCCCGCCGCCCCGGTCCGGGACGGCGAGACTGTGGCAGAACCACGACATGACGGCCGTTTCGGACCGTTCGGATCAGGCCATGCCGGCCTCTCGCATCTGGCGCAGCTCGCGCTTGAGCTCCTTGACCTCGTCGCGCAGCCGGGCCGCCACCTCGAACTGCAGCTCGGCGGCGGCGGTGTGCATCCGGTCCGTCATGTCCTGGATCAGCTCGGCGAGTTCGGCCGCGGGCAGGCTCTTGGCGGGCTTGCGGTCGAGGCCCAGCGAGGGCACCGGGGCCTTGCCCTTGCCCTGCTGGCGGTAGCCGGTGGCGAGCAGCTCCTCGGTGTCCACGTCCTCGCCGGCCATGGTGGAGAGCAGGTCGCCGATCTTCTTCCGCAGCGGCTGCGGGTCGATCCCGTGCTTCTCGTTGTACGCCTGCTGGACGATGCGACGGCGGTTGGTCTCGGAGATCGCCAGGTCCATCGCCGGGGTGATCTTGTCGGCGTACATGTGCACCTGGCCGGAGACGTTGCGCGCGGCCCGGCCGATGGTCTGGATCAGCGAGGTGCCGGAGCGCAGGAAGCCCTCCTTGTCGGCGTCCAGGATCGCCACCAGCGACACCTCGGGCAGGTCCAGGCCCTCGCGCAGCAGGTTGATGCCGACCAGCACGTCGTACTCGCCGGCCCGCAGTTCGCGCAGCAACTCGATCCGGCGCAGCGTGTCGACGTCGCTGTGCAGGTAGCGGACCCGGATGTCCAGCCCGAGGAAGTAGTCGGTAAGGTCCTCGGCCATCTTCTTGGTGAGCGTGGTGACCAGGACCCGCTCGTTCTTCTCCACCCGCTGCCGGATCTCGTGCACCAGGTCGTCGATCTGGCCCTCGGTCGGCTTGACGATCACCTCCGGGTCGATCAGACCGGTCGGGCGGATGATCTGCTCCACCTGCCCGTCGCCGCGCGCCAGTTCGTACTTGCCGGGGGTGGCCGACAGGTAGACGGTCTGGCCGATCCGCTCCTGGAACTCCTCCCACTTCAGCGGCCGGTTGTCCATCGCCGAGGGCAGCCGGAACCCGTGCTCGACCAGCGTGCGCTTGCGCGAGGCGTCGCCCTCGTACATCGCGCCGATCTGCGGGACCGTCACGTGCGACTCGTCGATGACCAGCAGGAAGTCCTCGGGGAAGTAGTCGAGCAGCGTGTTCGGCGGCGAGCCCGGCTCGCGGCCGTCGAAGTGCATCGAGTAGTTCTCCACGCCCGAGCAGGTGCCGATCTGACGGAGCATCTCGATGTCGTAGGTGGTGCGCATCCGCAGCCGCTGGGCCTCCAGCAGCTTGCCCTGCTTCTCCATCCGGGCGAGGGTCTGCTCCAGCTCGGTCTCGATGTCCCGGACCGCGCGCTCCATCCGCTCCGGGCCGGCCACGTAGTGCGAGGCCGGGAAGACGTAGATCGAGTCGTCCTGGCTGATCACCTCGCCGGTCAGCGGGTGCAGCGTGTACAGCGCCTCGATCTCGTCGCCGAACATCTCGATCCGGACGGCGAGTTCCTCGTACACCGGGAAGATCTCGACGGTGTCGCCGCGCACCCGGAACGTGCCGCGGCTGAACGCCAGGTCGTTGCGGGTGTACTGGATGTCCACGAAGCGGCGCAGCAGCGCGTCCCGGTCGACCTCCTCGCCGACCTTCAGCTGCACCATCCGGTCCACGTACTCCTGCGGCGTGCCGAGGCCGTAGATGCACGACACCGACGCCACCACCACGACGTCCCGCCGGGTGAGCAGGCTGTTGGTGGCGGAGTGGCGCAGCCGCTCGACCTCCTCGTTGATCGAGGAGTCCTTCTCGATGTACGTGTCCGTCTGGGGGACGTACGCCTCGGGCTGGTAGTAGTCGTAGTACGAGACGAAGTACTCGACCGCGTTGTTCGGCAGCAGCTCGCGGAACTCGTTCGCCAGCTGCGCGGCCAGCGTCTTGTTCGGCGCCATCACCAGGGTGGGGCGCTGGAGCTTCTCGATCATCCACGCGGTGGTGGCGGACTTGCCGGTGCCGGTCGCACCGAGCAGGACGACGTCCTTCTCCCCGGCGCGGATCCGGCGTTCCAGCTCGGCGATGGCCGCCGGCTGGTCACCATTGGGCTGGAAGGGGCTGACGACCTCGAAGGGCGCCACGGACCGCTCAATACTCGTGATGGGACGCACGCCTCCACGGTACGACCGGCCACCGACAGTCCGGGGCTCGTCCCGGCTGTCGGCGGACCCGGCTAGCGTGCCCGGCATGACAGAGCTGGACGAACTGGTGCTCACGCCCGACGAACGGGCCCGCGGGGTCGACATCGACGGGGTGGCCTTCGCCATGGACTGGAGCGGCGAGGAGTCGCCCGGCCTGCTCGCGGCGTTCGTGGCCGAGCGGGTACGGGCCTTCGGGGCGGACCCGGCGGACGTCGACGACACCGTCGTCCGCCGCACCGCCGAGCAGGACCCGACGCTGCGGCGCGGCGACCTTCCCGTGCGCCAGCTCGACCACCTGTCCGCGGTGCTGGCGGGCCTCGACTGCACGCTCCTGCTGGTGCACCACGGGGACGACGCCTACACCGTGCTGGTCGCGCGAACCGGCGAACCGCCCGAACTGACCCACCGGGACAGCCCGGTACTGCCGTGGGGCGCCGGGCCGACCCTGGTCTGTCTGGACTGCCCCGGCTGCGGGCAGCAGTTGGTCTGGCAGCTGCTGCCCGACGAAACCCTGGCCGGGGAGCGCTGCGACTGCGGAACGCCGCTGTTCGACGCCGACGGCCGACCGCTGCCGGGCGTCACCCTGTACGACTGAGGCGCGGCCGGACGGGCCGGGCTACTTGGCTGAGTCCCGGGCCAGCGCGACCAGCCGGGACACCGCCCGCAGGTACTTCTTCCGGTAGCCGCCGCGCAGCATCTCCTCGGTGAACACCTGGTCGAACGGCACGCCCGACGCGGTGATCGGCAGCTCCCGGTCGTACATCCGGTCCGCCAGCACCACCAGGCGCAGCGCGGTCGCCTGGTCGTCGACCTGGCGGACGCCGCGCAGGAAGACCGAGCCGATGTCGTCCAGCAGGGCGCCGTAGCGGCTGGGGTGCACCTCCTTCAGGTGCTCCAGCAGGGCGTCGAAGTCGTCCAGCGAAGCGCCGGGGGCGGTGGCCGCGCGGTCCGTCACCTCGGCGTCGGTGTACGGCGGGGGCGCGTCCGGGAGACCGCGGTGGCGGTAGTCCTGGCCGTCGATCCGCACCGGGCGGAAGTGCGAGGACAGGCCCTGGATCTCCCGCATGAAGTCGGCGGCGGCGAACCGGCCCTCACCGAGCTTCTCCGGCAGCGTGTTCGACGTCGCGCAGAGCTTGACGCCGTTCTCCACCAGCCGGCTCAGCAGCGTCGACACCAGCACGGTGTCGCCCGGGTCGTCCAGCTCGAACTCGTCGATGCACAGCAGCCGGTGCGAGCTCAGCGTCTTCACCGCACCCTGGAACGTCAGCGCCCCGACCAGGTTGGTCAGCTCGACGAACGTGCCGAACGCCTTCGGCCCCGGCACGGCGTGCCACAGCGACGCCAGCAGATGCGTTTTTCCTACGCCGTACCCGCCGTCCAGGTAGATCCCTGCCGGCCCGCTCGGCGCCGGCGCGGACCGCCGGAACCACCCGCGCTTCACCGGCTCCGCACCCGCGTTCAGGCTCGCCGCGAAACCCTCCAGGATCTGCACGGCCTCGTACTGGCTCGGCTGCGAGGAATCCGGCAGGTAACTGCCGAAACTCACACCGGCGAACCGCGGCGGCGGCACCATCTCGGCCACCAGCCGCTCGGCCGGAACCACCGGCCGCCGAGAGGCGAGGGCTGTCACGGTACGGATTTCGGACTCCGAGGCAGGTGCAGACACGGAGAACAAGCGTACAGGTGAGCGGGAGAGCCGGCGGATGCGAGACCGGGCCGCGCAGGGGGCACCCGGTGGTGCTCTCCACTGCGAAACTTGAGCCATGGAGCAACTGATCGGCAACACCCCCGGCACCCCCGGCGGTCTGGAGTGGCTGGCCCGGGCGTACGCGTATCCGGCGGACGGTCCGTGGCTGCGGGCGAACATGGTGGCGTCGTTGGACGGCGCGGCCCGGCTCGACGGCCTCTCGGACGGGCTGTCCAGCGAAGCGGACAAGCGGATCTTCGGGGTGCTGCGCGCGCTGTGCGACGTGGTGCTGGTGGGCGCCGAGACGGTGCGGGCGGAGGGGTACCGGCCGGGGCGGGCGCGGAAGGAGTTCGCCGAGCAGCGCGCCGCGGCGGGTCAGTTGCCGGCCCCGGTGATCGCGGTGGTGACGCGGAGCCTGGACCTCGACCTCTCGGCGCCGCTGTTCACCGAGCCGCTGGTCCCGACGGTGGTGATCACCACTTCGGACGCGCCGGCCGACCGGCTGGCCCGGACCGCCGGGGTCGCCGAGGTGATCACCGCGGGAACGGGCACGGTGGACCTCCCGAGGGCGGTCGCGGCGCTCACGGAGCGCGGTTGGCGGCGGCAGCTCTCGGAGGGCGGTCCCCGTCTGCTCGGCCAACTCGCGGCGGACGGTCTGCTGGACGAGCTGTGCCTCTCGGTGGCCCCGCTGGTGACGGGAGGCGATTCACCGAGGATCGTGAACGGTCCGGGAATCGCGGACGTCCGGCGGATGCGGCTGGTGTCATTGATCGAGGAGAAAGGTTTCCTCTTCACCCGCTATCTGCGGCCGACCGATCCGGACCGCTCCCCGAGCGACCCCGCGCTCACCTGAGCCACTTCCTGACCGATGTGGACCACGTGTTCCGTGTGGCGCGTGTGCAGCGTGAGGAATCCTTCCTCCGGGCACTATGAAAGGAGGGGATGCCGGACCCGGGGGCCCGCACCAGCGAAGGGACTCACGTGTTCAAGACCGTACTGATGATCGAGAAGGCACTTTCCGACGCCGACGTGGAACTGGTCACCACTCTCCACGGCGACGAGCAGGTGTCCTTCGTCGTCCTGATGCAGCCGCGCGGCAAGCAGGACGAACTGCTGCGCGCCCTGGACGATGTGGCCCTCGGCCATCTCGACCAGGCGGTGCACGAGCACGACGAGCACGACGGCAACGGGCCCAGCCTCGCCGGGGAGTCCCTGGAGCACAGCCTGCGGCACCTGCAGCGGGCCGGTGCGGAGGCGGTCGGCGAGGTGGTCGAGCAGCAGCCGCTGGTGCGGCTGCGCGAGGTGGTGGAGGAGAACCGGGCCGACGAGGTGCTGGTGCTGACCTCGCCGCACTTCGTCGAGGAGTTCTTCCACCGCGACTGGGCCTCCCGCGCCCGGCACGAGGTCGGCGTCCCCGTACTCAAGCTGTTCGCCAGCGACTCCTGACCCGCCTCCCGATTAGGGCAGAATCGTCCCGTGGTCCCGCAACGCAGGCGGGACCGCAGGACGACCCGTTTCCGCCTCCTCACGCCAGTACGGAGCCAGCCTTGAACGACGCCGCGCACGACCTGCACGCCCCGCACTTCATCGGCATCGGCGGCGCCGGCATGTCCGGTCTGGCGAAGATCCTCGCGGTCCGCGGCGCGACCGTCTCGGGCAGCGACGCCAAGGAGTCGGACACCGTGCGGGCGCTGCGCGAGCTCGGCGCGACGGTGTTCGTCGGCCACGCGGCCGAGCACCTGCCGGCCGGGACGAGCAGCGTGGTGGTCTCCAGCGCGATCCGCGCCGACAACCCGGAGCTGGTGGCGGCGCAGGAGCGGGGCGTCCCGGTGGTGCACCGTTCGGACGCGCTGGCGGCGCTGATGGGCGGCCGGCGGGCGCTCGCGGTGGCGGGCACCCACGGGAAGACCACCACCACCTCGATGCTGGCGGTCAGCCTGGGCGAGCTGGGCCTGGAGCCCTCGTACGCGATCGGCGGCGACCTGGACCTGCCCGGGTCGAACGCGCACCACGGGGCGGGCGACATCTTCGTCGCGGAGGCGGACGAGAGCGACCGCAGCTTCCACAAGTACGCGCCCGAGGTGGCGATCGTGCTGAACGTGGAGCTGGACCACCACGCCAACTACGCGTCGATGGAGGAGATCTACGAGTCCTTCGAGACGTTCGTCGCCCGGATCGTCCCCGGCGGCACCCTGGTGGTGTCGGCCGACCACGAGGGCGCCCGCGAGCTGACCCGCCGGGTCGCCGGGCGGGCGGGCCTGAACGTGGTGACGGTCGGCGCGGCCGAGGACGCGGACGTGCGGGTGCTGTCGGTGGCGGCGCACGGCATGACCAGCGAGGTGACGGTCGAACTGGGCGGCGAGCGGCTGACGTTCACCGTCTCGGTGCCGGGCCGGCACTACGCGCACAACGCGGTGGCGGCGCTGGCCGCGGGCGTCGCGCTGGGCGTTCCGGCGGACGGGCTGGCGAAGGCGCTGGGCGCGTACACCGGCGTGCGGCGGCGGCTGCAGCTGAAGGGCGAGGCCCGCGGCGTGCAGGTGATCGACTCGTACGCGCACCACCCGACCGAGATGGCCGCCGACCTGGAGGCGATCCGCGAGGCGGCGGGCGCGGGCCGGGTGCTGGTGGTGTTCCAGCCGCACCTGTTCTCCCGCACCCAGCAGCTGGCCGAGGAGATGGGCCGGGCGCTGGCGCTGGCCGACGGCTCGGTCGTGCTGGACATCTACCCGGCCCGTGAGGACCCGATCCCGGGCGTCACCGCCGAGCTGATCATCGACGCGGCCCGCCGGGCCGGCGCGGACGTCCGGGCCGAGCACGAGTTCGCCGCCGCGCCCGCCGTGCTGGCCGGCCTGGCCCGCCCCGGCGACCTGGTGCTGACCATGGGCGCGGGCGACGTCACCAATCTGGGCCCGGAAATTCTGGCCGCCCTGGCGGACGTTGCACCTGCTGTCTGAGTCGAACGGCGAGCCCGGGAGAGTGCCGTGAGCTACGAGGTCCAGAAGTCCGACGCCGAGTGGCGGTCCGAGCTGAGCCCTGAGGAGTACCACGTGCTCCGCGAGGCCGGCACCGAGCGCCCGTTCGTCGGCGAGTACACCGACACCAGGACCGTCGGCGTGTACAGCTGCCGGGCGTGCGGCGCGGAGCTGTTCAGCAGCGAGACGAAGTTCGAGTCGCACTGCGGCTGGCCGTCCTACTACGCCCCGCTGGCCGGTGACTCGGTGGAGTACCTGGAGGACTCCAGCCTCGGGATGCGCCGGGTCGAGGTGCGCTGCAAGAAGTGCGGCAGCCACCTCGGGCACGTGTTCGAGGGCGAGGGCTACGACACGCCGACGGACCAGCGGTACTGCATCAACTCGATCTCGCTGCGGCTGAAGCCCGCCGAGTAGGAAGCGCCGACGCCCGCCCCCGTGGAAGACTGATCGCTCTTGTTCGGTCTGGACGTGGGTGGGGCGGGCGTGGCGCGGCGGCGGTCTTCCGGGGTGTGGTCGGTACTGGCGGAGGCGCAGCGTGAGCAGCACCGCCGCGTCGAGGCGCAGCGGAAGGCCGCGGCCGCCCAACAGCGGGACCACGAGCGGGCGCAGCGCGAGGCGCAGCGAGCCGCGGCGCGGGGCGAGCGCGAGGCGCTGAAGGCGTACCAGCAGCAGCGGGACGCGGACGCGGCCCGTCGGACGGCCGAACTGGACGACCGGGTCGCCGAGTTGCGCGGGGTGCTGGCGGCGGGGCTGGCCGGTCCGGGGTTCTCGCTGGCGGAGCAGAGCCGGGGCGGGCAGGGCGCGATCCCGCCGTTCGACCCGGGGCCGCTGGGCGTTCCGGTGCCGATGCCCGATCAGAACTGGTACCTGGTGCCGCCGTTGACGGGCGCTCAGGCGTACAACCCGGCGGCGCGCCGCCAGTGGGAGGAACAGGCCGGGCACGCCCGGGCCAGGTTCGAGTACGACTGGCAGGCGGCCTGGGCGGCCGAGCAGCAGCGGCAGCGCCAACTCGCCGACTACCGCGCCCAGTACGACGCGTGGGCGGCCGAGCGGCACCGTCTGCTGGCCGGGCAGAGCACCCAGGCGGGGCGGCTCGCGCAGCGGCTGCGGGCGGGCGAGGCGGCGGCGGTCGCCGAGTACTTCGAGGCGGTCGTCGACTGGCGGGAGGACTGGCCGGACGGCTTCCCCACCGACGGCGAGGCCTCCTGGGACGCGGACACCCGCCGGCTGGTGGTGCGCTGGGAACTGCCCGCGTTCGACGTGGTGCCGACGGTCGGCCGCTACCGCTACGTCCGGTCCGACGACCGGGAGGACGAGGTGGCCCGGCCGGCCGGCCAGCGCAAGGAGATCTACCGCGAGGTGCTGGCGCAGTGCGCGCTGCGGGTCCTGGCGGAGGTGTTCCGGGCCGACCCCGACGGGCTGATCGCCACCGTCGGCCTGAACGGCGTCGTGGTGGCCCCGGACCCGGCGACCGGCCAGGAGGGCGACCGCTGCCTGCTGGCGGTGGAGGTGCACCGGGCGACCTTCGCCGGGCTGGCCCTGGACCGCGTCGCACCACTGGACTGCCTGCAGGACGCGCTCGGCGGACGGCTCTCCGCCCGGCCCGAGAAGGCCGACACGGTGGCCGAGATCCCGACCGCCGCGACCTCCGCCGGGGACGGCGAGGAGCCGGACCTGTTCGCGATGGACCCGATCGAGTTCGAGAAGCTGATCGCCGAGCTGTTCCGCCGCCGCGGCTTCCGCACCAGCACCACCGCCCGCAGCGGCGACGAGGGCGTGGACGTGCTCGCCGAGGACCCCGACCCGATCACCGGCGGAAAGATCGTCATCCAGGCCAAGCGCTACCGGCACACCGTCTCCCCCAGCGCCGTCCGCGACCTGGAGTCCACGATGCGCCGCCAGGGCGCCAACCGCGGCATCCTGGTGACCACTTCGGGCTTCGGCCCCGGCTCGCGCAAGCACGCCGAGGGCCAGCCGCTCACCCTGGTGGACGGCCCGATGCTGCTCACCCTGCTCCGCGAGCACGGCCTCCCCGGCCGACTGGGCCCGGCCCCGGTCCCCGCCCGGCAGGCCGACGGGCCTGCGGCCGTGGAGTTGATGCCCGGTCAGAACACCGTGCTGCCCGACGGCGAGGTACGGGTCCGCTTCCGGTCCGACGGCGCGGACGCCGACCTGACGCTGCTGCTGCTCGACGCGCTCGGCAAGGTCCGGGCCGACGAGGACTTCGTCTTCTACCACCAGCCGACCGCGGCCGCCGGGGCCGTCACCCTGGAACCCGGCGACGGCAGCGCGGTGGTCCGCACCGACCGCCTGCCGGACACCGTCCACCGCGTGGCCGTGTCCGTGAACCTGGACGCCGACGGCGACGCCACCTGCGCGGACCTGATCGACCCGACGGTGGAACTCGCCGCCGGCCCCGGCCGCTGGACCTTCCGCCCGCCGACCGACCCGGCCATCTCCGCGATGCTCGTCGCCGAGCTCTACCGCCACCCCGCCGACGGCTGGAAACTCCGTGCCGTGGGCCAGGGCTGGTCCGACGGCCTGGCGGGCCTGGCCCGCCACCACGGCGTCGACGTCGAGTAGCGGGCGAGGGCGTCCCCGGAGTCAGAGCGTGCGGCTGTGCTTCCACTCCTCCGCGCACACCCGGTACCCGAACCAGTCGTTGATGGCGAGCATCGGCGCGTTGTCGCCGTCGTTGTTGGTGTACGCCGCGGTCAGGCCGCGGGCCTGCGCGCGGTGCAGGGAGTGGGCCTTGGCGAGTTTGGCGAGGCCGCGGCCGCGGTGGGTGGAGCAGGTCGCGGTGAACGCGGACCAGTAGCTGCGGCCGTCGGTCTGGGCCGCGGAGAAGGCGACCGCCCGGCCCCGGTCGAGGACGACGGTGGTGAGGGTGTGGTCCTGGTCGGGCCGCTGCCAGATCTCGGCGAGCCAGCTCTCGTAGGACTGGTCCGCCAGGTCGAGGTCGCCGGGTTCGGCGCGGGTGCCGTCGATGTCGACCAGGTAGACGGGGTACGGGTCGTCCAGGAAGTCTGCGGCGGTGCGGAGTTCGATGCCGGGCGGGGTGGGCGGCAGTGGCGGCAGCGGGACGGTGAGGTCGCGGCCGGCGAACTGGGCGCGGCGGCCCCGCCGGTAGCCGCGGGCGGCGGCGAAGCCGAGGGCTTCGGGGGTGCCGTCCGCCCAGCCGTGGGCGTCGCGGACGCCGAGGACGGCGAGTTCGCGTTCGGCGGCGGTGAGCAGCGCGGTGCCGATGCCGCTGCCGCGGTGCTCGGGCAGCACGCTGACGTTCAGGAAGCCCTGGTGCGGGACGGTGCTCTCGGTGACCGGGCCGAACCTCGCGGAGCCGACCACCTGTCCGGCGCGTTCGGCGACCAGCAGGTGGTAGTGCGGCAGGCCGACGAGCCAGCTGGTCACCTCGGGTGTGACGACCAGGTGCGGTCGGCCGGCCCGGTAGGCGTCGGTGGCCCCGGCGGCGTCCTCGGGGGCGAACGGGCGGATGTCGTACGGCATCGAAGTCATAGGCATGTCACGTTAGTCAGTCGTTCGCCTGCGCGCCGCTGAATTTCCCCCCACCTGCGGGCCGTCCCGTTCAGCGGGACGGAAAGCTCAAGTTCAGCTCTGAGTTTCCGGTGTCCCGCTTGGCACCGGCCCCGGCCGGATACACCCTCGGCAGGGGGAGTCGAGGCCGTCGAAAGGCCCGGCGGGAAGGGGTGGAATATGTCCTCGCACGGAATTCCGCGGTTGGGCACGGGGCTCGGCTGGCGCCCCGAGATCGACACCGCCGTGGAGCGGCTGCCCGGGCTGGACTGGGTGGAGGTGGTCGCCGAGAACGTCTGCGCCGACCACCTGCCGCCCTCGTTGACGGCGCTGCGGGGCCGGGGCGTGACGGTCGTTCCGCACGGCGTCTCGCTGGGCCTCGGCGATGCCGCCGCGCCCGATCCGGCGCGGCTGGCGCGGCTGGCCGCGGTCGCCGGAGCGCTCGGTTCGCCGCTGGTCAGCGAGCATCTGGCGTTCGTCCGGGCGGGCGGCCTGGAGGCCGGCCACCTGCTGCCGGTGCCGCGCACCCGGGAGGCGTTGCGGGTGGTGGCCGCGAACGTGCGGATCGCCCAGCAGGAACTGCCGGTGCCGTTGGCGCTGGAGAACATCGCCGCGCACCTGGCCTGGCCGGGCGACGAGCTGACGGAGGCCCAGTTCCTCGCCGAGCTCGTCGAGCGCACCGGCGTGCACCTGCTGGTGGACGTCGCCAACCTGCACACCAACCGGGTCAACCTGGGCGTCGACCCGGCCGCCGAGCTCGACCGGCTGCCGCTGGACGCGCTGGCCTACGTGCACGTCGCCGGCGGGGTGGAGCGCGACGGCGTCTGGCACGACACCCACACCCATCCCGTCACCGCCCCCGTGCTGGAGGTGCTCGCCGCACTGTGCGAACGCACCGACCCGCCCGGGGTGCTGCTGGAGCGGGACGGCGCCTACCCGCCGCCCGCCGAACTGTCCGCCGAACTCGACGCCGTTCGCCGGGTCCATCGCACGGCCCACGACCGCCGGAAGGAGCCCGACCGTGTCCGAACTGGACGAGTACCTGATCCGTGACCGCGCCGACGCCGAACTCGCCCTGGCCCGCCGCAACCTGGCCGCCCGTCAGGAGGAGCTGCTGACCGCCCTGGTGGCGGGCGGCCCCGCCCCCGCCGGGTTCGACCCGACGCACCTGCACACCCAGTCCGAGGGCCTGCTCGCCAAGCGCCGGGAGACCGTCGGCCACCTGATGCCCGAACTGCCCGAGCTGCTCGGCCCGGACTTCGCACCGCTGTTCCGCCGCTACGCCGTCGGCCGCCCGCTCACCGGCGGCTACCGGGCCGACGCCCACGCCTTCGCCGCCTGGGCCCTGGACGCCGCACCCGCCGCGCCGTGGCACCCGGCGCTGCACCGTCTGCTCCACCCGGCCGCCCGCCGCTGGGCCGGTCTGCTGCCGCGCCGCACCGCCCGGGCGCACCGGTAGCCCTCGCGAACGCCGCACTCGGCACCACCTCACCGGCCGTGTCGCCGCCTCTCGCACCACTGCACGAAAGGACTTCGGGGGAATGTGGAACACCCAGTTCGTCGTGGCCCTGGTCATGGTCGCCCTGTCCATGGTCGTCGCCACCGTCTTCGACCGGCGCTGCCGCCGGGTCACCGAGCCCCGGGGCCTGCCCGGGAACGGCATGCCGCTGCTGGAGGCCGCGTTCCTGGCCGGCGGCCCGGCCCGGGCGGTGGACACCGCGCTGGTCCGGATGGAACGCGAGGGCCGGGTGGTGATCTCCCGGGCCCAGCGGGTCACGGTCACCGACACCGCGCCGCGCGACGCCGTCGAGACCGTGCTGATCACCGCCGTCGGCGGCCGCACCGGGCGGGACCTGTCCGTGCTGCGCGCCTCCGTGCTGGGCAGCCCGGACGTGCAGCGGATCGGTGACGCGCTGGCCGCCCGCGGCCTGCTGCGCCGGCCCGCCGCGCTCAAGGCCGCCTGGCGGGCCCGCCGGCTGGTGGTGCTCGCGCTGGTGGTCACCCTGGTGCTGGGCACGGCCGCCACCGTCCAGTGGCTGTCCGAGCCGGGGCGGGACGCCGCCACTCCCCCGTTCTTCGCGTTCGGGGCGCTGGCCGTGGTCGCCGTCGTGCACCTGGTGGTCGGCCGGCCGCCGAGGGCGCGGATCACGCCCGCCGGGGAGCGTCAGCTGCAGCTGATGCACGGCAGCAGCCCGTGGCGTCCGCGCGAGGTGGACCGCGGGCACGCCGCCCTGGTCGGCGCGTTCGCCCTGGACGGGCCCGCCGCGCTGAAGGACGCCGCGGACCGGCCGCTGCGCGAGGCGCTCGGCGGCACCGCGCCCCGGCCGGCCTCCCTGGTGAAGGCGGGGCGTTCGAGCAGCTCGGGCGGCGCGGCGGAGACCGGAGGGGCCGCGGGCGCGGCGTGGTGCGGAACCACCGTCAGCTCCTGCGGCTCGTCCGGACACTCGGGGCACTCCGGCGGGCACTCGGGGCACTCGGGCGGGCACTCCTGCGGCGGGTCCTCACACTCCTGCGGGTCGTCGAGTTCGTGCGGTTCGTCCAGTTCGTGCGGGTCGAGCTGCGGCGGCGGGGGCTGCGGGTCCTGAGTCGGGATCGTGTCACAGTTCGGTATCGCGGCAGGTGGATCCATTCCGCTTGCCGCGTGAGCGGGACTAGAACAAACACCATGTGGGTGCTGCTGCTGATCCCGACCTGTGCCGCCGCGGTGCTGTCCTGTCTGCGCCTGGTCCGGGTCGCCTCGGTCGCCGACGCCCTCGTCGAGCACCTGCCGACGGCCGACCGGACCTCGGGGATCGGCCTGTACGAGACCGCGTACCTGGCGGGCGGACCGGCCCGGGTGGTGGATCTGGCGCTGGTCCGGATGGCCGGGCTGGGCCGGCTGCACCTGGCGCACACCGGGTGGACCACGGTGGTCGATCCGCAGGGCCGGGGCCGGCTGGAGCGGGCCCTGATCACCGCGATCGGCCCCGAGGGCCAGTGCCGCACCGCCCAGTTGAAGGCGGCGCTGGCCGCCCACCCCACCGTCCGGGACATCGGCGACCGGCTGGCGCTGGCCGGTCTGGCCACGCCGGCGGAGGTCCGGGTCCGGGCGCTGCGGGCGATCCGGCACGTCCGGTACGCACTGCTCGGGTCGGTCGCGATGCTGCTGCTCACGGTGGTGCTGAACTCCGACGGCGAACTGGCCCGGACGGCCGTCGCCTGGTACTCGCTGCCGCTGGTGCTGACCGGCGGCACCCTGATGATGGCCCGGGTCGACGTGCACTCCTACACCGCCTGGGCGGCCCCCGCCGGGCAGCGCCTGCTGCGCACCCTGCGCTGGCCGCACATCTGCCGGGCGGGCACCGACGACCTGCTCACCGCGGTCGCGATCCGCGGGCCCGAGGCCGTCCAGGACCCGCGCCTGCGGGCCGCGCTGAGCCACCGTTAGCCGGCCGGGCCCGGGGCCGTCCGGGCCGAGTTCCGACGCCGCGTCAGCGCGTTGTGCGCCGGGGCCCTCCGGCCGCTCGCAGACTCGACGGCATGATTCGTTTCCGCATCGCCGCCGCGGCGGTCCTCGTCCTCTCGCCGGTCGTCCTGTCGGCGCCCGGCCCGGCGGCACTCGCCGTCGAACAGCACCGGGCCCCGAGCGTCTCGCAGCCGCAGGCGTTCCGGACGCCCGCCGAGCAGCGGGTCGACACGTTCTTCTCCGCGTACCGCGACGCCGTCCTCCAGGGCGGGCCCGAGGCGGCCAGGACGGTCCGGCAGAAGTACCTGACCGCCGACCTGAACGCCCGGCTCGACCGGTGGGCGCAGGCCAACGACGCCGACCCGGTGTTCCGGGCGCAGGACGTCCCGGTCGGCTGGACCGTCGCCCAGGACAGCAGCGGCGCCGGACACACCGCCGTGCTGCTCACCGAGCAGTGGGGCGACGGCTCCACCACCCCCGTCGAGTACCAGCTGCGACTGCCCGACCTGGAGATCGACGACCTGGAGAACGCCCCCGCGTGACCGCGCCCCGGAACGCCGGCAGCCGCCGCCGCGCGGGGGCGCGGTGACGGCTGTCGGAGCGGTTCGGAGCGGTCGGGTCAGAACAGCCCGGCGACCAGGTCGCCGACCGACTTGCGGCGGCCGGTGAAGAACGGCACCTCCTCGCGCACGTGCAGCCGCGCGCGGGACGGGCGCAGGTCGCGCATCAGGTCGACGATGCGGTGCAGCTCGTCGGCCTCGAAGGCCAGCAGCCACTCGTAGTCGCCGAGCGCGAACGAGGCGACGGTGTTGGCGCGCACGTCCGGGTAGCCGCGGGCCATCTGGCCGTGCTCGGACAGCATCGCCCGGCGCTCCTCGTCGGGGAGCAGGTACCACTCGTAGGAGCGGACGAACGGGTAGACGCAGACGTACTCGCGGGCCCGCTCGTCGGCGAGGAACGCGGGGATGTGCGACTTGTTGAACTCGGCGGGGCGGTGCAGCGCCATGTTCGACCAGACCGGCTCCATCCGGCGGCCCAGCTCGGTGCGGCGGAAGCGGTTGTACGCCTCCTGCAGGTCGTCCGAGTTCTCCGCGTGCCACCAGATCATCAGATCGGCATCGGCGCGCAGGCCGGACACGTCGTAGGTGCCGCGGATGGTGACGTCCTTGGCGGCGAGCTGCTCGAAGAGGGCGTCCACTTCGGCGACCAGGGCGGAACGGTCCTCGGGGAGGCCGTCCTTCAGCTTGAACACCGACCACATGGTGTAGCGGATGACCTGGTTGAGGTCGCGGGCCTTCTTCTTCACAGGCTGCTCAGTGCTTTCGGTCATGAGCCCATTGTCCCTTCTGTTCGGGTGGTTCCGGTGACGGGGTGGACGGCGGCGGCCCGGCGGGCGCTCGCGACGACGGCGGGGATGCCGACGCCGTCGTAGGCGGCGCCGCAGACGGCGATGCCGCCGAGCGCGTCCAGCCGGGTGCGGATCCGGGCGACCCGGTCGAGGTGGCCGACCGGGTACTGCGGCAGACCGTCGGTCCAGCGGGTGACGGTGTGGTCGTACGGGGTGGCGCGCAGGCCGACGGCGGTCTGCAGGTCGGCCAGCGAACGGGCCACCAGTTCGGCGTCGTCCAGCTGGAGCGCGGCGGCCTCGCGGTGCCGGCCCAGCGAGGTGCGCAGCAGGAAGGTGTCCGGCGCGGAGCATTCCAGCCAGCCCCACTTGTTGCTGGAGAAGGTGGACGCCTTGATGGTGCGGCGGTCCACCGGCGGCACCAGGAAGCCGCTGCCGACGAGCGGGCTGTCCGCCAGGTCGGCGCGCCGGAAGGCGAGCGTGACCAGCGCCATCGAGGCGTACTCGATCCCCCGCAGCTCGGCCGCGGCGGCGGGCGCGTCGGCGGCGAGCAGCGCGGCGGCGTGCGGGGCGGGGACGGCCAGCACCACGGCGTCCGCGTGCAGTTGCCGTCCGCCGGTGGTGACCTGCCAGCCGTCGGGGGTGCGGCGCAGCGCCTCGACGGGGTGGCCGGTGAGCAGTTCGGCGCCGTGCGCGCGGTCGTGCGCGGCGATGGCGTCGGGGAAGGTGCCGAGGCCGCCGCGCAGGCCCTGGAAGACCGGGCCGGTGGCGGTCGAGCGGCCGGTGAGCTCGCGCACCGCCTCGGTCAGCGAGCCGTCGCGCTGCGCCAGTGCCAGCAGCTGCGGGACGGCGGCGCGGATCGAGATCTCGTCGGCGTGCCCGGCATACACGCCGCCGAGCAGCGGCTCGACCAGCCGGTCGACGACCTCGCGGCCGAGCCGGGCGGCGATGTAGGCGCCGATCGGGGCGTCGTCGCCGATCTCGGCGGGCTGCTCGTGGACGGCCCGCTCCAGGCCTTCGGGCGTGAGCACGCCGGAGGCCTTCAGCGCGTCCAGGTCGCCGGGCACGCCCATCAACTGGCCGCCGGGCATCGGGCGCAGGCCCTCCCGGGTCCAGATCGACGCCTTGGCGGTGGTCGGCGGCTCCAACTGCTCGCCGAGACCGACCTGCCGGGCCAGTTCGACGGCTTCCGGGCGGCGGGCCAGCATCGACTCCGCGCCGAGATCGACCCGGACGCCGCCGACCTCCCCGCCGCGCAGTTTGCCGCCGAAGCGGTCGGACGCCTCCAGCACGGTGACCCGCACCGGCCGGTCACTGAGGAAGGCGGCCGCGGCCAGGCCCGCGACGCCGCCACCGATCACCACGACGTGAGGTTTCGCCATGTCCCGCAGTCTTCCAGCCCTTATCCCGAATCCGGAATCGGCCCACGCGACCGTCGAGACCGCCGTGAGGCCGAGGCGTGATCGTTCCGGTACCGCCGGCGCGGGTCCGGTCCGCGGGCCCGCGCGTCACAGTGCTTGAGGGCGGGCGAGCGGCCCGCCGCACGGACACGGGGAGGGGACGGGCATGGGAGTACGGGTGCGCAGAGCGGGGGCGGCCGGCGTCCTGGCGGCGGTGCTGCTGCTGGCCGGGTGCAGCGCGAACGGCAGCGGCACCAGCACATCCGCGGGCAAGGCCGACGACGCGGCGGCGGCCGCACCGGCCGACGCGAAGGCCGCGGCGGGCGCGGCCGGGACGGGCGGTGCGGGCGCGGGCGCGGGCGGTGCCGCGGCCGCGCCGTCGGCCGGGGCGAGCGGACAGTCGGTGAACCGGCAGATCGCCTACCAGGCCCGGATGACGATCAAGGTGGACGACCTGGAACCGGCCCGCGACAAGGCCGTGGACCTGGTCACCCAGGCGGGCGGATTCGTGTCGGGCGAGAGCCGGCGCGGAGCGGGCGAGGGCGCCCAGGCCACCCTGACGCTGAAGGTGCCGTCCGAGTCGTACCAGAAGACCGTGGACGCCATCGGCGGCCTCGGCCGGCGACTCGCCCTGACCAGCCAGGCCGACGACCTCACCGGCCAGATCGCCGACGTGGACAGCCGGGTCAAGTCGATGCGCGCCAGCGTGGACCGGGTGCGGGCCCTGATGGCGGAGGCCAAGACGCTGTCCGAAGTGGTCTCGCTGGAGAGCGAACTGACCCGCCGTGAGTCCGACCTGGAGGCCCTGGAACGCCAGCAGCAGGCGCTGACCTCCCGCACCTCGCTCTCCACCGTGACGCTCGACCTGCTGACGGACTCCCAGCACCCCACCGGCGCGGTCGCCAAGCCCAAGGACGGCTTCTGGCACTCGGTCGGCAAGGCCCTCACCGGCGGCTGGCACGCGCTGCTGGCCGTCCTGCACGGCCTCCTGGTCGTCCTGGCCGCCGGCGCCCCGTTCCTGCTGGTCCTCGCCCCCGTCGCCTGGCTCCTCCTCCGTCTCCGCCGCACCCGCCCCCGCCCCACCCCGCCCCCGGCCCGGAACGCCTTCCCCGCCCCGCCCCAGCACCCGCCGACGCCCGGAACGGAGGACTGAGCCCACTCCGCCACGCCGGCCGGCCGGCGCCCGCGCAGCGAACGCCGGAGCTACGCCGAGTCAGCCCGCACCGCGACCTGAGGCCGACACTTCACCGCACCCGGCGAACCTCGGACCCGACCGTCCGCCGCTCAGCGCAGCGCCGCCACCGGCCGGCCCCGGACCGCGTGCAGGGCCGCTGCGCTCGCGCAGGTCACGGCGATCGCCGTGCACAGCAGGGTCGTCGCGCCCAGGGCCTGCCAGGGGACGGTGAGGGGGGCGGCGGTGCCGAGGAGGCGCAGCGCGGTCTGCATGGCGGCGAGGCCGGCGGCGGTGACGGCGGCGCCGAGCAGGGCGCCGGTGGTGGTCACGGCGAGGGTCTCGGTGGCGACCAGGGCGACCACCTGGGTACGGGTCGCGCCGGCCAGCCGGAGTTGGGCCAGTTCGCGGCGGCGGTCGGCGGTGGCGGTGAGGACGGCGTGGGCGAGGGCGATCGCGGTGTAGAGGAGCGCCAGGCCGAGCACGCCGACGATCCGCCGGATCCGGGTCGGGTCGTCGGTCGGGTACTGCGCGGCGAGCCAGTCGGCGCGGGTGGCGAGGGTCGCGCCGTGGGCCTGCGCGAGGTCGCGCAGGCGGCCTTCGAGCTCGGGGGCGAGTCGCAGGTCGATCCGGTCGGTGCGGGCGCCGGGGGCGTTGCGCGGGGTGAGGTGGACGGGGTTGT
The DNA here is from genome assembly GCF_002803145.1 of Kitasatospora sp. CB02891. NCBI lineage: Bacteria > Bacillati > Actinomycetota > Actinomycetes > Kitasatosporales > Streptomycetaceae > Kitasatospora > Kitasatospora sp. CB02891. The sequence continues at coordinate 69,484 of NZ_NNBO01000020.1, read as the reverse complement.
CGCCGGTGCCGTCGCGCAGTACGGCGGCGACCCGCAGGGTGCGGCGGGTGCCGTCGGCGAGGACCACGGGCACCCGGTCGCCGACGGTCGGGTGCCCCCATTCCTCGGCGAGGACCACGCTGTCGTCGTCGAGCGCGGTGACGTCGCCGGCGGCCACCGGGAGCCGGGTGACGGTGGCCAGCGCGGCCGGGTCGGTGACGGCGCGGGCCTCGGCGCGCACGGCGGTGCCGTCGGGTTCGAGGACCGCGAGACGAGTGGTGGCGGTCGGCGAGACCACCGCGCCGGGCAGGCCGCGCAGCGCGGCGGCCAGCGCGTCGCCGTCGCCGTCCCGCGGGACGAGCAGGTGGTCGGCGGCGGTCCGGTCGCGGGCTTCGGCGGCGCGGGCGGCGGCGACCGTGGCGGGCGCGCCGGTCAGTGAGCCGGCCAGGGCGACGGCCAGCAGGACGGGCGCGGCGATCGCACCGGTGCGGCGCACCCCGGTGAGCGCGCCGCCGCGCACCAGTCGGGGCAGCAGCCGGCTGCGGCGGGCGGTGAGCAGACGCAGCGGCGGGCGGGCGAGGGCGGGGGCGAGCAGGGCGGTCGCGGAGATCAACACCATCGGCTGCAGGGTGTACGTCTTGCGGTGCAGCAGGTCGGCGGGGTCGCCGAACAGGGCGGTGCCGGTGAGCGCGGCGGCGGTGCCGAGCAGGGCCAGGCCGCACAGCCAGCGGCCGGGCGTCATCACCCGGGTGTCGACGTCGGCCTCCCGCAGCGCCTCCAGCGGGCGGACCCGGCCCGCCCGCCACGCGGCGACGGCGACGGCGGTGAGGGCGACCAGGGGGCCGGTGCAGAACGCGGTGACCAGCGGCCAGCCGGGGGTGCCGATCCGGAAGCCCGCGGGGGCGAGGCCGGCGGCGGTCAGCAGCCGGGCGAACAGCGGGACGCCGCTCCGGGCCAGTGCGGTGCCGGTCGCCGCGGCGAGCACGCCGAGCAGCAGCGCCTCGGCCAGGACGCTGCGCCGCACCTGGCCGCGGGTGGCGCCGGCCAGCCGGAGCAGGCCGAGTTCGCGCCGCCGCCGGGCCACCGCGTACGCGTAGCTGGACGCCACCACGAATCCGGCGGTGAACACGGCGACCCCGCAGCCGGTGCCGAGCTGCGCGATCAGCGCCGTCCGGTCGTCGCCGGGCGGCAGCGCGGTCGCGGCGGCCAGACCGAGCAGGGTGGTGGCCATCAACGCCACGCCGAGGGCGAGGGCGGTGAACGGGGCGAGCAGGGCGGGCCCGCCGGCCCGCAGCGAGCGGGTGGCGAGCCTGATCGTTCCGGTCTTCATGGCCCGTCAGCCAACCCTGACGAAACGTCATGCACAGCCGTGCTGGGTCCACTTCGAAAGGTAGAGCCCGCTCCACCGCGCGGGGTGCGGGCGGGGTCCTAGGGTGTGCGGGGTCCGGCGACGACAGGGGGGGTTCCGATGGCTGCGGACTGCTGGCAGGCACTGCGCCGACCGGATTTCCTGCGGACGGCGTGGCCGTGGCGTTCGGTGGCGTACCTGCTGGCGAGCGGGGTGTCCGGGCTGCTGCTGTGCGTGCTGCTGCTGGCGTGGACGGCGGCCGGTGCGGCGCTTTCGCTGCTGCTGGTGGGTCTGCCGCTGCTGCTGGCGCTGCCGCTGGCGGGGCTGCCGTTCGGGGCGTGGGAGCGGCGGCTGCTGCGGCTGATGGGCGCGCCCCCGGCCGATCCGCACCGGGTGCCGGACGGGCCGGGGGTGCGGGTGTGGCTGCGCACCCGGCTGGCCGAGGGGGCGACCTGGCGGGAGTCGGGCGGCGCGGCGCTGTCGGCGTTCCTGCTGTGGCCGCTGGACCTGTTGGCGGCGTCCGGGGCACTGGTGCCGGTCGCGTTGCTGGCCACGCCGCTGCTACTGGCGCTGAACGGCCAGGTGCACGTGCTGAAGGCGGCGCACGTGGACTCCCCCGGCCCGGCCTGGGCGCTGGCTGCCGCGGGTGCGGTGCTGCTGCCCGCCGTCGGGTATCCGCTGACGGTGCTGGCGGGCGCCCGGGCCGCGCTGGTGCGGATGTTGACGGGTGCTCAGGAGCAGGTCGGCGAGCTGGTGCGCTCGCGGGCCCGGCTGGTGGACGCCTTCGAGGCGGAGCGCCGCCGGATCGAGCGCGACCTGCACGACGGCGCGCAGCAGCGGCTGGTGGCGCTGTCGATGGTGCTCGGCCTGGCCCGGCTGGACGCCCCGGCCGACGGCCCGCTGCGGGAGCGGCTGGCGGCGGCGCACGCCGAGGCGGACCGGGCGCTGGCGGAGCTGCGCGAGCTGATCCACGGCATCCACCCGCGGGTGCTGGCCGACCGCGGCCTGCCGGACGCCTGCGCGGACCTGGCGGACCGTTCGCCGCTGCCGGTGCGCGTGGCCGTCGCGCTGCCGGGCCGGCTGCCCGCGGCGGTGGAGTCGGCGGGCTGGTTCGCGGTGTGCGAGGCGCTGACCAACGCGACCCGGCACAGCGGGGCGTCCCGGGTCGAGGTGGTGGGCCGCCGCGAAAGCGGGCTGCTGGTGCTGGAGGTGTCCGACGACGGCCGGGGCGGCGCGGACCCGGCCCGGGGCACGGGGTTGACGGGACTGGCCGACCGGATCGCGGTGGTGGACGGCAGACTGTCCGTCAGCAGCCCGCCCGGCGGGCCGACCCTGCTGCGTGTGGAGATCCCGTGCCCGTTGCTGCCCGACGCCCGCTCCGCCTAGTGCTGGCCGAGGACTCCGTCCTGCTGCGGGAGGGTCTGGTGGGCCTGCTGGAACGTTTCGGCCACACCGTGGCGGCGGCGGTCGGTGACGCCCCGTCACTGCTGACGGCGGTCGCCGAGGACCGGCCCGACCTGGTGGTCACCGACGTCCGGATGCCGCCGGGCCTGGCCGAGGAGGGCCTGCGGGCGGCGGTCGCGCTGCGCACCGAGCGGCCGGGGCTGCCGGTGCTGGTGCTCAGCCAGTACGTGCAGCGCTCGTACGCGGCGGAGCTGCTGGCCGACGGCGACGGCGCGGTGGGCTACCTGCTGAAGGACCGGGTCGGCCACGTCGAGGAGTTCCTGGACGCGGTGGACACGGTGGCGTCCGGCGGCACCGTGGTCGACCCGGAGGTGGTGCGCCGTCTGTTGTCCCGCCGCCGGGACCCGCTGGAGCGGCTGACGCCGCGCGAGCGGGAGGTGCTGGAGCTGATGGCCCGGGGCTGCTCGAACGCGGAGATCTGCCGCCGGCTGGTGGTGTCGGAGGCGGCGGTGGCCAAGCACATCGGCAACATCCTGCTGAAGCTAGACCTGCCGCCCGCCGAGGACACCCACCGCCGGGTCCTGGCGGTGCTGGCCTTCCTCGGCGGCGACGAGCCCCGCTGACGCGGGGTCAGCGGGCGCTGGCCTCGTGGACGAAGGCGACCAGGCGGGTCAGCGCGTCCGGGTCCATGGTCGGCATGACGCCGTGGCCGAGGTTGAAGATGTGGTGGCTGCCGCCGAGCGCCTGGGCGGCGTGCAGCACCTCGCGGGCCTTGGTCTCCACCACGTGCGTGGGGGCGTACAGCACGGCCGGGTCGAGGTTGCCCTGCAGGCCCTTGCCGGGTCCGACCCGGTTGGCGGCCTCGTCCAGCGGGACCCGCCAGTCGACGCCGACGATGTCCGCGCCGGCCTGGCCCATCAGGCCGAGCAGCTCGCCGGTGTTGACGCCGAAGTGGATCCGCGGCACCCCGTACGGCGCGACCGAGTCGAACACCTTGGCGCTGGCGGGCATCACCGAGCGGCGGTACTCGTCGGGGGCGAGCGCGCCCGCCCAGGAGTCGAACAGCTGGACCGCCGAGGCGCCCGCCTCGATCTGGATCTTCAGGAACGCCGAGGTGATCTGCGCGAGCCGGTCGACCAGCTCCGCCCACAGCTCGGGCGCGCCGTACATCATCGCCTTGGTGTTCTCGTACGACTTCGACGGGCCGCCCTCGATCAGGTAGCTGGCCAGCGTGAACGGGGCGCCGGCGAAGCCGATCAGCGGGGTGGCGCCGAGCTCGGCGACCAGCAGGCCGACCGCCTCGGTGATGTACGGCATGTCGTCCGGCTCCAGCGGACGCAGCCGCTTGAGGTCGGCCTTGGTGCGGATCGGGTCGGCGATCACCGGGCCGACGCCGCCCTTGATCTCCACGTCGATGCCGACCGCCTTGAGCGGGACGACGATGTCGGAGAAGAAGATCGCCGCGTCCACCTTGTGCCGGCGCACCGGCTGCAGGGTGATCTCCTTGACCAGCTCGGGCCGCATGCAGGCGTCGAGCATCGGGATGCCCTCGCGCACCTTCAGGTACTCGGGCAGCGAACGGCCGGCCTGCCGCATGAACCACACGGGGGTGTGCGGCACCGGCTCGTTGCGGGCGGCGCGCAGGAAGACGGAGTCGTACGCGGCGCCGCGGGGCCGCTGACCGGACTGGGCTGCGGGGGTCTCACTCACGCGTCACATCCTCGCACGCGACCGCTCCCGTCCCGGCCGCCGACCAGGCAAAACGGACACCTCGGACACCGGCGCGGCGCACCGCGGTCCCGGCCTGGCCGATTTCCGGAATTTCGGCACGCCGGAGGGACGAAAGTGCTCGGATTGCGGGCCCGCGCCACCTAGGCTTCCGAGCATGGCAGCGGTCGGCGGGCAATCCGCACAGGGTGGAGGAACGGGCGGGGAGTCGGCGCCGATCGAGTTCCGCGAGGCGGTCGAGGCGCTGACCGGGGCGCGGCTGCGTCCCGAGGTGCGGCTGTCCCCCCGGCCCGCCCCCCGCCGGCTGGCCCCTTACTCCTTCGCGCTGTCCGCCTCCGTCGAGGTGGACGGCGAGGAGCTGGCCGACGGCACCCTGGTGCTGCTGCACGACCCGTCCTCGCCGGAGGCCTGGAACGGCGACTTCCGGGTGGTCACCATGACCCGGGCCGAGCTGGAGCCGGAGATGGCGGGCGACCCGCTGCTGTCCGAGGTCGGCTGGAGCTGGCTGATGGACGCCCTGCAGGCGCACGGCGCCCGGTACGCCGAGCCGAGCGGCACGGTGACCAGGTGCCACTCGCAGTACTTCGGGGGGCTGGCCGAGCGCGGCGCCTCCACCGAGATCGAGCTGCGCGCGTCCTGGACGCCCGCCGACGGCCGCTTCGACCGGCACCTGGCCGCCTGGGCCGACCTGCTGTGCGTGTGCGCCGGGCTGCCGCCCGCCCCGTCCGCCCCGTCGCCGACCGGCGACTCCGGCGGGCTCGGCGGCGTGGTCCCGATGCCGGCCCGCCGCCGGCCGCGCAACCCGCACTGACCGCGCCCCGGCCGCCCCGGCCGCTTCTTCCCGCCCCGCCCCCGCGCCGCCGCTCGCACGGCTGTCCCGCGCCCTCCGCCCCGTAGACACCCCGGGGGGACAGTCGCACGCCCCGGTCCGGCGACCACCCGCAGGGCTGACGGAGTGTGACTTCGTAGACGCTCCCGGTCAATTAACCGACCGTTCCCGATCAGCATGTCGCCGAGAACGATCGAATCCGTGCGATTTCCGGGCACGTCGTACCGGTCGTCTGCACGATTTGTCCGTATTGTTACTCACCAGATCGTGATCACCCGCTAAAGCCGGTCACGGTTGATGCCGAAGGTGTCAGTGACCCTTTCCAGACGCGGAACACTCCGACCGCCCCCTCGGGGTTCCGTCCGCCACTCCCCCGCAGGAGGCCCCAGGTGTCGGTCCTTCTTGAGCACCCCGCAAACGTGGTCGCGTACCGTCCGACGAAGCCCACCGCCATGGTGGTCATCGCTGATCCCCGGGTCCGAAACACGGTGACCCGGCATCTATGGGCGCTCGGTGTCCGCGACGTCATCGAGGTCTCCTCGATCGCCGAGGCCCGGCCCCGCATCTCCAACCCGCGTGACATCTGCATCGCCGATGTCCACCTCCCCGACGGCTCCGGCCTGACCGTCCTGGCCGAGACCCGCGCCGCGGGCTGGCCCAACGGCCTGGCGCTGTCCGCCGCCGACGACATCGGCGCGGTCCGCTCGGCCCTGGCCGGCGGCGTCAAGGGCTACGTGGTCACCGGTACCCGCACCAGCATGGCGATGCCCGGCCGCCCCGGACTGCCGATCGGCGCCGGACTGGCCGGCCGGATGCGCCGCCCCGGAATCCCCGGCCACCACCACCCCGGAATGCACGGCGCCCCCGGCCAGCCCGGCGCCGCCCCCGGCGCTCCCGGCGCGCCCGGTGCGCAGCCCTCCGCCTACCGCGAGCTGTCCGGCCGTGAGGTCGAGGTGCTGCGACTGGTCGCCGAGGGCCAGTCGAACAAGGCGATCGGCGTCGCGATGGGCCTGTCCGCGCTCACCGTGAAGAGCCACCTGGCCCGCATCGCCCGCAAGCTCGGCACCGGTGACCGGGCGGGGATGGTCGCGGTGGCGCTGCGCACCGGAATCATCCACTGATCCGCATCGTCCCTGGTGGCGGCCCGGAGGAACGTTTCCTCCGGGCCGTTCCCGTTCGCTCCGGTGACGACCCGTCGTCCTGTCCGCTCGGCCGACCGCCGCCCACCGGCACAGGTTCGAACATGGTCCGACCAGTCGGACAACACTCCCGGCGGCGGCACACGACGTACCCTAGGGAGGTGACCGACGCCGTAGCCTCCATCCCAGAAGAGATCGCCCCGGTTCCGCTCCTCGAACCCAGGGACGGACTCCCACCGGTGGTGTCGGACCCGGCGGCGCTCGCCGCCACCATCGCGGCCTTCCGCACCGGCTCCGGCCCCGTCGCCGTCGACGCCGAACGCGCTTCCGGCTACCGCTACGGCCAGCGCGCCTACCTGATCCAGCTGCGCCGCAAGGGCGCGGGCACCGCGCTGATCGACCCGATCGCCTGCCCCGACCTGTCCGCGCTGGACGACGCCATCCACGACACCGAATGGGTCGTGCACGCCGCCACCCAGGACCTGCCCTGCCTGTTCGACGTGGGCATGCACCCCGGCGTGCTGTTCGACACCGAACTCGCCGGCCGGCTCGCCGGCTTCCCCCGGGTCGGCCTCGGCCCGATGACCGAGAACGTCCTCGGCCTCTCCCTCGCCAAGGAACACTCCGCCGTCGACTGGTCCACCCGCCCGCTGCCCGAACCCTGGCTGCGCTACGCCGCACTCGACGTCGAAGTCCTGGTCGACCTGCGCGACGCCCTGGAGGCCGAACTCGACCGGCAGGGCAAGCTGGACTGGGCCCACCAGGAATTCGCCGCCCTCGCCGCCGCCCCCCGCCCCGCCCCCCGGGTCGACCCCTGGCGGCGCACCTCCCAGCTGCACAAGGTCCGCCGCCGCCGGCAGCTCGCCGCCGTCCGCGAACTCTGGCAGACCCGCGACCGGATCGCCCGCGAGCGCGACGTCTCCCCCGGCCGGGTGCTCGCCGACGCCGCGATCGTCAACGCGGCGCTCGCGATGCCGCTCAACGCGCCCGCGCTGATCGCCGTCCAGGGCTTCGGGCCCCGGGTCAACCGGCGCCAGCTCGACCAGTGGCTGGCCGCGATCGAACGCGCCCGGGAGATCCCGGAGTCCGCGCTGCCCCCCGCGACCGCCCCGCACGACGGGCCGCCGCCGCCCCGCGCCTGGGCCGAGAAGGACCCGGTCGCCGCGGCCCGCCTCATCGGCGCCCGCGCCGCCGTCACCGCCCTCGCCGAACAGCACCACCTCCCCGCGGAGAACCTGATCACCCCCGACCTGGTCCGCCGCGTCTCCTGGGAACCCCCGGCGCAGCCGGACGCGACGGCCATCTCCGACGCCCTGCGGGCCCTGGGGGCCCGCGCCTGGCAGACGGAGCTGGTCGCCCCGGCGCTGGCGGAGGCGTTCAAGACGGCGAGCGAGTAGTAGCGCGTGGGGGTACCTCCCGGCCCGCCAGGGCTGGGGGAGAACTGCGCGACAAGCGCAAGGCCCGTCCGGGAGGTCGCGATCAACGGCAGGTCATTGCCCGCGTCGCGATCTTGCGGTGGGGTGCCTTCCGCCGCGCGCAGTTCCCCGCGCCCCTGGTTGCGCTCTCCCTGTTCTCGCGCCCCGGGTTCGCGCCCGCTCGCGTTTCGTGCCCGCTGGCGGTGCGTTCTCGCTCACTCTTTCTGCTCCTTGCCCGCCGTTGTTACTCGCGGGTAGATTGGTCGCGTAGCAGCGCCGATGTTTGGCGCGCTCGCCCAGCCATGTCCCCTTGGGAGGAGAGCCCCCGTGCCTCGTACCGCGAGGGACGTCGTCTTCGTCGACGGCGTCCGCACCCCGTTCGGCAAGGCCGGCCCGAAGGGCATGTACCACGAGACGCGGGCGGACGACCTGGTCGTCAAGTGCATCCGCGAGCTCGTGCGCCGCAACCCGAGCCTGCCGGTCGAGCGGATCGACGAGGTCGCCGTCGCGGCGACCACCCAGATCGGTGACCAGGGTCTGACCATCGGCCGTACCGCCGCGCTGCTGTCGGGTCTGCCGAAGTCCGTTCCGGGCTACTCGATCGACCGGATGTGCGCGGGTGCGATGACGGCCGTCACCACCACCGCGGGCGGCATCGCGTTCGGCGCCTACGACGTGGTCGTGGCCGGCGGCGTGGAGCACATGGGCCGGCACCCGATGGGCGAGGGCGTGGACCCGAACCCGCGGTTCGTCTCGGAGAAGCTGGTCGACGAGTCCGCCCTGTTCATGGGCATGACGGCGGAGAACCTGCACGACCGCTTCCCGCACCTGACGAAGGAGCGGTGCGACGCGTACGCGGTGCGCTCGCAGGAGAAGGCGGCGAAGGCGTACGCCAACGGCGACATCCAGCCGGACCTGGTGCCGATCGCGATCCGCAACACCAACCCCGCCATCGGCGAGACCGGTTGGGGCCTGGCGACCACGGACGAGCCGATGCGCCCGGGCACCACCATGGAGTCGCTGGCCGGCCTGAAGACCCCGTTCCGTCCGCACGGCAACATCACCGCGGGCAACGCGGCGGGCCTGAACGACGGCGCGACCGCCTCGCTGCTGGCCGCCGAGGACGTGGCCCGCGAGCTGGGCCTGCCGGTCAAGATGCGTCTGGTGAGCTACGCGTTCGCGGGCGTCGAGCCCGAGGTGATGGGCATCGGTCCCGTCCCGGCGACCGAGAAGGCGCTGGCGAAGGCCGGTCTGACCATCGACGACATCGGCGCGTTCGAGGTCAACGAGGCGTTCGCCGTCCAGGTGCTGGCGTTCCTGGACCACTACGGCATCGCGGACGACGACGAGCGGGTCAACCCGTACGGCGGCGCGATCGCGTTCGGCCACCCGCTGGCCTCCTCCGGTGTGCGTCTGATGACCCAGCTGGCCCGCCGCTTCGAGCAGCGCCCGGACGTCCGCTACGGCCTGACCACCATGTGCATCGGCTTCGGCATGGGCGGAACCGTCATCTGGGAGAACCCGCACTTCGAGGGTGGTAAGTGACCATGAGCACCACTGAGATGCTGCAGCGCGCCGCCGAACTGTTCCCCGGCGAGGTCGTCACCACTGCGCACGTGCGCCACCTGGACCTGCCGCTGCAGGCCGGCAAGCTGGCGCTGATCACCCTGGACAACGGCTTCGACCACACCAAGCCGACCACCTTCGGCCCGGGTTCGCTGGCGAAGCTGTCCGAGGCGCTGGACCAGGTCGAGGCCGAGGCCGCCGAGGGCAAGGTGGTCGCCGTCGCGATCACCGGCAAGCCGTTCATCTTCGCGGTCGGCGCCGACCTCAAGGGCGTCGAGGTGCTCAAGGAGCACTCGGACGCGCTGGCCATCGGCAAGGGCGGCCACGACGTCTTCAAGCGGATCGCCGCGCTGCCCGTCCCGTCCTTCGCGTTCTACAACGGCGCGGCGATGGGCGGCGGCGTCGAGGTCGGCCTGCACTGCTCCTACCGCACCGTCAGCGCGGGCGTTCCGGCGTTCTCGCTGCCCGAGGTCTTCCTCGGCCTGGTGCCCGGCTGGGGCGGCTGCACCCTGCTGCCGAACCTGATCGGCCCGGCCAAGGCGGTCAAGGTCATCGTCGAGAACTCGATGGCCCAGAACAAGCAGCTCAAGGGCACGGACGTCTTCGAGCTCGGCATCGCGGACGCGATCTTCGAGCCGGCCGACTTCCTGGAGCAGTCGCTGCTGTGGACCGCCAAGGTCCTCAAGGGCGACGTGGTCGTCGAGCGCGAGGAGTTCGACCGCGGCAAGGCGTGGGACGACGCCGTGCTGTGGGGCCGCTGGGTCGCCGACGCCAAGGTGCACGGGGCCGCTCCGGCCGCGTACAAGGCGCTCGACATCATCCAGCAGGTCAAGGACGGCGACCTGCAGGCCGGCTTCGACGCCGAGGACGCCGCGCTGGCCGACCTGATCATGAGCGGCGAGCTGCGCGCCGGCCTGTACGCCTTCAACCTGGTGCAGCGCCGCGCGAAGAAGCCGTTCGGCGCGCCGGACAAGTCGCTGGCCCGCCCGGTCACCAAGGTCGGCGTGGTCGGCGCCGGTCTGATGGCCTCCCAGCTGGCGCTGCTGTTCGCGCGCCGCCTGGAGGTGCCGGTGGTGCTCACCGACATCGACCAGGAGCGCATCGACAAGGGCGTGGGCTACGTCCACGGCGAGATCGACAAGCTGCTGGCGAAGGGCCGCATCGGCGGCGACAAGGCCAACAAGCTCAAGGGCCTGGTCTCCGGCCACCTCGACAAGGCCGTCGCGTTCGGCGACGCGGACTTCGTCATCGAGGCCGTGTTCGAGGAGATGGGCGTCAAGCAGAAGGTGTTCGCGGAGCTGGAGGCGGTGGTCTCGCCGACCACCATCCTGGCCACCAACACCTCCTCGCTGTCGGTCACCGAGATGGCGTCCAAGCTCCAGCACCCGGAGCGCGTGGTCGGCTTCCACTTCTTCAACCCGGTCGCGATCCTCCCGCTGCTGGAGATCGTCCGGGCCGAGAAGACCGACGACGCCTCGCTGGCCACCGCGTTCGGGGTCGCCAAGAAGCTGAAGAAGACCGCGGTGCTCACCAAGGACGCCCCGGCGTTCGTGGTCAACCGCATCCTGACCCGCTTCATGGGCGAGATCCAGAACATCATCGACGAGGGCACCTCGTTCGAGACCGTCGAGGCCGCGGTCAAGCCGCTCGGCCTGCCGATGTCCCCGATCGCCCTGCTCGAACTGGTCGGCCCGGCCATCGCCCTGCACGTCTCCGAGACGCTGCACGGCGCGTTCCCGGAGCGGTTCACCGTCTCCGAGAACCTCGGCAAGGTCGTCAAGGCCGGCAAGCGCGGCTTCTACATCTGGCAGGACGGCGCCCAGGTCCTCGACCCCGAGGTCCTCGCCCTCCTCACCTTCGGCGACTCCGTCCTGACGGAGGACCAGGTCCGCGCCCGCGCCCTGGACGCCGTCGCCCAGGAGATCGGCCTGATGCTCGACGAGGGCGTCGTCGGCGAGGCGCAGGACATCGACCTGTGCATGATCACCGGCGCCGGCTGGCCCTTCCACCTCGGCGGCATCACCCCGTACCTCGACCGCGAGGGCGTCTCCGAGCGCGTCAACGGCAAGAAGTTCCTGGCCCCGGGCCTGGCTTCGGTCCCCGCCTGACAAAGCGTTCCGTCAACGGGCGGGCAGCACTCCTCCACGGGGGATGGCTGCCCGCCCGTTGTCGTGCCACGGGGCTACGCTGGACCGGGCCGCCTCAGGGAGGATCTCATGACCGCGCAGCCCGACCACTCGGTTCACCCCGACGACGAGCTGATCCCGCGCCCCCAGAAATCTCCGGACGCCCTCCGGACGGCCCTGGCCGCGGTCGCCCCGCACCGGCTCCCGGAGATGGCGGAGCAACAGGACGAAGCCTTCGCCCTCGCAGTCCGGGCCGGCTCCATCGACCCCCTCCGAGTCTTCCTGAACACCTGGGCCGCCCACATCGAGGTCGCCCGCCACCTCGACTCCGCCGCCCGCATGCGCGCAGCCGAACACGCCGTACAGACCCTGGATCGCGACGACCCCCGCTGGAGCGAAGCCATCCGCGTATGCCTGGAGATCTTCAACCGGGCCTACGCGGCGGTGAACGGATGACCTGGTCCTGGGAGTACCACCCGGACGAGCAGGACGTCGCCGCCGAAGCAGCACCGGCCCCCTGGCCGAGGTGGAGCAACGCGCCGACGAGCTGGTCCGCGCCGCTGAAGCCCGCTGTCTCGACGGCACGGGTTACCAGGGCCCCGGAGAGGCCATGAGAACTACTGCCGTCACCAGCGGCTTCTTCGCCTCTCGCCAGAAACGCATCTACATCTGCCAGGTCATCGGCCTGTAAACCGCTAGGCTGCCGGGTTTCTGCATGAAGGGGGCCGTTGGCGTGTTGGTGCTGGTGCACGGCGGGTTGTGGGACGAGGAGATGGACGCCGAGCGGTTCTGGGGGCGGACCGGGGTGGTGGCGGGGTTGCGGGACGCAGGGGTGGCGGTGTGTGCGCCGGATCGGGCGATGCGGGCCGGGAGTTGGGGAGCGGAGGCGGAGCAGCTGGTGGCGGGGCTGCCGGACGGGCCGGTGGTCGTGGTCGGCGGGTCCAACGGGTGCTCGGTGGCGGTGCGGACGGCGCTCGCGGTGCCGGAGCGGGTGCGGGGGCTGGTGTTGGCCTGGCCGGCGACGGCGGGGGATGCGCGGGTGGACGGGCGGCTGCCGGCCGAGGTGGCGCCGTTGCTGGCGGGCGGGGTGCTGCGCGGGGTCGCGGACGAGGAGTTGACGGAGCTTCGGATGCCGGTGGCGGTGCTGCCGGCGGTGCCGGAGAACCCGGTGCACCAGCGGCGGACGGCGGACGCGCTGCTGGCCCTGGTGCCGGGGGCGGTGGAGCTGCCGGGGTGTCCGGAGCCGCCGCACCCGCTGTTCCGGCCGGAGGGACTGGTGGCGGCGCTGGCGGGGTTCAGTCGTCCTTGAGCCGGTCCTCGGTGCGGCCGTGGCGGCCCGGGCCGATGGCGTCGAACTCGTCGCGGCGGCCGTCGGCGTGGCCGCCGAGGTGGCGCAGGGCGGGGGAGATCGGGCGGCGGCCCGGCTCGAACAGGGGGCCGAACGTGAGGGCGCCGGCGGTCCGGACGGCGGCGGACCGGTCGCCGGTGCCGCCCCGGATGTCGGCCTCGACGTAGGCGACGGGGCTGGTCGCGGACCAGGCGGCGAGGGTGCGCCCGAAGCCGCTCGGGAGCACCCGGAACGGGGCGGGCCGGGGGCCGTCGCCCCTGACCGCCTCGTCCGGTCCGTCGCTCATCGGGAGCAGTGCGAGGCCCTGGGCGAGCGGGACGACGCGGGTGGCGGGGAGGTCGGCGGCGTCGGCGCGGAGCAGGGTCCCGGCCGCGACGACGGCCTCCAGGTAGTGGCCCGCGGTCGGCCGGTCCTACTTCTTGAGGCGGTAGATGACGGTGTCCCCGGTGACGCCGACCACCTCGTAGTGGGTGTTGAGGAGGGTGGCGATGCGGGGCACCATGTCGGGCTGGTAGGGGGAGGTGCCGGAGTCGTCGACGACGACCTCGGGGAAGCCGTTGGTGGAGATCTCGTTGTCGAAGGTCTGCCAGGCCTCGGCGACGGAGTACTGTTCGCCGACCTTGTCCGCGCCCTTGCCGCCGCTGAAGTTGGTGAGGAAGCCGGCGGTGAGGTAGCGGGTGACGGGGCGTCGGTCGGCGAGCCAGTAGAGCTCGGGGTGCATGCCCCAGATCAGGACGGTGTCCTTGGGGGTGGTCTGGGCGGCGACGGCGGTGGCGACCTCGGTGGTCTGGGTGAGGCGCTGGCCGGGCCAGAGGACGGCGAGGACGCAGAAGAAGCTGCTGGCGAGGGCGGAGTAGATCAGGACGGGCCGCCACGAGATCGCGGAGGTGGCGACGGCGCCGACGCCGAGCAGGACCAGCGGGGGCATCAGCTGGAGGTAGTAGTGGCCGAAGAAGTGGAAGCCGATCGAGACGGCGATCACCGAGGAGGCGAGCCACATCCACAGGTCGACGGTGGAGCCGTGCTCGGGTCCGCGGGCGGGGACGGGTCGTCGGCGGTGGCGCAGCCACAGGCGGTGGGCGAACGGCAGCAGGAAGGCCAGGCCTGCGCTCATCAGGATGGCGGAGTTGCCGAGTGCGCGGCCGATCATCTGGGGCCAGTCGGAGCCGAGGCCGGCGTAGTCGCCGGAGCCGGTGACGACCCAGAACAGGAAGCCCTTGGGCTTGGTGAGGATGACGGCGACCAGCGCTATCGGCAGCGCGAATCCGAAGCCGATCTTGGCGAGTGCGGGGGGCCAGCGGACGCCGCGGCGGCGGGTGTCCTGGAGGAGCATCCACAGCACGGGGAGCATGACCGCGCCGCCGGTCTGCTTGGTGAGCGAGCAGAGCGCGACCGCGATGCCGGCGGCCAGCCAGCGGCGGCGCTCGGCGTAGCGGAAGGCGGCGACCATCGCGGGCAGCATGAAGACTTCGAAGGTCGCGGCCTGGGTGTCCTCGGGCGAGAGCCCGATGGAGACCAGCAGGTAGAGGATGCCCGCGTAGCGCCCGGCCTTGTCGCCCCAGCGGCCGCGGGCGAGCGAGGCCAGCAGGATCGCGGTGGCGAGGTGGGCGACGATCGCGAGGGTGCGCAGCGGCCAGAGCGAGGCGGAGCCGAAGAGCGCGAAGCAGGCTTCGTACAGCCAGGGCAGCAGCGGGGGTTTGCGGTCGACGACGGTGTCGTACAGGACGCCGCCGTCGGCGAGCATCCGGGCCTGGGTGGCGAGGTAGCCCTCGTCGGGGCTCCACACGGGGCGCAGGAAGGACGGCAGGTGGGTCAGTGTGGCCAGCACGGCGAGCAGCGGGACCAGTCTGGTCCAGTACCCGGTGCGGAGGCGCTCTGGGAGGCGCTCGGCAAGGGCACGTGGGCTGCTCGTGAGGGTGAGGGACACGGATGACAACCTACCGGGCGTGGACGGGCGTAGTCAGGGGCAGTCCACGAATGAGTGTGACCGTCCGACAATAAGCGCACCGTCACAGGGCCAAAAGGCGGTCCCGTGACGGTGCGCTGGGGGGATTGCGGGTGGTCAGCTCCGGGCGAAGGAGCGGGTGCTGACCAGTGCTTCGATCTTCTCGGCGATGGCGGGCACGGTGAGCCCGATCTCGTCGAGGATCTCGCCGCGCGAGGCGTGGTCGAGGAACTCCTGCGGGATGCCGAAGTCGCGCAGCGGCACGTCCACGTCGGCGTCGCGCAGCGCCTGGGCGATCGCGGAGCCGACGCCGCCGGCCCGGCCGTTGTCCTCGACGGTGACGACCAGGCGGTGCTGGGCGGCCAGGCCGGGCAGCGCGGCGTCGACCGGCTTGACCCAGCGCGGGTCGACCACGGTGCTGCTGATGCCCTGCTGGGCGAGCAGCTCAGCGGCCTCCAGGCAGGTCGGGGCCATCGCGCCGATCGAGACGATCAGCACGTCGGCGGCCTCGTCCGCGGAGTCGGCCTCGGGGCGGCGCAGCACGTCCATGCCGCCGACGGTGCCGACGGCGGGCACGGCGGGGCCGACGTTGCCCTTGGAGTAGCGGACCACGGTCGGGGCGTCGGCCACCTCGACGGCCTCGCGCAGCTGGAGCCGGACCTGCTCGGCGTCGCGCGGCGCGGCCAGCCGCAGGCCGGGGACGACCTGCAGGATCGACATGTCCCACATGCCGTTGTGGGAGGCGCCGTCGGTGCCGGTGACGCCGGCCCGGTCGAGCACGAAGGTGACGCCGAGCTTGTGCAGCGCGACGTCCATCAGGACCTGGTCGAAGGCCCGGTTGAGGAAGGTCGCGTAGACCGCGACCACCGGGTGCAGGCCGTTGGTGGCCAGGCCGGCGGCGCAGACCGCGGCGTGCTGCTCGGCGATGCCGACGTCGAAGATCCGCTCCGGGTAGGCCTTGGCGAACGGGGCGAGGCCGACGGGGTGCAGCATGGCGGCGGTGATGGCGACCAGGTCGCGGCGCTCGCGGCCGAGCGCGACCATCTCCTCGCCGAACACCGACGTCCAGTCCTTGCCGGAGGTCTTGACCGGCAGGCCGGTGTCGGGGTGGATCACGCCGACCGCGTGGAAGCGGTCCTCGTCGTTGTTCTCGGCGGCGTGGTAGCCGCGGCCCTTCTCGGTGATGCAGTGCACGATGACCGGGCCGCCGAAGTTGCGGGCCTTGGTGAACGCGGACTCCAGCGCCTGCAGGTCGTGGCCGTCGATCGGGCCGAGGTACTTCAGGCCGAGGTCCTCGAACATGCCCTGCGGGGCGATGAAGTCCTTCAGGCCCTTCTTGGCGCCGTGCAGGGTGTCGAACATCGCCTGGCCGACCACGGGGGTGCGCTGCAGCGCGTCCTTGCCCCAGGACAGGAAGCGCTCGTAGCCCTGGGTGGTGCGCAGGGTGGCCAGGTGGTTGGCGAGGCCGCCGATGGTCGGCGAGTAGGACCGCTCGTTGTCGTTGACGACGATGACGATCGGCAGGTCCTGGCTGTCGGCGATGTTGTTCAGCGCCTCCCAGGCCATGCCGCCGGTGAGCGCGCCGTCGCCGATCACGGCGACCACGGGGCGGTCCTTGTGGCCCTGGATCTTGTTGGCCTTGGCGAGTCCGTCGGCGTAGCCGAGGACGGTGGAGGCGTGCGAGTTCTCGATCACGTCGTGCTCGGACTCGGCGCGCGAGGGGTAGCCGGACAGGCCGCCCTTCATCTTCAGCCGGGAGAAGTCCTGGCGGCCGGTCAGTAGCTTGTGGACGTAGCTCTGGTGACCGGTGTCGAACAGGATCCGGTCGCGCGGCGAGTCGAAGACCCGGTGCATGGCGAGGGTCAGCTCGACCACGCCGAGGTTGGGTCCGAGGTGGCCGCCGGTCTTGGAGACCTCCTCCACCAGGAAGGCGCGGATCTCCTCCGCGAGCTCCGCGAGCTGCGCGGGGGTGAGTCGATCGAGATCGCGCGGTCCCCGAATACGGGTCAGCAGGGCCACCCGTTCCTCCTCGTCCAAGTTCTCGCGCCCGCTCGGGCCCGGAGGGCGTACGCCCCGCTTGAGTCTAATGTCCATTACCCGGGCGTAGTGCGGCGGGCAACCCCGTCCCCCGTTCGGGTGACAGGGGTGGAAAAGCACCGAACCGCGCGACCGGCCCCGCTAAGGCGGGGAAGTGTGCCGGTCGCGCGGTTGCGGGTGGTGCCGGGTCAGCCGCGTCCGTTGGACTTCTGGGTGCGGCGGGAGACCGAGTCCAGGACCACCGCGGCGAGCAGCACCGCGCCGGTGATCATGTACTGGATGGCCTGCTCGGCGCCCACCATGTCCAGGCCGGTGGTGATGGACTGGATGACCAGGATGCCGAGCAGCGCCGACCAGGTCTTGCCGCGGCCGCCGAACAGGCTGGTGCCGCCGATGACGGCCGCCGCGATGGCGTTCATCAGCATGTTGGCGCCACCGAGGCCCTTGTCCGCCGAGCCCTGCTGGGAGGCGATGAACAGGCCGCCGAGACCGGCCAGGCCGGCCGAGATCATGTACACCGAGGTGCGCACCCAGGCGACGTTGATGCCGGCCCGGCGGGCCGCCTCGATGCCGCCGCCGACCGCGAAGATCTGCCGGCCGTAGCCGGTGCGGCGGAGCACGAAGTCGGTGATCGCGACGATGCCGACGAACAGCACCAGCGGCAGCGGCAGGCCGCGGTCCTGGTTGAGCACGTAGGCGACCACCAGCACGATCACGGCGAGCACGCCGGTGCGCATTGCGATCTCGGCGATCGGGCGGGCCGGCAGGCCGGCGGCCGTGCGGCGGCGGGCGTCGAGCAGCTGGCCGGCGGCGAACAGCGCGATGGAGAGGATCGCGGCCAGCCACGCCCAGACGATGTCGCCGTCGCCCAGGAAGTAGGTGTCCAGGTTGGCGATGACGCCGTCGTTGAGGTTGTTGACGGTGCCGAGCTTGCCGATGACCAGGTTCTGCAGGCCGCTCCAGGCGAGCATGCCGGCCAGCGTGACCAGCAGCGCGGGCACGCCGATCTTCGAGAAGAAGAAGCCGTGCAGGGCGCCCAGGGCGACCGCGGCGGCGATGCCGATCAGCACCGCCAGCCACTCGTTGACGCCCTGGCGGACGGCCAGCACCGAGGAGATCGCGGCGGTGGCGCCGGCCACCGAGCCGAGCGAGAGGTCGATCTCGCCGAGCAGCAGCACGAAGACCACGCCGGTGGCGATCAGGCCGGGGCCGGCGATCCACTTGGTGATGTTGGTGACGTTGTCGGCGTTGAGGAAGTGGCCGGTCTTCCACTGGAAGACGGCGGCGATGATGATCAGGCCGACCACGACGGGCAGCGAGCCGAGCTCGCCGCTGCGGACCTTGCGGCCGAACTCGTCGAGGTAGCCGGCCAGGCCCTCCTTGCGGACCAGCAGGCGCGGGTCGACGGCGGGCGGGGTGGGCGTGGTGGGGGTCTCGGTGCTCACTTGGCGTCCTCCGCGATACGGGCCTGACGACGGGTCACCGCGTTGTCGGTGGCGCCGGTGATGGCGGAGATGATCTCCTCGTGCGAGGTGGTGGCCACCTCGAAGATGCCGTTGTTGCGGCCCAGGCGGAGCACCGCGACGGTGTCCGCGACGGCCTTGACGTCGGCCATGTTGTGGCTGATCAGGATCACGCCGAGGCCCCGCTCGCGCAGCCGCTCGACCAGGTCGAGGACCTGGGCGGTCTGCTCGACGCCGAGGGCGGCGGTGGGCTCGTCCAGGATGACGATCTTCGGGTCGCCGACCAGGGCGCGGGCGATCGCGACCACCTGGCGCTGGCCGCCGGAGAGGCCGGCGATCGGGATCCGGACGCTGGGGATGCGGATCGACAGGGTGTCGAGGAGCTCGCGGGCGCGCTTCTCCATGGCGACCTCGTCCAGGGTGCCGAAGCGCTTGAGCTCACGGCCGAGGAACAGGTTGCCGACCACGTCGAGGTTGTCGCACAGGGCGAGGTCCTGGTAGACGGTGGCGATGCCGAGCGCCTGCGCGTCGTGCGGGCGGCCGATGGAGACCGGCTTGCCCTCCCACTCGATGACGCCCTCGTCGATCGGGTGGACGCCCGCGATGGTCTTGACCAGGGTGGACTTACCGGCGCCGTTGTCGCCGACCAGGGCGACGACCTCGCCCGCATGGACCTCCAGCTGCACGTCGGTGAGTGCCTGGACGGCACCGAAGCGCTTGGAGACCCCGCGCAACGCCAGTACGGGTGCGCCTGTCACGTGAACCATCTCCTTGAGTTCCGTGTCGGACCTGACGTTTCCGACACGGGCGACCCGCGCGCCGGTCCGGACGCGCGGGGTGGGACTGCTGGAACCGAAAGGGCCGGCGGGAGCTTCCGGGTGGTCAGGAAGCTCCCGCCGGGCGGGTGTTACTGCAGGCCGGCCGCGGTGCAGGCAGCGGCGAAGTCGGCGGTGCAGATGTCCGCGACCTTGTACAGCTTGTCGGCGATCACGGTGTCCTTGATGTTCGCCTTGGTGACGACCTTGGGGTCCAGCAGGACGGACGGGATGCCCTTGTCCGCGCCGCTGTCGACCGTGGAGGTGGCGACGCCCTTGACGTCCTTGCCCTGGAGCAGGTTGACCGCGAGCTCGCCGGCCGCGTCGGCCAGCGGCTTGTAGGCCTTGTAGATGGTGAAGGCCTGGTCGCCGGAGACCAGGCGCTGGATCGCGTCCAGGCTCGCGTCCTGGCCGCCGACCGGGACGCTGATGCCCTGCGACTTCAGCTGGGTGATGATCGCGCCGGCCATGCCGTCGTTGGCGGAGTAGACGCCCTGGAAGCCGTCCTTGCCGAGCGAGGAGATGGCGGCGCCGATCTTCTGGCCCGCGACGGTGGGCTTCCACTCGCCGCTCTGCTCGTAGACGATGCCCTTGACCTTGCTGTCCAGCACCTTGTGCGCGCCGGTCTTGAACTGGGCGGCGTTCGGGTCGGCGTCGTCACCGTTGATCATCACGACGTTGGAGTCGGCGGCCTTGGCGCCGAGGGCGTCGACCAGGCCCTGGCCCTGGAGCTCGCCGACCTTCTCGTTGTCGAAGGAGACGTACGCGGAGACCGGGCCGCTGGCCAGGCGGTCGTACGCGACGACCTTGACGCCCTTGTCGGCGGCCTCCTTCACCCAGCTCTGGGTGGCCTTGGCGTCGAACGCGTCCAGGATGATCACCTTGACGCCCTGGGCGATCAGGGTGTCGAACTGCTGCTTCTGCTTCGACGCGGAGGCCTCGGCGTTGGCGTACTCGATCTTGCAGTCGGAGCAGAGCTCGTGGACCTTCGCCTCGATGAACGGCTTGTCGAAGGACTCGTAGCGGGTCGAGGAGGCGTTCTCCGGCAGCAGCAGGCCGATCGACTTGTTGTTGCCCGAGGCCGCGCCGTCCTTCTTGTCACTGCCGGCCTTGCCGCACGCGGCCATGGTCAGTGCCATCGAGACAGCGGCGGTGCCGACGACGACGCGACGCATCATTGCGTTCATGGTGGGGGGTGCCTCCCTGACAGAGCCGCAACGTTGCGGCGAGGTGGGCAGGAGTCAACCCCGTCACCAAGCTTGTCGTCAACAAGTAAAGCATCAGCCCCAGGGATTCAAACCCTTTCGTTATCTTCCTGAAGGCTCAGTCGAGATCGGACGGCCCGTCAGGGGCCCTCAGGGGCCCCTCGAAGCGACTCAGATCCCGCCCGTCTCCCCCATCTCACTCATCACCAGGGCCAACGCCCCGAGCACCTCGGCGCGGCCGCCGAGCGTGCCCGGGACCACCGACAGCTGGCGGGCGGCGCTGGGGATCGCGTACCGGGCCACCGAATCCCGGATCGGGGAAAGCACCAGCTCACCGGCCTCGGCCAGCTCTCCGCCCAGGATCACCCGGCGGGGGTTGAGCAGGTTGCACAGGGTGGCCACGCCCATGCCGATCTGGCGGCCGGCGTCGGCGATCACCCGGCGGCAGCCCAGGTCGCCCTGCTGGGCCAGCTGCACCACCTTCCCGAGGGTCAGTTCGCCCGGGTGGTTGGCGTTCAAGAGGTTGAGCAGGTAGCGGGAGCCCACGAAGGTCTCCAGGCAACCGCGGTTGCCGCAGCGGCACACCGGGCCCGCCTCGTCCAGCGTGATGTGCCCGATCTCACCCGCCGTGCCGCCCGGGCCGCGGTAGATCTGGCCGTTGATCACCAGTCCCGCGCCGACGCCGCTGGCCACCTTGATGTACGCCAGCTCGCCCAGGCCCCGCCCGGCGCCCCAGACCAGCTCGCCCAGCGCGCCCAGGTTGGCGTCGTTGTCCACGTGCACCGGCATGCCCAGGCGCTGCGCCAGCTCCTGACCGGGCATCACGCCGGTCCAGCCGGGCAGGATCGCGGTCGAGCCGAGCGCCCCGGTCTCCTGGTCGATCGGGCCGGGCACGCCCAGGCCCACGCCGATCACCTTGTCGCTCCGGAAGCCGGCCTGCTCCAGCAGCCGCGCCACCATCCGCTCGGCCAGGTCGAACCCCTGCTGGGCGGAGACGTCCACGTCCAGCGGCTCGCTCTCCTCGGCCAGCACCCGGTGCGCCAGGTTGCCGACCGCCACCCGCAGGTGGGTGTGGCCGAAGTCCACGCCCACCACGATCCCGGCGTCCCCGCTCAGCGAGACGCTGCGCGCCCGGCGCCCGCCCGAGGAGGTGTCGGCGACCACCACGGTGCCGGACTCCTTGAGCTCCCGGACGATGTTGGACACCGTCGCGGCCGACAGCCCCGTGCCCCGGGCGATCTCGGCCTGGGTCAGCGATCCGGCCATCCGCACCGCCCGCAGCACCCGTTCGAGATTCGCCCGGTGCAGCGAGGACTGCGATCCCGGTGTGTCCGTCGACATGTTCCACCCTCCAGGGCGCACTTGCGTTCGTCCAAAGTCCAGCTTCAACTTCTGAACTCTATGCTCCGGTACCGATCGGAGGGCCCGTCAAGTACGAACACGGATCGTTACGCACGTGGGAGGATGCCCGGTAACCAAGCTCTGACGAAGGAGTCCTGCGTGCCTGGCACCAACTTGACCCGTGAGGAGGCCCGCACCCGGGCCGCACTCCTGCATGTGGAGGCGTACGACATCGAGCTCGACCTGAGCTCCGCGCGCGAGGGCGGCACCTTCCGGTCCACCACCGTGGTCCGGTTCACTGCCACCGAGCCCGGCGCCTCCACCTTCATCGACCTGGTCGCCCCCGCGGTCACCGAGATCGTCCTCAACGGCCGCGCGCTGCCGCTGGAGAGCTTCTCCGACAGCCGCATCGCGCTGCCCGACCTGGCCGCCGAGAACGAGCTGCGGGTGGTCGCCGACTGCGCCTACACCAACACCGGCGAGGGCCTGCACCGCTTCGTCGACCCGGCCGACGGCGAGACCTACCTGTACACCCAGTTCGAGGTCCCGGACGCCCGCCGGGTGTTCGCCAACTTCGAGCAGCCCGACCTGAAGGCCGCCTTCGCCTTCACCGTCACCGCCCCGGCCGGCTGGGTCGTGATCTCCAACTCGCCGACCCCCGAGCCCGCCGGCGACGGCGACACCCGGGTGTGGACCTTCGAGCCCACCCCGCGGATGTCCACCTACATCACCGCCCTGGTGGCCGGCCCCTACGTCGGCGTGTTCGACGCCTACGAGAACGGCGCGCAGCGCGTGCCGCTCGGCGTCTACTGCCGCCCCTCGCTGCGCGAGTTCCTCGACGCCGACGCGATCTTCGCCGTCACCAAGCAGGGCTTCGACTACTTCCAGGACAAGTTCGACTTCGCCTACCCGTTCGCGAAGTACGACCAGCTGTTCGTCCCGGAGTTCAACGCCGGCGCGATGGAGAACGCGGGCGCCGTCACCCTCCGCGACCAGTACGTGTTCCGCTCCAAGGTCACCGACGCCTCCTACGAGCTGCGCGCCGCGACCATCCTGCACGAGCTCGCCCACATGTGGTTCGGCGACCTCGTCACCATGGAGTGGTGGAACGACCTGTGGCTGAACGAGTCGTTCGCCACCTTCGCCGAGGCGGTCTGCCAGGCCGAGGCCCCCGGCTCCAAGTGGCCGCACTCCTGGACCACCTTCGCCAACCAGATGAAGACCTGGGCGTACCGGCAGGACCAGCTGCCGTCCACCCACCCGATCATGGCGGAGATCAACGACCTGGAGGACGTCCAGGTCAACTTCGACGGCATCACCTACGCCAAGGGCGCCTCGGTGCTCAAGCAGCTGGTGGCGTACGTCGGCCAGGACGCCTTCTTCCAGGGCGTGCGCGCCTACTTCAAGCGCCACGCCTGGGGCAACACCCGCCTCACCGACCTGCTCGGCGCCCTTGAGGAGGCCAGCGGCCGCGACCTGCGCACCTGGTCCAAGGCGTGGCTGGAGACCGCCGGCATCAACGTGCTGCGGCCCGCCCTGGAGGTCTCCGCGGACGGCGTCATCGAGTCCTTCGCCGTCCTGCAGGAGGCCCCGGCGCTGCCCGCCGGCGCCCGCGGCGAGGCCGTGCTGCGCCCGCACCGCATCGCCATCGGCCTGTACGAGCTGGTCGACGGCGACCTGGTCCGCACCGACCGCATCGAGCTCGACGTGGACGGCGCGCGCACCGAGGTCCCGCAGCTGACCGGCCGCCCGCGGCCCGCCGTGCTGCTGCTCAACGACGACGACCTGTCCTACGCGAAGGTCCGCCTGGACGCCGAGTCGCTGGCCGTCGTCACCGAGCACCTCGGCGACTTCACCGACTCGCTCCCCCGCGCGCTGTGCTGGGCTTCCTCCTGGGACATGACCCGCGACGGCGAGCTCGCCACCCGCGACTACCTGTCGCTGGCGCTGTCCGGCCTGCGCCGCGAGAGCGACATCGGCGTGGTCCAGTCCGTGCACCGCCAGATCAAGGTCGCGCTGGAGCTGTACGCCGACCCGGCGTGGCGCGAGACCGGCCTGCAGCGCTGGGCCGCCGCCGCCGAGACCTCGCTGCGCGAGGCCCCCGCCGGCAGCGACCACCAGCTCGCCTGGGCCCGCGCGCTGGCCGCCTCGGCCCGGACCGACGGTCAGCTCGCGCTGCTCGCCGGCCTGCTGGACGGCTCGGAGACGATCGAGGGCCTGGCCGTCGACACCGAGCTGCGCTGGACCCTGCTCGGCCGCCTGGTCGCGACCGGCCGCGCCGACGAGGCCGCGATCGACGCGGAGCTCGCCCGCGACAACACCTCCTCCGGCCAGGAGCACGCCGCCACCTGCCGGGCGGCCCGCCCGACCGCCGAGGCCAAGGCCGAGGCCTGGGCGTCCGTGGTCGAGTCCGACACCCTCACCAACTACGTCCAGGAGGCCGTCATCGCCGGCTTCCAGCAGCCCGACCAGCGGGACCTGCTCGCGGCGTACACCGAGAAGTACTTCGCCTCGGTGAAGCAGGTGTGGGAGACCCGCAGCCACGAGATCTCCCAGCAGATCATCGGCGGCCTGTACCCCGCGTACTCCGTCTCGCAGGCCACCCTGGACGCCACCGACGCGTGGCTGGCCTCCGCCGACCCGGCCCCGGCCCTGCGCCGCCAGGTCGTCGAGGCCCGGGCGGGCGTGGAGCGGGCGCTGAAGGCTCAGGCCGCGGACCGCTGACGCGGAGTCGTGCGCGAGGGGGCCCGGGGGACGCGTTCTCCCGGGCCTCCGGCGTGTTCGGGGGTGGGGGTGGGGGTGCTCACCCTGGTGGTGCGCTCCTCACCGAGCCTTGGGCAGGGTGATGCGGAAGGTCGTCGCGCCCGGTGCGCTTTGTGCCGTGGCGGTGCCGGCGTGGGCCTGGGTGACGGCCCGGACGATGGCGAGCCCGAGGCCGGTGGAGCCGGTGCGGCGGGAGCGGGTGGGGTCGCCGCGGACGAAGCGGTCGAAGATGTGCGGGAGGAGTTCGGGCGGGATGCCCGGGCCGTTGTCGGTGACGGTGAGGAGCACCTGGTCGGGGGTGGCGGAGAGCCGGAGGGTGACCTCGGTGCCGTCGGGTGTGTGGGTGCGGGCGTTGGCCAGCAGGTTCGCCACCACCTGGGTCAGCCGGTGCGGGTCGCCGGGGACCGTGACGGGTTCGGCGGGGAGTTCGAGCAGCCAACGGTGCCGGGGCGCGGCGGCGCGGGCGTCGGCGGTGCAGTCCAGGGCGATCCGGGTCAGGTCGACGTCCTCGACGGCCAGCGGGCGGCCCGCGTCGAGGCGGGCGAGCAGCAGGAGGTCCTCGACGACGGTGCCCATGCGCCGGGACTCGGCGGTGATCCGCTCCAGCGAGTGCCGGACGGGCTCCGGCACCGGGCCCGGGTGCCGCAGGGCGAGCTCGGCGTGGCCGCGGACGGCGGCCACGGGATTGCGCAGTTCGTGGCTGGCGTCGGCGGCGAACGCCCGGAGCCGCTCCTCGACGTCCTGCCGGCGGGTCAGCGCGTCGCCGATGTGGCCGAGCATCCGGTTCAGCGCGGCGCCGACCCGGCCGACCTCGGTGCCCTGGTCGTCGTCCGGGACGCGCTCGCCGAGGTCGACCGCGCCGCTGGCCAGGGGCAGCGCGGAGACCCGTTCGGCGGTGGCGACCACCCGTTCCAGCGGGCGCAGGGCGAGTCGGACGCCGAGCGTCCCGGCGACGGCCGCGACGGCCAGCGCGGCGGCGAACACGACGAGTTCGATCAGCAGCAGGCGCTGCACGGTCTCGTCGAGGGGGTGCATCGGGAGGCCGGTGATCAGCACGTCCCCGTCGGAGCCGGCGACGGAGACGGCCCGGTAGTGGCCGAGCGCGGACAGCGTGACGTCCCGCGGACGGCCGTTCACCGGGAGGGCGCGCAGGGTGCGGACGTCCCGGTCGGTGAGCGGGACGGCGGCGTCGCCGCCCGAGCCGCCGGCGATCGGGACGGGGTCGTCGTCACCGGGCGGGATGCCGCCGACCACGGAGGCGTGGGTGACGGCGCCGTTCACCAGGCGGGCGCCGAAGGTGCCGGGCGACTGGGCGCGGGTGTCGTGGCCGCACGTGCCGGGGTGTTCGAGGCTGGACGCGTAGCGGCCGCCCGAGGCATTCAGCTGCTCGTCGATCCGGTCGACCAGGAAGTGCCGCATCGCACAGCTGGTGGCGACGCCGACGCCGACGCAGATCACGGTGAGCAGCGCCAGCACGCCCGCCACCAGCCGGACCCGCAGGGTGCGGGGTCGTCCGACGCGGGTCATCCGGTGGGCGCCTTGAGCACGTAGCCGGCGCCGCGCACGGTGTGGATCATCGGCGGGCGGCCGGCGTCGATCTTGCGGCGCAGGTAGCTGATGTACAGCTCCACCACGTGGGCCTGGCCGCCGAAGTCGTAGGACCAGACGGCGTCCAGGATCTGCGCCTTGCTGAGCACCTGCCGGGGGTGCTCCATCAGGTAGCGCAGCAGCGCGAACTCGGTGGGGCTGAGGTCGACGACCTCGCCGCCGCGGCTGGTCTCCCGGGCCGCCGGGTCCAGGTGCAGGTCGCCGACGGTGAGGGTGCCGGGGTTGGCGGGGCTGGTCGGGGCGGCGCGGCGCAGCAGGCCGCGCAGCCGGACCACGACCTCCTCCAGGCTGAACGGCTTGGTGACGTAGTCGTCGCCGCCGGCGGAGATGCCGGCGATCCGGTCCTCGACGGCGTCCCGGGCGGTCAGGAACAGCACCCGCACCTCGGGGTCGGTGCGGTGCACCCGGCGCAGCACCTCCAGTCCGTCGCAGTCGGGCAGCATCACGTCCAGCACGACGGCGTGCGGGTGCCACTCGGCGGCGGCGGCGACGGCGTCGAGGCCGCAGGTGACGCCGCGGGCCTGCCAGCCCTCGTAGCGCAGGGCGCCGCAGATCACCTCGACCAGGTCGGGTTCGTCGTCGACCACCAGGACCCGCCAGGGGGCGTCCGCGTGCTGCATGGGCCCATTCTTGCGTCCCGGCATGAGAAAGCGGTGAGATCATCCGACCGCGTCCGGCCGGGCAGGGCCCGGGCGACCAGCACAAACACCGCCGTCACGGCCCCGGAACGGCGTCTTTTCATAGGGAACTGAGAGCTTCCGGTGCCACGGTGGCGGTGCACTGACGAAGGAGGGCGCCCGTTGACCGCACTGACCACCCCGACCCGGGTCGCCCGTCGCGCCGCCCGGCGCCGCGCCCTCCCGCCGGACGCCGTCCGCCACGGCGCGCTCGCCCTGATCGCGCTCGGCGCCCTCGGCGTGCTCGCCCTGTGGTGGGTCGACACCCCGCGCATCGCCGGCGCCGCGGACTGGCTCACCGGCACCGCCCGGATCACCGGCCTGCTGGCCGGCTACGCCGCACCGGTCCTGCTGCTGCTGATGGCCCGCGTTCCGCTGCTCGAACGCGAGGTCGGGGCCGACCGGACGGCCCGCTGGCACGCCTTCGGCGGCCGCTACCTGGTGTCGCTGATCACCGTGCACGTGCTGACGGTCGTCTGGGGCTACGCGCTGACCAGCGGCCAGGGCCTGTGGGCCCAGGGCGTGGAGATCGTCCTGCACTTCCCCGACATGCTGAAGGCCACCGCCGCCACCCTGCTGATCCTCGGCACCGGGGCCGTCTCCGCCCGGGCCGCCCGCCGCCGGCTGAGTTACGAGGCCTGGTACTACCTGCACCTGGCCACCTACCTGGCCGTCGCGCTCGGCTTCGGCCACCAGCTCACCACCGGCGCCGACCTGGCCGACAACAAGGCGAAGGCCCTCTGGTACCTGCTGTACCTCGGCACCGCCGCCGTCCTCGGCTGGTACCGGCTGCTGCGGCCGTTCCTGCGCGACCGCCGGCACCGGCTGCGGGTCGCCGAGGTCCGGGCCGAGGGCCCGGGCGTGGTCTCGGTCTTCCTGACCGGCCGCCA
The DNA here is from genome assembly GCF_002803145.1 of Kitasatospora sp. CB02891. NCBI lineage: Bacteria > Bacillati > Actinomycetota > Actinomycetes > Kitasatosporales > Streptomycetaceae > Kitasatospora > Kitasatospora sp. CB02891. Next base: position 41,858 of record NZ_NNBO01000020.1, on the reverse strand, counting down.
CCTGCACGAACTGCGCGCCGAGCCCGGCCAGTTCTTCCGCCTCCAGTTCCTCACCCCGCAGCTGCGCTGGGCCGCCAACCCCTACTCGATGTCCGCTCCCCCGCACCCGCACTTCCTCCGCTTCACCGTCAAGGGCCTGGGCGCGCACAGTGCCGCCGTCGCCGCCCTCGCCCCCGGCACCGCCGTCCGCGCCGAGGGCCCGTACGGGGCGTTCACCGCGCGACGCCGCCACGGCGGGCCGGTGCTGCTGCTCGGCGCGGGCGTCGGCGTCACCCCGCTGAGGGCGCTCTTCGAGACGCTGCCCGGACGGGTGACGCTCGTTCAGCGGGCCCGGCGCCCCGAGGACGTGCTGTTCCGCCACGAGCTCGCGGCCGTCGCCGCCGGGGGCCGGGGCAGGCGGGTGCACGAGCTGCTCGGCAGCCGCGAGCAGGTCGGCGACCTGGGTGCGGCACTGCACCGGCTGGTGCCGGACCTCGGCCGGCACGAGGTCTACCTGTGCGGGCCGGACGCGTTCACCGCCGAGGCGGTCCGCGCGCTGCGCGCCGCCGGGGTCCGGCCGTCCCGCATCCACCACGAGTCCTTCGCCTTCTAGGAGCCCCCACCGCCATGCGCCGAGCCGTCATCACCGCCTCCGCGACCGCCGCCGGGGTCGTCCTGCTGCTCTCCCTGAAGCCGCACGACCCGTCCACCGCGGCCGCCATCTCCTCGTCCCCGGTCGCCGGCGGCCCGAGGAGCAGCGCCGGCCCGACGTCCTCCCCGTCCGCGCCCTCCCCGTCCGCGTCCTCGACGGCCGCTTCCGGCGGCACCCGGACCGTCACCGGCAACGCCGTCAACACCCGGTACGGGCCGGTGCAGGTCCGGGTGACGCTCGACGGCAGCACGATCAGCAAGATCGACGTGATCCAGTACCCCAACCGGGACCGCCGCGACCAGGAGATCAACAGCTACGCCGTCCCGGAGCTCAACCAGGAGGCGATGGCCGCGCAGAACGCGCACATCGACGTGGTCTCCGGCGCCACCTACACCAGCGACGGCTACACCCGGTCGCTGCAGAGCGCGCTCGACCGGGCGGCGAAGAAGTGACCGCCGCTCACGTCGAGCACGTGATGGGGACGGTCTTCTCCTTCACCGTCCGCGACCCCGGCCCGGGCACCGCCGACGCCCTCACCCGGATCGTCGCCCGCCTGCACCGGATCGACGAGGTGTTCTCCCCGTACCGGCCGGAGAGCGAGATCAGCCGGCTCGGACGCGGCGAGCTCGAACTCGCCGCCTGCGACCCCGAGGTCCGGTGGGTGCTGGAGCGCTGCGCGGAGCTCGCCGCCGAGACCGACGGCTACTTCACCGCGACACCCGGCGGACGCCTCGACCCGAGCGGCTGGGTCAAGGGCTGGGCCGTCGAGGAGGCGTCCCGGGCGCTGCGTGACGCCGGCTCCGTCCAGCACTGCGTCAGCGGCGGCGGCGACGTCCAGACCGCCGGCGGCCCCTGGCGCATCGGCATCGCCGACCCGCACCGCCCCGGCGCCGTCGCCCACGTCGTCACCGGCCACGACCTCGCCGTCGCCACCTCCGGCACCGCCGAACGAGGCCCCCACATCCTCGACCCCCACACCGGCCGCCCCGCCACCGCCCTCGCCTCCCTCACCCTGGTCGGCCCCCGCCTCGCCCGCCTCGACGCCCTCGCCACCGCGGCCTTCGCCAGGCCCGACCCCCTGCCCTGGCTCACCGCCCGCGGCATCCCGGCCCTCGCCGTCCACCCGGACGGGACCCGCGAGCAGACGCCGGACTTCCCCTGACGGACCGTCCGCCCTCGCCGTCCCGCGCGCAGAGCGCCCCGGTAGCGTGGCGCCGTTCATGGTGCACGAGGGGTCGGGGGCGCAGCGGTGATCGTCGGTTACGGGGCGGACGGCAGGCTCATGGACGTCCACCGGCCCGCGGGCGCGTCGGGACCGGTGCCGGCGGTGCTGCTCTGGCACGGCCGGGGCCCCGACGAGCGGGACGTCCTCTCGCCGGTGGCCCGCGCGGCGGCGGAGCTGGGCGTCGTGGTGCTGGTGCCGGACTGGCGTCCCGACGCTCCGGACGGCGGGCGGGCGCAGCTGTGGGAGTCGGTCGTCTTCGCACGGCGGAACGTGGCCGACTTCGGCGGGGATCCCGGGCGGATCGTGCTCGCCGGTTGGTCGCTGGGCGGCAAGGCCGCGGTGGGTGCGGCGCTGAATCCGGCGGCGTTCGGCGGTTGGCGGCCGCACGCCGCGGTGGGGATCGCCGGCGCGTACGGGTCGCCGGCGCCGTCCACCGGCACCGTGCCGATCGACGACGTCCGCGGGGACGACCCGCTGCCGCCGGTGCCGGTGTGGCTGGTGCACGGCACCGCCGATCCGGTGGTGCCGGTCGCGCGTTCGCGCGAGTTGCACGCGGCGCTGCAGGAGCGCGGCCGACCGGTGTCGCTCGACGAGGTCGACACGGATCACGCCGGTGTCGTGCTGACCGAGTTCGTCCCCGAGCGCGCCCGCTGTCTGCCGAGCACCGCCCGGCACGCCGTCGAGGCGGGGTCGCGGACCGCCGAGGTGCTGGCGCTCGCGGCGCGGCATTCCGGCGACCGGTGAGCGGCGCTGCGGGGAAGGAACGACGGCGACTGCCGGGGTGGCCGAAACGGTGGGTTTCGGCTGCCCCGGCAGTCGCCGTTCGGGTCCGGGGACCCGGAGGGTTACTTCTTCCGACCCGGGATCATGCAGAGGCCCGCGATCACCAGGAAGGAGACGATCGGGAGGGCGACAAACAGGCCCAGGGTCTGGCCGACGCTCAGGCCGGCGCCCGGGTCGTCGCCGTCGTCGCGTACGAGCGCCATGGCGGGCGACGACATCAGCATCATCAGCGTGGCCGCCGCGGTGACCGCACCGGCGCGCATTGCGTTCCTCTTGTCCACGTTTCCCAAGGTACCGGCCCCCTACAGCGGCTCGCCCGGCGGGGTGCGCCTGTCGGCGTGTCCCGCCGTCGGAGTGCCGAGCGGGGCGAGGGTCGCGGCGAGCGCGGCGGTGCCGGGGGCGGTGGCGATGCGGTCGAGGGTGCGGGGGGTTCCGGTGGCGTCGGCGACCGGGAGGCGCCAGTTGGGGTACTGGTCCCAGGTGCCGGGGAGGTTCTGCGGGCGGGGGTCGCGGACGGTGTCGGGCAGCCAGACGCCGACCAGGCGGGCGGGGGTGGCGAGCAGGTAGGCGTACAGGGCCTCGGGGGTGACGGGCGCTCCGTCGGGGAGCAGGCCGAGGCGGACGAGTTCGCGCTGCCAGTCGGCGAGTTCGGCGGCGGCGGCCTGCTGCTCCTCGGCGAGGGGGCGGGCCAGCAGGCCGAGCTGGTGGCGGAGGGCGACGTGGTCGCCGGTGAGGCGGGCGGCGGTGCTGGGCAGGTCGTGGGTGGTGAGGGTGGCGAGGCAGCCGGCCCGCCAGCGTTCGGGGGGCAGGACGGCGCCGTCGGCGTGCCAGTCGCGTTCGAACCAGAGCACGGAGGTGCCGAGCACGCCGTGCTCGGCGAGCCGTTCGCGGACGCCGGGTTCGACGGTGCCGAGGTCCTCGCCGATGACGGCAGTGCCGGCCCGGTGGGCTTCCAGGGCGAGGACGGCGAGCATCGCCTCGGCGTCGTAGCGGACGTAGGTGCCTTCGGTGGGTCGTGCGCCGACGGGCACCCACCAGAGCCGGAACAGGCCCATCACGTGGTCGATCCGGATCGCGCCGGCGTGCCGGGCGGCGGCCCGCAGCAGTTCGGCGTAGGGGGCGTAGCCGGTCTCGGCGAGGGCGTCGGGGCGCCACGGGGGCAGGCCCCAGTCCTGGCCGTGGGCGTTGAAGGCGTCGGGCGGGGCGCCGGTGGAGATGCCGGTGGCGAGGACGTCCTGCAGGACCCAGGCGTCCGCGCCGTCGGGGTGGACGCCGACGGCGAGGTCGTGGATCAGGCCGAGCGGCATGCCGGCGTCGGCAGCGGCCCGCTGGGCGGCGTGCAGTTGGTCGTCGACCAGCCAGGCCAGCCAGCGGTGGAACTCGATCCGGTCCGTCAACACGGCTTTCTCGGCGGCCACTTGGGGGTTGGACGGGTGGCGCAGGCCCTTCGGCCAGGAGTGCCAGGCGGCGCCGTGCACCTCCGCCAGCGCGTTCCACACCGCGTACCGTTCCAGCCACTGCCCCTCACGGCGGACGAACGCCCGGTACGCGGCTTCCCGGCCGACGCCGCGCGGCACGGTGTGCAGCAGTTCCAGCGCCTGCCGCTTCAGCGACCAGACCGCGTCGCGGTCGATCAGCGCGTCGTGTTCCAGCACTTCCTCGCGCAGCAGCCGGGCCCGGCGGGCCAGGTCGCGGACCTCCTCGTGCCGGGTGTACTCGGGGATCGCCTCGATCCGCAGGTGCACCGGGTCGGCGAAGCGGCGGGAGGACGGGCGGTAGGGGGACGGGTCGGAGGGCGCGCCGGGCATGCCCGCGTGCAGCGGGTTGATCTGCAGGAAGCCGGCGCCGAGTTCGGCGCCCGCCCACTGGGCGAGGTCGGCGAGGTCGGCGAGGTCGCCCATGCCCCAGGACCGGTCGCTCAGCACCGAGTACAGCTGGGCGAGGAAGCCCCAACTGCGCTGCCGCGGTTCGGGGATGCGCGGCGGGGCGACGATCAGCGCGGCGCGGCCGGTCCGTTCGCCCGCCGTCACGTGCAGGGTGTGCCGGCCGAGCGGGACGTCCTCCGGCAGCCACCAGGAGTGGTCGTGGGCGAGTTCCCAGGAGCCGCCGTCCTCCAGTTCCAGCCGCACCTCGGCGTCCGCCGGCAGGTCGAGCGCGGTGCGCCGGCCCTGCCAGGCGACCACGGTGGGCGGCAGCAGCCGCCGGGCCTGTTCGGCGCGGTGCCGCTCCAGCGCCTCGGCGGCGAACTCGGGCGTCGCCGCCGCCACGCCCAGTGCGGCGAGCACGGCGCCGAGGGTGCGCGGCGAGACCTGGACCGGCCCGGCCCCGGCGTCGTACTCGGTGTCCACCCCGTACGCGTGGGCCAGCGCCAGCAGTTCCGGTGGCGCGGGCGGGTTGTCCTCCGCCGGCACCTGCTCGGTCCCCATCTGCTCACGGTCAAGGTATGCGGCCACTCAGCGCACTCCGTCCTCGGACTCCCGAACGCCAACAGCCACAGTCCTACCCGCGCACCTGTCCGCCGACCCCGATCGACACGGCCCCGGGCCCGCGCCGGACGGGTGAACGTCCCGTCGCCGGGTTGCCGGGCGCCCCGGCGCGGCAGGGCCGGCTCGGCCACGCGGCCCTCGGCCCCCGGGTGTCGCCCCGTCATCCGCGCGGTGTCGTCCGGGCGTTCGGAAGCGCGGCAATATCGTGCGATAACGGACATAGCTGCCAGGGGCGTTGACAGGGACGCGGAGAGCTGATGGGCTGGTCGGGCCGGATGGCCGCGGGGGGCCGGGGCGGGCCGGGGGGCCGGTGAACTGGGCGTTCAGGGCGAGGAGGCTCCGGTGCAGGCGCGGGTGTCGGTGGCGGCAGGGCGTCGACTGCGGCAGCAGTTGGAGCAGAGCACGGCGCTGCGCGAGGTGCTGTACCACCCGGCGGCGCTGACGGCGCGCCGGACGGCGGCCCGGACGGCCCGTCAACTCGCACCGCGCGCCGCGGACCGGTTCATCGCCGACCTCAAGGGCACGGACCCGCTGCTGGCCTCGGTGCGCGCCGAGCGGCGGGCGGGGCGGCGCGGCAGCGCACTGCGGCTGGCGGCGACGCTGTCGGCGGCGGCGGTGGTCGGCGGGCTGCTGATCCCGGCGCAGAGCTTCGCGGCGGAGCCGGGCGACCGCCGGGCGGTGTCCGCGGAGGCGGACGTCCCGGGCGCGGCGGAGGCGTCGCTGCCGCTGGGCTCGCTGGCGGACCCCCAGGTGTTCCCCCGCCCGCAGCAGCTGCGGCCGGGCGGTCGGCCGGTGTCGGTGCCCCGGCAGGTGACGGTGGTGCTGGCGGACGGCGCGGACGGCCCGGCGGTGGACGCGGTGCGCACGCTGCTGCACCGGGCCGGCGCGACCGAGGTGGCGACCGTGCCGGAGGCCCCCGCGACGCCGGCGGCGGGGTCGCTGGTGGTGTTCGTGGGCGGCCCGCACGAGGGCGCGGGCGGCGCGACCGACCGGGCGCTGCGCGCCCTCGCGGTGGCGGCCGGCCTGAAGGACACCGAGGTGCCGCCGCTGGCGGGCCTGCCGTCCGGCGGCCACCTGCTGGCGACGGGTCAGCTGCCCACCGCGGGCGGCGCGTACGGCGCGGTGGTGCTGGCGGGCGTCGACGGCGAGGGCACGTTCTACGCGACGCAGAGCCTGGCGCAGCTGCTGTCCCCGATCGGTCCGGGCCAGGGCCAGGGCGCGGTGGGCGACAAGGGCTTCCCGGGCGTGCTGGTGCGGGACTGGCCGAGCGGCGCGCCGGTGCGCGGCACCGCCGAGTCGTTCTACGGGGAGCCGTGGAGCGCCGCGCAGCGGCTGGCGGCGATGGACTTCCTGGGCCGCACCAAGCAGAACTTCTTCCTGTACGCGCCGGGCGGCGACCCGTACCGCTCCAGGCGCTGGCGCGAGCCCTACCCGGCCGATCAGGTACGGGAGTTGACGGATCTGGCGGGCCGGGCCCGGGACAACCACGTGACGCTGGCGTACGCGGTGAACCCGGGGCAGTCGTTCTGCTTCTCCTCCGGCAAGGACCTGGACGCGCTGGTCGCCAAGCTCGACGGGCTGCGTCAACTGGGCTTCCGGGCTTTCCAGTTGGACTTCGCGAACGTCTCCTACGACGAGTGGCACTGCGGCGCGGACCGCCGGAAGTTCGGCACCGGCCCGGCGGCGGCGGCGAAGGCGCAGGCCGCGGTGGCGGCCGCGGTGCAGAAGCGGCTGGTGGCGCCGCACCCGGAGCTGGCGCCGCTGGCGGTGATGCCGACGGAGTTCCAGAAGCAGGGCGCGACGCCGTACCGGTCGGCGCTGGCGGCGGCGCTGCCGGCCGAGGTGCAGGTGGTGTGGAGCGGCGGCGCGGCGATCGCCAAGCAGGTGACGGCCGGCCAACTCGCCGACACCGCAGGCCTGTTCCACCGCCCGTTGGTGACGCTGGACAACTACCCGGTGAACGACTCGGCGCCGGACCGGCTGTTCCTGGGCGGCTACGGCGGCCGGGACGCCGAGGTGGCGCAGCGCTCCGCGGTGCTGCTGACCTCGGCGATGAGCCAGCCGGTGGCGTCCCGGATTCCGCTGGCCACCGCCGCGGACTTCGGCTGGCAGCCGGCCGGGTACCAGCCGGAGCAGTCGCTGTCCTCGGCGCTGCGGCTGCTGACCGCCGGCCCGGCGCAGCAGGCCGCGGTGGCCGCGCTGGCCGGCAACAGCGCGTCCTCGGCGCTCGGCGGCAAGGAGTCGGCGTACCTGGCCCCGCTGGTGGAACGGTTCTGGGCGGCCGCGGAGCCGGCCTCGGGCGGGGCGGTCGACCAGGGGAAGCTGCGGGAGGCGGCGCAGCCGCTGCGCGACGCGTTCACGGTGATGGCGGACGCCCCGAGGACGCTGGCCGCCGACCCGCTGGGCGCGGACGCCGCGCCGTGGCTGGCCCGGCTCTCGGCGTACGGCAGGGCCGGCCGGGCCGCGCTGGACATGCTGACCGCGCAGCACGCCGGCGACGGCGCGGCGGCCTGGCAGGCCCGGCTGGAGCTGGGCCGGCAGCGGTCGGTGCTGGAGCAGAACCCGGTGACGGTCGGCAAGGGCGCGCTGGACCCGTTCCTGGACCGGGCGGTGAAGGCCGCCGACACCTGGGCGGGCATCACCGCCGGCGCCTCCCCGACCACCACCATGGGCACCGCGCACGACCACGGCCCGGCGCTGATGGCGGACGGCTCCGCGCAGACCTTCTACTGGTCGGCGGCGCCGCCGCAGGTCGGCGACAGCTTCGGCCTGGACCTCGGCACCGCGAAGCCGCTGGGCACCGTGACGGTGCTGATGGGCGGGCGGGGCGACGACCCCGACGCGGCGTCGGCCACCGACGACTACCTGCGCGACGGGGTGCTGGAGTACTTCAGCGGCTCGGGCGGCTGGCAGCAGCTGGCGACGGTGCACGACCAGCGGGTGGTGATCGCGAACGCCCCGGCGGGCGCGGTCGCCAAGGCGGTGCGGCTGCGCGCCACCGGCGGGCAGAAGACCGCGGTCGCGGTGCGCGAGTTCACCGCCGGCGCCCCGGGCGTGGTGGACGCCGAGGTGAGCGGCCCGCCCGCGGTGCCCGGCTCCTCGCCGGGCGCGGTGCTGTCGGGCGACCCGGACTCGGCGTTCCGGGCGGCGGCCCCGCCCGCCGCGGGCGGCGCCCCGCTGACCGTGGAGCTGGGCGCGGCCCGCCCGCTGGACCGGCTGACGGTGCTGACCGACCCGACGGTGCGCGCCGAGGCGACCGCGCAGGTGCGCCACCCGGACGGCGCCTGGGTCGACCTCGGACCGGTCCACCCCGGCTACAACGAGCTGCGCGCCGACGGCGCCCCGGTGGACTCGATCCGCCTGGTGTGGCGTCCCGGCGGCGAGGCCCCGGTGGTCAACCAGGTGATCCCCTGGTACGCGGACGTCCCCGCGGCCCGGGTGACGCTGGCCGATCCGACGCTGGACGTGGTGGCGGGCGCCGCCGCCCCGGCGCAGACCCGGGCCACCGTGGAGTCGGGCCGGGCGGACGCGCTGACCGGCCGGCTGACGGCGGAGGTCCCGGCGGTCGCCAACGGCCTGACGGTGACACCGGCCCCGACCGTGACGGTGCCGCGCGGCGGCAGGGCCACCGCCCCGGTGCAGGTCTCGGCGGCCGCCGACACCCCGTCCGGCACCTACCGGGTGCCGGTGGTGTTCACGGCGGGCGGCCTGACGGTCCGCCAGGAGCTCCAGGTGCACGTGGTCCCGCCGACCGGCGGCCCGGACCTGGCCCGTTCCGCCACCGCCTCCTCCTCGGGCGACGACAGCGGGAAGACCCCGGCGGCGGCGATCGCCGACGGCGACCCGAAGACCTCCTGGACGGCCCCCGCGAAGGACGACGCCTGGGTGCAGCTGCGGCTGCCGCAGACCGCCCGGCTGGGCACGGCGGTGCTGCGCTGGGGCGACGCGTACGCCTCCCGGTACCGGCTGGAGACCTCGTCCGACGGGGTGTCGTGGACCACCGCGGCGGTGGTGGAGAACGGGCAGGGCGGCACCGAGACGGTCCGCTTCGACGCCCAGGACGCGCAGTACCTGCGGGTGCAGGGCGTCAGCCGGGCCGGCCGCTACGGGTACACGCTGTCCGCCGTCGAGCTGTACGGCGTCCAGGCCCCCTGACACGCGGCGGGCCGCCGACGCTCCCGCTGCGGGGTGCGCCGGCGGCCCATGAGGCGTACCGAATGTCGTGTCGGGCAGGCCCTTGTCTGGTCAGGCGGAGAGCGGAGCGTGCTGCTCGCCGCGGCGGACGGAACGGGTGCGGACCGGGGACGGAACGGCGGGCGGCAGCTCCGTATGGTCGTGGTGTTCGAAGTCCCGGAACTGGTCGAGGCCGCCGTACGGCTCCAGGTAGGGCCGCCAGCGGGGGTCCTTGATCCCGGTGCCGATGACCCGCCAGGCCAGGCCGCTGGGCGCGGCCGGGGGGCGCTTCATCCGCCAGCCGAGGTCGGCGAGGTGCCGGTCGGCCTTGGTGTGGTTGCAGCGGCGGCAGGCCGCCACCACGTTGTCCCAGCGGTGCTGACCGCCCCGACTGCGCGGGATCACGTGGTCGACACTGGTGGCTGCGGCCCCGCAGTACACGCATCGCCCGTGGTCGCGGGCGAACAGCGCGCGCCGGGTGAGCGGCACGGGGCCTCGGTAGGGAACCCGCACGAAACGGGTCAGTTTGACGACGGACGGCGCCGGAACGGCGCTGGTGGCGCTGTGCAGAGTGGTTCCCGCGTCCTCCAGGGCGATCGCCTTGTGGTTGAGGACCAGGATGAGTGCGCGTCGCATCGAGACGACACCGAGTGGCTCGTACGACGCGTTGAGGACAAGGACATGCGGCACGGGGCCTCCTTGGACGCCTGCGGCGCGTGGCTCGCGCCGAGTCGAGCGGGCGATCGTGCCCCTTGCGGGGCGCGATCTCCCTCAGTGTCGCCTTACGCCCTCGTACGACGCCACCATTTCTCTGTGAACGGGCCACCCGCGCAGGGTGGATCTTGCGCGACCGCCCATAGGCGGTATGCCCAGCTCGGGGCCCTCCTGCACCCACCGTGGCCGGGGCGGTGCGGACGGTGGCCGGAACCGGTCCGACCGGCCGTCCGGGCGGGTGAACGAGGTCGCGGGGGCCCGATGGCCAGGCCCTAGAGTGGGGCGATGCTCGCCGACGACACTCCTCCCGACGCCGCCACGCCGACCTTCAACCTGCCCACCAGCGCCGCCGAGGTGACCGACTCCACCCGGCAGGCCGCCAGCTGGCTCGACGACAACTGGCAGGGCTGGCTGATCGACGGGCTGCGGATCGTCTTCATCATGCTGCTCGCACTGATACTGCGGGCGGTGGTCCGCAAGGTCATCGACAAGCTGGTCGCCCGGATGGGCCGCCCCGCCGAGGCCGACAACGACCACGGCGTGATCGGCGGGCTGCTGGCCAACAGCGGCGTCGTCAACACCGAGCGCCGCCAGCAGCGTTCCGAGGCGATCGGCTCGGTGCTGCGCTCGGTGGCGTCCTTCAGCATCCTCGGCACCGCCTCGCTGATGGCCCTGTCGGTGCTCGGCGTGGACCTGGCCCCGCTGCTGGCCTCCGCCGGTGTCGCCGGTGTGGCGATCGGTTTCGGCGCCCGCAACCTGGTCACCGACTTCCTCTCCGGCGTCTTCATGATCATGGAGGACCAGTACGGCGTCGGCGACGAGATCGACACCGGCGTCGCCACCGGCACCGTGCTGGAGGTCGGTCTGCGGGTCACCAAGCTGCGCGGCTCCGGCGGCGAGATCTGGTACATCCGCAACGGCGAGGTCAAGCGGATCGCCAACATGAGCCAGGGCTGGGGCACCGCCTCGGTGGACGTCCAGGTCGGCTACAAGGAGGACCTGGAGCGGGTCGAGCTGCTGATCACCGAGGCCGCCGAGCAGCTCTCCAAGGAAGCCCCCTACGACGAGCTGATCTGGGGCCGGGTCAAGGTCCTCGGCGTCGAGTCGGTGGCCGTCGACTCGTTGGAGCTGCGGATCGAGGCCCGCTGCACGCCCGGCAAGTCCGCGCAGGTCTCCCGCGCGCTGCGGCTGCGCATCAAGGCCGCGTTCGACCTGGCCGGCGTCAAGCTCAAGGAGGAGGCCCCGGCCGCCGTCCCCGCCCAGGCCGCCGCGCCCGAGATCCTGCCGCCGTCCGCGCTGTCCGACCCCAGCTCGGCGCGCTCGCTGGCGGCCAAGCCGATACCGACCCAGCCGTAGCGCGACGCACCGACGGCCGGGGCCACGGGAGTTCGAACTCCCGTGGCCCCGGCCGTCGCTGTCACTGCGTCAGGCGCGACGCCTCCGCACGGCGATCAGCACGCCGGCGCCGGCCACCAACAGCGCCGCTCCGCCGACCAGGGCGTACCTGAGGGCGGTGTCGTCCAGGCCGGTGAAGGCCAGGCCGCCGGGCGACGACGGCTGCGGCGAACCGCTCTGCGGCGGCGCGGGCACCGGGTCGACGCCGGGCGTGGGCGGCGGGGTGGGGGCCGGGGTGGTGGGCTGCGGGGGGACCGGCTTGTTGACGGCGGTGGTGGTGACACCGTCCGCCAAGTGCTCGTCGTCCAGGACCACCGGCCCGAGGACCGGCTGCTCAGGGGCCTGGTAGCCCTTGGGCGGGGCGACCTCCTGCCAGTAGTACGTGCCCTGGTCGACGGTCGCGGCGCAGGTGCCGTCCGCGCCGGTGGTGCACGGCTCGCCGACCTTGGTGTCGCCGTCCTGCTGCAGGCCGTCGGTGCCGTTCGACTCCCGCCACAGCTGGAACACCGCCCCCGGCAGCGGCTTGCCGTCCTGGTCGTGCTTGACCAGGCGCAGCGCGCCCTGCTGGGGCGTGAACCCGAAGTCGAAGCCGTGGTCGTTCTGCCCCGGACCGCCGGTGGTCAACGCCCGCTCCGCGAACTGCCCGTGGGCGTCGGCCTTGGCCGGCAGCCAGTGGTACAGCGGGCCGCCCTCGGCGTAGTCGGCCGGGTTGTCGAGGCGGACGGTGTAGGCCGTGTTCGGCTTCAGACCGCCGGTGACGTTGGTGTTGTCGAAGTAGTACTCACCGCGCTCGGTGGTCTTCGCGGTGCCGACCTTCTTGCCGTCCGCGTCGTACAGGTTGACGGTCACTCCGGCGGCCGACTTCTGCTGCGGGAGCTGCTGACCGGAGCGCTCCGGGTCGTACCAGACCCGGTTGCCGATCTGCAGCGGGGCACGGTCGCAGAGCACTTCGAGGTCGCCCATCGAGGTGCCCTTGCCGAAGGCCGCACGCTGGTTGAGCGGGTTCAGGCGCACCCCCGCGCCGGGGTCCACGGTGCCGTCGCGCAGGGTGAAGAGCGGGCCGTAGCCGTAGGTGGTGTCGTCCGGGTCGACGCCGGCGGCAGCGATGGAGGTCTCCACCTTGGACAGCGCCAGGCCCGCGTAGGCGGCGTTCGGGTGGTAGGTGACGCCGTTGATGGTGACCCGGTGGGAGTCGAAGAACTTGGTGCCGCGCGGGCCGAGGCCGCAGCCGCCGTTGACGTCCATCACGTACGTGCCACCGGACTTGCAGGCCTTGTCCAGGTCACCGTTGGCCCAGACCGGGGCCGTCAGGTTCGCGCCGGAGACGCGGTCGGCGGCCCGGTCGCGGAAGGCCAGCAGCATCGAGCCGTCGGTCTCGAAGCCGATCTCGCCGAGCACCGGTTCGGGCTTGGCGAACCCGGCCCCGCCGCACGGCTTCCCGCCTTCGCCGGCCGGCCAGACGTCCGTCCACGGATACCAGCCCGCACCCCGGCAGAGCGGGTCGGCGGCCCGGAAGTAGGACGGCTGGCGCGGGTAGTCGAGCGGCTGGTCGAGCACGGCCGCACCGAACTTCCCGGTGGCCGGGTCGAACGGCAGGACGATCGCCCGCAGGTCCTCGGTCTTCTGGGTGGACTGGCCGGAGCAGATGCCGCCGAGGTAGCCGACGCCGTCCTGCATGCCGAGGCCGAACGGCCGCCAGTCGTCCGCCGACGGGCAGTCCGGCGTCGGGATCGCGTACACGGCCTTGGGCTTCTCCACCGTCTTCGCCGTGGCGTCGTACCGGTACAGCTTCCGGTCGTGGAGGTTGACCACGTACAGGTCGCGGCCGTCCTCGCTGAGCTTCAGCCCGCCGAGACTCTCCTTGCCCGGCGCCGCAATGAAGCCTGCGTCGTCGCCCGCGTGCGCGGTGGCGCCGGTGTCCGGGACGGTGGTGAACAGCGCGGTCGCCTTCGTCTCCGGGTCGGTGACGTAGATCGCGCCCGGCCCGCCCGGGCCGTAACCGGTACCGGACTTGGCCTGCGCGGAACTGAACAGCCGCCGGTCGTCCCGGTTCCAGGCCAGACCGAACACCGTGCCGGTCTGCGCGCCGGTCGCCAGGTCGGTCACCTGCCCGGAGGCGTCGGCCGACTTACGGGTCCGGTACGGGAGGCTCACCAGGGTGTGCCGGTCGGCCGGTTCACTGGTGGCGGGCTGGCAAGCGGTGGCCAGCGGGGCGTTCTGCTGGCAGTAGTCGGCCGGGTTCCACAGGCCGGTCGTCAGCGTGGCCTGCTTGCCGCCGGACAGGTCGACGAACTCGGTGCTGCTGCTCAGCCTGTCCGGCGCGGCCAGGCCCTCGCGGGACGCGAACGCCGGGTACAGCAGGCCGGGTTGGGGATTGACCACGTCCACCCGGTACTTGCCGCTCGCCGTCGCCTTGGCGGGCTTCAGCGTCACCGTGCCGTCGGCGGCCGTCACCGCGGTGCGCACCGCGCCGTCCTCGCCGGTCAACGTCACCGTCACCCCGGCCATCCCCGGCTCCAGCGCCGGGCTGTACGTCCCGCTCTCGTCCACGGCGCGGACCACCCGCACCGTCACCGAACCGTCCGCGGTGACCGCGGGCGCGGAGACTGCCGGACCGGTCGCTATCCCGGCCGCCAGCAGAGCGGCCAGCGCGGCAGGACGCCGGTACCCGCTTCTCTTGAGTTGCACGTTCCTCCTTCGTTCCGGCGTGCTCCTCCCCCCGGGAGGGGCGCGCCCGTTGGGACGGAGGCTAGCGGGTCCCGGAGGGCGCTCGGAACCTCGGATTCCGTTTTCGCCGGATTAGGGCAACGGCACGACTGCATAACGGAGATGACGTTCGCTCAGTCACGAATGCCGACAGGGGCCCCGGGGTGGTCCCGGAGCCCCTGCGCCACTGCTGTCACCGCCTCAGGCGCGACGCCTCCGCACGGCGATCAGCACGCCGGCGCCGGCCACCAACAGCGCCACTCCGCCGACCAGGGTGTACCTGAGGGCGGTGTCGTCCGTGCCGGTGAAGGCCAGGCTGCCGCCCGACGGCTGCATCGGGGCCTGGGTGGGCCTCGGCGTCGCCGGCGGGGTGGGGGCCGGGGTGGTGGGCGGCGGCGGGATCAGCTTGTTGACGGCGGTCGTGGTGACGCCGCCCTCCAGGTGCTCGTCGTCCAGCACAACCGGCCCGAGGACGGGCTGTTCAGGCGCCTGGTAGCCCTTGGGCGGGGCGACCTCCTGCCAGTAGTACGCGCCCTGGTCGGCGACCGTGCGGCAGGTGCCGTCGTCGCCGGTGGTGCAGGGCTCGCCGACCTTGGTGTCGCCGTCCTGCTGCAGCCCCTCGGTGTCGTTCGACTCCCGCCACAGCTGGAACACCGCCCCCGGCAGCGGCTTGCCGTCCTGGTCGTTCTTCACCAGGCGCAACTCGCCCTGCTGGCGGGCGAAGCCGAAGTCGAAGGTGTGGTCGTTCTGACCGGGGCCGCCGGTCTCCAGCGCCCGCTCGACGTACGTGCCGCCCTTGGGGATCGTCCCGTCGGAGTCGATCGTCCGGTTGTCGCCGACGTTCGCCTTGGTCGGGACCCAGTGGTACAGCGGGCCGCCCTTGGCGTAGTCCGCCGGGTTGTCGAGCTTGACGGTGTAGGCGGTGTTGGGCTTCAGGCCGCCGGTGACGTTGGTGTCGTCGAAGTAGTACTCGCCGCGCGCGGTGGTCTTCGCCGTGCCGACCTTCTTGCCGTCGGCGTCGTACAGGTTCACCGTCGCGCCCACGACCGGCTTCTGCTGCGGCAGTTGCAGGCCCGAGCGCTCCGGGTCGTACCAGACCCGGTTGCCGATCTGCAGCGGCGCCCGGTCGCAGAGCACCTCCAGGTCGCCCATTGCGGAGCCCTTGCCGAAGCTGGAGCGGCCGTCGGAGAGCTCCTGCCCCATGCCCGGGTCCTTCTCGCCGGTGCGCAGGGTGAACATGGTGCCGGCGGTGACGACGTGGTCGAGCACGTCGTAGCCGGAGGTGGCGATGGAGTTCTCCACCTTGGACAGCGCCATGCCCGCGTACGAGGCGTAGGTGTGCGAGTCGTAGTAGCGGCGGACGTCGTAGAAACCCTTGCCGCGGGTGGTGATCCCGCAGCCGAGGTTGACGTCCATCACGTACGTGTCACCGGACTTGCACGCCTTGTTCAGGTCACCGGACGCGAGCGCCATCACACCGCCCGGAGGAGCCGGCTGCCCGGCGCTCGGGTAGACGTTGGCCTGGTCGGGGTAGCGGTCGCGGAAGGACAGCAGCATGGAGCCGTCCGTCTCGAACCCGATCTCGCCGAGCTCGGGCTGCCCGTAGAAGTTGCAGCGGTCGGCCGGCTTGACGTCCGTCCACGGGTACCAGTTGTAGGTGTTGCAGGGGACGGCGGGCGTGCCCCGGTGGTCCATCGGCTGGTTCAGCACGGCCGCACCGAACTTCCCGGTGGCCGGGTCGAACGGCAGCACGATCGCCCGCAGGTCGCCGACCTTCTGGGTGGACTGGCCGGAGCAGACGCCGCCGACGTAGCCGACGCCGTCCTGCATGCCGAGGCCGAACGGCCGCCAGTCGTCCGCCGACGGGCAGTCCGGCGTCGGGATCGCGTAGACGGCCTTGGGCTTCTCGACCGTCTTCGCCGTGGCGTCGTACCGGTACAGCTTGCGGTTGTTGAGGTTGACCACGTACAGGTCGCGGCCGTCCTCGCTGAGCTTCAGCCCGCCCAGGCTCTCCTTGCCGACCGCCGCCATGAACGCCGGGTCGAGGAGGCCTTCGTGCACACTGCTGCCCGCGTCGGGGACGGTGGTGAACAGCTTGGTGGTCTTCGTCGCCGGGTCGGTGACGTAGATTCCGCCCGCCCCGCCGGGGCCGTAGTTCGTGTCGCGCTTCGCCTGGGCCGAGCTGAACAGCCGCCGGCCGTCCCGGTCCCAGGCCAGGCCGAACACGTTGCCGGTGCCGGCGGAGGTGCTGAGGTCGGTGACGTCCTGGTTCACGCCACGGGCCTGGTACGGGTAGCTCAGTACGGTCCGCTTGGTCGCCGGGTCGGTCACCGCGGGCTGGCAGGCCGTCGCCAGCGGGGCGTTCTGCTGGCAGTAGTCGGCCGGGTTCCACAGACCGGTCGTCAGCGTGGCCTGCTTGCCCGCCGACAGGTCGACGAACTCCGTGTTGCTGCTCAGCTTGTCCGGCGCACCGGCCAGGCCCTCACGGGACGCGAACGCCGGATACAGCACGCCCGGCTTCGGATTCACCACGTCCACCCGGTACTTGCCGCTCGCGGTCGCCTTCGCGGGCTTCAGCGTCACCGTGCCGTCGGCCGCCGTCACCGCCGTCCGCACCGCACCGTCCTCGCCGGTCAACGTCACCGTCACCCCGGCCATCCCCGGATTCAGGACCAGGTTGTACGTCCCGCTCTCGTCCACGGCGCGAACCACCCGCACCGTCACCGAACCGTCCGCCGTGGCGGCCGGCGCCGAGACCGCCGGGCCGGTGGCTATCCCGGCCGCCAGCAGAGCGGCCAGCGCGGCAGGACGCCGGTACCCGCTTCTCTTGTGTTGCACGTTCTCCCCTCCTGTGGTCGGCGCCCACTCCCCCGAGGAGACGCACGATGTGACGGAAGGTTAGCGGCACCTGGACGAACCACGGAACTTGGTCCTCCACTTCCGCAACGGCCTTACGAACTCCAGTGGCTGACGCTCACTCAGTGGCCCGGGCGCCATGCCGGAAAGCTACCGCTCGTAGGCCCACGAACAGCACTCTCGCCACCGCCGACCGGACGAAAGGGCCCCGGGAAATTGCCCCGGGGCCCCTCGGTCGTGCGTTTGTGCTCGGGCGTCAGGCGGTGCGGCGCTTCCGGGCGACGATCAGGATTCCGGTGCCGACCGCCAGCAGGACCGCTCCGCCGACCAGGGTCCAGGTCAGCGCGGTGTCGTCCATGCCGGTGAAGGCCAGGCCGCCCGACGGCTGCGTCGGGGCCTGGGTGGGCCTCGGCGTCGCCGGCGGGGTCGGGGCCGGGGTGGTGGGCGGCGGCGGGATCAGCTTGTTGACGGCGGTCGTGGTGATGCCGTCGTCCAAGTGGTCGTCGTCCAGCACGACCGGGCCCAGGACGGGCTGTTCGGGGGTCTGGTAGCCCTTGGGCTGGGTGACCTCCTGCCAGTAGTAGCTGCCCTTGTCGACGGCGGGGGCGGTGCAGGTGCCGTCGTCGGCCGTGGTGCAGGGCTCGCCGATCTTGGTGTCCGCCTTGTCGCCGTCGGTCTGGAGGCCGTCGGTCTTGTTGGTCTCGCGCCACAGCTGGAAGACCGCGCCCGGCAGCGGCTTGCCGTCCTGGTCGTTCTTGACCAGGCGCAGCGCGCCCTGCTGCTGGCTGAAGCCGAAGTCGAAGCTGTGGTCGTTCTGGCCCGGGCCACCGGTCTTCAGTGCCCGCTCGACGTAGGTGCCGCCCTTGGGGACGGTGCCGTCGGAGTCGATCGCCTTGTTGTCGCCGACGTTCGCCTTGGTCGGGACCCAGTGGTAGAGCGGGCCGCCCTTCGCGTAGTCGGCGGCGTTGTCGAGCCGGATGGTGTACGCGGTCTTCGGCTTGAGGCCGCCGGTGACGTTGGTGTCGTCGAAGTAGTACTCACCGCGCGCGGTGGTCTTCGCGGTACCGACCTTCTTGCCGTCGGCGTCGTACAGGTTCACGGTCGCGCCCACGACCGGCTTCTGCTGCGGCAGTTGCAGACCGGAGCGCTCCGGGTCGTACCAGACCCGGTTGCCGATCTGCAGCGGCGCCTTGTCGCAGAGCACTTCGAGGTCTGCCATCGCCGCGCCCTTGCCGAACCGCGAGTTCTCGGTGGACAGTTCGTTGCCGAAGCCCGGGTCCTGCGCACCGTTGCGGAGGGTGAACATGGTGCCGGCCGTGTACGCGTGGTTGAACACGTCGTAGCCGGAGGTGGCGATGGACGACTCCACCTTGGACAGGGCCAGGCCCGCGTAGGTGGCGTAGGCGTGCACGTCGCCGACGCGCCGGGTGTCGAAGAAGCCCTTGCCGCGGGTGGTGATCCCGCAGCCGAGGTTGACGTCCATGACGTAGGAGTCGCCGGCCTTGCAGGCCTTGTTGAGATCGGCGGAGGCGATCGCGAACACGTAGTCGGCGCCCATGGTGCCGCTGGCCTGGTCGCCGTAGCGGTCGCGGAAGGAGAGCAGCATGGAGCCGTCGGTCTCGAAGCCGACCTCGCCGAGCTCGGGCTGGCCGTAGAACCAGCAGGCGCCGTCGGTCGGCTTGCTGTCCTTCCACGGGTACCAGTAGTAGCCGCTGCAGGTGCTCGGGGCCGCGCCTCGGTAGTCCAGCGGCTGGTTCAGCACGGCCGCGCCGAACGTGCCGGTGGCCGGGTCGAACGGCAGGACGATCGCCCGCAGGTCGCCGAGCTTCTGGGTGGACTGGCCGGAGCAGACGCCGCCGACGTAGCCGACGCCGTCCTGCATGCCGAGGCCGTAGGGCCGCCAGTCGTCCGCCGACGGGCAGTCCGGCGTCGGGATGGTGTAGACGGCCTTGGGCTTCTCCGCCGTCTTCGCCGTGGCGTCGTACCGGTACAGCTTGCGGTTGTTGAGGTTGACCACGTAGAGGTCGCGGCTGTCCTCGGAGAGCTTCAGCCCGCCCAGGCTCTCCTTGCCCGGGGCGGCGAAGAAGCCGACGTCTCCGCCGGCGGTGTGCGCCGTGCTGCCCGCGTCCGGCACGGTGGCGAACAGTGACGTCGCCTTCGTCGTCGGGTCGGTGACGTAGATCGCGCCCGGTCCGCCGGGGCCGTAGGGCGCGTCGCGCTTGGCCTGGGCCGAGCTGAACAGCCGCCGGTCCTCGCGGTTCCAGGCGATGCCGAAGACGTTGCCGGTGTCACCGGCGGTGCCGACGTCGGTGACGTCCTGGTTCACGCCCCGGGAGCGGTACGGGAAGGTGAGCAGCGTCCGCTTGGTCGCCGGGTCGGTGACCGAGGGCTGGCAGGCCGTCGCCAGCGGGGCGTTCTGCTGGCAGTAGTCGGCCGGGTTCCACAGACCGGTGGTGAGCGTCGCCTGCTTGCCCGCCGACAGGTCGACGAACTCCTCGTTGCTGCTGAGCTTGTCCGGCGCACCGGCCAGGCCCTCGCGGGACGCGAAGGCCGGGAACAGCACGCCCGGCTTCGGATTCACCACCTCGACGCGGTACTTGCCGCTCGCGGTCGCCTTCGCAGGCTTCAGCGTCACTGTGCCGTCGGCCGCCGTCACCGCCGTCCGCACCGCACCGTCCTCACCGGTCAACGTCACCGTCACCCCGGCCATCCCCGGGTTCAGCACCGGGCTGTACGTCCCGCTCTCGTCGACCGCGCGGACCACCCGCACCGTCACCGAGCCGTCCGCCGTGGCGGCCGGCGCGGAGACGGCCGGGCCGGCGGCTATCCCTGCCGCGAGTAACGCCGCCAGCGCGGCGGAGCGTCGACAACCGCTCTTCCTGAGTTGCACGTTCCTCCCCTCCTGTTCGTCGGCGCCCGCTCCCCCCGGAGTGGGCACACGATGAGTCGGAGGGTAGCGGCACCGGCCGAACTACGGAACAGCGCCCTCCACTTGGGACGCGATGCGTAACCGGTCTGCTAACCACCATGGTTGACGACTCGTCAACACCTGCGATGTGCGACGGGCCCCGGGAGAGTGTCCCGAGGCCCCTGGGCCGTGCGTCAGTGCCGTGTCGTCACGCGGCGCGGCGCTTCCGAACCGCGATCAGCAGACCCGTGCCGGCGACGAGCAGGACCGCTCCGCCGACCAGGGTGTACGTCAGGACGGTCTCGTTCGTGCCGGTGAAGGCCAGGCCGCCCGACGGCTGCGTCGGGGCCTGGGTGGGCGTCGCCGGCGGGGTGGGTGCCGGGGTGGTGGGCGGCGGCGGGATCAGCTTGTTGACGGCGGTGGTGGTGATGCCGTCGTCCAAGTGGTCGTCGTCGAGGACGACCGGGCCGAGGACGGGCTGCTCCGGCGTCTGGTAGCCCTTGGGCGGGGTGACCTCCTGCCAGTAGTAGGTGCCCTTGTCGACCTCGCCGGCGCAGGCGCCGTCGCCGCCGGTGGTGCACGGATCGCCGACCTTGGTGTCCGCCTTGTCGCCGTCGGTCTGGAGACCGTCGGTGCCGTTGGTCTCGCGCCACAGCTGGAACACGGCGCCGGGCAGCGGCTTGCCGTCCTGGTCGTGCTTGACCAGGCGCAGCGCGCCCTGCTGCTGCACGAAGCCGAAGTCGAAGCTGTGGTCGTTCTGGCCCGGGCCGCCCGTGGTGAGCGCCCGTTCGACGTAGGTGCCGCCCTTGGGGACGGTGCCGTCGGAGTCGATCAGGCGGTCGTCGCCGACGTTCGCCGTGGTCGGGACCCAGTGGTAGAGCGGGCCGCCCTTCGCGTAGTCGGCGGCGTTGTCGAGCCGGATGGTGTAGGCCGTGTGGGGCTTCAGACCGCCCGTCACATTGGTGTCGTCGAAGTAGTACTCGCCGCGCGCGGCGGTCTTCGCCGTGCCGACCTTCTTGCCGTCGGCGTCGTACAGGTTCACCGTCGCGCCCACGACCGGCTTCTGCTGCGGCAGTTGCAGGCCCGAGCGCTCCGGGTCGTACCAGACCCGGTTGCCGATCTGCAGCGGCGCCCGGTCGCAGAGCACTTCGAGGTCCGCCATCGAGGCGCCCTTGCCGAAGCTCGCGGTGCCGTTGGAGAGTTCGTTGCCCTGTCCCGGGTCCCGGCCGCCGGTGCGCAGGGTGAACATGGTGCCGGCCGAGTACGCGTGCTCCAGCACGTCGTAGCCGGAGGTGGCGATGGACGACTCCACCTTGGACAGCGCCATGCCCGCGAAGGTCGCGTAGGTGTGGCCGAGGCGGCGGGTGTCGAAGAAGCCCTTGCCGCGGGTGGTGATCCCGCAGCCGAGGTTGACGTCCATCACGTACGTGTCACCGGACTTGCAGGCCTTGTTCAGGTCGGCGGCGGCGGCGTTGGCGATGAAGTCGGCGCCCGGCACCCCGGTGCCGCTGGCCTGGTCCGAGTAGCGGTCGCGGAACGAGAGCAGCATGGAGCCGTCGGTCTCGAAGCCGATCTCGCTGAGTTCGGGCTGGCCGTAGTAGTAGCAGTTCGCGGTGGCCGGCTTGGTGTTGATCCAGGGGTACCAGTAGTAACCCGCGCAGGGCGCCGGGGGCGCGCCGCGGTAGTCCAGCGGCTGGTTCAGCACGGCCCCGCCGAAGTCGCCGGTGGCGGGGTCGAAGGGCAGCACGACCGCCCGCAGGTCGCCGAGCTGCTGGGTGGACTCGCCGGAGCAGACGCCGCCGAGGTAGCCGACGCCGTCCTGCATGCCGAGGCCGTAGGGCCGCCAGTCGTTCGCCCCGGACGGGCAGGCGGGGGTCGGGACGGTGTAGACGGCCTTCGGCGCGGACGCGGTGGCCGCGGTGGCGTCGTAGCGGTACAGCTTGCGGTTGTTGAGGTTGACCACGTACAGGTCGCGGCCGTCCTCGCTGAGCTTCAGCCCGCCCAGGCTCTCCTTGCCGGCGGCGGTGAGGTAGCCGACGTCGCCGTTCCCGGTGTGCGGCGTGGCGCCGACGTCGGGGACGGTGGCGAACAGTGAAGTCGCCTTCGTCGTCGGGTCGGTGACGTAGATCGCGCCCGGTCCGCCGGGGCCGTAGGGCGCGTCGCGCTTGGCCTGGGCCGAGCTGAACAGCCGCTTGTCGTCCCGGTTCCAGGCGATGCCGTAGACGTTGCCGACGTCGCCGACGGTGCTGAGGTCGGTGACGTTCTGGTTCATCCCGCGCGACCGGTACGGGAACGTCAGCAGGGTGCGCTTGCCGGCCGGTTCGGCGACCGAGGGCTGGCAGGCGGTGGCCAGCGGGGCGTTCTGCTGGCAGTAGTCGGACGGGTTCCACAGACCGGTGATCAAGGTGGCCTGCTTGCCCGCCGACAGGTCGACGAACTCGGTGTTGCTGCTGAGCCCGTTCGGCGCGGCCAGGCCCTCGCGGGCGGCGAACGCCGGGTACAGCACGCCGGGCTTCGGATTGACCACGTCCACCCGGTACTTGCCGCTCGCCGTCGCCTTGGCGGGCTTCAGCGTGACGGTGCCGTCGGCGGCGGTCACTCCGGCGCTGACCGCGCCGTCCTGGCCGGTCAACGTCACCGTCACGCCGGCCATCCCCGGCTCCAGCGCCGAGCCCGACCACGTTCCGCTCTCGTCGACGGCCCGCACCACCTGCACCGTCACCGAGCCGTCCGCGGTGGCGGCCGGTGCGGAGACGGCCGGACCGGTGGCGATCCCCGCCGCGAGTAACGCCGCCAGCGCGGCGGAGCGTCGAAATCCGCTCTTCCTGAGTTGCACGTTCCTCCCCTCCTCCTTGTCGGCGCCCGCTCCCCCCGGAGCGGACACACGATGAGTCGGAGGGTAGCGGCGGCGACCGGGCTTCGGAACAACGCCCTCCACTTTCCCCACAAAGGAGTAACGCGCTTTGTTGACAAGCTGACTGACGATCCGTCAGTTGCCGGTATCCGCAGCCGCTCCGCACACCCCTGCCGACACTCCGGTAACGAACACGCATCCGACCGTTGACATCGCGCCCCGACGATTGGAAACTTTCCTAACAGTTGGCCGCGTCGGTGTCACCGGATGGAGGATGATCGGGCCCGTGACCACCCAGAAGAGTCCCCGTTCCCCGCAGGCCGGCACGCCCAGTCTGCTCCGGGCCATAAACGACCGTGCCGCGCTGGAACTGCTGCTCGCCAACGGCCCATTGTCCCGCACCCAGATCGGGAGTCTGACCGGGCTGTCGAAGCCGACCGCGTCCCAGCTGCTGGCCCGGCTGGAGGCCGCGGGCCTGGTGGTGCCGGTGGGGACGACCGCGGGCGGGCCGGGGCCCAACGCGCAGCTGTACCAGGTGAATCCGGCCGCCGGGTACGTCGCGGGGCTGGACGTGACCAGCACGACGGTGCGGGTCGCGGTGGCCGACATCACCGGGGTGACGCTGGCCGAGCACCAGGTGTCCTGCAAGGGGTGGCCGGCGGCGACGACGGTGGAGCGGGTCGCGGAGGCGGTCGCCGAGACGGTGCGCCGCGCGCAGCTCCCGCCGGGTTCGCTGCGCGAGGCGGTGATAGGGATCGGCGGCGCGCCGGACCCGGTGACCGGCAAGCTGCGGTACGCCTCGCACCTGCCGGGCTGGCACTCGCCGCGCCTGCTGGAGGAGCTGGCGACGGCGATCGGCGCGCCGGTGTCGATCGAGAACGACGTGAACCTGGCCGCGGTGGCGGAGCAGTCCGTGGGCGCGGCGGCCGGGTGCGAGGACTTCGTGCTGCTGTGGGCCGAGGAGGGCATCGGCGCGGCGATCGTGCTGGCCGGCCGGCTGCACCGCGGCTTCACCGGCGGCGCGGGCGAGGTCGGCTACATGCCGGTGCCGGGCGCGCCGGTGTCGTTGAACTCCCGCCGGAAGCACTCCGGCGGGTTCCAGGACCTGGCCGGCGAGCCGGCGGTGCTGGCGCTGGCCCGGGCGCACGGGCTGCGCGGCGCCGACGCGGCGCAGGCGGTGGCCGCGGCCCTGGACGCCCCCGAGGGGGAGGCCTTCCTGGCGGAGCTCGCCGAGCGGCTGGCGGTCGGGCTGGCGGTGATCGCCTCGGTGGTCGACCCGGAACTGGTGGTGCTCTCCGGGGGCACGCCGACCGCCGGCGGCGAGCGCCTGCGGGAGCTGGTCCAGCAGGCGCTGGGCCGGATGTCGATCCCCCGGCCGGAGGTCCGGCTGTCCGCCCTCCCCGGTTCGCCCGTCCTGGCCGGTGCGCTGCAGCGCGCGCTGGCCAGCAGCCGGGACGCCCTGTTCAGCACCCGCTGAACCGGGCAGCACACCGGCCCGGCCCCGTCCGAGCGGGTCCGAGCCGCACGTCCGATCCGCACGTTCCCGCTCTCCCCTCACCCCGCACGGGCGCCGGGCCCCACCGGCCTGCGTCCGTACCCCCGTCAGGAGTGCCATCCGTGGACACCACCCGCAGCTCCCCGCTCGTCCGCCGCCCGCTGGCCGCGCTCGCCGCCGCGCTCTGCACGGCCGTCCTGGCCTCCGCCTGTACCGGCACCAACTCCGACGGCGCGGAGGACGGTTCGGCGGCCGGACAGGACGTGACGATCACCTTCTGGCACGGCTGGAACCAGGACTCCGAGATGAAGGCGATCAACGACAACGTCGCCGCCTTCGAGAAGCTGCACCCGAACATCCACGTCAAGGTGCGGGAGAACATCTCCGACGAGAAGAGCGAGCAGGCGCTGCGGGCCGGCGGCCCGGACGCGCCGGACGTGGTGTCCTCGTTCAGCACCGACAACGTCGGCAAGTTCTGCTCCTCGCAGGTGTTCGCGGACCTCGGGCCGCTGATGAAGAAGGACGGCATCGACCCGGCGAAGACCTTCCCGCCGGCGATGCTCCAGTACAGCCAGTACCAGGGCAACCAGTGCACGCTGCCGCTGCTCGGCGACGCCTACGGCCTGTACTGGAACAAGACCGCGTTCGCGCAGGCCGGGATCAGCGGCCCGCCGAAGACGTTCAGCGAATTCGCCGAGGACGCCGTCAAGTTGACGGTCCCGGACGGCGACTCGTTCAAGCAGCTCGGCTTCCTGCCGAACTACCACGGCTACGAGACGCCGATCGCGCACTACCTGGGCCAGTACGGCTCCGGCTACTTCGGCCCGGACGGCCGGTCCAGCGTGGCCACCGACCCGACCGTGGCGGCCGCGCTGACCTGGCAGAAGCAACTCGTCGACCGGCTCGGCGGGTTCGAGAAGCTGGAGAAGTACCGGACGACCTTCGGCGACGAGTTCAGCTCGAAGAACCCGTTCGCCACCGGGCAGGTCGCGATGAGCATGGACGGCGAGTGGCGGGCCGCCGCGCTGGCCGACGACAAACCGTCCTTCGAGTGGGCGACCGCGCCGTTCCCGGTGCCGGACGAGCTGGCCTCCACCTACGGCCGCGGCTACCAGACCGGCACCATCATCGGCGTCGCCAACGGCTCCAAGAAGCGCACCGCGGCCTGGGAGTTCGTCAAGTACCTGACCACCGACACCGATGCGGTGGTGTCCTTCGCCAACGCGATCCACAACGTGCCGAGCACGCTGGCCGCACTGGACTCGCCGAAGCTCCAGGCCGACGCCAACGCCAGGACCTTCCTGGACATCGCCCGCAACCCGAACTCCTCGACCACCCCGGCCAGCGTCAACGGCGGCGCCTACCAGATCTCGCTGCAGAACTTCAGCTTCGAGGTCGAGTCCGGCCGGCAGACCGACCTGAAGGCGGGCCTCACGGCCACCGCCAAGGAGATCGACGCCGCGGTCGACCAGGCGAAGAAGTGACGGGCGCGCCATGGCACTCGTGAGCTCCCCCGTCCCGCCGGCGCTGCGGGCCAAGCGCCGGCGGGAGGCGGCCAGGACGCTGGCGTTCCTGTCCCCGTGGCTGATCGGGTTCGGGGTCTTCTTCCTGTACCCGCTGGTCTCGACGGTCTACTTCTCGTTCATGCACTACGACGGGTTCCGCGCGCCGACCTTCTCCGGCCTGCGGAACTGGGACTACGTCCTCACCACGTACCCGTCGTTCTGGACCGGCCTCGGCAACACCCTGTGGCTGGTCGTGGTGATGGTCGGCCTGCGGGTGGTGTTCGGCCTCGGCATCGGGATGCTGATCACCAAGGTGAAGTCCGGCGCGGGGTTCTTCCGCACCGCCTTCTACCTGCCGTACCTGGCCCCGCCGGTGGCCGCCACCATGGCGTTCGCGTTCCTGCTGAACCCGGGCACCGGCCCGGTCAACCACCTGCTGGGCGAACTGGGCCTGCCGCAGCCGGGCTGGTTCAACGACCCCGCCTGGTCGAAGCCGGCGCTGACGCTGCTGGCCGTGTGGGGCATCGGCGACCTGATGGTGATCTTCATGGCGGCGCTGCTGGACGTCCCCAAGGAGCAGTACGAGGCGGCCCAGCTCGACGGCGCGAGCGCCTTCCAGCGGTTCCGGTACGTCACCCTGCCGAACATCTCGCCGATCGTGATGTTCGCGGTGGTCACCGGGGTGATCCAGACAATGCAGTACTACACGCAGGCGATCGTCGCCGGGAAGGTCGCCTCCGGCGTGATCGGCGGCTCCGGGCAGCAGTTCGAGCCCGGCTACCCGTCCGGCTCCACCTGGACGCTGCCGCAGATGGTCTACAACCTCGCCTTCCACCAGTCCGACTACGGCTCGGCCTGCGTCGTCGCGGTCGTCCTGCTCGCCCTCTCGATGGCGTTCACCTCGCTCCTGCTGCGCCGCAGGTCCGGCTTCCTGGCGGAGGACTGATCCCCGATGACCCTCGCCCCCGCCCTGCCGCGCGAGGCCGCCGCCCCGGCCCCCGCCGCCGCCCGCACCGCCCGCCGCCGGGCCGCCCTGCACTGGGTGGCCGTGCACGCGCTGGCGATCGCCGCCGCGCTGTTCTTCCTGCTGCCGTTCGTGTTCCTGTTCCTCACCTCGGTGATGACGGACCACCAGGCGCTCACCTCCGACCTGTGGCCGACCCGCTGGCAGTGGTCGAACTTCTCGAAGGTGTGGCACACCCCCGGCTTCCTCACCTGGTGGCGCAACACCCTGCTGTACGCGGCGGCCGGCACCGCGCTGACCGTCGTCTCCAGCCTGCCGGTGGCGTACGCGCTCGCCAAGTTCCGCTTCCGGGGCCGCAACCTGGCCCTGATGGCGGTGGTGTCGATGATGATGCTGCCGCCGCAGGTCACGATCATCCCGATGTACCTGTTCTGGGCCAAGCAGCTGCACCTGACCGGATCGCTGTGGCCGCTGATCGTCCCGATGGCGTTCGGCGACGCGTTCTCGATCTTCCTGCTGCGGCAGTTCCTGCTGACGATTCCCCGGGAGTACCTGGAGGCCGCCCGGATCGACGGCTGCGGCGAACTGCGCACCCTGCTGCGGGTGGTGCTGCCGATGGCGAGACCCGCCGTCGCCGCCGTCGCGCTGTTCCAGTTCTTCTACTGCTGGAACGACTACTTCGGCCCGCAGATCTACGCCAGCGAGAACCCCGGCGCCTGGACGCTGAGTTACGGCCTGGAGTCCTTCAAGAGCGCCCACCACACCAACTGGAACCTCACCATGGCGGCCACGCTGCTGGTGATGGCGCCGGTGATCGTTCTGTTCTTCTTCGCGCAACGCGCCTTCATCGAAGGCGTCACACTGACAGGGGTCAAGGGCTGATGTCCGCACTGAAGTTGGCAATCGTCGGCGGCGGTTCCACCTACACGCCGGAGTTGATCGACGGGTTCGCGCGGCTGCGCGACACCCTGCCGATCGGCGAACTCGTGCTGATAGACCCGGCCGTGGACCGCCTGGAGCTGATCGCCGGCCTGGCCCGCCGGATCTTCGCCAAGCAGGGCCACGACGCCGTCGTCTCCACCGCCACCGACGTCACCGCCGGCGTGCAGGGCGCCGACGCGGTGCTGCTGCAGCTGCGGGTCGGCGGGCAGGCGGCCCGCAACCAGGACGAGACCTGGCCGCTGGAGTGCGGCTGCGTCGGCCAGGAGACCACCGGCGCCGGCGGCCTCGCCAAGGCGCTGCGCACCGTCCCCGTGGTGCTGGACATCGCCGAGCAGGTCCGCCGCACCAACCCGGACGCCTGGATCGTCGACTTCACCAACCCGGTCGGCATCGTCACCCGCGCCCTGCAGACCGCCGGCCACAAGGCCGTCGGCCTGTGCAACGTGGCGATCGGCTTCCAGCGCAAGTTCGCCGCCCACCTGGGCGTCGACCCGGAGCTGGTCCGCCTGGACCATGTCGGCCTGAACCACCTCACCTGGGAGCGCGGCGTCACCCTGCTCGACGCCCCGAACGCCGCCGACGGCCGCGAGGTGCTGCCGCAGCTGCTCGCCGAGCACGGCGCGGCGATCGCCGCCGACCTGCACCTGCCCGAGCCGGTGATCCGGCGGCTCGGCGTCGTCCCGTCCTACTACCTGCGCTACTTCTACCAGCACGACCTGGTGGTGGAGGAGCTCAAGGTCAAGGGCTCGCGGGCCGCCGAGGTCGCCGCCATCGAGGCGCAGCTGCTGGAGATGTACGCCGACCCGGCGCTCGACACCAAGCCCGAGCTGCTCGGCAAGCGCGGCGGCGCGTTCTACTCGGAGGCCGCCGTCCAGCTGATCGCCTCGCTGCTCGGCACCGACGGCCGCACCACCGTGCAGGTGGTCAACACCCGCAACGACGGGGTGCTGCCGTTCCTGCCCGACGACGCGGTGATCGAGGTCCCGGCCGAGGTCGACGCCGCCGGCGTGCGCCCGCTGCCGCAGCGGCCCGTCGAGCCGCTGTACGCCGGCCTGATCGCGGGCGTCACCGCGTACGAGCACCTGGCGCTGGACGCCGCCCTGCGCGGCGGCCGCGACCGGGTCTTCGACGCGCTGCTCGCCCACCCGCTGGTCGGCCAGCTGGAACTCGCCGAGCAGCTCACCGACCGGCTGCTCGCGCACAACCGCGACCACCTGAGCTGGGCGTGACCGCCGGCATGAGAACGACCAGTACCGACAGGCACCACCACGGGGAGACCGGCCGATGAGCCACGTCGCACACCTGCCCGGCGTCCTCGCGATAGACGCCGGCAACAGCAAGACCGACCTCGCCCTGGTCGGCGCCGACGGGCAGGTCCTCGGCACCGCCCGCGGCGGCGGCTTCCAGCCGCAGAACACCGGCTTCGAGGCCGCGGTCGCCGCGCTCGCCCCGCTGGTCGAGGACGTCGCCCGGCAGGCCGGCGTCCCGCTCCGGCCCGGCGGGCGGCCGCTGACCAGCCACGTCAGCGCCTGTCTGGCCAACGCCGACCTGCCCGTCGAGGAGCAGCGGCTGCACGAGGCGATCACCGCGCACGGCTGGGCGCCGTCCGTGCACGTCGCCAACGACACCTTCGGCCTGCTGCGGGCCGGCACCGACGGGCCGCTCGGCGTGGCCGTGGTGTGCGGCGCCGGCATCAACTGCGTCGGCCTGCGGCCCGACGGGCGCACCGCCCGCTGGCCCGCGCTCGGCAAGCTCACCGGCGACTGGGGCGGCGGCGGCGGACTCGCCGACGCCGCGATGTGGTACGCCGCCCGGGCCGAGGACGGGCGCGGCGAACCCACCCTGCTCTCCCCGATGATCGGCGCGCACTTCGGCCTGGCCGGGGCCAACGCCGTCGCCGAGGCCATGCACCTCGGGCAGCTCGCCCTGCCCCGGCTGCACGAGGTCTCCCAGGTGCTGTTCCGGGCCGCCGAGGCCGGCGACCCGATCGCGCTGTCGCTGGTCGACCGGCAGGCCGACGAGATCGTCCGGTTCGCCACCATCGCGCTGACCCGGCTCGACCTGCTCGACCGGCCCGTCCCGGTGGTCCTCGGCGGCGGTGTGCTCGCCTCCCGGCACCCGCTGCTGATCGACAACCTGACGGCCCGGCTGGCCGCCGCCGCCCCGCTCGCCGAACCGCGGATCGTGGTCGCCCCGCCGGTCCTCGGCGCGGCCCTGCTCGGCCTCGACCACCTCGACGCCGACCCGGCCGCCCACCACCGGCTGCGCGCCGCCTACCCCACCGTCCACCCGGTGGCGGTCTGACGCGCCGTCGACCGCCGGTGGGAGCAGGAAGCTTTCTGCTCCCACCGGCGGCGTTCTGCGTCCCGGGATCCGGGGCTTGACCTTCACCTTCGGGGAAGGCCCAGCATCGGGGGTGCCGGACACCGGTCCGGCACGAGGAGGCGGGGATGGAGCTGCTGACCATCGGAGCGTTCGCCCGGGCGGCCCGGCTGTCGCCGAAGGCGCTGCGCCTGTACGACGAACTGGGGCTGCTGCGGCCCGCCCACGTGGACCCGGTGACGGGCTACCGGCGGTACCGGCCGGGACAGTTGGAGCAGGCCCGGCTGGTGCTGTGGCTGCGCCGACTCGGCCTGCCGCTGGCCCGGATCCGGCTGGTGCTCGGCCTGGAGCCCGCCCGGGCGGCCGAGGAGGTCGCCCGATACTGGCAGTCGGTGCTGGCCGAGACCGAGGCCCGCCGGGAGCTCGCCGCCCTCCTCGTCGACCACCTCTCGGGGAAGGCCACCACCATGACGAACCACCCGACGACGGGCGCCCTGCGCATCCGGTACGCGGCACGGACGGACGCGGGCCTGGTCCGCGCGCGCAACGACGACACGGCCTACGCCGACGCCGGGCTGATCGCCGTCGCCGACGGCATGGGCCCGCAGGGGGGCGGCGGCCCGGCCGGCGCCGCCGCGATCGAGGCGCTGAAGGAACTCCGGTTGCCCGCCGGGGAGTTGCTGAACGTCCTGGAGGAGTCGGTGGCCCGGATCGACGCCAGGGTCGGCGAGGCCTCGGACCTCCCGGAGGTGGGGACCACGCTGACGGCGATGCTGTGGTCGGAGCCGCAGCTCGCCCTGGTGCACATCGGCGACTCCCGCGCGTACCTGCTGCGCGGCGGCGAACTGTTCCAGATCACCCACGACCACACCCTGGTGCAGTCGATGGTCGACGACGGCCGCCTGACCCTGGCGGAGGCCGCCTCGCACCCGCAACGCGCCCTGCTGGTCCGGGCGTTGACCGGGTCGGGCGACAACCGGCCCGACGTGTCGCTGCACACCGCCCGCGCGGGCGACCGCTACCTGCTCTGCTCGGACGGCCTGTCCCGGTGGGTCGCCGACGACGCCCTGCACACCGTGCTGAGCACCGTCGCGGCGCCGGAACAGGCGGTGCAGCAGCTGATCGCGGCGGCCAACCGGGCGGGCGGGCCGGACAACATCGCCTGCGCGGTCGCGGACGTCGTGGTCGACGAGTGACCGGCCGATCCACCCGGGCGGATGCGGCTCCGCGCAGCTGACGGTACGTCATGGAAGGGACAGGTTCCGGGTACGTGTTTCGATTGGGGAAAATCTCGACGACCTGCGCAGGATGCCCCGTTCTGTCCGTTGAACGGCACCGCGCGGGGCCGCTAGCGTCGCGCACTCACAGCGTGTCCGACGGGGGTGCGCGGGGAGACCGGGAGCCGACGCCAGATGGCGATCCGTAAGTCCACCATGCAGGAGCAGGTCGCCGCGGCGATCGCCGCCATCGAGCCGAACGACCGCCCGGTGGTGACCTTCCACACCATTTCGGGCCCGAGCCCGTGGCTGATGAGCCAGCTCGGCCTGATCGGCCAGCTGTTCGTGAAGTACTACTTCGTCACCCTGACCCACCGGGTGGTCACCGTGCACCGCGCCTCCCGGATGAGCAACCGTCCGCAGGAACTGGTGCACGTGATCCCGCTGGACCAGGCCCGCGCGGCGATCACCGACGTCAACCGCGCCACCCTGTGGAGCTCGCTGAAGTTCCAGTTCCCGGGCGAGCCGAAGCCGACCCGCCTGAACATCGGCCGCTACTGGCGCAACGAGCTGGACACCTTCGTCAACGGCCTGTTCGGCGGCGGCCCGGCCGTCCCGCCGCAGGGCCAGCCGGCCTACAACCCGTACCAGGCCTGATCCGACGCCGAAGCGCCCGCCCGGAGGTCCGGACGGGCGCTTCGCGTTCGACGGCCCGTCAGCGCAGGTGCGCGGCGGCCCACTCGGCGAGCAGCCGGGCGCAGCCGTCCACGGACTCCTGCCAGCTGAACTCCGCGCCGTCGCCGGCCTCGTCGCTGACGTGCTTGACCAGCCGGACGGGCACGTCGGCGCGGCGGGCGACGGTGGCGAGCGCGTAGCCCTCCATGTCCACCAGGTCGGCGGTGCGGGCGAGCCGGTCGCGGTCGGCGTCGGAGGAGACGAACCGGTCGCCGGTGGCGAGCACCGGCCCGTCGGCGGCGAGGTCGACCGGGCCGTCCAGCGGGCGGCCGACGAGCTGCTCCAGCAGCGGGGTGTCCAGGTCGTGCTGGAGCACCCGGCCGATCTCGTGGGTGCCGGCCAGGCCGGGCCGCAGCGCCCCGGCGGTGCCCAGGTTGACCACCTCGGACGGCCGCGCGCCGCCCGCCAGCACGGTGGCCAGCGCGGCCGCCGCGTTGACCTTCCCCATTCCGGTCAGCAGCACCGGCAGTCCGGCGTCCAGGTGCGCGGCCTCCTCGGGCAGCGCGAGGACGAGCAGGGGGCGGTCGGGGGTCACGGTTCCGATCAGGCGCATGGCGTCCAGCTTACGAGGGGCGGAACCGCCCGATGCCGAACGGGCGTCGCAGCGGGCGCGGACCGCACACCGTCCGGACGGACACGAAGAGATCAACTCCCGCTCAACTCGGGTGTGGTGGCGGCCGCGGACCGCCATACTGCGGGATGACGGGGGACGTCGGACGGGGAGGTCGTACGGTGGCAGCACCGACGGTGGCACAGCAGCAGGCGGGCGCGGTCGCACCGCCCGCGGCCCGCGGACCGGGGCCGGTGGCGCGGCTGCGCCGGGCGGCGGCCACCCCGCCGGGGCGGCTGCGCGCGGCGGGCGCGGTCCTGGCCGCACTGGTGCTGCTGTTCGGCGCGGTCGCGGTGTGGCAGTCCGCACACCGTTCCCGGGCGGCCGGGCAGGTGGTGTCGGTCGGCGGCCCGCTCAGCCAGGACGCCGCCGAGATCTACCGCCGGCTGGCGGACGCCGACGCGACCGCCGCCGCCGGATTCCTGCTGGCCGGCAACGAGCCCGCCGAGGTCCGCGCCCGCTACCAGGACGACCTGGCGACCGCCGCCCGGCTGCTGGCCGAGGCCGCGGGCCGCAGCGGCGACTCGGCCGAGTCGCAGTCCGCGCTCGCCGAGCTCAACCGGCAACTGCCGCGCTACGCGGGCCTGGTGGAGACCGCCCGGGCGGTCGACCGCCAGGGCCTGCCGCTCGGCGGGGCCTACCTGCGGTACGCCTCCGACCTGATGCAGGGCACCGTCCTGCCGCAGGCGCAGCGCCTGGCCGACGCCGAATCGGCCGGCCTGGACGCCGACTACCGCACCGCCGGGGCCGTCCCGTGGACGGCGCTGGCACTCGGCGCACTGGCGCTGGCCGCACTGGTCCGCTACCAGGTGCTGCTGTTCCGGCGCACCAACCGGGTGTTCAACCCGGGCCTGCTGGGCGGTTCACTGGCGGTGCTGGCCGCGCTGCTGTGGCTGCTGGCGGGCACGGCGACGGCGAGCGGCGACCTGGCGGGCAGCCGCTCCTACGGCACCCGGCCGCTGCGGGAGCTGGACCAGGTGCGGATCACGGCACTCCAGGCGCACACCGCGGAGAACCTCGACCTGGTGGCCCGCGGCGCCAGCGACAGGTACACCAAGCAGTGGGACGGCCTGGCCGCCGCGCTCGACGCCGACGTGCGCACCCCCGGTTCGGTCACCCGGCTGGTGGCCGGCGCGGATCCCGCGACGATCGGCCCGCTGACCGACGCCGCAAACGCGTACCGGCAGTGGCAGGACCGGCACAAGGACGCCGCCGCGAAGAACTCGGCCGGCGACTACGAGGCCGCGCTGCAACGGACGTTGACGGCGGGCGGCACCGACACCGCGGACGCCGCGTTCCGAGCCGCCGACGGGAAGTGGGCGGCCGCCGCGCAGACCGAGCAGGACGCGTTCGCCCGCCGGGCGGGCGGCGTGGACGGCGTGCTGGCCGGGCAGGCGGTGGCCGCCGGCGTGCTGGCCGTGCTGGGCGCGGCCGCCGTGCTGCGCGGCATCGGCCGCCGACTGGCCGAGTACCGGTAGAGGGGGACGAAGGATGCGCACGGCAAGGTCACGTTTCCTGGTGGCGGCGGCAGTGCTCGCGGCCGGGGTGCTCGGCACCGGCAGCGCCGACGGCGCGGGCGGGCCCGCGCCGCGGGCCGCGCTCGAAGCACCGGCAGCCCCCGCGGCGCCCGCCGACACCTGCGACCCGACGGATTCGCTGCCGCCCCGGCAGACCGTCGGGGCGAAGATCGCCAAGATCCGCGAGCGCGGCACGCTGATCGTCGGCGTCGACCAGAACAGCTACCACTGGGGGTTCCGCAACCCGCAGACCGGCCGGATCGAGGGCTTCGACCTCGACCTGGCGCACGCCCTCGCCAAGTCGCTGCTCGGCGACCCCGACCGGATCACCCTGAAGACCGTGCCCACCCCCCGCCGGGTCGAGGCGGTGAAGAACGGCGAGGTCGACCTGATCGCCCGCACCATGACCATCACCTGCGAGCGCAAGAAGGACATCGCCTTCTCCGTCCCGTACTTCCGGGTCGCCCAGCGGGCGGTGGTGCCGAAGGCCGCGCACGCGACGACGCTGGACGGCGCACTGAAGGGCAAGCGGGCGTGCGTGGCGCAGACCTCCTCCTCGGAGGCCGAGCTGAAGCGCAACCCGCACGGCACCGTCTCGGTGCTCGCATTGGAGAGCCAGCTGGACTGCCTGGTGCGGATGCAACTCGGCGAGGTGGACGCCACCTTGACGGACATCGAGCTGGCCGCCGCCCAGGTCGCCCAGGACCCGATGGTGGAGATGGTCGGCGAGCCGTTCCTGCCCGCGTACATGGGGGTGGCGATGAACCAGAACGACACCGACCTGATCGCCTGGGTCAACCAGGTGCTGGCCGACCGGCAGGCCGACGGCAGCTGGCGGGCGTCCTACGACCACTGGCTGCGCGACACCATGGGGGCCCCGGACCCGTACCTGCCGTGACCCGCCCGGCGCGACGTCGGGGGACCGCCGTCCGCACCGCACCGGGCGTCGGGGAGACTTGCCGCCGACGGGCCGACGCCCCGTCACCGCATGCGTGGCCGAGAGGAGGAACCGCGATGGCCGGAGGGACCCGCCCGGTGATGAACCGTGAGCAGGTGGACCGGGCGCTGGCGCAGCTGGGCGCCGAGCGCGACGCGGTCGAGGCGGCACTGCTGGCGCTCCAGGACCACCCCGGGCTGCGGCTGCTGACCGGCGCCGAACTGTCCGGGCGCACCCGGGAGCGCTGGGCGGTCGCCGAGGGCGGCATGGCCCTGCTGTGGGCGCTGTTCGACCGGTACGCGGAGGCGCTCGCCTCGGCCCGCGCGGTCCGCTCGCGCCGTACCCGGCCCACCGCCGCCGAACTCGCCGAGCTCGGCGAACTGCTCTCCGGCCGCGCGGTCGCCGTCTCCGGCGGCCGGCTCCCCGAAGCGGCCGGTCAACTCGGCGTGCCCGCCCGGCTGGTGGAACGCGTCACGCTGACCGAGCTGCTGGAGCGGATGAACGGCTGGTACGCCGTGGTGGTCGAAGTGGTCAGCGCGGTCGACGCGGTGTGGTCGGCGCTGCCCGCCCGGATCGACCTGCTGCTCGCCGAACTCGGCCGGGTGCAGATGCTCGCGCTCTCCGTCGGCGTGCGCTCCGGCGCGCACCCGCTGGCCGACGATCTCGACCAGCTGGCCGGGCAGTTGACGGCGCTCCGGGCCGAGGTGGTGGCCGACCCGCTGTCCCTGTGGCGGCCGAGCCGGGTCCCCGCGCAGCGCGGCCGGGGTGCCGAGGACGCTGCCTGGGCCTCCCCCACCGGTGCCGTCGACACCGGGAGCTTCGATCGGATGGGTCGCGCCCTGGACGACATCCGGGTCGAACTGGAGGGGCTGCTGCGGCTGCGCGACGAGTCCCACGAACGCCTCCAGCAGGTCGCCGACCTGCTCCAGCGCGCCGACCTGACGCTCGCCGAGGCACGGCGGGCCCGCGGCGAGGTGCTGGCGAAGATCGCCGCCACCGAGGTGCCCGCCGTGCCCGGCCCGGCGTCCGCGCTGCGCGAGGCGATCGGGCAGGCCGTCGACTACCAGCAGACCGGCCAGTGGCACCGGCTCGGCCCGCTGCTGGACGCCCTGGAGAACGCCGCAGCCAAGGAGCTCGGCCGGGCCCGGCAGGCGCTCACCGAGGTCGCCCAGCCACTCGCCGTCCGGGCCGAGCTGCGCGGCCGGCTGGAGGCGTACAAGGCGATGGCCGCCCGGCTCGGCCTGGCCGAGGACCCCGAGGTGGTCGAACGCTTCGAGAAGGCCCGCTGGCTGCTCTGGAGCGCCCCCTGCGACCTGCGGGCCGGCGCCGAGGCCGTCGCCCGCTTCCAGCAGGCGCTGCGCGCACCGGAACGGCAGCCCGCACCGCAGACCGAGGACAGTGCCGAGGGGGAGGAAACCGATGGCTGAGGCATGCGCCCGTCCGGGCTGCGACGGCGAGATCGACGGCGACGGCTACTGCACCGAGTGCGGTCTCGCCCCGGCCGCCACCGGCACCGGCACCGCGGCGTCGGCGGCGTCCGTGGCATCGGTGGCGTCCGTGGCATCCGTCGCGTCCGTGGCATCCGTCGCGTCCGCAGCCTGCGGCCGGGCCGGCTGCGACGGCGAGATCGACGCCGACGGCTACTGCACCGAGTGCGGACTCGCCCGCACCACCGCCGCCGCCGCGCCCGTCCCCGTCTCCGTCCCCGCCCCGCGCGCGGCCCCCGCCGTCGGCGGGCCGTGCGGCCGCCCCGACTGCGACGGCGAGATCGACGCCGACGGCTTCTGCACCGAGTGCGGGCTGGCCCCCGCCACCACCGCCGGCACCGCCACGGCCCCGGCGTCCTCGGCGTCCGCCTCCTCGCCGCGCACTTCCTCCGGCCGCTCCGTCTCGGTGCGCGGCTCCCGGAGCGGCACCGGCGCCAGTGGCCGGCGCGGCAACCTCGGCGCGGGCCTGGTCACGGTGCCGCCGGTGCCGACCGCCGACCCGTCGAAGGCCGTGCTGACGGACCCGCAGGTCCCCGAGAACCGGCGGTTCTGCTCGCGCTGCGACCACCCGGTGGGCCGGGAGAAGAACGGCGTCCCCGGCCGCCCCGAGGGCTTCTGCACCAAGTGCGGCACCCCGTACTCGTTCACCCCGAAGCTGGTGCGCGGCGATCTGGTCGGCGGCCAGTACGAGGTGATGGGCTGCCTGGCGCACGGCGGGCTCGGCTGGATCTACCTGGCGGTCGACCGCCGGGTCAACGACCGCTGGGTGGTGCTCAAGGGCCTGCTGGACAGCGGCGACGAGGACGCGTTGGCGGTGGCGATCGCCGAGCGCCGCTTCCTGGCCGAGGTCGACCACCCGAACATCGTCCGGATCATCAACTTCGTCGAGCACCCCGACGCCCGCACGGCCGCCGCCGACGGCTACATCGTGATGGAGTACGTCGGCGGCAAGTCGCTCAAGGACATCGCCGCCGAACGCCGCACCCCGGACGGCCGGCGGGCGCCGCTGCCGGTCGAGCAGGCCGTCGCGTACGCGCTGGAGGCGCTGCCCGCGCTCGGCCACCTGCACGCCCGCGGGCTGGTGTACTGCGACTTCAAGCCCGACAACGTGATCCAGTCGGACGACACCCTGAAGCTGATCGACCTGGGCGCGGTGCGCCGGCACGACGACGACGGGCCGATCTACGGCACGGTCGGCTACCAGGCCCCGGAGATCGCCACCGACGGGCCCTCCCCCGCCTCCGACCTGTACACCGTGGGCCGCACGCTGGCCGTGCTGACCCTCGACTTCCCCGGCTGGACCGACCGCCGGCGGCACGAACTGCCGGGCCCGGACGAGGCCGAGCTGCTCGCCCGCCACGAGTCCTTCCACCGCTTCCTGCTGCGCGCCACCGACCCGGACCCGGCCCGCCGGTTCGCCTCCGCCGAGGAGATGGCCGGCCAGCTCACCGGCGTGCTGCGCGAGGTGCTGAGCCGCCAGGACGGTCGGCCCCGGCCCGCCGTCTCCACCCTGTTCGGCCCGGAACTGCGGGTCGTGGACCCCGAGTTCGGCGAACAGCCGACGGACGCCCGGGCCGCCGCGCTGGCCCTGCCCGCGCCACTGGTCGACCCGGCCGACCCCAACGCCGGCTTCCTGTCCGCGCTGCCCGCCGCCGACCCCGCCGAGGCTCTCACCGCACTGCGCGCGGCCGGCGCCGACTCCCCGGAGCTGCGACTGCGGGTGGTGCGCGCCCACCTGGAACTCGCCGACGACGACACCGCCGGCCAGGCGCTGGCCGCCCTGGAGACCGAACACCCCGGCGACTGGCGGGTGGTGTGGTACCGCGGACTGGCCGCGCTCGCCGCCGGCCGGGCCGAGGCCGCCGCGGAGGCCTTCGACGCCGTATACGACGCCTTCCCGGGCGAGGCCGCGCCCAAGCTGGCGCTCGCGGTCTGTGCCGAACTGCTCGACGACAACGGGCGGGCCGCCGCCCACTACGGACTGGTCGGCGGCGCCGACCGGTCGTTCGTCGGCGCCGCGTTCGGGCTGGCCCGGGTCCGGCTGCGGGCCGGCGACCGGCCGGGCGCGGTCGCCGCGCTGGAGTCGGTGCCGGAGAGCTCCACGCACCACACCGCGGCCCGGATCGGCGCGGTCCGCGCCCGGCTGCGCGGCCGCGCCGCCACCGAGGCGCTGGCCGCCGAACTCACCGACAGTTCCGCCCAGCTGACGGCCCTCGCGCTGGACGCCCGGCGACGTGCGGAACTCGCCGCCGAGGTGCTGGGGACGGCCCTCGACTGGGTGCTCGCCGGGGCCGCGGGGAAGCCCGCCACGCTGACCGTGCTGGGACATCCCGCCGCGGAACGGGAACTGCGGCTTGCCCTGGAACACTCCTACCGGGTGTTGGCTCGGTTGACCGACCGTGCCGAGAAAAGGATCGAGTGGGTGGAACGGGCCAACCGGGCCCGCCCCCGGACGTGGGTGTGAACATGCCGCAGCAGACCGAGTGCCCGACCTGTGCCGAACCGCTGGGGCCCCAGGACGCCTTCTGCGGGGCCTGCGGCACTGCCCTGACCGGGCCGCCGACCCTCCGCGACCTGCCGGTGGTGCCCAGCTGCCCGAACTGCGGCTCCACCGAGCTCGCCGACGGCTGGTGCCAGGGCTGCGGGCACGCCCAGCCCCGCGCCCGCGACCACCAGGAACGCGAGGTGACGGGCGTCGCCGCGGTCTCCGACCGCGGCCTGCGCCACCACCGCAACGAGGACGCGTTCGGCGTCGCCACCGCCGAGGCCCCGGACGGCACGCCCGCCGTGGTCGCCGTGGTCTGCGACGGCGTCTCCTCCTCCGCCCGCCCCGACGAGGCGTCCGCCACCGCCGTCACCGCCGCCACCGACTCGCTGCTCGCCGCACTGCAGGCCGGCCGCGACCCCGGCCAGGCCATGCGGGAGGCGATCGGCGCCGCCAACCGGGCCGTCACCGCGCTCGCCCACGACGGCACCCCCGCCGAGCCGGGCCGCCACAACAACGCGCCCGCCTGCACCTACGTCAGCGCGGTCAGCGCCGCCGGCCTGGTCACCATCGGCTGGGTCGGCGACACCCGCGCCTACTGGATCCCCGACGACCGGGAGTCCGCCGAGCCGTACCGCCTCACCGAGGACGACTCCTGGGCGGCCCGGATGGTCGCCGCCCGGCTGATGGACGAGGCCGAGGCGT
This sequence comes from Kitasatospora sp. CB02891, assembly GCF_002803145.1. Taxonomy (NCBI): domain Bacteria; kingdom Bacillati; phylum Actinomycetota; class Actinomycetes; order Kitasatosporales; family Streptomycetaceae; genus Kitasatospora; species Kitasatospora sp. CB02891. The sequence goes on along the minus strand of NZ_NNBO01000020.1, from coordinate 2,206 downwards.
ACGCCGACCCGCGCGCCCACGCCATCACCGGCTGGCTCGGCGCCGACGCCGAGGACCTCGACCCGCACACCGTCAGCTTCACCCCGCACGTCCCCGGGGTGCTGCTGATCTGCACCGACGGCCTGTGGAACTACGCCGAGGCCGCCACCGACCTGGCGTTCTTCGTCCGCGCCGACGCCCGCACCGAACCGCTGGCCGCCGCCCGGGCGCTGGTCGGCTTCGCCGTCGAACGCGGCGGGCACGACAACATCACCGTCGCCGTGCTGCCGATCGACCCGCCGGTCGCCACCGCCGCCCACGACGCCACCCTGCTCGACGTCCCGCTGCCGCGCGCCGCAGAGGAGGACGCCACCGTGCCGCTGCGCCGGGCCGCCGAACCGGCCGCGAGCTGACCCCTCCCGCCGACCGGCTCCCGATCGCCTCGCCGGCCGCCCGATTCCGGACCGTCCGTCTGATCGTCCGACTTCCGATCGTCCGACTTCCGACTGCCTGCCTTCCGACCGCCCGACTTCCGACCGTCCGACAGGAGCCCACCGCATGGCCTCGTTGTCCAAGCCCGGCACGCCGAGATTCGACGTCGACGTCTTCCAGAACGAGTACCTGGCCCAGGGATCCCGGGAGGTCAACGCGATCGTCACGGTGACCGCGACCGGCGGCGGCACCTCCGGCGGGCGGCCGCTCGGCGCGGCCGCCGGGACGGACGCCGCCGTGGTGCTGGTGATCGACTGCTCCGGCTCGATGGAGCACCCGAACACCAAGATGCGGCACGCCCGGGAGGCCACCGCCGCCGCCATCGACACGCTGCGCGACGGCGTCGCGTTCGCCGTGGTGGCCGGCACCCACGAGGCCGTCGACGTCTTCCCCGGCAACGGCCGGCTCGCCGTCGTCGGCCAGTACACCCGCGGCCACGCCAAGGAGGCGCTGCGCCGCCTCAAGCCGTCCGGCGGCACCGCGATCGGCACCTGGATCAGCAAGGCCCGGCAGCTGTTCGACTCGCACCCGCAGGCGTCGATCCGGCACGCCGTCCTGCTCACCGACGGCCGCAACGAGCACGAGAAGCCCGCCGACCTGCAGCGCGCCCTGGACGCGGCGACCGGCGCCTTCACCGCCGACTGCCGGGGCGTCGGCACCGACTGGGACGTCGCCGAGCTGCGGAAGATATCCTCCGCGCTGCTCGGCACCGTCGACATCGTCGCCGAACCCTCCGGCCTCGCCGAGGACTTCCGCGCCATGATGGCCGACACCATGGACAAGCAGGTCGCCGACGTGGCGCTGCGGGTGTGGACGCCCGCCAACGCGCAGGTGAAGTTCGTCAAGCAGGTCGCACCCGCCGTCGAGGACCTCACCGCGCGCCGCGCCGCGGCCGGGCCGCGGGCCGGGGACTACCCGACCGGGTCCTGGGGCGACGAGTCCCGCGACTACCACGTGTGCGTGGAGGTCCCGGCCGCCGCCGTCGGCAACGAGATGCTGGCCGCCCGGGTCAGCCTGGTGCTGCCGCAGCCCGACGGCACCGCCGAGGTGCTCGGCCAGGGCCTGGTGCGCGCCGTGTGGACCGACGACCTGGCCTCCTCGACCCGGATCAACTCCCAGGTCGCGCACTACACCGGCCAGGCCGAACTCGCCGAGTCGATCCGCGACGGCATGGAGGCCCACCGGGCCGGTGACCTGGACCGCGCCACCGCCAAACTCGGCGCCGCCGTCCGCCTCGCCCACGCGGGCGGCAACGAGGGCACGCTCAAGCTGCTGCAGAAGGTGGTGGACGTGGTCGACGCCAGGGAGGGTACCGTTCGGTTCCGTAAGAACGTGAGCGAGGCCGACTCGATGACACTCGAGACCCGATCGACCAAGACCGTACGCGTGAAGAAGTGAGCCGGACACCCGCCGGACCCGAACCTGCTGGAGTGTGGGGGACCTGATGCCGATCTGCCCTAGGGGACACGAGTCTCAGGCCGAGGACTGGTGCGACTACTGCGGATTCCCGATGACCCCGCCGCCCGGACTGGCGATCCCCGGATTCCCGTCCGCGCCGGCCCAGCCCGGCGGCCCCGGCGCGCCTGCCGCGCCGCAGGCCCAGTACGGCGGCGGGTACCCGCCGGCCGGACCGGGCAGCACCCCGCCGTCCGGCACCCCGGCCGGGGGCGGCGGCTACTTCGAGCCGCGCCGCCCCGCCACCCCGGCGGGCGGCACCCCGCTCGCCCCGGCCCCA
>NZ_NNBO01000002.1:60865-736097 GCF_002803145.1 Kitasatospora sp. CB02891 | reverse complement strand
AAGGAACGGACACTTCCTTCGGGCGGCCTTCCGACCGACCCTCCGGGCGCTTCGTTCTTTCGTGTTTCCAGCTTATCAGATGTTTTCCGCTCCGTTTTCCGGAGTTTCCAATCCGACTTGCTGTTCGTCTTCCCGACCTGACGGCCTGTCCGACGTTTCAAACTCTAGCCGATCCCCGCTCCGAAAAGCGAATCCGCCGCAATCTCCGAAAACGCGCACAGCAAATACGAACGGAGACGCGAAAAGGACGCGACCCGGCACGGATCAACTGGGTGGTTCTTGAGGATTGGCCGCCCCGGGACCGTCCACACAGATGCGTGTCCGGTGCTCCCTGCCGAGCGACTGGTGAACAGTACTCCAACTTCGCGGCCGACACAAACACCCCTGCTGGTCACCGGCGCCCGCAGCCTCCGCCGGCGGTCGCGAGCGGAGGTTGCAGGTGTCGGAGGCGTCGGCGTCAGCCCTTGGCCGCGGCCCGCCGGGCCCGGATCGCCGCCTGCCGTTCGTCGAATCGGGTCGCCTGGGCGGTCAGCCCGTCGAGCATCAGGCCGAGCTCCATCTGAGCCCTGACCCCGTCCGGGCCCAGGCCGCCCATCTCCATCACCTTGAGGTGGCGCAGTACGGGGAGCAGCACGTCGTCGAGGTGGACGCGGAGGTTGTAGACGCCGTCGACGGCGATCCGCGCGGCTGCTCGTTCGAAGCCGGGCATGCCGTGGCCGGGCATGCGGAAGTTGGTCACCACCTCGTTGACGGCCTGCATCGTCTGGTCGGGGGCGAGTTCGAACGAGGCCTTGAGCAGGTTCCGGTAGAAGATCATGTGCAGGTTCTCGTCGTTGGCGACCTGCGCCAGCATCCGGTCGCAGACGGGGTCGCCGGAGGCGTGTCCGGTGTTGCGGTGGGAGATGCGGGTGGCCAATTCCTGGAACGCGACGTAGGCGACGGTGTGGAGCGGCGAGTGCCGGTTGTCGGAGACGAAACCGTTCTGCATGTGGGTCATGCGGGCCCGCTCCAGCTCCACCGGGTCGACGGCGCGGGAGGCGATCAGGTAGTCGCGCAGCACCATCGAGTGCCGCGCCTCTTCTGCCGTCCACTGGTGCACCCAGGTGCCCCAGGCCCCGTCCCGGCCGAACAGGGTCGCGATCTCGTGGTGGTAGCTGGGCAGGTTGTCCTCCGTCAGCAGGTTCACCACCAGCGAGACCCGGCCGACCTCGGTCAGCGGCGACTGCTCGACCGACCAGGCCTCACCGCCGAGCGGCCCGTCGAAATCCCGACCCCGACTCCAGGGCACGTACTCGTGCGGCATCCACTCCTTGAAGACCTGCAGGTGGCGGTGGAGCTCGCGCTCGACCACCTCCTCCAGGGCCTCCAGAAGTCGGGCGTCGGTCCACCGGGCGTGGGAGGAGGTGCTGCTCACGGGTTCAACTCTCGATCGACGAACAAACCTACGGTCCCGTAGGTAACGCCACCGTAGGTTCGCCACCCCGGCGGTGTCTGGGGCCGTTCGGCCCCATTCCTCACGGCCGAATTTCGTCGGCCTCCGTGCCCTGCCCGGCGAAGCACCCGAGGGCCGCGAACGCCTCGACGCCGACGGAGTACGGGCGACGGAGTGCAGGCGACGGGACGGCTCCCTCGCGCACCGGCGAGAACCACCCGGACGCGAACCGCACCATCGACCCAGTCACTCATCGTCACTGATTCAATGCGCAGGGTGCCGAGTCGTGCCGTGCACGACGCCCGGAGAGAAGAAGGGAACCCCTATGCCCCGCGTGTTCACCAAGGCGGTCGGCTTCGCCGCCGTCGGCGTGCTGGCCTTCGCCACCGCACAGCCCTCGCAGGCCAGCACCACCGCCGACCAGCCGGTCCGGGCGGCCGGCGCGCACCACGCCTACTTCGTGATGACCGACGTCACGGAGGAGGAGTTCGTCATCGAGCTGACGGAGCGCGACGAGATCGAGCACGCCCGGAGACTCGTCCACGGCGAGACCGCCGACCGTCCCCACGTGATCGCGCGGATCATTCCGCGGCCGGCTCGCTACAACCCCCGATGGAGCTACCACACCGACCCCGGGACCACGCACTTCTTCGACAGCGCCACCGAGGTCTGTGACGCGACCATCCCGTACGTCGAGGAGCACCTCGACGAGGCCGGCGGCGCCTTCCTGCCCGACTACACGTGGTGCGACTGGTCCTCCCACCTCGTCAGGGAGATCCACGCCCGATAGCCGACCATGCCGGCGTCACAACACCCGTTTCACACGCGGCTGTTGGGGCCGATCGCCGCGTCGGCCCCAACTCGCCGTCGCACTCGGGTCGCCCTGCCGGGCGCACCGGGCCGGAGCGCCGACCGAGACCCTCGGCCCCGCCGCGCCGCCGGCTCAGGCGGGCAGGAAGCGGGCGCCCGGGCCGGGAGAGCGGTAGACGGAGGCGGGCGGCAGGTCGGTGTGGCCGGCGGCGCACTGCAGGACGAGGGCGACCGGTTCGTCGCAGCCCGACGACCCCTCGGAGCTGTGGTGCCGTACGACGACCGACGGCCCCTGCTCGTCGACGAGGTACTTGTCCCCCCACTCCAGCAGGGCGATCACCGTGGGCCGCAGGTCCGTCCCCTTCTCGGTGAGGCGGTACTCGAAGCGCTCCCGGTCGCCGGGCTCGCGGTACGGCACGCGCTGCAGTACGCCCGCGGCGACGAGGCTGTCGAGCCGGGTGGAGAGCAGGTTGCTCGCGATGCCGAGGCGGGCCCGGAAGTCCCCGAAGCGGCTCGCACCGTCGAGAGCCTCGCGCACGATCAACAGCGACCAGCGCTCGCCGACCACGGACAGCGCGCGCCCCATCGAGCAGTTGGCCGGGTCGATCCGCCGGTTCTGCCGCTGCTCCTGCTGCTCCGTCATGCCTTGATCCTAACCTCCCGAAACAGACCTGGGTTGACAATCTCCATCCAGCTCTGGCTAGGCTCCCGACCACCTGAGTTGAGATGGTAAATCCAGGAGGTCGCGGCCATGCCGATGCTCGATGTCCACATCCCCGACGGCGCGTTGCGCCCGGAGGCCGAAGCGGCGCTGCTCGACCGGATCACCGGGATCCTCATCCGCCACGAGGGGTTCGACCCCACCGACCCGGTCGCCCGCTCCGTGTCCTGGCTCTTCCTGCACCGCCCCGCCGCCGTCTACGTCGGCGGCCGGATCACGGACGCCCCGCGCTACAAGGTCGTCCCCTCCGTGCCCGAGGGACAGCTCGACGCCGACAAGCGCGCAGGCGTCATCGCCGACGTCACCGAGGCCATCCTGGACGCCGAGGACGGCGCCTGGCCCCGCGACCCGGCCCGCATCTGGGTCTTCCCCACCGAAATCCCCGAGGGACACTGGGGCGGCCACGGACAGATCAGGCCCCTCGCCACCATCCTCGCCCGGCTCACCGACGACGACCACGACCGTGCCCGCACCCTGGCCACCGAACGCATCACCGCCAGCCGCACCGAACGCCACACACTGCCCGGACCCACCCCACAGCTCTGACGGCGGGGCACGCCCGACGGGTGGGCGCCGCGCCCCGCCGACACTGGAGCCTGCCGGACGCTGCTACCGCACGGCGGCCTTCGCCCGGTGAGCAGCAATCAGGTCGCGGTACCAGGCGTACGACGCCTTCGGCGTGCGGCGCTGGGTGGTGAAGTCGACGTGGACCAGGCCGAAGCGCTGACTGAAGCCCTCTGCCCATTCGAAGTTGTCGAGCAGGGACCAGGTGCAGTAGCCGCGGACGTCGATGCCGTCGGCGGCGGCGCGGGCCAGGGCGTCGAGGTGGCCGGCGAGGTAGTCGACGCGGAAGGTGTCGTCGAGGGTGTCGTCGGTGGAGCAGCCGCTCTCGGTGACGGTGATCGGGGGCAGGGCGGCGCCGTAGCGGTCCCGGAGGGTCAGCAGGAGTTCGCGCAGGCCGTCCGGGACCACTGGCCAGCCGAAGTGGGTGCGGGGGACGCCGTCGATGGGGGCCTCGGCGAACGGGAGTCCCGGGTCGGTGGGAGCGGCGATGCGGGTGGGGTTGTAGTAGTTGACGCCCAGTCCGTCGAGGCCGGGGGCGGCGATCAGCGCGAGATCGCCGTCGCGGACGGAACCGTGCAGGTCCTCCCCCACCCCGTACGCCGACAGGTCGGGGTAGCGGCCGAGCAACAGCGGGTCCGTGAACAGGCGGTTGTGCAGGGCGTCGTAGGCGTCGGCGGCGGCCCGGTCCTCGGCCGAGTCGCTCGCGGGCCGGACGGGCGTCAGATTGTTGGCGATCAGGACGTCGAGGCCTCGGGAGCGCAGCTCGGCGGCGGCCAGACCGTGGGCGAGCAGCTGGTGGTGGGCGGCCGGGAGTGCGTCGAGCATCATGCTGTGGCCGGGCGCGTGGATGCCCAGGGCGTAGCCGTAGACCATGTGCACGAAGGGCTCGTTGAGGGTGATCCAGGCGGGGACGCGGTCGCCGAGCCGGTCGGCCACCACGGACGCGTACTCGGCGAAACGGAAAGCGGTTTCCCGTTGCATCCAGCCGCCCTCGTCCTCCAGTGCCTGCGGCAGGTCCCAGTGGAACAGGGTGGGCAGCGGCGTGATGCCGGCCGCGAGGAGCCCGTCGACCAGCCGGTCGTAGAAGTCGAGCCCGGCAGCGTTGACGGGGCCCCGGCCGGTGGGCTGGACGCGCGGCCAGGCGAGCGAGAACCGGTAGGTGTCGAGCCCGAGTCCACGCATCAACTCCACGTCCTCGGGCCAGCGGTGGTAGTGGTCGCAGGCCTCCCGCCCGCTGTCGCCGTTCTTCACCGCACCCGGCCGCTCGCAGAAGGTGTCCCAGACCGACGGGCCCCGGCCGCCCTCGTCGACCGCCCCCTCGATCTGGTAGGCGGCAGTGGAGGCGCCCCAGCGGAAGCCGGCGGGGAGGTCGTAACGGTCCGTCATGGGGGTCCTTCCACACAACACGAGTCACAAAATGCGAGCAGTGCTCATGTTAGGAAGACGGAGAGTGCGGGTCCAGAGGCAGGAACGCCCGATCCACCGACCCGCCGACCACTCCAGCACCGCCAACAGCACCGCCAGCGCCTCGCACCGACCCGCGCCAGAGGTGCCAGCGCCCGGCCACAGACCCCTCACTGCGGGTCCGCTCCGTCCCCGGTGCGGGCCCACGCCGTGCGACGGCGGGACTCGTCCCCCTGGGCAAGGCGGCGCAGCACGGCCAGGACGGGTTCGGGGAGCAGGACGACGATGGCTGCGTGTTCGGCGAGCCGGCGGCGGTCCTCGATGTGTTCGAGCCGGTCGAGGTCCAGTCGGGCTGCGGCGGCGGCGAGTTCGGCGCAGGACAGCAGTTCCTCCGTGCCGTACTCCGTGCCGAGGCGGTTGAGGTCCATCGGGCCGGCGGCGAGTGCTCTGCGGTGCGGCGATTCCTCGGAGATCTCCCATCGCACGGCGTCCACCAGCCGGTCGACCTGCGGCGCCTGCTCGTCGACCGCGTCGGTCTCGGCGGCGTCGACCGGAGTGGGCGGGGCGTGGTGGACGGCGCGGAGCGTGTCCAGCGGTTCGAGCGGCTGGTCGATCGCAGTGAGAACGTCGCGGGTGGCGGAGATGGACAGGCCCCCGGAGGCGGTCCACTTCGACGCCCAGGCCGAGGCCGGACTCAACCGGGCCTGGGCCATGGTCGGCATCGGCTTCGCCGTCGCCCTCCTGCTCGGCCTCGCCAGCACCCGCCGCTACGACCGCAAGGGCCTGCACCGCACCGCGCCCCACGCACCCGCACCGCAACCCGCCCCGATCGGCCGACAGACAGGAAGCGCCTTGGGCCTCACCGGTCCTGGTAGTCAATTCGAGTCTGTCCTCGTCCCGACCGGGCACGTGCGAGGGCGGCCACAGACGGCTTCGGTGGCCGCCCTCACGGCGGGTCCGGACGGGGTGTCAGTGCCGGTGGCGCCGACGGCGGGAGGCTGCCAGGACGAGCGCTCCGCCGAGGCCGAGGACCGTGGCGATGCCCCCGGTCAGCGCGACCTGACTGCCCGTGTCGGCCAGATCTTCGCCGGTCGGGTGGCCCGGCTTGCCGCCGTGCCCCGGCCCGTGGCTGCCGCTCCCGGTCGGGGCGGGGCTCGGCGAACTGGTCGGGGTGTTCACGGTGACGGTGGCCGTGCACTCGGCGGCGGTGGAACCGGCCGGGCAGTTGCCGCCCGCCTGGTCGGCCACGACGGTGTTGCGCAGCGTGTGGTCCCCGGTGGCCGGGTCGTTGACCGTCACCGTGTAGGTCAACCGGGCGCTGGCGCCGACCGGCAGGTCGCCGGTCCAGCTGAGCACCGGCTGGGCGTAGGACGGCGTGCCCGCGGTGGCGGTGGCGTCGTCGTTGTACGTGGCGTCGTCGAGGACGGCGCTCAGGTCGTCGGTGACGGTCAGTTGGGTGAGCGGCGTGTTGCCGGTGTTGGTGATGTCCACCTGGTACTCGACGGTGTCACCGGGGAGGGCCTGCGCCTTGTCTGCGCTCTTGGCGAGCCGGTAGCCGGCGTGCTCGGCGACGGTGTTGCGCACGGTGTTGCTGGTGCGCTGCTGCTCGCGGTCGGTCTGGATACCGCGGTAGGAGAGCGAGGCGGTGTCGTCGAGCTTGGTGCCCGGCGCGAGCCCGGCGTCGACCCTGGCCCGGAAGGAGACGGTGGCCTCGGCGCCCGGAGCGAGGTCGGCGGCGGTGCAGGTGACGTTCCGCCCGGAGGCGGTGCAGCCGGCGCCGGAGCCGTCGACGTAGGTGGTGCCGGCCGGCAGCACGTCGGTCAGGGTGACGTCGGTGGCGGTGTCCAGGCCGGCGGTGCCGCCGTCGCTGTGCCGGTTGGCGAGGGTGAAGGTGTAGGTGATCTCGGCCCCGGGGTCGACGGTGCCGGGCGGGTTGTCCGTGGTGGAGCCGGCCGGGTCGTTGGCCTTGGTGATCTGCAGGTCCGGTTCGAGGGCGTCGACGGCGAGCCAGACGGCCTGGGGTTCGAGCGCATCGCCCGCGCCGTTGATCCGGAGCACGACCTGGGAGCTGCCGGCGGGGATCTTGCCGGTGACGTCGATCATCCGGGCGTCGTAGCCGTAGTTGTTCACCGGCGCGGGATCGCGGGTGGTGATGTTGGTGCCGGTCCCGTCCGCGGCGACGTGGTCGATCCGGCTGGTGAAGGCGTTGTCGGTGGTGACGCCGCCGGCCGGGTCGGGCATCGGCAGCAGCGTCAGGTCGTCGACCGAGGAGCCGACCAGCAACTGGTCGCCCGCGATCGGCGCGTCGCCGTCGCCGACGGTGACGCCCAGGGTGGCCGGCGGGACGGTGGCGGGCGTGCGGATGCCGGCCAGGGTGATCGTCGCGAGGTTATTGGGGCTGCGCAGCAGTTGGAAGCCGTCCCAGACCTGGAGGTAGCGCAGCGGCTCCGCCTGGTCCTCGTAGGCGACCACCAGCGACCAGCCGCCCCAGCAGCCCACGTTGTTGCCGCCGAAGTTCTGCGCGGAGGAACGTCCGGCGCATGCCTGGATGTCAGCGACGGTGTAGCTGCCCGCACCGGCGGCCTTCACCTCGGCGGTGACGTCCTTCACGCCTGCCCCGGCCAGCAGCGGCTCCGGCGGGTTGCCACCGACCTGCTGGTCGAACCAGTCGTAGGTGTCGGCGGTGAGCTGCTCGTAGGAGGAGCTGCCCGGGACCTTCCAGAACACGTGGTTGCCGGTGTTGATGTCCCCGGAAGTGCCGCCCATGGTGCTGGTGTTGGTCGGGTTGAACTGCCAGTACAGGCGGGCCGACAACACCTGGGCGCCGGCCGGGATCACCAGCTGCGCGGAGGACGCGTTGTTCCCGGGCGCGTTCGGGTCGATCTTGACGTACTTGGTGCGGTTGTTGTTGGAGCCCTCGGTGTCGTTGCAGACCGAGCCGTCACTGTCGTCACAGGTCAGCACCGAGTTCGACGCCATCGTGAGGTTGCCGTGCGCCAGCAGGTCCACCACCGGATCCGGGCCGATCGGCCGCTCGGTCCCGAGACCGCGAACCGCCGCGCCGGTCGTGTCCGCCCGCGCCTGGACCTGGCCCGAGGAGGAGACGGCCGACGGGGCGGCGAGCGGCGCGGAGGGGGCGAGCGCCAGCGCCGAGGCGGCGACGGCACCGATCACCGCGCGACCGGGCAGGCGGCGGACCCGATTTCCGAATGCCGGGCGTTTCCCGCGCGTGGCGGGTGGCGTGCGGTCTCTCACGGAGGCTCCAGGAGATTTTCGAGGGTACGGGAGGGCGAGGGGACCTTCCGGGTCGAATCATGACGTTCTGTCACTTTTCGAGCAGGTCGGGTAGTGACACACTCCCTCATCTCCCGCTCCTGAACGTCCGTCACCTCGCGGTGCCGGGCAGGAAATTACCTCGTTGGCCGCATCGCACCCCCTTTGCATCAACATGTCGACGTGGGTGACGGAGGTTCCGGGCCCCCAGGGCCGGCGGACGGCCCCCTCGGCACCGATGGCGAGCGCGCCCCCGGCACCCCTCGGGCGAGGAGCACGGAAACCCGACCTTCGGGCAAGCAGAGCCTGCGACATGACGACGCCCTCGGCCGGGCGCCGGCGGGTCGGCCGGGCACCGGCGGGTCGGCCGGGCACCGGCGGGTCGGCCGTTCTGTCGGGCCGCCAAGCCTCACCTCATGGGCAGGTAAACACTAGTGCAATTTCACATTGCCATGTTACATTTCACATCCGCGTCAACTGGCCCCCCATCTGACGGCCACTGCCCCATTCGGCCATCGACTCCGCCCCACCTCCCCCCACAGGAGAATCGGTGTCAACTCTTCGCGCCACGCGCCGAGTCACGCTCGCCCCGACGACGGGCAACGCCCGCACCCGCCCGCCGGGCCCCTAGGCCCTCTCTTCCGGATCTTGCCGGGCGCGCAACGCCGGATCGTCCCTCCCCCGGCCCTGGCGGGCCGGGATGCGCTCCCGCGGAAGCACCGGCAAACCGTCCAAGTACGCCCAGTACGAGGACAGTTCGTCGGCACTCCTGGCCGGGCGCGAACTGCGGGCACCTCCCGACCCCCAAGAGTCGGGGGAGCCACCCGCCGATCCGACAAGATCCGTAAGAGAGGGCCTAGCCGGAGCCCCGAAGCCCGTACGAAGGCGCCGGTCCACCGCTTCCGCCGCATTTCCGTACGGGCTTCGGGCTCCGCATCACCGGCGTGGTCACCCGTTCCCGGGCTGCCCGTTCCCTCACGCCCCCCGCACCGGTTCCGGCAGCGTTCGCTGCCCCGCTCCTCGCCCGGTGCGCCCCGCACACAGCACCACCAGACCACCCCCACACCAACGAGGAGATCTCGGTGCCTTCATCAGCCACCGTGCGCAACACCCTGCTCTCGGCCGCGCTGGCCGCCACCCTCGCGGTCCCGCTGCTGCACAGCGCCCAGGCCACTGCCTCGCCTGCGCGTACCGTCTCGGCGGCGTCCCCCACTGCGCCCGCCCCGCAGCAGGCCGGCGACCACGTCGCCCACCAGGGCGCCCCGGGCGGCGGCACCTCGGCCGGCCCGCAGGGCTGGCCCGGCACGGCCGCGCGACAGCCGACCACCGGCCTGCAGTCCGGCGATCCGGCCGACACCGCCGAGTCGCTCCCGGCGGCCGGAGCCGCGAAGAGCGCCGCCTGCACCCCGGAGGCGTTCACCTCGCTCTCCCCCGCCGCGCTGGTCGACTTCCTCACCGACCGCGGTCACACCTACCAGGACTGCCTGCGCCCGCTGCTGGTCAACTGGGACCCGCGGACCGCGAAGGTGATGACGCCCGACCACGTCCGGGCTGTCGCCGCCAAGGTGAGCTCCCTCGCGCCGTCCTTCGACAGCGCCAACAACCTGAACCAGCAGGAACTCTGGTACTACCTGCACATCGCCGTCTTCTTCGACTTCTACCACGCCGAGGTCGACCTCGGCGACGACACCACCGTCGCCGCCCTCGACCGCGCCATCCGCGACTACGCCGCCAACCCCCGGGTGTTCGACCCCACCACCACCAACGGCGACACCATGGGCGAGCTGCTGCAGACCAGCAGCGCCCCCAAGCTCCGGCTGGCCCGGCTGCCCCTGGTGAAGCAGGTCATGCGGACGTTCGCCCCCGGCTCGCCCGTGGTCGGCGACCGCGGCTGGAACTGGGCCGTCCAGGGCGCCCTCCAGATCAACTTCCAGGGCATCGAGAACGTCGGCGAGGACCCCGAGGGCCGGTTCCGGGCCGCCGTCGCCGCCGACGCCGACTACCGCGAGGCGTTCCGCGCCTACGCCGGCTACACCCACCTCAAGGGAACGAACAGCGAGTGGGCCGCCGGCGACGCCATGCTGGAGTACGGTCGCTTCGCCCGGATCGACGCCCTCAAGTCCGAGATGAAGCAGCGGATCGGCTCGCAACTGCAGCTCGCCGCAGCGACCTTCGGCCGGATGACCCTGCCCTGGGCCAACCTGGTCGGCCCGGTCAACGACCTCGGGCTCTGCGGCCAGTACGGGGTCTGCCGCACCGACCTGGAGCGCCAGATCTTCCCCTACACCTACAGCTACGACAACAACACCCTGATCGTGCGCACCGCGCTCGACAAGGCCGCCGCCGACCAGCTCTACTACGCCACCAAGCAGGTCAAGGCCCAGTTCTTCCGGACCCTGGGCACCGACCAGCCGCTGGCCGACGACAACCACCCGGCGCTGACCGTCCAGCTGTACGACACCAAGAGCAACTACCAGGCCCTCCAGCGCGTGCTGTTCGGCATCGGGGACGTCCAGAACGGCGGGATGTTCATCGAGGAGAACTCCACCTTCTACACCTACCAACGCACCTCCCAGGAGTCGTACTTCAGCCTGGAGGAGCTGTTCCGGCACGAGTACACCCACTACCTCAACGCCCGCTGGGCGATCCCCGGCGAGGGTTACACCACCCGCTGGCCCAGCGACGCCACCTTCGCCATGAACGAGGGCACCGCCGAGTACTTCGCCGGCGCCACCCGCGACAGCGGGGTCAAGGCCCGCAAGTACATGGTCCGCCAGATCGGTTGGGACGACCAGGCCCGCACCCCCCGCCTGACCGTCGACCAGGTCCTGCACGCCACCTGGGACGGACTGGGCTTCCGCGCCTACCCCTACGCCGCGACCTTCTTCAACCTGCTCGGCGAGAAGCACCCCGAACAGCTCGCCGAGATGTACCGCCTGCTGCGCGCCGACGACCGCGCCGGCTACGACGCCTGGCGCGACCGCCTGGGCCGGGACGCCGGCCTCCAGCAGGAGTACACCGCCTACCTGGACGCCGAAATCCCGCTCGCGGACAGCCTCTTCGTCCCCGTCACCGCCTACACGCCCAACGGGCAGCTGAACTACGCCTGGGCATCCGAGGTCCGCAACGCCTTCGCCGCCGCCACGCAGAACACCCCCGACTGCAAGGACAACGGCGACTGGAGCAACAAGATGCGCTTCACCTGCACCGGACGCATCACCGCCAACCTCACCAACTCCGCCGACCCCGGCCGGAACCGCAAGGAAATGGCCGCCACCGTCGACCACTTCCTCCTCGGCCGGGGTGGCGCCGCCAGCAACAACATGGCCGACATGAACTGTTGGTTCGGCAAGGTCGAGGTCTGGCCCTCGGGCCAGGCCGGAACCGCGAACTACTCGTGCGAGGGCCCGCTGCGCCGCTGACCCCGCGCAGCGACGACGGCCGAATCCGTCCGTCGGTGCACAACACGCCCGGGGAACAAGGACCGGGGTGCTGAGCGGCCTCCCGCGGGCACTCCGACGGCAACCTCACGGCGCGAACGAAGTGGCTGCGGCCCGGTCCTCGACGGTTTCGAGGACCGGGCCGCACAGCCGAGCCGGACGGGGCACGACGGCCCGCGGTGTCAGGGGCAGTGGACGGTGAAGGTGCCTTCGTGGATGCCGGCGACGCTACTGCCCCAGTTGCCGAGGACGTCCTTCATCTGGACGCCGTAGTAGCTCCACACCTTCCAGGCGCCGTCCTGGCAGGGGACGCGGCTGCTCTCCGATGCGGCCGAGCTCGAACCGGACGCACCGGGGAAGGTGCCCTCGTACACGGTGCCGTCGGGCGCCGTGAGCTTGTAGGAGCTGGGCTCCCAGATCCGACAGCCGTTGGGCGGCGCCGCCCAGCCGATGATCTTCCACCAGCGGCACTCGGTCCACAGGCCCGCATAGACGTTCCTGGAATCCCCGGCGTCGTACATGCACAGCCAACTCTTCATCTCCCGCGTGTCGTCGGAGTTGGAGTCGATCCACTCCCCCGCGCAGTGCGGTTCGTCGACCGATCGCGGCGCCGTGGCGGCGGCTGCGGGAACGGCCTGCACGGTCCGGTTCGACGGAGCCGGGACGGCAGTGGCGGTGGCCACGGGCACAAGAAACGCAACCGCGGAGGCAGAAGCCGCCAACCGCGCCAGTCCAGCGAAACGCATGAAAAGCTCCTTTTCGCGAAGGCCGACGAAGAGGGAAGCCCGAACCGGCCCCGGGGCAGTCAGAGCCCGGGCAGAACCCTCGCCCTGGGAGCTCAAAGTGGCATCGCCCGCAACCACCGGCAAGGCTCGCCGGGCGGTATCCACCCGAACGAGTGCGCCGTCGTTCCCACCGCACTCACGTCGTTGACCGACACGTGGAACCCTGCGACCCGGTGTCGCGGCGACCTCAGGCGAGCGCGGCGCCCCAGGCCTTCGCCCGGTCCAGTTCGCCGTCGCGCAGCGGTCCGTTGACCTCGTCCACGAGGAAGCCGACGGGGTCGGACGTGAGGTCGTAGTGGTGGCGGGTGAGGCGCGCGGCGATGCCGTCGGCCGCCGCCCCGGCGTGCTTCGTCTCGACCCGGGTGTCGAACGCGGCGGCGCGGACGCCCGCACCGTCGTCCGGCAGGGCGCGGAACCAGGCGCGCAGGCCCGGGCTCTCCTCCGGTGCGCCCGCCTTCGCGGCCAGGGTGCGGCTGAGGCCGGTGGACATGCCCCGCATGTGCGTCGGGCCGCCGACCACCAGCAGGTCCGCGTCCCCGACGACTCCGGTCCCGGCCTCGGCGACCGGTAGGCACCGCACGTCGGCGTCCGGCTTGGTCGTCCGAATGCCGTCGGCGATCGCCTTGGCGAGCTGCCCGGTGTTGCCGTACATGCTCTCGTAGACGATCACGGCAAGCATCGTTCGTTCACCTCTCTCTGGTCAGCGGCTTGTCGGCGCCGCGCCCGACGCGAACGCGGGAACGGCGACGACGCGGCGGAGCGCCCGGCGAAATCCGCGCCGCTCGGCTCGGCAGCCCGGCCGCCCCGCCGGGCACGGGCGCCCGGCACGATCGGGCGGGGTTCGGTGTGCGATGTCATGACTCCTCCCCCGCTGCGCCGGTCGTGGTCCGACGAAGGTCGGCCGATTCCCACGGTAGGCGCGCCCGGTGGGACGGGCGAGGGCCGACCGGCCCCGGCCCGGTGGGACGTCGGGACCTCGCCAAGTCGGCGAGTTCAGCGCGTGCAGTACGGCACACGCCGAGCCCCGGCCCTGTCACGCCGCAGTTCGCGCCCCACCGCGACGGCGGCAGCCGCAGCCGGGCGGCCGACGGTTCAACTACGGCCGGCCTGCGCGTAGTTGTGCAGGAACAGGGCCTCCACCAGGGACATCCGCTCGATCTCGGTGGGGTCCACGCTCTCGTTGGGAGCGTGGATGAGGCAGCGCGGCTCCTCCACGCCCATCAGGATCATCTCGGCGTCGGGGAAGGTCGAGCCGAGGACGTTGCACAGCGGGATCGATCCGCCCTGGCCGAGGAAGGACACCGGCCTGCCGTAGGCGTCGCGCATCGCGCGGTCGAGCGCGGCGTACGCGGGCCCACCGGTGGCGGCACGGAACGGCGCGCCGGTGCTTTCCCGTTCGACCTCGACCCGCGCGCCCCAGGGTGCGGCGGCTCTCAGGTGGGCCTCCAGCGCCTCGGCGGCCGCGGTGGCGCCGGTGCCGGGCGGCACTCGCAGGCTCACCCGGGCCCTGGCCCGGGCCGGGACGGCCGCGGCCGAGCCGACCACCGGGGGGCAGTCGATGCCGAGGACGGTGACTGCCGGACGCGCCCACAGCCGGTCGGCGACGCTGCCCGAGCCCAGCAGTGACACGCCGTCCAACACGCCCGCGTCCGTGCGGAACTGCTGTTCGTCGTAGCCGAGGCCCGGCCAGGCGCCCTCGTTGTCCAGGCCCTGGACGCGGGTGCCGCCGTCGGCGTCGCGCAGCGAGTCCAGGATCCGGATCAGTGCGGCCAGCGCGTCGGGGGCTGGGCCACCGAACATGCCCGAGTGCATGTCTCCCGCCAGGGTGGAGACGGTGACCACGACGTTGGCCAGGCCGCGCAGTGCTGTCGTCGCGGTCGGGACGCCGACGGCGGCGTTCCCGGTGTCGCAGATGAGCAGTGCGTCGGCGCGCAGCTCGTCGGCGTGGCCGGGGACGTAGGCCTCCAGTCCCCCGGTCCCCTGTTCCTCGGAACCCTCGACGACCAGCCTGAGGCCGACCGGGACGTCGTCGCCGAGCGCCCTCAGGGCGGTGAGGTGCATGACGATGTTGCCCTTGCAGTCGGCCGCTCCTCGCCCGTACCAGCGGCCGTCCCGCTCGGTCAGTTCGAACGGCGGGGAGTGCCAGGCGGCGGCCTCCAGCGGGGGCTGGACGTCGTAGTGGCTGTACAGCAGGACGGTCGGGGCACCGGGCGGCGCCGGGCGGTGGCCGAGGACGGCGTGGCTGCCGTCCGGGGTCTCGGCCAGCCGGACGTCCTCCAAGCCGGCGTCGGCGAAGGCTCCGGCCACCCACTCGGCCGCGCGGCGGCAGTGCTCGGGCGGGTACTGGCGTGCGTCGGCGACGGACGGCATCGCCACCAGCTCGGCGAGATCGGCCTTGGCCCGCGGCATCAGCGCGGCCACCCGGGCGGCGAGGTCGTCGGGCAGGCTCGGCCGGGCGGTCGGTTCTGTCATCGGACCAGCTCTCCGGTCTTGAGGGCGTTGATCTGTTCCTGGTATTCCGCCAGCTTCTCCGGGCAGTACACCTTGATCACCTCGGCGCCCGCCTCCAGGACCCGGCCGTCCGCGATGATCGGGCGCATGCCGGGCCCGCCGGCGCCGTTGGCCATCTGCACCCGCCACAGGCCCTGCCTCAGCGCCGAGTTCGGATCGTTGCAGACCGCGCCGCCGTCGGTGCCGAGGGTACGGGCCGTGTTCTGGACGTTGATGGCGCGAAAGCCCTTGGCGACCAGCGCGTCGTTCAGCTGCTGGGCCTTGGCGTGGGCCTCGTTGGTGGCCTTCTGCTGGGAGTAGGTCAGCAGGCCGATGATCACGAAGGCCACCAGCAGCACGATCGAGCCGATGTAGATCCACCGGTGCTCGGTGGCCATCCGGGTGGGGCTCATGCCACCTCCTCCTCGAAAGCGCCGGCGCCCGCCTCGGGCTGCCGCCAGCTCGGCTTGCGCGCCTTCAGGAAGGAGAACGGGATCACGACTCCGAGCAGCAGCAGACCGCCGCCGACGATCCCGATGTAGGCCCAGACGCTGCCGCTGCCGAACTGCGAGGACGGCACGAAGCCGATCACCATGGCCAGCGCCGAGGCCACGAACCCGACCACGCAGATCACGGTCAGCAGCGGCGCGCGGTAGCCGCGCGGGTGGTCCGGCTGCTTGCGGCGCAGCTGGATCGCGGCCAGGAACATCAGCAGATAGGTGATCAGGTACACCTGCGTGGTGATGACCGAGAAGATCCAGTAGACGCTGGACACGTTCGGGATCAGCGCGTACAGCAGGGCGATCACGGTGGTGACCACGCCCTGGGTGACCAGGATGTTCTGCTGGATGCCGTGGCTGTTGAGCCGCTGCAGGAACGGGGGCAGGTAGCCCTCCTGGCGGGAGATCAGCAGCAGGCCCTTCGACGGGCCGGCCAGCCAGGTCAGCATGCCGCCGAGCGAGGCGGCGCACAGGGCGACCGCGACGATCGGGACCAGCCAGCCGATGTGGAAGTACTGGAAGAACGCGTCGAACGCCTGCATGACACCGGCGGTCAGGCTGAGCTGGCTCGCCGGGATGACCCAGCTGATCGCCAGCGCCGGCAGGATGAAGATCAGCAGCACCATCCCCATGGCCAGGAACATCGACTTCGGGAACTCCTTGCCCGGGTCCCGCAGCTTGTTGACGTGGACGGCGTTCATCTCCATGCCGGAGTAGCTGAGGAAGTTGTTCACGATCAGCACCAGGCTGGCCACGCCGGTCCACTCCGGGAACAGGTGCGAGGCGGTCATCGGTGCGGCGGAGGCGTTGCCCTGTCCGAGGAAGACGAACCCGAGGAGGACCAGCAGCGCGCCGGGGATCAGCGTTCCGATGATCAACCCCCAGGACGCCAGCCCCGCGACGGCGTTCGTGCCGCGGGAGGACACCCACACGCCGGTCCAGTACAGGACGACGATGACGATCGCGGTGTAGGCGCCGTTGCTGGCCAGTGCCGGGTTGATCACGTAGGAGACCGTGCTTGCCACGAAGGCGAGCAGGCTGGGGTAGTAGAAGATCGTCATGGCGAACTGGCACCACACCGCGAGGAAGCCCATCCGCTTCGACAGGCCCTGCGCCACCCAGTTGTAGACCCCGCCGCTCCACCCGGAGGCCAGCTCCGCGGACACCAGGGCGGTCGGCAGCAGGAACACGACCGCGGGCAGCAGGTAGAGGAAGACACAGGCGAGGCCGTAGATCGCCATGGTGGGCGAGGCCCGCAGGCTCGCCACCGAACTGGTCGTCATCAGCGCCAGCGTCACCCAGGTGATCTTGTTCGACCCGGCTGCGACCCGAGCCTCACCGCCCGCCCGCGCTCTGCCCGCCCGGCCCGCGTCGTCGCCCGGTACGTCCATGGTGCTCAACTGGCGCCTCCTCAACCCGACCTGCCGATGCCTCATGCGTCGTACCCGATCGTGGTGACCCCTCGTGGGCACCGCACGCCCGACTACGCCGAGGGGAGGCAGCGAACGCCGGCGGTTCACCGGCGCGGTGGCCCGCGCCGACTTCCGTGGGGGTGACCCGATCCGCGGCCGCCGTGCACGGCGCACCGTGACACCGCGTCCTCGGCGGTAGCGGGCACCGGGCCCGTACTCGTGTCCGTCACCGCGTGCGGGCCGCCGGTTTCCCGGCGGCAACCCGGACCGGTGCGCGGACCCGTCACCGCGTCCGGGACACCAGGGCGCACCATGCGGTGCCGACCGCCGCGACCACCACCACCGCGGTCAGCGCCCGCACCGGCCACTCGCCGGCCACCGGGCCGCGCCCGCGCATGCCGAGGACGCAGAACCCCACTGCTGCCAGCGCCAACCCCCCGCCCACGGCCAACAGGCCGGGTTCGCCGCCGATCAGAGCGGTCCGCAGCACCAGCAGCGCGTCCACCGCGAGGACCAGCGCAGTGCGGCTCCACGCCAACAGGGTGCGCTCGCCGTGTCCGTTCACCGGGCCCAGCCGATGATCAGTACCGAGAACACGATCGCGGCCGCCGCCACGCACACCGTCAGCACGAGCATGATCCGGCCCGCCGGCAGCGGTTCGCCCGCGCGCATCGCCCGCTCCGTGCGCACCCACCGCCGGTACGACGCGATCCCGAGCACCGCCCCGCCCAGTGCCAGGGCCACCGCGAGCGCCGCCCGCACCGGGGCCGGCGCGAGCTCCGGCGCCAACTGGTCCAACGCCACCCCGCCCGCGAGCAGCGCCAGCGCCGTCCTGATCCAGGCCAGGAACGTCCGCTCGTTCGCCATCGTGAGCGGGTAGTCCGGCTCCACCGGCCCGTCGTCCTGCGCCATGTCACCGACCCTAGGTCCGAACCCGGACGGGTGCACCGGCAGGGCGGTTGGACGGCGAGCCGCCGTCGCTCTCCTCACCCGTTGCCGGTCTCCGCACCGGGAGGAGCGAACGTCCCCCCGGGCTGACGCAGCGCCAGGTGCCACCCGGCGGCCGGGACCAGCTCGACCCCGGGCATGAGCGCATCGACTGTCGGACCGCGTCACGCCGGTGCGTCGGCGCAGGTCGGTGGCCGCACCGGATCCGAGCAGCGGCGGTGTCCTCGCCGGGCGCACCCCGCGGCAGCAGGACCGCCTTCCGGGCCGGCGGACCGGGCCGTCCGTGTCCCGGTGGCCACCGGCCCGGACCGGCACGAGGATGAGGGCGACGCCACCACCGGGAGGCCTGGTGAACGACAAGATCAGCGTCCTGTTCCGTGCCATTCCCGTGCTGATGGGCGCGGTGTCGTCGGCGCTGGGCGGCTACGTCCTCGCCCACGCCTCCGGGCCGAGTGCCCGCGTCGCGGGCCTGGTGCTGGTCTTCCTGGCCGCCGTCTGCCTGTGCCTGTTCGCGACGGCGGCGACGATCATCAGGCAGCTCATCGGCCGCTTCACCGCGCTGGACAAGGTGCTGTACCCGGTGTTCGGGTTCGCGGTCAGTGGCGTCACCATCGGCTACGGGCTCTCCCTGCTGGCCGAGACTCCGCGGCCGGCACCGGACTTCGTCGCCGGGCACGTGGTGTTCGGGGTCGGCATGATCTGCGTCTGCGTCTCGTGCGTCGCCACGGTCTCCACCCGGTTCGTGAAGATCACCGAGAACTCCGCACGGCCCGAGGGCTCGCCACCGCTGTCGCCGGCGCCGTTCGGCGCGTTCACCGTCCGGGCTCTGCCGGCGCTCCCCGTCCTGGCGGCCGTGATCACCTGGGTGTGGGCCGTCGTCCTGCTGGCGGGCGGAGGCGGCGGGGACCGCGACGGGCGGTTCACCGCCGGACACGTGATGGTGGGCCTGGCGCTCGTCTGCACCTGCCTGATCGGGCTGGTGGCCGGCATCCTGCGGCAGATCCAGAACACGTACTCCGCCCGGGAGCGGGTGCTCTGGCCCGGTGTGGCCGCCGCCTGCGGCGCGGTCGCCGTCGTCTGGGCCGTGATCGTCCTCGCCGTGCACACCCGGTCCGCCCAACTGGCCGCCGCCTACGTGCTGATCGGGCTCGGGCTGATCTGCTGGAGCATCCTCAGCAAGGTGCTGCTGCTCGCGCTGGTCTGGCGCCGGGACGCCCCGCTGGCGAACCGGGTCCCGCTGATCCCGGTCGGCACGGCCCTGCTGTGCCTGTTCCTCTCCTCCTTCCTGTTCGAGTCCGCCGGTCCTGCAGTGATCGTCCCGGCCCGGGTCCTGGTCGGCCTCGGCTGCATCTGCTTCTCGCTGTTCTCCATCGTCTCCATCCTGGAAAGCGGAACCGGCGGCGGGGACGGCACGCAGGCGGACGACGACGGCAGGGCCGATCCCGTCAGCGGTACAGGGCCTGTCTGAGGCGTCCCGGCGAGGTGGCTGCGTGACGGCCGACGACGTGCGTCAGTCCTGGCGGCGGGTGCGGAGCAGTTCGGCGACTTTTCGGACGAGTTCGCTGTCGCTGCGGCCGGCGCCCTCGGAGACCAGGGTGCCGAGGCGTTCGGCGGTGAGGGTGTCGTAGGCGGTCTCGGCCTCCGCACCGGGGACGTGGGCGTACTCGGTGGCGTCCCGGAAGCCGATCGCCAGGTCGACGGCCTTGGCGAGCAGCCAGCTGAGCAGGAACGAGAAGGCGCCCACGGCGAGGACGGCGAGGACCTGCTTGCCGAGCAGGCTCCAGCCGCCGCCGTAGAACAGGCCTTTCTGGCCGCTGATCCGGGCGGTGGCGAACAGGCCGACCATCAGCAGCCCGGTGATGCCGCCGACGCCGTGCACGCCGACCACGTCGAGGGTGTCGTCCACACCGAAGCGGTACTTGAGGGTGATGGCGAACGCGCAGACCGCGCCGGCGACCAGGCCGGTGATCACCGCGCCGAGCGGGTTGATCTCGCCGCAGGCGGGGGTGATGGCGACCATGCCGGCGACCGCGGCGGAGACCACGCCGGTGGTGCTGACCCGACCGGTCTGCAGTTTTTCCACCAGGGGCCAGGTGACCATGGCGGCAGCCGCGCCGAGCTGGGTGTTGAGGAAGGCCGCGGCGGCGGTGCCCTGGTCGCTGAGTGCGGAGCCGGAGTTGAAGCCGAACCAGCCGAACCAGAGCAGCCCGACGCCGATCACCACCAGCGGGATGTTGTTGGGGCGCTCCTCGCGGCGGGCCCAGTCCCGGGGGCCGCGCAGGGCGAGCGCGACGGCCAGTCCGGCGGCGCCGGAGGCGAGTTCGACCGGCAGGCCGCCGGCGAAGTCGAGCGCGCCGAGCTGGTGGTGGATCCACCCCTGGGAGTCGAACACCCAGTGCGCGGCGGGCGCGTAGACGATCAGCAGCCAGAGCGGGACGAACACCAGCCAGCCGCGCATCCGGGCCCGGTCGGCGATGGAGCCGCTGATCAGGGCGACGGTGACGACGGCGAAGCCCATCTGGAAGGTGGCGAAGATGTAGGTGGGGATGGCGCCGGTGAGGGTGGTGAGCTGGATGCCGCGGAAGAACGCCCGGTCGACGTTGCCGATCAGGCCGACCCCGCCGACGTCCGGTCCGAAGGCCAGGGTGTAGCCGAGCGCCCACCAGACCAGGGTGCCGAAGGCGAGCGCGGCGAAGCTCATCTTGATCATCATCAGGATGTGCCGGACCCGGACCATGCCGCCGTAGAAGAACGCCAGTCCGGGCGTCATCAGCAGCACCATGGCGGTGGATGCCAGCAGCCAGGCCGTGTCGCCGGCGTTGTAGGCCGGGGGCATCGGCGGGGGCGCGGTCAGCACGGGTTCTACCTCCAGGACGGCGGGTCAGGTCTTGCGCAGGACGGGCGCGGGGCTGCCGGTGAGCAGCAGGCGGACGGCGCGCCAGGCGGTGTCGAGCGCGGCGGCGGTGCGGACGGGGCTGTCCTCCAGCAGGCGCAGCCAGGCCCCGCTGTCCCCGGGGAGGGTGGAGACGCCGAAGTGGAGGCCGTGTCCGTCGAGGGCGCGGTGCAGGGCGTCGGCGATCTCGGCGGCGGGGCGCAGGTCGCTGACGACGAACAGGGTGGCCAGCTGGTCGCGCCCGGCGAACACGGCGGGCCCGGTGACGGCGCTCCGGTCGCCGTCGGGGACCAGGCGCAGGGTGTCGACGGCGAGCAGGGTGCCGTCGGGGCGGGCGATCTCCAGGTCGGTGGCGAGCACCCGGTAGTCGTGGCGTTCGCCGCGGGCGAGCCGGCCGGCGGTGATCGTCTCGCCGAGGACGACGGTGGCGCCGGGGGCGGCGGTGACGGTGGTGCGCTGGTAGAACCGGGCGTCGCGGAACGGGATCAGCGGGTCGGGCAGGTACTCCAGGTACGCGCCGTCACCGGCCCGCAGGTTGACGAGCTGGGTGGCGTAGTCCTGTTCCATCCGGAACACCTTGGTGGCGGCCTGGGTGGTGAGGTGGACGTGGGTGCCGGGGCCGCAGCGCACGTCGATCCGGTAGCGGTCGGCCTGGGTGACGCCGCCGCCGGTGGCCATCAGGTAGACGTACGCGGCGTCGGGGTGGGCGGGGTCGAGCCGCAGCGGGCGCATGATCTGCAACGGGGTCTTCTGGTAGCGCTCGACCAACTCGGTGCGGCCGCCGCGCAGTTCGAAGCCGAGGTCGAGGATGCCGACCTTGGCGGGCGAGCCGGGGGCGAGGGTGTCGGGCCGACCGGCCCAGCCGGCCACCTCGGCGGGGAGGCGGCCGGCCGACCAGTACGCCTCGGCGAGCCGGTCGACGGCCGGCCGCGCCGGGACGGAGGTCATGCCGGTGGGGACATGTCGGGGAGCCTGCCGGGTCTCGGTGGGCCGGTCGGCGGCCGGCCGGGGCGGAGCGACGGTCATGTCAGATCAGTGCCTTGCGCCGGGCGCCGAGGAAGGAGGCGAGCTCCTCGATGCCGACTCCGTCGAGCGAGTTGGTGAGGAGGACCGGTCGGCCGTCGCGGACCTTGTGCGCGTCGGCCTCCATCACCTCGATGTCGGTGCGCACGTACTGGGCGATGTCGATCTTGTTGATGACCAACAGGTCGGACTCGGTGATGCCGGGGCCGCGCTTGCGGGGCATCTTCTCGCCCTCGGCGGTGTCCAGGACGAACACGAAGACGTCGACCAGGGCGGGGCTGAAGGTCAGGGTGAGGTTGTCGCCGCCGGATTCGTACAGCAGGGTGTCGACCTCGGGGAAGCGTTCCAGCAGTTCGGCGCCGGCGGCGAGGTTCATCGTCGGGTCGTCGCGGACGGCGGTGTGCGGGCAGGCGCCGGTCTCCACGCCGACCACCAGTTCGGGGTCGAGGACGCCGTCGAGGGTGCGGCGGACGTGCTGGGCGTCCTCCTGGGTGTAGATGTCGTTGGTGATCACGGCGGGGCGGTGGCCGCGGGCGATCAGCACCGGCACCAGCGCCTCGATCAGCGCGGTCTTGCCGGAGCCGACCGGTCCGCCGATCCCGATCCGCAGTACGTTGTCGTCCACAGTGCTCCTTGTCGTGCGAGGCGGCTCCGGGCCACTCTCAGCTGGCGAACAGTCGGGCCTCGGCGCGCTCGTGGCGGCCGGACATGATGTCGGAGGCGAAGGCGGTCGAACCGAGGTCCGCCGGCTCCCTCGCCAGCGCCGCCCGGACGGTCTCCTCGATCACCGGGGCGGCGCCGCGCAGCAGTACCTGGGCCTTGCGGTGGTCGGTGAGCCGCAGCCGCAGCGCGGCCCCGGCGAAGCTGGCGCTGAACGCGAACAGGTCGCTCGCGACGGCCTGCGCGGCGGGCACTCCGGCGGCGGCGTACACGATCCCGGCGGCGACGGCCTGGCAGCCGGGCGCCCGACGGTCCTTCACCAGTCGCAGGTAGGCGGGGATCGCCGGGTGGTCGAAGACCTCCGCCGACAGGTCGAGCAGCTGCCGCCCGGTGCGGGTGGCGGCCTGCCGCATCTCACGGCTCAGCCTGCCCGCGTACAGCCGCCGGTCGACGCTGACGGCGTCCGCCGACTCCCCTTCCCGGCAGGCCCGGTGGGCGAGCGCCAGCGCAGTGGCGTCGCCGGGGCCGACGCCGTGCCGGAGCAGGTCGGCGAGCAGCGCGGGGAGGGTGTCGGGGGTGACGGCGCCGGCCTGGGCGTAGCCCTCCAGGCTGTGCGAGAGGGTGTAGAAGCCGCTGGGGAAGGCGGAGTCGGCGAGTTGCAGGCTGACCAGCAGGGCCGAGAGCCCCCCGGGCGGGGCCTGCTCGGGGGACTGCGCCGCGGTGTCCGGGTGGTCCGGGCCGGCGAACATCCGCGCTACACCACGAAGTACAGCTGGTTCAGCGGCAGCGTCTCGGCGGGTTCGATGGTGGTGACCTCGCCGTCCAGGGAGACCTTGAAGGTCTCCGGGTCGACCTCGACCTTCGGCAGCGCGTTGTTGCGGACCATGTTGTGCTTGCCGATGACCCGGGTGCCGCGCACCGGCAGCACTCTGCGCTTGAGGCCCAGCTTCTCCGGGACGCCGGCGGCGATGCCCGCCTGCGACATGAAGGTGACGTGGGTGGACTCCTGGGCCCGTCCGAACTGGCCGAACATCGGCCGGTAGATCACCGGTTGCGGGGTGGGCAGGGAGGCGTTCGGGTCGCCCATCTGCGCCCAGGAGATGATCCCGCCCTTGATGATCATCTTGGGTTTGGCGGCGAACGAGTGGATCGGCCAGAGCACGATGTCCGCGAGCTTGCCGGGTTCCAACGAGCCGATGTACTCGGAGATGCCGGTGGCGATGGCCGGGTTGATGGTGACCTTGGCCAGGTAGCGCAGCACCCGCTGGTTGTCGTTGCGGGCGCTGTCGCCGTCCAGCGGGCCGCGCTTGTCCTTGCAGTGGTGCGCGATCTGGAAGCAGCGGGTGACGGATTCGCCGACCCGGCCCATGGCCTGGGAGTCGGAGGAGATCATGCTGATCACGCCGAGGTCGTGCAGCACCGATTCGGCGGCGATGGTCTCGGCCCGCACCCGGCTGTCGGCGAAAGACACGTCCTCCGGGATGTCGTGGTTGAGGTGATGGCAGACCATCACCATGTCGAGCAGTTCGTCCACCGAGTTCTTGGTGTACGGCAGCGTCGGGTTGGTGGAGGACGGCAGGATGTTGGCCTCGCCGGTGACCCGCAGGATGTCGGGGGCGTGACCGCCGCCCGCGCCCTCGGAGTGGAAGGTGTGGATGGTGCGGCCGTCGATCGCCGAGCGGGTGTCCTCGAAGAAGCCGGACTCGTTGAGGCTGTCGGTGTGGATCGCCACCTGCACGTCGTGCCGGTCGGCGACGCTCAGCGCGTTGTCGATCACCGCCGGGGTCGCGCCCCAGTCCTCGTGCACCTTGAGCGCGCAGGCGCCGGCCTCGATCTGCTCGTCCAGCGCGCCGGGCAGGCTGCCGTTGCCCTTGCCCATGATGCCGATGTTGACCGGCACCTTCTCGGCCGCCTCCAGGAAGCGGGCGATGTTGAACGGGCCGGGGGTGCAGGTGGTGCCGTTGGTGCCGTCGGACGGGCCGGTGCCGCCGCCGATCAGCGTGGTGATGCCGTTGGTCAGCGCCTGCTGGGCCTGCTGCGGGGAGATCAGGTGGACGTGGGTGTCGATCGCGCCGGCGGTGGCGATCAGGTGTTCGCCGGAGATCGCCTCGGTACCGGGGCCGACCACCAGCTTCGGGTGGACGTTGTTCTGGGTCTGCGGGTTGCCGGACTTGCCGATGCCTGCGATGAAGCCGTCCTTGATGCCGATGTCGCACTTGACGATGCCGAGCACCGGGTCGATCACCACCACGTTGGTGATCACGGTGTCCAGTGCGCCCTGCGCGGCGGTGGCCTGCGGGTCGGAGCCCATGCCGTCGCGCATCGACTTTCCGCCGCCGTACACGATCTCGTCACCGTACAGGCCCTCGCTGAAGTCCTTCTCCACCTCCACGATCAGGTTGGTGTCGGCCAGTTGGAACCGGTCGCCGACGGTGGGCCCGAACATGTCGGTGTACTGCTTGCGGGACAGGATCGGCATCAGTGCGCACCCTTCTTCTTCGCGGAGCCCTTGGCGGTGCTCTTCTCGTCCTTCGACCCTTCGGCTCCTTCGAAGCCCAGTTCCAGGGCGCGGTGGAAGGCCTCGATGCGGGCCGGGTGGGAGACCACGCTGCCGTTGATCAGGCCGCTGAAGCCGACCAGCCGGCCGGTGCCGGCGTACTCGCACAGCTCGACCTGGCGGGTGCCTCCGGGTTCGATCCGCACCGAGGTCCCCGCGGGGATGTTCAGGTGCATGCCGAGCGTTTCGTCCCGGTCGAACCGCAGCGCCGGGTTCACCTCGAAGAAGTGGAAGTGCGAGCCGATCTGGATCGCCCGGTCGCCGGTGTTGACCACCTCGACGGTGACGGTGCGGCGGCCGGCGTTGATCTCGATGTCGCCGTCGCCGTACAGGTACTTTCCGAATGTCATGGGTGGCTCCTTGCGCCCGCCGAGGCGACGGGTCGGGCGTGGGGGGACGGGGTGGGCGAGTGGACGTACGTGTGGGCCTGCGGGGAGTGACCGTGGGACCGGTCCTCCCCGGAACCGTGGTGATGGTGGTGGTCCGCACCGGGTCCGTGGGTGTGGGTGTGGGTGTCGGTGTGACCCTCCCCCGGTCCGTGGGTGTGGCCGAGACCGTGGCCGTGGGCGGCGCCGAGCGCACGGTCGACTCCGTCGTCCTCGCCCTCGCGCAGCAGGCGGACGGCGTCGGCGACCCGGGCGGCGAGCACCGCTGCGAGCGCGGCCGGGCTGAGCAGCGGACCGGCGTCGAGCACCCGGACGCCGTCGCTCGCGGACGGCCGGGGGACGGGGCTGAACGAGGCGGGGAGCAGGGCGATGCGCCGCGCCCCGAGCAGCGCGCACCGCCGCACCCCCTCGACGGGGTCGGGGTCGCCGCCGACGAACGCGGTCTCCACCAGCCGGTGCCGCCCGTAGCAGCGCACCAGCCGGGCGACGCGGTACAGCTCCGCGTCCTCGTACGGGTCGCCGGCGGGCGCGGTGACGAGCAGCGCCGCGTCGGCGGGCACGGTCGTCGCGGCGGCGCGCAGCCAGCCGATCAGGTGCTCGGCGGTGCCGAACGGCCGGGCGACGGCCACGCCCCGGCGCGACTCGGGCGGCAGGCCGCGGACGGTGCGGGCGGCGTCGGCGACGAGTTCGAGGTCGCGGCCCAGCGTCATCGGGACGACCACGACGTCCTGCCCGGCGGGGCGGGCGGCGAGCGCCCGGGCCAGCTCCCGTCCGCCGGTGACCACGCCGGTCCCGGGCCCGGCGAGTCGGCGCAGCGCGGCGCCGCGGGCGGATTCGTGGCCGCAGACCGCGAGGACGTGGGCGTGGGGGCGGGCCACCGGTCAGCCGCCGATGGGATCGTGCACGGAGACCAGCTTGGTCCCGTCCACGAAGGACGCCTCGACCTGGAGCAGAGGGAGCATCTGCCGCACGCCGTCCATGCAGGCGTCGGGGCCGATCACGTGCCGGCCGAGTTCCATGCAGTCGGCGACGGACCTGCCGTCCCGGGCGGCTTCCAGGATGGCCTCGGTGATCAGGGCGACCGCTTCGCTGTAGTTCAGCTTGAGGCCGCGGCCCTGGCGCTTGCGGGCCAGGTCGGCGACGACGTAGACGACCAGCTTGTCGAGTTCGCGGGGCGCGAGGTTCATCGGGTTCCTTCCTCGGGACTGGGGAAACGGGTCTGGGGCGGCGGCCGGGGGCACCTCGCGCGAGGGGTGACGGGGTGTCAGCCGGCCTCGGCATGCCGGAGTCTGGGCAGCAGGGGGACGGCAGCCATCAGCATCCAGGTGGTGAGGATGAACGGCCACGTGAAGGTGTGGCCGTGGAAGGGCTTGAAGAGCGTGGTGATGGCTGCGGTCAGCCCGGTGGACACGCCCGCGCCGAATGCGGCGTAGCAGGCGTTCCAGACCGTGCCGGCGAGGAACACCGCGCCGACGGCGATGCCGACCAGGACGGCGTTGTAGCCGTAGATGCCCTCGCGGATCAGCTCGGTCGGGGCGCCGAGCGCCCAGGCCGAGACGATGCCCACCACGCTGCCCAGGACAGCGGCGAGCAGCACCCGCATCCCCGCGAACGCCAGGCCCACCAGCATGATCAGCCCGACGTACCAGCTGTCCACCAGGAAGATCTGCGAGACGTTGGAGAAGAACGCGCGCCACAGGTCCGACCAGGCGATTCCGGTGTCGCCCATGGTGGGGTTGGCGACCGGCGAGGGGGCGCCGTGCCAGATCCGCGCGAAGGAGGGCGCGCCGTGCACCATCACGCCGGAGACGATGCAGAACGGCGAGGTCAGCGCAGTAAGGCCGTAGGGCTTCATGAAGTGGGTGACCGTCGCCGTGAGGACGGTGCAGATCACGCAGGCGGCCACCGTGAGCAGGTAGGTCGAGAGGTGGTTGCCGAGGAAGACCACCATGGCGATGCCGGTGAGACAACCTGAATAGCCCTGCAGACCCTGGGCGATGGAGCCGCGGTCGACGGCGAGCAGGTAGGCCGTGGCGGTGGAGATCAGGGTGCCCAGGGTGGCGAACAGACCGACCTTCCAGCCCGCGGCCCACAGGGCGGCCAGGATGAACGCACCGGTGAGCAGCTGCGGCTGCAGATCGACCTGGCCGACGCCGCGCAGCGAGGCGACCAGGTACGCCAACGGCTCCCGGTCCCAGATCCGGCGAGTGTCCTGCGCTGCGCCGGCGGCGTCACCCTGTGTCACGATTTCCCCTGAATGTCCCATCCACGCCGAACATTGTGAAATACGTTGATCTGCAATGTTTCTGTCCGGCAGTCATGTCTAACCGACCCGGACGGTCACCCGCATGCGGTGGCGGACGGTGACCGACGGTTTTCGCCTGATCAGCCCACGTTCGGGTTCCGATGGAAGGAACGCGCTCCCGTGACCAACCCCTACTTCGACCTGAAGGACCGTCCGCTCCGCCCGCCCGGCCACGCCCACTCCGAGCACGCGCCCGGCCGCCAGCTGCCGATCGTCCTCGCGGTGGCCGCCGGCGGCGGTCTCGGCGCCGTCGCCCGCTACGCGGTGGAGCGCGCCTGGGTGACGTCCGGCACCGCCTTCCCCTGGCCGATCCTGACCGTCAACGCGGTGGGCTGCACCGTGATGGGCGCGCTGATGACGGTGCTGACCGCCCGCTTCCCGCAGGCCAAGAAGCTGGCCGGCGCCCTGCTGGGCACCGGGTTCCTCGGCGGCTTCACCACCTTCTCGCACTACGAGAACGGCGTCCGGGAGCTGTTCCACGCCCACGCCCCCGGCACGGCCGTCGCCTACCTGCTGCTGACGGTGGTCGCGGCGCTGGCCGGCGTCACGCTCGGGGTGTTCGCGGCCCGCGCCGTCGTGGGCACCCCCGCGCACCAGGAGGCGTCCCGTGGTCACTGACTGGCTGCTCGTCCTGGCCGGCGGCATGCTCGGCGCGCCCACCCGCTACCTGACCGGGGTCGCCGTCAAATCCCGGGTGCACAGCCCGTTCCCGTTCGGAACGCTGACTGCCAACGCAGCCGCCTGCCTGATCCTCGGTTTCCTCTCCGAGGCGGTCCTGCGCGACCGGCTCGGCCCCGACCCCGAACTGTTGCTGGCCACCGGCTTCTGCGGCGCCCTGTCCACCTGGTCCACCTTCTCCTACGAGGTGTTCACCCTCACCTCCACCCGCCGGGTCGCGATCGCCGCCCTCTACGTGGTGGTCGCCGTGGCACTCGGCCTCGGCCTGTCCTTCACGGGCGCAGCCATCGCCGGCGGCATCTGGTGAACCTGCCGGGCGCGCCGAGGGTTCGCTGACGGGCCACCACCCCGAACACGGTGGGGTCCGCACGCGCAGCGGGCGGCCGCCGCGTGCCCCCGGGCGCGGGTGGGCCGCTCCGAACAATGGGACATGCCGTGTGCAGGGCCGGTGGTGAGAGGGGAAGGCCCGAGTCCCGGAGACAGCGCCCACTGGAGGGCGACGGAACGGCGGGCCGCCCCCGAACTTCCCACCCCGAGAGCCGAGTTGATCCCAGCCGAGACTCCACCACCGGGCCGTAGCCCTTCGGCAGGCCCGGCCGGCACCGCACCGCCCGACCCGGTGCGCACACTGTTCCGCGCAACCCCTTGGGCCTGGCATGACCGACCGCCAAATCGCATGCCTCGCAGCTCGGTTGGAAGGAGAGGGCATCCCCGGCGGCTCGGTCGCCATCTCCGACGTCGACGGCTACCCAGCCTGCGGCACCAGCGGGCCCGTTCCGATCCGCTTCGGCCCCGTCGACCCCTGGGTCACGGCCGGTCCGAACGCCACCGTCGGCGCCACCATGACGTTCGGGTAGGGCGCTTGTCGCATCGTGGTCCGGGTCGAAAACTCGATCCGGGGCGTCCCTCGGTCACGCCCCGGCGCGGGCTCGCAGCAGGCGGTCGTACCAGGCGCGGATGCGCCGGAGGGCGTCGAGCTGGTGGGCGCGTTCCTCCAGCCCGTGGCCCTCGCGGGGGTAGACGACGAACTCGTGCTCGACGTCGAAGTGGCGCAGGGCGCGATGGAAGTGGATCGCCTGGCCGAGCGGGACGTTGGTGTCCTGCTCGCCGTGCAGGATCAGCACCGGGGTGCGGATCCGGGCCGCGTGGGAGAGGGGGCTGTTCCGGTCGTGGAGGTGCGGCCCCGGGCCGTCCCATCCGTTGCTGCCGCCGAGCGCCGCGTCGAGGATCCCCCAGTCGCCCGTCCCGGCCTGCGCGCCCCAGTCGCTGATGCCGGCGCCCATCATGGCGGCCTTGAACCGGTCCGTCCGTCCGATCGCCCAGGCCGCGAGGAAGCCGCCGTGGCTCCAGCCGCCGATGCCCAGCCGCTCGGGGTCGGCGACGCCCTGCGCCACCAGTAGGTCGATGAAGCCGAGGATGTCGGTCCACTCGTCGCCGCCGACCGCGCCCGCGGCCGTGGCGGCGAACTCGTGGCCGTGTCCCGAGCCGCCCCGGGGGTTGGGCAGGAGGACCGCATACCCGGCGGCCGCCAGCCACTGGCCGCAGTCGACCGCGTTGAGGGCGAATTCGTCGGCGTACCGGGAGTAGGGACCGCCGTGGACCAGGGTGACGAGCGGGAACGGGCCGTCGTCCCGGGCCCGGCCGACCGGCAGGATCAGCAGGCCGTCCAACTGGAGCCCGTCGGCGGCCCGGTGCCTCAGGCGTTCCTGAACTCCCCAGCGAATCCCCCGCAGTTCGGGTGCGGTGTCGCCGATCCGGGCCAGCGGTCCGCCGACGGGTCCGGCGTGGACGTCCTTGGGCTCGTACGCCGTGCTCGCCAGCAGGGCGACGGTGTCCCCGGAGCGGCTCGCGGTGAGCCCGGCGAGCAGGCCGGGGGCCTTGGACAGCTGCTGGAACCGCAGCGTCTCCGGGTCGAGCCGGTACAGCGCGGTGTCCAGTCCGTCGGCGAACAGCGCGAGCGGGGGCCCGTCCGCGACCTGCACCAGCTCGGTCGGGCAGACGGACATGCCGGCGGTGAGGTTGCGGTGTTCGACGGCCGGGCCGGTCGTCGGCGGGACGGTGTCGACCACGGCGAGCCCGCCGATCACCTGCCCGGGGGTCACTGCCAGATGGGCCAGGTGCCAGCCGCCGTCGCGCTTCCACCAGACCGGGGACTGCGCCTCGGCCCCGACCGGACCCAGGTCGTGGACGGCCCCCGAGCCCGAGTCGACCACGTGCAGTTCCGCCGTCATGACGCCGTGGCCGAGCTCGGGGGTGGACCAGCTCAGCACCGCCAGCGGACCGCCGTCCGGACGCTGGGTCACCTCGACCACATGCCGGTCGCCGAGACCGTCCACGGTGCGGACCACGCCGCTCGTCAGGTCGAGCAGGCGCAGCCGGGTGGGCGGCAGGTGCCGGCCCCAGACCTTGGCGTCGT
The DNA here is from genome assembly GCF_002803145.1 of Kitasatospora sp. CB02891. Classification (NCBI taxonomy): domain Bacteria; kingdom Bacillati; phylum Actinomycetota; class Actinomycetes; order Kitasatosporales; family Streptomycetaceae; genus Kitasatospora; species Kitasatospora sp. CB02891. The sequence goes on along the minus strand of NZ_NNBO01000002.1, from coordinate 705,400 downwards.
CGCGCTCGGCCTCCCGCCGTTCGTCCTCGGCGGTGGGTTCGTCCGCGGCGAGCAGGGCGACGGTGCGGCCGTCGAGGAGCGGACAGTGGTCGACGATCCCGCCGCGCCGGCCGGTCAGGGTCTCGGCCGTGTCCTCGCCGCCGTCCAGGCGGATCCGCCGGAGCTGCGCGCCGCCCGCCTCCTCGCGGTCGGAGGTGAAGAACAGAGCCGCCGAGTCCGGCGCCCACTTCGGCGCGAGCTCGCGGGCCGCGCCGTCGGTCAGCCTGCGCGGAGCGGCGCTGCCGTCGACGGCGGCGACCAGGACGGTCCCGGACGGCCGCCCGCCCGCACCCCCGTACGCGACCACGCCGTAGGCGACCAGTCGGCCGTCCGGCGAGACGGCCGGCGTCACGGCGGCAGCGATGTCCACCACCAGCTCGGCGGTCAGCGGGTCGGTCGGCTCGGGGTGCGGCATGCGGGCGGCCTCTCGCTCGTCGGTACGGCAGGCAGACATCCTGACGCACCATCAGGCGACCGTCAGCCGGATTTCGGCGAACGGGCGGCCCGCGATCCCGCGCGGCGGCCGGTCCCGGGTTGACCCTCTCCTGGCGTCAGGGTTCAGCATGGGGGCGTTCGAAGGGAGAACGGGCGTGGCCGAGCAGGGTGCGAGCTTTTCGGTGGGGCAGGTGGCGGGGTTCGCCGGGGTGACGGTGCGGACGTTGCACTACTACGACCGGGAGGGGTTGCTGTCGCCGAGCGAGCGAAGTGCGGCGGGGTACCGGCTGTACAACGACCGGGATTTGGCGCGGCTCCAACAGATCCTCTTCTACCGGGAGTTGGGGTTTCCGATCGAGGAGATCCGGGGCATCCTCGCCGACCCGCGGGCGACCGCGCTGAGCCACCTGAAGGAACGGCACCGCCAACTCAACGAGCAGATCGCCACCTTGCAGAAACTGGTGGAGGTCGCCGAGCAGGCCATCGAGGTGGAGCGGACCGGTGTGCAGCTCTCGCCGGAGGAGCGGTTCGACATCTTCGGCGAGGTCCGCTGGGATCTGAGCTACGCGACGGACGCGCAGCTGAAGTGGGCGGACAGTCCACGGCAGCGGGAGTCGATGGAGCGGGCGGCCCGGCACAGCAAGGCGGACTGGCGGCAGCTGATGGCCGAATCGACGGCGTGGCGGCGGGAGTTGATCGTCGCGTTCGAGGACGGCCAACCGGCCGACGGTGAGCGGGCGATGGACCTGGCGGAGCAGCACCGGGCGCATGTGGAGCGGTGGTTCACGCCGTGTCCGCCGGAGGCGCACCGGTTGATCGCGGCGGACTATCTGACCGATCCGCGGGCGTTCGCGATGCTCGTGCCGCCGTCCGAGCAGCTGCCCGGGCTGGCCCGGTTCCTGCATGCCGCGATCGAGGCCAACGCCTCTCGCACGATGGAGGGTTGAGAAGAGATGCGGATTCTGGTCACGGCGGCGGGCTCGCACGGCGACGTCGCACCGTACACGGGGCTCGGCGTTCGGCTGGCCGAGGCGGGGCACGAAGTCGCGCTGGCGACGCACGGCAGCTACGCGGAGACGGTGGAGCGGTGCGGGCTGGAGTTCCGGCCGCTGCCCGGCGACCCGCAGGGCGGCGGGAAGGGCGGGATGCTGCGCCGGGCGAAGGAGTTCGTCGGGGAGCTGGGGCAGGGGATCGCGCAGGCGGCCGAGCCGGGGGCGGACGTGCTGCTGCTGTCCACCTCGACGGCGCCGCTGGGGTGGCACGTGGCGGAGGCGCTGCGGACGGCCAGTGCGGGGGTGTATCTCCAACCGGTGGAGCCCACCGGGGAGTTCGGGCCGGTGGTGGGCGGCGCCAGGTCGCTCGGCCGGTGGGGGAACCGGGCGGCGGGGCGGGCCGCGCTGGGGGTCGTCGACCGCCTGCACCGGGACGCCGTGGCGCAGTTGCGGGCCCGGCTCGACCTGCCGCCGCTCTCCGGGCCGGCGATGCGCCGCAGGCTGCTCGGCGAGCAGTGGCCGGCCCTGCATGGCTTCAGCCCAGCGCTGGTGCGCCGACCGACGGACTGGCGGCCGGGGTTGGCGGTGGTGGGCAACTGGTGGCCGGTCGGGTCGGGCGAACTCCCGGACCAGGTCGAGGAGTTCCTCGCGGCCGGCCCGGCGCCGGTGTTCATCGGCTTCGGCAGCATGGGCGCGGGCCAGGGCGAACGCCTGGGCCGCCTCGCGGTGGCGGCGCTGCGCGCGGCCGGGCAGCGGGGGATCCTCCAGGCCGGCTGGGCGGGACTGACTGCGGAAGCGGAGGACGTCCTGACGGTGGGGCAGCTCGACCACGCCGCCCTGTTCCCGCGCGTGGCGACCGTCGTCCACCACGCGGGCGCGGGAACGACGGCGGCGACGCTCCGCGCGGGAGCGCCGTCCGTTCCCGTCCCGGTGACGGCCGATCAGCCGTTCTGGGCGCGGCGGTTGACGGCGATCGGGGCGGCGGTGGCGCCGATCCCGTTCCGCGACCTCACGGCGGAGCGCCTGGCGTCGGCGATCCGACAGGCCGTCACCGACCCGTCCCACCGGGAGTGCGCGGCCGCGGCCGCCGCCCGGATGGCGAAGGAGGACGGCGCGGGCCGCGTGGTGGACCTGGTCGCCCGACTGGGGCGGGACGATTTGTAGCTTCAACCGGTCGTTCCCGGAACGGGGTTGGCAGGCCGGCGCGGGTGGCGGCCCGGTCGTGGAAGGGGGCAGCCGACGGGGTCGGCATGGGTGCAGTCCAGGGCGCCCTGCACCAGGTCGAGGCAGGCCTCAACCTGTTCGAGGCGTCGGCGGATGCGGTCGGCGTGCTCTGCGAGGCGCTCGCGCCGGCCGGTCGGATCGGTGGTGTCGACGAGGGGGCGAGGCCGGTCTCCTTCGCAGTGAGGGCGGCGGCGACCCTGACCAGGTGCGCGGCGTCGTACCGGCGGTGTGTCCGGCCGCGTCCCGGTCCGGTTCGAGCAGGCCCGTGGCCTCCCGGTGCCGCAGCACGTGGGTGGCCAGTCCGAAACGGGCGGCGACATCAGCGACCGGGAGGGTCGCGCCGCTTGATTTCAAGCCAACGCGAAGGCACAGGCCGGCAGTTGTGACCATCGAAACCGGGCCCGACGCGGCCTCCCCGGAATCCACCCGCCTGCTCGACGCGGTCGACTCAACCTCGGAGTCGGCCGCACTCCGCGCCCGCTCCTTCGACCTGTTCGCCGTGGGCCCGGGCACCCGCCTGGTCGACGCGGGCTGCGGAGGCGACCTGGCGGAGGCCGGGCGCCGAGGCGGTCGGCGTCGACGCCGCTCCGTAGATGGTCGCGGCGGCCCAACAGCGGCGGCCCGAAGGGACATTCACCGACGGGGACGCCTGCGCCCTGCCGTTCGCGGACGGGTCACTGACGGCCCACCGGGCCGACACGGTCTACCACGAGCTCCCGGACCCGGCGTCGGCCGCGGCCGAGGCGCATTGTGCTGCTCGGTCAGGACTGGGACGCGCTGATCGTCGACGTGGACGACGCCGAGCTCACCCGCACCCCGGTCCGGGCCCGCGCGGCCCTGATCCCCCGCTCTCGGGTGGCCCGCCGAAGTCGCAATCTCCTGCTGGACACGGGCTTCCGCGAGGTGCGGGTCGAGTTCCGCACAGCGGTGTTCGCCGACGGCGCGGCCCTCCGAGTGCTGACGGGCTCGGCCGCTGCCCTCCCCCAGGCCGACCCCGGGACCGGCACCGCCCTCGGACGCCGGCCGGCCGAGCAGCGCCGCCGCGCTGCCGTGCCGTCGCACCGCCACAGGGCAAGGCTCAGGCGTCGGAGTAGCTCAGGTCGCCGACCGACCAGGCGCTGATGTCTCCGATGGCGATGCGGTACATGCCGCCGGTGTGCGGGAGGCCGAAGTCGCCCTGGAGGATCCTCGCCCGGTGCAGGTGGAGGTGGGTGGGGCGGGCCGGGGGGCCGGCGGTGGGCTGGGCGAAGAGGGCGGCGAAGGGCTTCAGGTGGTCGGAGGCCTGGAGGACGTCGGCCACGCGTTCCCACCACAGGGACACCGGGGCCAGCCGGCCGGTGATCACGGCGCCGGGGACGACCACCGTGAGGGACATCTGGTTGCTGTGCTCGGACTCGACCATCGCGGCGATGTCCACGAGCAACCCATCGGGGTTCGACATGCTGCCCAGCGTAGGACACACCCTCGCGGCCGCCGACCTTCCCGGGCCGCGCAGGGCGCCCGCACTCATAGGAATCTCATAGCTGGGGGCGCTTGGCCGCCACCCTGACCCACCGTCAGAATTGTCGCCACTTCGTCAAATCGGGGGCGGGTTCCGACCCGCTCCCCTCTCCGGTGGGCTCCCTGCAGCCGGTCGTCAACCGTCTCGCCCCCACACGAGGAGTTCACACATGTTCGAAGAGTTGTCGCGGCTCGCCGATCGGGCCCGCCCCACGGTGCTCGGCCTGGCCCGGATCGTCGTGTCGCTGCTGTTCGCCTGCCACGGCGCGGCCACCCTGTTCGGGGTGCTCGGCGGCCCGCACGGCAAGGCCCCGCAGGTCGGGGAATGGCCGGGCTGGTGGGCAGCACTGATTCAACTGGCTGGCGGCATCATGGTGTTGGCGGGCGTCGCGGTCCGCCCGGCGGCGCTGCTGTGCTCGGGTTCGATGGCGTACGCGTACTTCAGCGTGCACCAGGAGCACGCCCTGTGGCCGATCCAGAACGGCGGCGAGTCGGCCGCGATGTTCTGCTGGGCGTTCCTGCTGATCGCCGTCGTCGGACCGGGCGGGTTGGCGCTGGGCTCCCTGCTCCGTCGCCGCGTCCCGGCCGTCGCCACCGCCTGAGAACCTCGCGCCGCGGGCCCGTCGGACGCCTCCCCCGAGGCCGCCGACGGGCCTGCGGCAATGTGCATCGCACCAGGTCAAGGGCCGAACGTCCCTCCTTCGGGCGGCCGAACAGTCCATGATCAACTCGCCTTCGCGGGTGGTTAACCTGACGTTCATGGAGTACATCAGCAGCGGCGCCACGCGCCCGCGCACCGCCACCCCCACCACCGCCGGCTCCTACGACGAGGACGCGTTCAGCCCGGAGTACGATCGACTGCTCGCCCGCCACCACGCGATGCGATTGCGCCGCAGCATCCTGGCCCCGACCGGCCGGTCGTCCGCCCCGAAGGGGCCCGCGGTGGAGCCACCGGAACCCGGCGACCGGGACTTGATCCTCCGTCACCTCGCGCCGCTGCTTCCGTTCGACGCACTGATCGAGGTGCTGTACGACGCGATGTTCGTCCGGCGGCCGTACCTGCGGCGGCTGTTCCCGGAGTCGATGGAGTTCCAGCGCCAGCACCTGGCGCACATGTTCCAGCACCTGATCGACCACCTCGACCGGCCGGTCGAACTCGACGCCCGGCTGCGGGCGTTGGGCGCCGACCACCGCAAGCTCGGGGTCTGGCCCGCGCACTACGAGGCGTTCGAGGAGTCGCTGATCAGCGCGCTGCGGGTGCGCGGCGGGCAGCTGTGGACCGGGCAGGTCGAGGCGGCCTGGATCCGGATGCTGCGGTTCGCGGTGGCGGCGATGGTCGCGGGCGCGGAGGGCGCGGCCACCGAGCCGCCGTTCTGGCACGGCGAGGTGGTCGGGCACGAGCGGCGGCGCCCGGACCTGGCGGTGCTGCGGGTGCGCACCGGCGAGCCGTACCCGTACCGGGCGGGCCAGTACGCGGCGCTGGAGTCGCCGCTGCTGCCGCACACCTGGCGGACGTACTCGGTGGCGTGCGCGCCGCGCGAGGACCGGGTGCTGGAGTTCCACGTCCGCCGGACCTCGCCCGGCGGGGTGAGCGCGGCACTGGTGGAGGGCACGGGCGTCGGCGACCAGATCCGGGTCGGGCCGCCGCGCGGCTCGCTCTCGCTGGACCTCGACGGCTCGGACGTCCACCGCGATCTGCTGCTGGTCGGCGGCGGAACGGGCCTGGCTCCGATGAAGGCGCTGGTGGAGGAGTTCGCGGCGGCGCACCGGGCCCGCGGCCGGCGGGTGCGGCTGGTGGTCGCGGCGCGCGGCCGGGACGACCTGTACGACTGGCCGGCGCTGGTCGAACTGGCCGCCAACCGTTCCTGGTTGGAGCTGACCCCGATGCTCGGACCGGACCTGGAGGGCCTGGCGGCGCTGCTCCGCGGTCACCAGAGCGTGCCGGGGCTGGCGCTGCTCAGCGGCCCGTCCGGGATGGTCGCCGGGGCCCGTTCGCTACTGCTGGACGCGGGTGTGCCGGACCACCGGATCCGCTACGACGGGTCGACCGGCGTCTCGCGGTAGCCCCCGACCGCTGCGGCAACCGTCCGGTTCGGCCGCCCGTTTCCGGCGGCCGTTTCCGGCGGCCGGACCGCAGTAGGCCGCGGTGGGCCGCGGTCCGGTCGCAGTGGGGCCGCCGTCAGGCCCCGGCGAACGGGGCCGTTCGGCCCTTCCCCCGCCGTTTCCGGCTTGGGGACAGTGACACCCAGGTCAACAGGTCAGCGTTGGCTGTGTCCGGTCCGCACGCGGCGGGCCGGTCGGTTGGGCGCGCGCGCCCGGAGAGGCCGAGCAATGGAATCCGACGAGGTCATGCTGGCTGTCCGGCTCACCACCGCCGACCGGACGCTGCTACGGCGGCTGGCGCACGGACACCGCGGCGACGTGTCCGAGGTGGTGGCGGACGCCCTGCTGGACGTCCTGCCCGCCGTCCTCACCGGCGGCACTCCCCAACTCGCCGACGAGCTGCGGCGGTTCGCGCCCTGCGCGGTGACGGTGTGGCTGCCGCCGGAGCTCGCCGAGCTGCTGCCGGCGCTGGTCGACCGGATGACCGACCTGAGCGGCGTCCGCCCGGCCTCCCCGTGCGCGGCACTGGGCGCGGCGGTCCGACTCTGGCTGCGCCAGGACCCGGCGCTGCTGATGGCGGGCCTGCGCACGCTGCACGGCGCGGACGCCCGCAGCCACCACCTGCACCACGTCGCGCACCGCGCCGCGGCCTGACGCGCCGCGGCCTGACGCCCCGTCCGGACGCCTGACGCCCCGTCCGCGCGAGGCGCCGGGCCGGGCCGCGTCCCTGCGCACCCGACGGGCGTCCCTGCGACGCCCGTTCGCGTTCCCGCGGCGCCGGGAGCCGTCCCGCCCGTTCCCCAGCGGCGTCCCCGCGAGCCGCGTTCGGGCCCTTCCGGCGTCCTGACCTGGTGGTCCGTCAGTCCCTCCCGCTCCCGGGCCGTTCGGCGCGGGAGGGCCTCCGGACCGGGGACGCCCGGCCGCCCGCGGCGGGACCATCGGCCCTGGGGTCGCGACCCGTCCGCGAACGAGCATGGATCGCCACCGCTCGGCGGGGGTGCTCCACTCCCCGGAAGCACCCCGTGGACCGGGTGGTCCGGCACTGCGCCGCCGCCCGCCCCCGGACGTCACCGGTCTCCTGTCATGGCAGGTGACGGTCCGTCGGGCGGTGGCGCCACCAGGTTCGGCAAGGACGAAGGAGGGCGGCCGATGGCTGCCATCGAGGCGAGTCGGGGGGCGGCCGAGGCCGCTCCACGACGCACACCGGGCAGCGCGATAGTGCGGATGCTCACCACAACCGATCACAAGACGATCGGCACGATGTATCTGGTCAGCGCATTCGCGTTCTTCCTGATCGGCGGCGTGCTGGCGTTGGTGATGCGGGCGGAGCTGGCCCGCCCGGGGACGCAGATCCTCTCCAACGAGCAGTTCAACCAGGCGTTCACCATGCACGGCTCGGTGATGCTGCTGCTGTTCGCGATGCCGCTGTTCACCGGCTTCGCGAACTGGATCATGCCGCTGCAGATCGGCGCGCCCGACGTGGCGTTCCCGCGGCTGAACATGCTGTCGTACTGGATGTTCATGTTCGGCTCGCTGATCGCGGCGGCCGGCTTCCTCACCCCGCAGGGCGCGGCCGACTTCGGCTGGTTCGCCTACGCGCCGCTGTCCGACGCCATCCACTCCCCCGGTGTCGGCGCCGACATGTGGATCATGGGTGTGGCGTTCAGCGGCTTCGGCAGCGTGCTCGGCGCGGTCAACTTCATCACCACGATCATCTGCATGCGCGCCCCGGGCATGACCATGTTCCGGATGTCGATCTTCGCCTGGAACGTGCTGCTGACCTCGCTGCTCGTGCTGATGGTGTTCCCGGTGCTGGCGGCCGCGCTGCTCGCCCTGGAGATGGACCGCAAGTTCGGATCCCACGTCTTCGACCCGATGAACGGCGGGCCGATGCTGTGGCAGCACCTGTTCTGGTTCTTCGGCCACCCCGAGGTGTACATCCTGGCGCTGCCGTTCTTCGGCATCGTCTCGGAGATCATCCCGGTGTTCAGCCGCAAGCCGATGTTCGGCTACTCCGGCCTGATCGCCGCGACCATCGCCATCGCCGGCCTCTCGGTGACGGTGTGGGCGCACCACATGTACGTGACCGGCCAGGTGTTGCTGCCGTTCTTCTCGTTCATGACCTTCCTGATCGCGGTCCCGACCGGTGTGAAGTTCTTCAACTGGGTCGGCACCATGTGGAAGGGCTCGTTGTCCTTCGAGACGCCGATGCTGTGGGCGACGGGCTTCCTGGTCACCTTCCTGTTCGGCGGCCTGACGGGCGTCCTGCTGGCCGCGCCGGTGCTGGACTTCCACGTCTCGGACTCGTACTTCGTGGTCGCGCACTTCCACTACACGCTGTTCGGCACCGTGGTGTACGCGATGTTCGCCGGCTTCCACTTCTGGTGGCCGAAGTTCACCGGCAAGATGCTGGACGAGCGCCTCGGCAAGATCACCTTCTGGACGCTGACCATCGGCTTCCACACCACCTTCCTGGTCCAGCACTGGCTCGGCGCCGAGGGCATGCCCCGCCGCTACGCCGACTACCTGGCCGCGGACGGCTTCACCACCCTCAACATGATCTCCACCATCGGCTCGTTCCTGCTCGGCCTGTCGATCCTGCCGTTCCTCTACAACGTCTGGAAGACCGCCAAGTACGCGCCGAAGGTCCAGGAGGACGACCCCTGGGGCTGGGGCCGTTCGCTGGAGTGGGCGACCTCCTGCCCGCCGCCGCGGCACAACTTCACCAAGCTGCCGAAGGTCCGCTCCGAGTCCCCGGCGTTCGACCTCCACCACCCGGAGATCGCCGCGCTGGACTACCTGGAGAACCACGGCAAGCCGGCGCCGCACCTCGGCGACGTCACCCCGGCCAAGCTCGACCTGCCGGAGCGCGAACGCCGTCGGCTCGCCGCGTCCTCGTCCGAGGACTGACCGGCCGGCCCACCCGCCCGTCGGCCCGGCCGACGGTTCATCGACCGCCGTCCCCGCCCCGCCCCCTCTCCCGGCCCGGGCGGGGCGGGGACGGCATCCCTCAGCCCTGGAGGACCCGCCATGGCCCACCCCGTCCTGGCCCTCGGCACCGCCGCACTCACCGCCGCCGGCAGCGCCTGGTACCTGCCCGCGCTGCTCGACCTGCGGGCCGGCGCCGACCGCCCGCGCGCCGTCCGGCTCGCCGCCACCGGCTGCCTGCTCTGGTGGAGCGGCCTGGCCGCCGCCGCGCTGCTGCTCACCACCCCGCTCAGCTGGCACGTTCCGCTCGGCGCGGCCCTCACCGGCGCGCTGTCGGGTGCGGCGCTGCGGGTCCTCGCCGCCTCCGAGCGGCGCGCCGACCGGCGCGAACAGGACCGCGCCTGGGGCCTGTCCCCGTACGAGCTGCCCACCGTCCGGGGCGTGCGGCCCTCCGCCGCCGCCGTCGGCTGGGTGACCGGCGGGCTGGCGGTCGCCGCCGCGACCGCCGCCGCCACCCTGCTGGCCGGAAACCCGGGGCCGACCGGCTCCGCGGTGGTGACCGTCGCCGGGTCCGTCGGACTGTGCCTGCTGATCCTGCTGGTCGCCCTGAACCGCACCCGCCCGCACTGACCCCGCTCTCCCCCGGAGGAAGCACAGCCATGGACGTCGCCGAGTCGATCACCCTGCACCCGGGCGGCCTGCCGGGCGAGGCGGCCGCTCTCGCCCGGACCCGGATCGCCGCGGTCACGCAGGACGCCTCCGCGTTGGTCGAAGCCGTCCGGATCCGCCTGGCCGGCGCGCCGGGACGGGTGCTCGCCCAGGTCAACGCCGAGGTCGACGGGCGCCGGGTCCGGGTCCAACTGGCCGCGCGCAACATCGGCGAGGCCGCCGACCGGCTCGCCGACGGGCTGGGCCGGCGCATCCGCGCCGTCTCCGCGAGCTGGCGGCCGCGGCCCTGGCCGTCCGCGGGCGACCGCGCGATCGGCGTGCCGACCACCGGCAGCGAACGCATCGTCCGGGTCAAGTCCGCGCCGCTGGTGTGGTGTTCGCCCGACGCGGCGGTCCGCACCCTGGACGCGATGGACTACGACATCCACCTGTTCACCGACCCGGCGACCGAGACCGACGCCGTCGTCCACCGGGTCGGCCCCACCGGCTACCGGCTGGCCCGCACCCGGCCCGCGGCGCCGCCGCAGCGACCCGCCACCCCGCTCACCCTCAGCCCGCACCCGGCCCCGCCCCTGACGGACCGCCAGGCCGCGGCCCGGCTCACCGCCGCCGAACTCCCCTACCTCTTCTTCGCCGACCCCGTCACCCACCGCGGCCGCCTGCTCTACCGCCGCCTGGACGGGGACCTCGCGCTGGTCGTCCCGGCCGGCTGAAAACCCCGGTGAGCGCCGCTCCGTCACCCGCTAGAGTCCGATCTGCCAACCACCACGGGGAGATCGATGCAGCAGCGGGTGACGGTTCAGCACATCCGGACGGGGCCGACCGAGTACCGGGTGATCCGGGCCGCCGACGGACCCGGACGGATCGCCCTGTACGACCGCCACTACTGCCTGGACATGTTCGCCGACCGCGACGGCCTGGCCCGGCTGACCGCCGTCTGGTCGCTGGCCACCCGCTCCGCGCACTCCCTGGTCCACCTGCCGCTGCGCGCCCAACCCGCCCCGGCCGGCTACCAGGACGCCCTCGCGGACGAGATCACGCCGGTCGCCCTGGACCTCCTGCTGGTCCACCACCGCCTCCAGTTCCGCCCCGCCGACTGGAAGTCCCTGCGCGCCCGCCTCGGCCCCGGCCGCCCCCACACCACCGCCACGCCGGACCCGGACTTCCCCGCCGAGTACCCCGAAGCCCGCCGTCACGGCCGGGGCGTCCACGACCACCTGCGCTTCGACCGCGCCGCCCGCACCCTGGTCGTCACCGGCAGCCCCGCCGCCTTCCGCTTCGAGGGCGTCGGCCTCCACACCCTCCTCACCGAGGCCCCCGCCGACCACCGCACCTGGCCCGCCGTCCACCACTGCACCGAACTCGACGCCGGCCCCTGGCGCAAGTACCCCACCCCGCACTCCCCCGTCGCCGGCCGCCTCCACGTCCAGTACTCCCCGGACTGGACACTCTGACCGGCGACCGTCAACTCCCTTCGGACAGCATGACGTTGACGCAATCGGGTGGCTTCGACTCGGCGGCCCCGGCCTCGTCGGAGACGTACGGTAGCGTCCCGGACAACTGCCTGCCGAAGCGGGCGCGCGATGAACCGAGGGGTGGGTTGGTGGCACCGCGACCGGGCGGCGAGGCCGACAAGTTCGGCATCCGCTACGAGGATGCGTGGACGGTCAGACACGCGCTGTACGTGCTGCTGGGCATCGGAACCTCGATCACTGTGGAGCCGGGGCCGCCCTCGGGCGACGGCATCGAGTTCGCCTACCGTGTCGACGGCGCGACCACCCAGGTCCACCAGGTCAAACGGCAGAACCGCAATGCGAACAGCTGGAACGTCGCCTCCCTCCGGGACAGGGAAGTCTGGAGCAGTCTGCGGTCCCACGTCGACGGCGGACGGGCGTTCCACTTCATCTCGACGGTCCCGGCCCACGCGATCTACGAGTTGGCCGACCGGGCCCGCCGCTCGGACGACTTCGCCACCTTCGAGGCCGAGTGGCTGACGGACGGACTCCGCGGCCCGTTCTCCGCTCTCGCCGCCGCCGACATCTACGGCTCGGCAGCCACCGCCTGGCGGGTTCTCCGCGGACTGTGGATCGAGTGGCACAACGAGCGGGAAATCGTCGACACCAATGCGGTCCTCGCCGAACAGGTCCTGGCCGGGGCTCCCGGCCGCCTCGCGGTCACCGGGCTCAGCGACCTCCTGCTGAACAGCCTCGGCACCACACTTGACGCCCAGGCCATCACTGCGCGCCTCGGCCAGTACGGACTGCGGCCGGTCAGCCGGTCGGACAGTGCCGAGGTGGCCCGTGCCGTCGAGCGGGCGACCCGCCGGTGGGCGACCACCGTGGAACACGGTCAGCTCCAGCCCGTCATCCCTCGGAGCGAGGCCGACCAGTTGGTGGCCCAGGTCCTGGGTGACGCCCGACAGCTCGTTCTGCTGACGGGCACCGCAGGCAGCGGGAAGACCTCGGTGGTGCACCAGGCCTCCGAAGCGTTCGCCCTCCAGGGCACTCCGGTTCTCGCATTCCGCCTGGACCGGCTGGCCTCGTTCGCCTCGACTTCCGAACTGGGGCGGCACCTCGAACTGGCCATGTCCCCGGTCGGCGCACTCGGCACCGTTGCAGCCGGCCGACCGTGTGTCCTGATCGTGGATCAGCTCGACGCCGTCAGCACGGCTTCCGGACGCCTTCCGGACGCCTTCGACGCGGTCGCCAACCTGGTGGGCGAGGCCGCCGTCCACCCCGCCATGCGCGTTGTCCTGGTGTGTCGGGAGTTCGACGCCGAAGCCGACCCTCGAATCCGCGGCCTCACCGCCTCCGACCGTTCATCGCGCCTGTCCGTCGGCGCGCTCTCCGACTCCCAGGTCGACTCCGCCCTCACCGACATGGGAGTGGACGCCTCCCGCATCGCACCGTCGCAACGTGCCTTGCTGCGCAGGCCGCTGTACCTGGTTCTGCTCACCCAGATCGCGAGTCGGGCGGATGCCCTCGCGGCATTCACGTCCACGCGGCAGCTCCTCGACGAGTTCTGGGAAACCAAGCGGACGCTGTGCATGTACGGCCGGCCGTCCGTACGCTTTCACGAGGCGATCGCCACCGTCGTCACGGCCATGAGCAGGAGGCAACGACTGTCCGTACCGGACAGTGTGCTCGACACGGACGACCTCGCCGCGAGCAGGGACCTCCTCGTGTCGGAGCAGATCCTGGTCCGTGACGGACGTCAACTGGCGTTCTTCCACGAGAGTTTCTTCGACTACGCCTTTGCACGCGACTGGCTCCGGCGCGACGAGACCCTGGTCGGCTTTCTCACCGGCGGGGACCAGGAACTCTTCCGCCGGGCGCAGGTTCGGCAGGTCCTCGACCATCTGCGGGACCAGGATCCGGAGCGGTTCGCCGAGGAGGTCGAGGCGCTGCTCACCAGCCCAGACATCCGCTACCACCTCAAGGACGTCGTCCTCGCCGTCCTGCGCGGATTGGAGAACCCCACCGCCCGTGAGTGGGCCGCGGTGGCCGGCGTGCTGGAGACTCGCCCCCCGTTCCATGACCAGCTGGTGAACGCGGTGCGGACTGCGGCGTGGTTCCGTCGCGCGGACGACGAGGCAGTCATCGATGCCTGGTTGACGAGCCCGGACACCCGGGAACAGGACTGGGCGGTCCGGTTGATGGCTGCCGCCGCCGACACCTGCCCGGAGCGGGTGGGCCGGCTCCTGGAGCCGCACACCTCGCATCCGCAGTTCGGCGCCTGGCTGAACTGGATCGTCCGCTTTGCCCGCCTGTCCGGCAGCCGCTTGCTCTTCGACCTCGTACTCGACGCCGCACGGTCGAAGCTCCCCGCCGTGCACGAGCACATCCTCTGGATTTCGGCCAAGGACGTGGCGGACGAACGGCCCGGCTGGGCAGTCGAGTTGATCGACGCCATGGTCGCAGGCCGTCCGGACCCGCCCCAGTTGGATCACCGGGGCAGGCTCCCCGTTCTGACCGGCCGCGATCATGCGGCGCTCCAGGTCGTCGCCACCGCCGCGACGGGCGCACCCGAGGAGTACTGCGCTCGGGTGCTGCCCGTGCTCGTGGACGTGATGTCCGCGACCGCCCTGCCGCGGAAGCCCGGCGGCCCTGTTTACGACGGCCACTTCTCGGTCCGCAGCCCGGACGCCCGACCCGGCGATCTGGGCGAAGCCCTGTACCAGGGCGCGGCCGCCGCCCTGCGGATGGTGGCCGCCGACAGGCCCGTCCGGGTCTGTGAACTCGTGTCAGCGCTCGTCGGCACTCCGTTCGACGCCGCCGCCTGGCTGCTCTACCAGGCGCTGACCGCGGCAGGACCTGCGCTCGCCCCGTGGTCCGCCGAGATGCTCCTGGAAGGCCCGCACCGCCTCTTCGTCGGCTACCTGTCCAATGCCTGCTGGGGTGCACGCGACCTCATTCTGGCCATCGGCGACGCGCTGCCCGACGAAACCCTCGCGGAACTGGAGGCGATGATCCTCCACCTGCGTCTCCCGCCGGACGGCACACTGTCGCCGTGGCACGAGTTCACGCTGCTGACGGCGTTCCCCGAGGACCGTCTCTCCGACCGGGCGCGGCGGCGGCTGGGCGAGCTTCGCAGACGCCACGGCGACCGGCAGGAACCGGACAAGCCGCAGAAGGTGACGGCTCAGTTCGTCGAGTCACCGATCCCGCTTCGGTCAGCCCACCGGATGAGCGACGACCAGTGGCTGACCGCCATGACGAAGCACAGCCAGGACCGCACCGACTGGTCGACCGGCAGCGGCGGAGCTCGCGAACTGTCCCATGTGCTGCAGAACATGACGGAGGCGGATCCTCGGCGGTTCGCCCGCCTCGCGCTGCGGATCGGCTCCGCCGCACACCCCTCGTACGGAGCCGCGATCCTGCTCGGCCTCGGCAACGCAGAACCGCACGACGATCCGGAGGAGATCTTCGCGACGGTCCGCCATTTCGCCCGCCTGGCACGGCCTGAACACGACCGCTGGCTGGGGCACGCGTTCCGGAGGTACCGCACCAGTGTTCCGCTCGACCTGGTGGAGGTGCTGCTAGATCTCGCCCTCGGCGCCGGCCGTCCCGCTGCCACCGACGCGGAGGCCGAGGAGATCACGGACAGCGACCTGCTGACCGTGGGAATCAACACCGTGCGCGGCAGCGCCGCCGTAAGCCTGGGGGACGCGCTGGTGCGCGACCCCGATGGCTCCCGGGCCGCTCTGGTGGTTCCTCACCTGAGCAGGCTCGCCGCCGACCCGTCTCCTGCTGTTCGATCCTGCATGGCCCATGTGCTGCATGTCGCCATGCACCACGATCGCGCTGCGGTGGCACGGGCGTTCGACGTCCTGGTTCAGGCACCCGATCCGCTGCTGGCCTCCGGGCCCGTGTTCCGGCTCTTCCTGGCCCTGTGCCACGGAGACCCGGTGGCCGGCAGGCCGGTGATCGAGCGCATGCTGTGCTCCCCCGTTCCGCAGGTACGCCGGGTCGGCGGCCAGGCCGCTTCGCTGGCGGCGATGGAGTGGGAGACGAGAGACCTGTTGGCGGCCGTTCTCGCCAGGAGCGACGGAGCCCAGCTGCAGGGTGCCGCGGACGTCTGCGCCCAGCGCCTCCTGAACACCGGCGACGCGGAGCTCGCCCACCACGCGCTCGTCCAGTTCTTCCACCACCCTGATGAGGACGTGCGCGAGGCCGCCGCTGCTGTCGCCGTTGCCCTGCGGGGACACCGGTTGGGGCCGTTCCGCCGGACGTTGACCGCGCTGGTGGAGTCTCGCGCCTTTGAAGCTGCGCTGCCCCAGCTGCTGATCACTCTGCAGGACGCCCACGATCGGGTCGACGACCTGGTGTTGGGGTGTGTGCGACGTTTCCTGAAGGTCTTCGGCGCAGCTGCGGCCGACCTGCGCACCGAGGCGGCCGCCGACGCCCACCAGATCGGCGAACTGCTGGTCAGCGCCCACACCCAGGCCACTTCCGCGGTTCGCCGCGCCGAAATCCTGGACCTGCTGGACCAGTTGCTGCTCCTTGGCGCCTACGGCGTGGCCGAGGCGGTGGTCAGCGCGGACCGCGACTGACCTTCGGCATTCACTGCGGCAGTGGCCGGTCCGGCGACACGCTACAGCGCGCCCCGGCGCATGGTCCCGCAGGCCCGGAGAAACGGCTGCCGCCAAGAACAGGCCATGCTGTTCTTGGCCCATGACTTACGGCTCGCACATGGACGGTCGCGCTCTGTTTCTCGAAACTCTCGCGGAGGGAACCCGAACAGCGCTGGAGCGACTCGGCACTCGGAAGCACTTCGCCGTCGGGGAGACGCTCATCAGGGAGGGCGACAAGTCACGGGACTTGGTGCTGCTGCACGCGGGGTTGGTGAAGGTGACCAGGCGCCTGGGCCGCCGCACCGCATCGCTGATGGACATCAAGATTGCCGGCGATGTGGTCGGCGAGATCGCCGCTGTCGACTCCGGCCCGAGGTCGGCCACCGTCACAGCCTGCAGGACGGTCACTGCCACTCTGATCCCGTGGAACAACCTGCTGCCCTTCCTCCAGGCCAGCCCTGAGGCCGCGATGGCCCTCAACCAGGTCCTCGGCCAGAGCCTGCGTTCGTCCAATCTCCGGCGACTCGAGTTCAGCACGTACACGGCACCGGTCCGGCTGGCTCGAGTCCTGGTCGAACTCGCGAACTCGTACGGGAAGCCGGGCCGGAATGCAACGCGCATCGACGTGAACCTGACGCAGACCGAGTACGCCGACCTCATCGGGTGCCGGACAAGGACCGCGCACCAGGCGCTTCGAGGCTTCCGGCGGGCAGATCTGATCAGCACCGAGGGACAGCAGACCTGCATCCACGACATGCCCGGCCTGCAACGCGCGGCGCGGCTCAGGATGCCTGCCGGCTGACGTCTCGGGCCACCATTCCGCAAAAATGCGGGATCTTCGACGACCCGCTCCCCTTCCCTCACAGTTGGGCGAACAGCGCACCCAACACCACTGGAAAGGTGGCGAGTTGTCGTGACCGAGACTTCCTCCCCCCGGCCTCCGGACGGGACCCCGCACCACCGTCTCTGCCTGGCGGCGGACGTGGAGCAGTACAGCCGCCTCGACGCCCGGGCCCAGTCCGCCGTCCAGGCCGACCTGGTCCGGATCCTGGACGAGGCGGCAGCCCTCACCGGGCTCGACCGTGCGGCCTGGGAGCGCCAGCCACAGGGCGACCTGGAGTTCGCCGTCCTCCCCGAGAACACGCCGGAGGCCACCGTGCTGGGGCCGTTCGTGAACCACTTGGCGGACGGCCTGAGCACCCGCAACGCCATGCCCTCCGCCACCCGGATCCGGCTGCGAGTCGCCGTCGACAAGGGGCTCGCCAAGCGTGCCCCGCTCGGTCATGCCGGACACGCGCCGGTGGCCGTGGCCCGCTTCGTCAATGCACCCCAGCTGAAGGCCGTACTGGCCGCCCTCGCGGCGGCGGATCTCGCCGTCATCGTCTCGGACCGCCTGTACCAGGACATCGTGCGATCCGGAGGTGACGGCCTCGCCCCCGAGCAGTACGTCCGCGCCAACGTCAAGGTCAAGGACTTCGGCGGCTACGGCTGGATCCGCGTTCCGGGACACGGAGCTGACGACATGCGCCCGGTGGTGGACGGCCCGCAACAGCCCTTGCCGTCGCCTTCTGCGCACGTTCCGGGCCCTGCCGTGCTCTCACAGGTCGTTCGCCACGGTGCCGCCGTCGGGCGGGACGTGACCGGCGGTCTCACCATCGGGGCACCCGTGGACCCCTCGGACAGCCGCCGGCGTCACCGGTGACAGCGCCTCAGGAACCTGTGCCCGACGAGGGCGGCGCCCAGTGGGTCGACTACGGGGTGAACGTCGGTCGCAACGTGATCGGCGACATCCACATCCACACGGTCCGCCCGTCGGCCGAGCCGCCCCTGTTCCGGTCCGGGCCCACCAGTGCGTTCCCGGTTCTGCGCCCGGCTGCCTTCCGGTCGGCCCTCGTTGGCCTCGGCCGCGCCTGCGAACGCGCCGCGTCGACACTGTCGTCACCCGGCCTGCTGGGGCCGGAGAGGAGAAACAATGAGCTGGAATGATCGCCGCAGCATGTTCGCCCGGCTCGGTCAGGTCCTGACCGGTCCCGACGCCGCACGGCACCACCTCACGGTGGACCTCGGCGACCGCTCGGTACGGCTCTCCCCCCAGGAGTGCCGAACCAAGCTGTACGGTCCTGAGCGGACCGCAACCCTGTGGACCGCGATCTGGCGGCAGGCTGCCGCGGACGCCCGGTGCGGGTCCCGGAACAGCACCGACGTGGGACGGCTGCTCGCCGTATGGCTGGCCGTACCTGGTATGAACCGCAACCTGTACCGCCTCCTCCATGAATTCCCGGTCGAGCGTGCCGACCTCGAAGCCGAAGCCGCTCTCGGGGTACTCACCGCCCTCGACACGACAGATCCGAACGCCTCGAACACCGGCGGCCACCTGATCAGGGCCGGAGTGCGGCAGATGTGGTCGCACTCCGTCCGCGG
This sequence comes from Kitasatospora sp. CB02891, assembly GCF_002803145.1. Taxonomy (NCBI): domain Bacteria; kingdom Bacillati; phylum Actinomycetota; class Actinomycetes; order Kitasatosporales; family Streptomycetaceae; genus Kitasatospora; species Kitasatospora sp. CB02891. The sequence continues at coordinate 687,016 of NZ_NNBO01000002.1, read as the reverse complement.
CCGCAAGGAGGTCCCGGTCCTCGACCTCGCCCGCTTCGCCCGGATCCGCAATGCCGTCCCGGTCCTGACGGAGGAACAGCGATCACCGGTCGGCGGGTGGGAACTGCACATCACACCCCCGGCCGATCCTGCCGGCCTGTCCGCGAGCCTGCGCTTCACCCAGTCGCGGCGTCGAATCGAAGGTGAGCGGTTGGGCGCGCTCGCTCACGGCGCCGGCCTGTCCCGACTGGTGTTCCGGGCCCGCCGCCACGAAGAGGAGGAGCTCATCGGAACCCTGACGCTGCGCCCTGCGGGAGGGCGGCGATGACCAGCCGTTCCGGACCGCCCATGGGCTTCGCGGAGGCTTTCGACCTGCCGCTGACCATCGACCTGCGTACGGCCGCCCGAGCCGTCGGTGTCTGCCCTGCCACGGCCTACAAACTGATCCGCCTGGGCGCCTTCCCGTGCCCCGTTCTCCGGGTCGGCTGGAAGTACCGCATCGCCACCGCCGACCTCATGCGTTCGCTCGGCATCGACGAACGTCCGGTGTACGCGGCCGACATGGAAGCCGGCGCCAGGTACGCCGCTCAGCTCGACGACATCTACGCCCGTGAAACGGAGGACTCGAAGTGATCACGCCGCTGCCTGCCCAGCAGGAACCCGACCGACCTCGGCTGTGCTTCGTCATCGGCCCCATCGGCGACTCGTACGCGGTCAATGGCAGCCCCGAACGAGAGGCGTACGAACACCATCTCGAGGTCTTCGAGGAGATGATCGCACCCGCCTGCCAGAAGTTCGGCATCGACGCCGTCCGGGCGGACCGCATCGACGCCGCCGGTGACATCAACGAGCAGATCTGCCGGTACATCCTCCACTCCGACCTGGTCGTCGCGGACATCAGCGGTGGCAACCCCAACGTGATGTACGAACTGGGGTTGCGTCACCTCACCGGAAAACCGACGATCCACATCGGCGAGGCCGGCCAGCTGCCCTTCGACATCGCGTCGATCCGCACGATCCAGTACACCCGGGCACGCAGCCAGTTGGCCAAGGCACGGCGCGGGATCGAGGGCGCCCTGGAAGCCGGGATCCGCGACGGCTTCGAACTCCTGACCCCCGCACGGATGATGCGAGCGATCGAACCTGTCCGCCGGGACGGGGCCGACGAGGATGCGGACGAGGACGGGGACGACACACCTGGTCTGCTCGACGACTTCGTGGCCATCGAGGAAGGGCTGGACGAAATGATGGAGCAGCTGGCCACGATCACCAGGGCGATCGAGACGGTCGGTGCACTGACCCAGCAGAGCAACATCGAAGTCCTCGACCTCACCCAGGCGAACGCACCCGCGAGCGCCCGGCACGCAGCGGTGGCCCGGTTTGCAGACGCGCTCCGTACGCCGACCGAGGAGATGCGCACCGCCGCCATGGACTTCGCGGGACGCATGGCCCGCCTCGACAGCGGTGTGAAGCGCGCACTGGGCTTCGTCGAGGCCACCCCGTACGAGAAGCGCGACGAGCGAGAGGCCGAGTTCTTGGAGCAGCTCATCCTGCTGGACGAGTCCGTCCGGACCGAACTGTCCCACGTCACCGTCTTCGATGCGGCTCTGGGCAAGATGGCCCTCATGAGCCGGCACCTCCGCAAGCCGGTGAAGGACATGTCCACCTCGGTGAAGGTCATGGCCTCCGCCATCACGTGCATGGGCACCTGGGCGGACCAGGCCCGCTCGCTCACCCACCGCAACACCGTGTAGAACGAACGCCGACAGCAGCCCGGGCCTCCGAGTCCCGGGTTGCTGTTCTTCCCTCCCGCTACAGCCAGTCGCGCTTCTTGAAGACGAGGTAGAGGCTGACGCAGACCACGCCCATCAGGCCGACGGCGAAGGGGTAGCCGAACATCCAGTGGAGTTCCGGCATTTCGTCGAAGTTCATGCCGTAGACGGTGCCGATGAGGGTGGGGGCGAACAGGATGGCGGCCCAGGAGGAGATCTTCTTGATCTCGTCGTTCTGGGCGTGGCCGGCTTCGGCGAGTTGCTTCATCTCCTCGTTCTGGCGCTGGGAGACCAGGGTGGCGTTGACGGTGAGGATGTTCTGGAGCATCTGGCGGAAGCCGTCGACGCGTTCCGCGGCGTAGGTGGCGTGGTCGGCGACGTCGCGGAGGTAGCGCTGGAGCTCCTCGTCGGTGCGGTACTTCTGGAAGCCGGCTTCGAGGGCGCGCATGATCTCCAGGAGGGGGCCGGTGGCGCGCTGGAGTTCGATGACCTCGCGGGAGAGTTCGTAGATGCGGCGGGAGACCCGGGGGTCGCCGCCGAAGACCTCGGTCTCGATCTCGTCGATGTCGTGCTGGAGGCCGGCGATGACGGGGGCGTAGCCGTCGACGACGGCGTCCAGCACGGCGTAGAGGACGGCCTCGGGGCCGAGGGCGAGCAGGTCGGGGTCGGCTTCGAGGCGGCCGCGGATCATCGAGAGGTCGGGCGACTGGGAGTGGCGGACGGTCACCACGAAGTCGGGGCCGACGAAGAGGTGGATCTCGCCGAAGTCGACCTCTTCGACGTCGTCGAGGTAGCGGGCGGCGCGCAGCACGACGAAGAGGGTGTCGCCGTAGCGTTCCAGCTTGGGGCGCTGGTGGGCGACGATGGCGTCCTCGATGGCGAGTTCGTGCAGGTCGAACTTCTCGGCGGCTTCGACGAGTTGGGACTCGGCGGGGCGGTAGAGGCCGATCCAGGCCATGGTGCCGGGCTTGCCCGGGAGTTCGCGGTAGATCTCGGCGAGGCCGGCGGGGGCCGCTATCCGGCGGCCGTCGCGGTAGACGGCGGCGTCGACCACGGAGCGTTCCACCGAGGCGGGTTCGCGGTCGTCGGTGTTCTGCTCGGAGCGCGGGTCCATGGAGTGCTCGGGGGCCGCGGAGTGGTCGGCGACGAGCCGGGGGCTGCGGTTGAACGGTCGCTTGCTCGCGCGCACGGCGCGCACACGCCAGTCGGACATGGCGGTACCTCCACGGGTCTGGGTCCGTCACGCCGCACGGTGGCGAGGGGGACGGCCGGCCCTGGACGGCCGTCCGCGCGGCAGGAGGCCCGAGGAACGCGAGGCGTTCAGCGGGTGGTGCGCGGGCGGGGGTTCCGGGGGCCGTGAGTGGGTGAGAACTTCCCGGAGCGGGGCCGACTTCGGCCCGGACTACTGCACTCCACTGCTCTCACCTCCGTACGCTCCGGACGCGCACGGGTGCCACGACCGCCGCCCAGTGTAGCCCCGCCGTTGCTCCCGTCCCGGCCACCCCACCCCTCGGAGCTGCGCGGACATGCCGCGGCCCGGCCACGCGGGGGCGTGTCCGGGCCGTGCGGGTGGGGGCAGTGGCGTCAGCCGGCGAGGGTGGTGTGCAGGGCGTCGAGGCCGTCGGCGTAGATGCCGGTGAACAGGTCGACGACCTGCTGCTCGGTGGCGTCCACGGGGTTGAAGCGGCCGGACCACTGGACCTCGGCGAGGTCGTCGCGGCCGGGGACGGCGTGGACCCGGATGGTCGAGACGTAGCCGTCGACCGGGAACGGCGCCTGCAGGATGGCGTAGCTGTAGTGCCGCTCGGCCTCGTTGAAGGCGACGAGGCGCTCGACGATGACCTCGCCCTCGGGGTTGGTCAGGCGCCGGACGCGGCCGCCTTCGAGGGCGGTGCTCTCGGGGATGTAGGGCAGCCAGTCGGGCAGGGCGTCGAAGCCGCCGATCAGGTTCCAGACCCGTTCGGGGGTGGCGGGGACGATGCGGCTGACAGTGGTGGAAGCCATGGTCGATCCTCCTGGATCGGGTAGTGGGTGGGGCTCAGGCGCCCGCGGGCAGCGGGGCGGCGGGGCTGACCAGTCCGGCGGCGCGCAGCTCGTGCCAGAACGCGGCGGGGACGGTCTCGTTGAGTGCGGCGGTGTCCTCGGCGATCCGGCTGGGCCGGGTGGCGCCGGGGACGGCGGCGGCGGCCGCCGGGTGGGCGAGGGAGAACTGCAGGGCGGCGGCCTTGATGGACACGCCGTGCTTCTCGGCGAGGGCCTTGAGCCGGGAGACCTTCTCGACGATCTCGGCGGGGGCCTGCTGGTACTCGAAGTGGGTGCCGCCGGCCAGGATGCCGGAGCTGTAGGGGCCGCCCACGACCATGTCGACGTTCTGCTGCTGGGCGAGGGGCAGCAGTCGCTGGAGGGCGTGCTCGTGGTCGAGGAGGGTGTAGCGGCCGGCCAGTAGGAAGCCGTCGGGCCGGGGCCCGTCGAGGGCGAGGGTCAGCTCGATCGGCTCGGTCTTGTTGACGCCCAGGCCCCAGGCCTTGATGACGCCCTCGTCGCGCAGCCGGGACAGCACCCGGAAGGCGCCGGTGCGGGCCTCCTCGAACTTGCCCAGCCAGGCGTCGCCGTGGAAGTCCTGGGCGATGTCGTGGACCCAGACGATGTCCAGGCGGTCGGTGCCCAGGCGCTTGAGGCTGCCTTCGATGGAGCGCTCGGTGGCGTCGGCGGTCCACTCGTGGAGGATCCGGTTCGGGTTGCCGTGCTCGAACAGGCCGCCCTTCTCGCCGAAGTCGGGGACGTCGGTCTCGTGCTCGTCCAGGATGACCCGGCCGACCTTGGTGGACAGCACGTAGGAGTCGCGCGGCTTGGCGGACAGCACCTCGCCCAGGCGCTCCTCGGCGAGGCCGGCGCCGTAGAAGGGGGCGGTGTCGAAGTAGCGGATGCCCTGGTCCCAGGCGGCCTGGACGGTGGCGGCGGCCTCTTCGTCGGGGATCGCGCGGAACATGTTGCCGAGCGGGGCGGTGCCGAAGCCGAGCTTGCCGGGGAGGAGGTTCTTGAGGGTCATTGTGATGCCTTTGCAGTGGAGCCGAGGGGCGAAGCATTCGATGCAGACGCCGCTACTTGCATTGACAATAGTTGCAGGCGCTGGCTATTTCAAGTGAGCCCCGTCACCCGGGGGCCGCAGCGGGGTCCACCCTCCTCAACGCGCGGACGGCCGCCCCGCAACGGGGCGGCCGTCCGGGAAAGCGCTCAGCTCCGCTGCCGCAGGCGGGTCGAGGCCAGGACGGCGACCAGGACCAGCACGGCGTTGGCCAGGACGGCGATCGCGATGCCGGTCAGGACGCCGTGCGCGGGGGCCGCGCCGGCCACGATCGCGCTCATGACCGGGGTGCCCATGGTGATGCCGATCTGCTGGGTCATGGTGGCGAGCCCGGCGGCGGTGCCCTGTTCGCGGTCGGGGAGGCCGGCCGTCGCGGTGACCATGAAGCCGACGATCACCAGCATGTTGCCGACGCCGCCGAGGAAGGTCGCGGGCAGCAGCAGCCACAGCCAGCCCGCGCCGGGGCCGAGCGCCAGCAGCGCGCCCGTCGCGGCGGCCTGGACGAGTCCGCCGGCCAGCAGCGTGCCGCGGGTGCCGAGCCGGCCGATCACCCGGGCGGCGAGGGTGCCGCCGAGGACGGTGCCGAGGCCGAGGACGCCGAACGACAGACCGGCGGCGAGGGCGGAGAAGTCCAGCACCTCCTGCAGGTACAGGGTGAGCAGGAAGACCAGCGAGGTCTCGGTGAGGAAGGCCAGCAGGCCGACCAGGTTGCCGAGCCGGACGGTCGGGCGGCGCAGCACGGCGGGCGGCACCAGCGGCGCGGCGGCGCGGCGTTCGACGGCGAGGAAGGCGCCGAGCAGGGCGACTCCGAGCAGCAGGACGGGCAGCGCGGCGGGGTGGGTCCAGCCGTACTGGCCGGCTTCGGTGAGGCCGAGGACGAGGGCGAGCAGGCCGAGGGTGACGGTGATCGCGCCGGGCAGGTCGAGGCGTTCGCGGGCGGCGGCGTCGGGGCGGCTCTCGGCGAGCACCCGGGGCGCGATCAGCAGGACGGCGAGCGCCACGGGGACGTTGATCAGGAACGCCCAGCGCCAGGACAGCAGGTCGGTGAGGACGCCGCCGAGGACCGCGCCGGCCGTGAACCCGGCCGACATCAGTGCGCCGTTGAGGCCCAACGCCCTTTCGCGGAGCGGGCCTTCGGGGAACGCGGTGGTGAGCAGGGCGAGTCCGGCGGGGGTGACGGCGGCGGTGGCCAGGCCCTGGGCGACGCGGGCGGCGATCAGCACGGCCGGGTCGGTGGCGAGGCCGCCGGCCAGCGAGGCGACGGCCAGCAGGGCGAGGCCGAGCAGGAACAGCCGGCGGCGGCCGAACAGGTCCGCGACCCGGCCGAACAGCAGGGTGAATCCGGCGGCGGGCAGGGCGAACGCGGTGGCGATCCACTGCAGGCGGCCGATCGACAGGCCCATGCCGGTGCCGATGGCGGGCAGGGCCACGTTCAGGATGGAGAAGTCCACGGCCAGCATGAACTGGGCGACCAGCAGCACCACCAGGATCACCAGGGTCCGCCCCGCGAGCCGTGGCGCCGGCTCCGCGGCCCGCGCCTCCGCGCTTCCCAGTACTTCCACTGTCGACATGTCGATCGGCCTTCCTGCTCGGGGTGTTCGCTTCGAGAAGGAGCCTGCTCCGATCCGCCCGACCGAGGCAGTCCCCGGCCGGGGCCACCTTCCGGAAGGGTGGCACTGACAGGGACACCCTCGGCCGCAGACGCGCCCGCCCCTCCCCGGGCACACTGGTGCGCATGGACACTTCGACCGCTCTCGGGGAGTTCCTGCGCAGCCGCCGGGCCCTGCTCCGGCCGCAGGACGTGGGGCTGAACGCCGCGGACACCCGCCGCCGGGTGCCGGGGCTGCGCCGCGAGGAACTCGCGCTGCTCGCCGGGGTGAGCGTCACCTACTACACCCGGCTCGAACAGGGGCAGAGCGTCAACGCCTCGGACGGAGTGCTGGACGCGGTGGCCCGGGCGCTGCGCCTGGACCGCGACGAGCAGGCCCACCTGCGCGACCTGGCCCGCCCGCGCAAGGCCCCGGCGAACCGCGGGTCCGCGCCCAGGCCGGAGCGGGTCCGGCCCGCGACCCGGCAGTTGATCGCGGCGATGGACCGCGTCCCGGCCGTCGTCCTGGACCGCCGCAACGACGTGCTGGCCTGGAACCCGCTGGGCCACGCCCTGCTGGCCGGGCACCTGGACCCGTCGGGCCCGGACCGTCCGGCCGAGCGCCCCAACCTGACCGGGCTGCTGTTCCTCGACCCGCACACCCGGGAGCTGTACACCCACTGGGAGAGCGAGACGAAGGTCGCCCTCGCCGCGCTCCGACTGACCGTCGGCCGGCACCCGGAGGACCGCCGGCTGGCCGAACTGGTCGGCCATCTCGCCATCCACAGCCCGGAGTTCGCCGCCCTGTGGGCCCGGCACCCGGTGCGCGAGTGCACCGTCGGCAGCAAGCAGTTCCACCATCCGCTGGTCGGCGAGCTCGACCTCGCCTTCGAGAACCTGCGCACCTCGGACGGCAGCGACCACCGCGTCCTGCTGTACAGCGCCGAGCCCGACTCGCCGTCCGCCGCCGCGCTCGACCTGCTGGCCGGGACGCTGCGCGGATAGCCGGCGCGGCTCAGCCCGTCGCGTCGGCCTCGTCGATCTCGTCGATCTCGTCGATCTCGTCGATCTCGTCGATCTCGTTGCCCTCGTTGGCTTCGTTGGCTTCGTTGGCTTCGCTGGTCTCGTTGGCTTCGCTGGTCTCGTTGGCCTCCAGCAGCTCCCGGGTGCGGCGCAGCAGGGCGTCGCGGACCTCGTCGGGCGCCAGGACGCGCAGGGGTGTCGCGAGGCCGAGCAGGTAGCGGGCGAGGCCGTCCGCGTCGGGGCCGCCGATCTCGGCGACGGTGGCGTCGGGGCCGTCGGGGCGGTGGGTGCCGACCGTCGGCGGGATCAGTTCGAGTGCCCGGTCGAGCGGCAGCGGGAGCCGGATCGTCACGTGGAGCGGGTAGCTGGCGCGTCCGAGCGAGTCGGCGACCAGCAGCGCCGGGTCGGGCGGGTCGGCGATGTCGACCGGGTGCCCGGTGGGGCGTATTCGGCCGACCCGGTCGGCGCGGAAGGTCCGCCACTGGTCGCGCGCCACGTCCCGGGCGACGAAGTACCAGTGGCGGCCGGTGCTGACCAGGCGGTACGGGTCGACGTCCCGGACGGTGGCCTTCCCCTGCCGGTCGCGGTAGGTCAGGCGGCTGCGTTCGCCGCCGCGGCAGGCGGCGGCCAGCTCCAGCAACTGGCCCGGCGCGAGCGGCGGTTCACCGGTCCTTGGGGTGTGCACCAGCGCCGTGTCCAGCTCGCCCAGCCGTTCGGCGATCCGCGGCGGCAGCACCTGGCGCAGTTTCAGCAGCGCCGACAGCGCGGCCTGGTCGCCGCCGAGGACGCCGCTGAGCGCGGCCTCGCGCAGCCCGACGGCCACCGCGAGCGCCTCCTCCTCGTCGAGGATCAGCGGCGGGACGCGGGACCCGGCGCGCAGCCGGTAGCCGCCCCAGGGCCCGGGGTCGGACTCGACGCCGTAGCCGAGTTCGCGGAGCCGGGCGATGTCCCGCCGCACCGTGCGCTCGGTGACGGTGAGCCGTTCGGCCAGTGCGCCGCAGGTCCAGGACGGGCGGGTGGACAGCAGCGAGACCAGGCGCAGCAGCCGGGCGGAGGTGGTGATCACCTTTCGCAGTGTGCCGCACGACCAGGACCGAACCTGTCCTGGTCCGGTCGTAGCGTCTTCCCCATGAGCACCGGAAACACCTCCGCACCTGCCCTCCGCTGGTCCGCCGTCACCTTCGACTGCCCGGATCCGGCCGAACTCGCCCGCTTCTACACCGCCGCCACCGGCCTGCCCGTCGTGTACTCCACCGACGGCTTCGTCCTGCTCGGCCAGGAGGGCGCGGCCGGGCTCGGGTTCAACCAGGTGGCCGACCACCGGCCGCCGAGCTGGCCGGACCAGTCCGGCGGGAAGCAGGCCCACCTGGAGTTCGGCGTCGACGACCTGGACGCCGCGCAGGACCGACTGGTCGAACTGGGGGCCGTCGCCCCCGAGTTCCAGCCGGACGCCGAGCGCTGGCGGGTCCTGCTGGACCCGGCCGGCCACCCGTTCTGCATCTCCACCGTGGTCTGAGCCCGCTCAGCCGAGCAGCCCGCCCAGCGGCCCGGCGATCAGGTGGTACTGGGCCAGGAAGGCCGTGAACGCGCAGCAGGCGAGCGCGGTGGCGGTCATCGCGAGCCGGCCGGCCGGCCGCCACCAGTGGCGCAGCCAGCCGGCCACCGCACCGGCGGTGACGGCGAGCGCGACGAGCGGGAAGGCCGCGCCCCACCAGGTGGGGGCGAGGGCCAGCGGGGTGCCGAGCGGGACGGCCTCCATCATGGCGTTGCCGTCGGACACCAGGGCGAGCAGCGCAGTGAGGAACCCCGCGGCGAGCAGCCCGGCGAGGGCGGCGGCGGCCCGGGCGGCCTGCGCGGGCCGCGGGTGGGCGGGCCGCCGGCGCAGTCGCCGGGTGAGCGCGGTGGCGGGCACGGTGACGGCCGCGCCCAGCAGCACGGTCAGGGCGACGCCGAGAACGGCCAGCCGCGGGCCGGGCCGATTCCGCCAGGTCATTGCCCGGTAGGCGGTGGACGGGTTGTCGGAGGCGGTCAGCACCCCGTTGCGGAAAGCGATTTCCGCCTGCCCGTCGCGTTCCCGGTAGCGGTCGCCGCCGAGCGGCAGCCAGTGCTGTTCGGGGTGCCGGGGGTCGAGCGCCAGGCCGTCGGTGCGCAGGCCGCTGCCCTCGGCGGTGACGGTGACCGAGCCGAACAGTTCCTCGGTCCGCATCAGGCTGTCCCGGCTGACCCGGGCGGCCCGGTACGTCCCGGCGACCTTCCCGGCCTCCGCCGCACTGCCCGCAGGTCCGCCGCCCGCCGGCGCCTCGGCTCCGGGGAGGGCGTCGACCACGGCGCGGATCAGTTCCTTGCCGTCCCAGTTGGCGCTGCCGTCCACGCCGTCGCCGTTGTACACCACGTAGATGCCGAGGCCCTGTTCGGGCAGCACCAGCAGGTTGCCGTGGAAGCCGGGCAGGTCGCCGTCCTTGAACCAGCCGGTGAAGCCGTCCCGGGTCCAGCCCTCGTAGGCGTACCCGACACCGGGCAGTGCCGGGTCCTGCCGGTAGTGGGTGGTCTGCATCAGGCGTCCGGCGGCGTCGGGGGCGAGCTGGGCCCGCAGCCAGCGGGCCATGTCGGCGGCGGTGGTGAGGCCGCCGGGGCCGCTGGGCGTCCACGGCCCGTACTGACCGCGGTCCTCGACCCAGCCGTCCGCGCCGTCGGGCCGGTAGCCGCGGGCGGGTTGCAGGCCCTCGGGGTGCGGCTGGACGAACGAGGTGCGGGTCATCCCCAGCGGGTCCAGGACGCGCATGCGCAGTTGCTCCGCGAACGGGCGGCCGCTGACCCGTTCGACCACCAGACCGGCCAGCGCGGCACCGTAGTTGTCGTAGGCGACGACCGTCCCGGGCGGCCGGACCCGGGCCGGCCGGTGCGCGGCCAGGCTGTCGGCCAGGCTGGAAATCCCTTGCGGTTCAGCTGAGTTGACGCCAACCAGATCACTGTCGAAGCCGGCGGTGTGGGTGAGCAGGTGGTCGGTGGTGACGGGGTGCCCGGGGTAGCTGTCGGGCAGGCGGTCGGCGGGCGGCAGGTAGCGGTTGACGTCGGCGCCGGGGTCGAGCTGCCCCTCCACGATCAGCTGGGCGCCGGCCTGCGCGGTGAACAACTTGGCCAGCGAGCCGAGATAGAACCCGGTGCGGTCCGGATCGACGGGCGTCCCGGCGGCGATGTCGGCGACGCCGTAGCCCCGGGTGAGCACGCTCCCGTCGGCGCCGACCACGGCGACGGCGGCCCCCGGTATCCGGTCGCGGCTCAGCTGCGCCGTCACCGTCCGGTCGATCAGCCCGGCCAGCGTGACGGGGACGACCGGAGCAGGGGCGGCGTGTGCGGGTGCGGCGGTCGACAGCAGGGCGGCGGCGATGACGAGGCCGAGGACGGCGGTTCGACGACTGATCATGCGTCAACGATCGTCCCCGGCCCGGGGGTCGGTGCAGTGCCCGGCGCACCTGTCGGCATGCATTCTGCACCTCCCCCACCTGCGGGGCGCACCCGGGCGCTCAGAGCTTGCAGTACCTCACGCAGAACATGTGCGGCGCCTCGCCGGCGAGTTCGCAGCAGAACGGTCCGTCCTCGGACTCGTTCCCGAAGTCGTCGCGGCTCACGAACTCCGTCACCATCCGCCCGCCCTCGATGCGCGACACCCCGACCTGCTTCGTGAAGTCCACTCCCAGCACCTCGGTCTCGGCGGCCAGACACCGCACCGAGTACCTCTTCGACGACTCCGGGTACTTGGCGAACACCGCAGCCACGTCCTTGAAGAACTCCGGATCCCGCTCCGGCCCGCACTGGGCCTGCTGAGTCATGGCAACCTCCTCCGAGTCCGTGCCTCCATTCCAGCCTCCCGCCGACGGCGCCCCGGCGCGCGCCGCGCCGTCCACCGGTCGGCCGGGGTGCGAGTCGCATGATCAACTCGGGCACAATGGCCGGGTGTTCGGGGGAACGAAGGACGAGGACGAGGGCCTGCCCGGCCCGGTGGTGCTGTCGTTGGTGCTGCTGGGCGCGATGTTCGGCATGGCCGCACCGGCCGACGGCGGGTGGTGGCCCGCGCCCGCCGCCCTGGTGGCGCTTGCTGTGCAGGCCGTGCACTGCCTGCCGTGGACGACCCGGCTGCGCGGCGCGTGGACGCCGGCCGCCCAACTGCTGCTCGCCCCCTGGTCGGGCGTGCCGGGCTTCGCCGCCGCGTCGGTGCTGCTGCTGGTCCGCCGGCCGGTGCGCTGGGTGCTATTCGCCCTGGTGGTGGCAGGCGCCGCAGTACTCGCCGGGGACACCGGCCACCTGGCGGCGAACGGCGCGAGCAACGCCCTCGCCCAGGGCCTGACGGTCTACGCGCTGACCAGGCTCTTCCACCTGTACGCCGAACTCCACGCCGCACGCGACCAGTTGGCCGCCGCGCAGGTCACGCAGGAGCGGCGGCGCGCGGCCCGTGAGCTGCACGCCGCGATCGGGGTGCCACTGGCCGCGGTCCTGCGGCTGGCCGCCGACGGGGACGCCGCCGCCGTCGCGGCCACCGCCCGCCGGGCCGCCGCCCGGGTCCGCGCGACCCCCGAACCGCCCCGCCCCGCCGACCCGCCGGACGGCCCGACGCCCGCACCGGTGCTGCCCGTACTGATCGCCGTCCACCTCGGCTACCTGGCCGCCGGCCTCGCCCTCCTCGCCGACCTCGACCTCGCCCCGCTCCATCTGGCCGTCGCCATCGGCGCGTTGACCGTCGTCACCGGCCTCCAGGTGCACCACTCGCTCCCCCGCCCGCCAGGAGTCCACCCGCCCGGGTACCGCTGGACGTGGGCGCTCCAGTGCGCCCTCGCGGTCGCCGTGCTGTTCGGACCGGCCGGCCCGCACCCGCAACTGCTCGCCTTCGCCGCCGCGTCCGCGCTGGTCCTGCTGCCGCCCGCCGCCGGGTGGCCCGCGTTCGGCGCGGCGGTGCTCGCGGCCGGCACGGTGAGCGGGACAGCGGCCGTCGACGTCGTCACCATCGCCCTCGTGTACTACGGCCTGACGCTGCTCACCACCCTGGTGCACCGGGTCCGCGAGGCCCACCGGGCGCTGGCCGAACTGGCCGTCGCCCGCGAACGACGACGAATCGCCCGCGACGTCCACGACCTGCTCGGCTCCGGCCTCACCGCCGTCGCCGTCACCGCCGAGCTCGCCCTCCGCGAACCCGCCGCCGAGCACCTGCCGCAGGCCGCCGCCCTCGCCGAACGCACCCTCGCCGAGCTGCGCGCCATTCCCGCGGACCACACCGAACTCGACCTCGACCGTGAACTCGCCTCCACGAAGGCCCTGCTGGCCGCCGCCGGAATCGACCTGCGACTCACCGGCACCCCCGGCACCACCCCCGCCGAGGCCCGCCCCCTGCTCGCGGCCGTCCTGCGCGAGGGCGTCACCAACCTCCTCCGCCACAGCCGGGCCACCCACTGCACCCTCACCCTCCACCCCGAGGGCCTGCACCTCACCAACAACCACCCCCACCCGGGCCCGCACCACCCCGGCAACGGCACCCCCAACCTCACGGCCCGCGCCGGCGCCTTCGGCGCGAGCCTCACCACGGGGCCGACACCGCCGGATCACTGGACGCTCGACCTGAAGGTCAGGGGCGCGGCGCACCGCCCGAGCAGGGCGTGAGCGCCGGCCGGGTCGCGATCACGTGCAGGTCATCGTCCTGCGTCGCGATCTCGCGGCCGGGTGCCTTCCGCATCGCGCAGTTCTCCCCCCAGCCCTGGCGGGCCGGGAGGTGCCCCCACGCTCCCCTGGTGGTTCTCACCCTCGCTTTGCGCTGCCGCCACCGCCGCTGCCGCGTGGATCCGCGTGGTGGGGAAGACCGGCACCGGGCTGTCCTCCGCGCCGACGAGCAGCTCGATCTCCGTGCAGCCGAGGATCACCCCCTGTGCGCCGGCCGCCACCAGGGCGGCGATCACGGTGCGGTAGGCCTCGCGGGACTCGTGCCGGACCACGCCGAGGCACAGCTCCTGGTAGATCACCCGGTGCACCAGGTCCCGGTCTGCGGGGGGCGGGACGATCACCTCCAGGCCGTGGGCGGCGAGGCGGTCGCGGTAGAAGTCCTGTTCCATGGTGAACGCGGTGCCGAGCAGGCCGACCCGTCGAATTCCGGCGGCCAGTACGGCTTCTGCGGTGGCGTCGCCGAGGTGCAGCAGGGGGATGCCGACTGCGGCGGAGACCTGTTCGGCCACCTTGTGCATGGTGTTGGTGCAGATCAGCAGCAGGTCCGCGCCGCCCGCTTCGACGGATTTCGCGGCGGCGGCGAGCAGTTCGCCCGCCGCCTGCCACTGTCCGGTGGCCTGGAGGTGTTCGATCTCCGCGAAGTCCACCGAGTGCAGGACGCACTTGGCGGAGTGCAGCCCGCCGAGGCGTTCGCGGGTGAACTCGTTGAGCAGCCGGTAGTACTCCGCCGTGGATTCCCAACTCATGCCGCCGAGCAGGCCGATCGTCTTCATCGCGCCACTGTGTCACACCCGGCCCGGCCCGCCCGGTCCGTCGCACGCCGTCACGCGCCCCCACGCCGGCGCTCGCACCTCAGTGCGCCGGTGGCGCGGACGGTCGTGGAACGCTTTTGCCGGGAATGCCCCTGGATGAACCAATCGCACGACCCGGGAGAGTGTCCGGTGACCGAAGTGATCCCCCCGAACGGCAGCCCCACGGACCCCACGGACTCCGCCGCCCCCACAGACTCCGCCGACCTCGCCCCGGGAACGCCCGCCCCCGTCGTCGTCTTCGACGCCCCGTTCTCGGACGCCTCGCAGTGGGCCGCCGGCGCTTCGTCCGCGTACCCGCCGGACGGACGCAACAGCGGTGACAACAAGCTGGACCACCTGGTGGCGGGCTTCGGCCCGGACGGCGACGTGTTCACGGCGGTGCGGGAGAACCCGTTCAGCTGGCGGACCCCGCTGGTGACCACGGAGAACACCCGGGGCGGTTTCGAACTCCGGCCGGAGGACGTGCTGGAGGCGCAGTGCCTGCTGTCGGCCACCCAGGGCGCCTGGCCCGCCCTCTGGACGTGGGGTCGGGACACCGCCTCGGGCCGCTCGCAGCCCGGGCACGGCGAGGTGGACGTCCTGGAGTACCACCCCGACCACCCGCGGATGCTGGAGCTGAGCAACCACGTCAACCCGGGCAGCCCGGCCTACCTGGACGGTCTGGTCACTCCCGGCACCTGGTTCACCGTCACCTGCCGCTTCGGCACGGACTCGGTGGTCTGGTCGGTGGACGGCCGCCAGGTGTTCGCGGACGGCCACGGCGTCGGCGCCGGCTGGCGGGCCTGGATCATCGTCAACCTGTCGGTGTCGGCCGGCCAGTGGGGCCACCTGCGCCCGAGGCCCGACGTCCGCCAGATCTCCTGGCAGGTCCGGGGCCTGCGCGTCCTGCGCAACAGCCCGTCACCGAGCGGAAGTTGAGACCGGGGTCGGCAGCCAGCCGGCCTCCCGGGCGATCCGGACGGCGTCCAGGCGGGTGCGGGCGTCGAGTTTGACCTGGGCGGCGGCCAGATAGTTGCGGACGGTGCCGGCCGACAGGTGCAGGCGCTTGGCGATCTCGCGCGGCTCGCAGCCGTCCGCCGCCAGGGCGAGGGCCTGCGCCTCGCGTTCGGTGAGCGGGCTGGCGGGGGCCGTGAGAGCGCGGGCGGCGAGTTCGGGGTCGATCGCGGTGCCGCCCGCCGCGACCGTCCGGATCGCCTCGGCGAGCCGCTCCGGCGGGGCGTCCTTCGGCATGAACCCCGTCGCGCCGGCGGCCAGCGCGGCCCGCAGCACCTCGGGCCGCCGATGCGCCGTCAGGATCAGCACCCCGCACCCGGGCAGCCGTTCACGCAGCACGCCCGCGTTGGTGAGGCCGTCGGCGCCGGGCATGTCGACGTCCAGCACGGCCACGTCGGGCCGGTGGGCGAGCGCGGCGGCGACCACCTGGTCGCCGTGCCCGGTGTCGGCCACCACCTCGATGTCGCCGGCCGCGGAGAGCAGCGCCCGCAGGGCGCCGCGCACCAGGTGCATGTCCTCGGCCAGCAGCACTCTCACCATGACGTCCCGTTTTCCCCCGTCGACACAGAGCGCCCAGGATACCCGCGCCGCCCCGAACGGCCTTGGAGCCGTGAGCCCTTGCCCGCCGGCGGGACGTTCGCGACGCACCGCAGCTCCGGGCCCGCGGGCGCGGGGGCGGCCCCCCGTCGCACCGCCGCCGGGCCGGAATGATGAACTGGAGGGATGAGCACCGACCTGAAGACCGTCGAACCGCCGCTGCCGGGGACAGCCGTCGAGCGCCGTCCTGCCCCGGTCGTCCGGTGCCGTCGGTGCCACCGGCCGCTGCACTCCCCCGAGTCCCGCTGGGAGAAGCTCGGCCGGCACTGCGCCGACGCGCCCGAGCGCACCCGGGTCTACGTGATCGACCAGGACCGGCTGCCCGGCACCTGACGGCCTTACCGGGGGCCACGCCCCGTCAGCACGTCCGCGAGTTCGCAGCCCGGCACCGTCGCCGGGTGCACCGGCGGGCCGTCCCACTCGGCGCGGCGCTCGCGGTCCAGCACCGCCCCCTCGAACACCGCCGCCCGCACCGCCCGCGCCAGCCGGGAGCCCCAGTGCGAGCGCGGGCCGCCGAACGGCTCGACCGGCTCGCCCGCCACCGGCGTCCGCACGGCGACGCAGACCGCGTCCGACGGAGTGCCCGAACAGTCGCGGCCCGCCTCCAACAGGGCCTGCACCTTCGCCTCGGTGGCCGTCGCCAGCAGGTTCACCAGCCCCGCGTCCGCCACCGCCGCCGGGACCACCGCCAGCACATTGATCGTCCCCGGCGCCCAGGAATCCCTCGGAGCGGCGAAAGTTGACGCTTCGTCAGCTTCGGCGGCCCAGGTCGGTACGCCTATTCCGGTGGTGACCACAGCCGTCACCCCGCCGTCCTCCGCCCAGGTGCAGGCGTCCACCTCGGCGGCCGTCATCAGGCCCACCCCGGGGCCCACCAGTCCCTGCGCGGCGGCGAGTTCGGCCAGGTGCGCATCCGGGTCCAACCGCCCGTAGCCGGCCCGGACCTGGGCGTTCAGCACCCAGTGGCGTTCGCCCAGCCCGCCGCCGAGCACTCCGGAGCTGACCATCCGCCAGCCCGGACCGGCCCGCCACACCAGCAGGTGCCGGCACCCGCCGTCCTCCAGCCGCCCGGCCCGCTGCACCGTCACCGGCCGCCCGTCCACACCCGCCACCTCCGCCACCGCCCCGGGCCTGCCGGAACGTTCCCGTCCGTCGTCGAACGGCCACCCAATCACACCGCCCCGCGTGCCCGGCACCGGGATTGGCCGCGACGCGACCCGATGCGGCAGAGTGTCCGCCATGACCGCGCAGCCCTCCGCCCCCGCCACCGCTTCCCGTGCCCCGGCGGCCGGCGCCCGCCGCCGCCCGGTGCAGCAGCGCAGCCAGGAGCGGTACGAGCGGCTGCTGGACGCCTGCGCCGGTCTGCTCGACGAGGTCGGCTCGGCAGGGCTGACGACCAAGGAGGTCGCGCAGCGCGCCGAGGTGCCGATCGGCACCCTGTACCAGTTCTTCTCCGGCAAGGAGGGCCTGCTCGCCGCCCTCGCCGAACGCAACCTGGCGTCCTTCCTGGACGGCCTGGCCCGCCGGGTCGACGCCGCCGGCCACCCGGGCGTCGCCGAGTTCACCGACCACGCGGTCGAGGAGTTCGTGGCGATGAAGCGCACCCTCCCCGGCTTCGGCCACCTCGACTTCGGCCTGGTCGACGCCGTCCCCGCCGAGATCGACGACCTGCACCTGCTGGACGCCGAACTCGACAACAACGCGGCCGTCGCGCTGCGCCTGCGCACCATCGGCGGCGAGCTCTTCGCCGCCCCCGGCTACGCCGTCGCCCTACGGGTCGCCATGGAGTGCGCGGACGCCGTGCTCAAGCTCGCCTTCCGCGCCGACCCGGACGGCGACCCGCTGCTGATCGCCGAGTGCAAGCGCCTGGTGCGCAGCTACCTCGCCACTCCGCCGACCGCCGAGCGACCGGCGCCGCTCGGGTGACCGGACCGGTGCGCACCGTGGGCTGACCGGTTCCGCCATTGCACCGCCCGGAGCGCCGCCGCACAGTGGAAACAGGGGTCCGCCCCCGTCCCACCGGTCCCGGCCACCGGTCCCGCCGAACCGCAGGAGCAGCGATGCAAGCCACAGTGGGAGACCACGTCCACATGTACAGCCGGTCGGTCGGCATGACCGACCGCAAGGGCGAGATCGTCGAGGTGCGCGGCACCGACGGCTCGCCGCCCTACCTGGTCCGTTTCGAGGACGGACACCAAGGCCTCGTCTACCCCGGCCCCGACTGCCTCGTCGAGCACCGGCCCGGCGAAGAGCAGCGCTGATCCCGGGCCGCGGCCCGGTGGGAGGAGCGGTCCCCCTTGCCCCCACCCCTGCCGGGCCCGCTGGCCCAGCTCGCCCCGCTGCTGGACGACTACGGCTACCTGGCGGTCGGCGTCCTGGTCTTCTTCGACAACTGCGCGATCCCGGTGCCCGGCCAGACCATCCTGGTGCTGGCCGCGGTCTACGCCGGCGCCGGGCAGCTGTCGCTGCCCGTGGTGGTGACCGTCGCGGTGCTGGCCGCGTTCGCCGGCAACGGCCTGGCCTACCTGATCGGACGCACCGGCGGCCTGGCGTTCGTCCACCGCTGGGGGCGCTACCTGCGGCTCACGCCGGAGCGGATGGCCCGCGCCGAGGACTTCTTCCGCCGTCGCGGCACCCTGGTGGTCACCGGCGCCCGCTTCGTGGACGGCCTGCGGCAGACCAACGGACTGGTCGCCGGCACCACCGGGATGCCGCTGCGGCGCTTCCTGCCCGCCAACGCCGCGGGCGCCGTCCTCTGGTCGGGCGTCTGGGCCGCGGTCGGCTACTTCGCGGGCAGCAACATCACCGTCCTGTACCGGCAGGCCGTCCGTTACCAGGTCCTGCTGCTGATCGCCCTCGTGGCCGTCCTCGCCCTGGTCGGCACCCGCGCCTGGCTCCGCCACCGCCGTCGGCCGCCGGTGGACGCCGGCGACCGGATCCCGCACCAGGACAGCGGCGAGGACGTGCCGGCCGACGGCCGACGGTGACGTTCCGTCGCAACGGGCCGTGATCACTCTGTACGCCCGCTCCGGCGTGCGACAGGATGTCGATCATGACGAGCGAGCACGAGTTCGACGGTTCGTACGTGATCCGGTCCAGATGGACGCGGTTCGCCGTCCTCTGGAGCCTGGTCGTGTCCGGGCTCGTCGCGGTCTGCTTCCTGCCCGGCGCCGCGCCGGCGCAGCACATCGAACTCGTGCTCGTCCCGGTCCCGCTGTTCTACCTCGCCGTCTGCTCCGGTCGCCGCAGGCGGGTGACGTTCGACGGGCGGGGGATCACGTTCCACCGCTTCCTGTCGTCCCGCCCCGCCGAGGTCATTGCCTGGGCCGACGTCCTGGCCGTGGACTGGTGCGACGAGCATCCCCGCAGCACCCTGCTGGTCTACCGGCGCGCCACCGACGGGGACACCCCGTTCCCGCTCCTCGCGGACCACCCCGCGACGGAGATGATGGACCAGCTCCTCGCCCGGCTGGACGATCCTGAGTTCGCCGAGACCTACCGGACGTCCGTGCGGGTGCGCCGTGACACCACCCTGTGCCGGGTCGACCCGTTCCTGCTGGCCTCCGCGGTCGCCCTGCTCGCGCCCGGCGTCCGGCACTACGGCGACCTCGGGGCCCTCGACCTCGGCGACCTCGCGCTCATCCTCGGCGACGACGACCCCGGCGACGAGGACCCGCGCGACGAGGACCCGCGCGACGACGACGGTGACAGCGGCGGGAACGACGGCCGGCCCGACGGAACGGCCCCGCGGCTCAGCGGAAGTTGATCACCTCGAACGAGGCGGCGAACGTGGTCCCGAGGCGGCTTCCGGCGATCCGGCCCATCGACTCCAGGAACTCGGCGGCGTTGGCCATCTCCCCGCTGAGGCCCGCCAGGTAGGCGTGGTGGGCCTCCAGTGAGGCGACGCCCGCAGCAAAGGTCTCGGTGGTGTCGACGGCGTGCATTCCGTCGGGCGAGCCGGCCGCCCACACCTGCCGGACGCCGTTCCACGGCTCGTGGCCCTCGGCGGTGAGTTCGCGGAACACCCAGCGGTTCCCGGCCGCCGGCACCGCGTCCAGCGTGGCTCGGCCGACGGCTATGTGGTCGGCCTGGTTCGGGAACACCCCGCCGTACGTCTCGCGGAAATTGGTGGTGATCACGATCTCCGGCCGGTGCCGCCGGATCGCCCGTGCCAGGTCGCGGCGCAGTGGCAGCCCGTACTCCACGATGCCGTCCGGGTAGCCGAGGAACTCGACGGTGTCCACGCCGACCAGGGCCGCCGACTCGACCTGTTCGCGCTCGCGGATCGGCCGGCACAGTTCGGGTTCCATGCCGTCGATCCCGGCCTCACCGCTGGTGACCATCAGGTAGCTGACGCGTTTGCCCTGGGCGGTCCAGCGGGCGACGGCGGCGGCCGCGCCGTACTCCATGTCGTCGGGGTGGGCGACGATCGCGAGGGCGGTCTCCCAGTCCTCGTCCAGCGGGCGGAACGGGGGCTGCTCGGCGAGGGTGCTCATGGTGACGCCTTTCCTTGTCCGGTTCCGAGTTCGATTCCGACCCGGTTGAGTTCGCGGTGCGGCCCGACTCGCGGTGCGGCCCGACTCGCGGTGCGGCCCGACTCGCGGTGCGGCCCGACTCGCGGGTGCGGATCAGCCCGCGCCGCGGTTCGGTTCGCGGTGCGGTTCAGTTCGCGGTGCGGCCCGGCTCGCGGTGCGGCCCGGCTCGCGGGTGCAGTTCAGTTCACGGTGCGGCCCGGCTCGCGGTGCGGCCCGACTCGCGGATGCGGTTCAGTTCACGATGCGGCCCGGCGCGCGGTGCGGCTCCGGCTCGCGGGTGCGGTTCAGTTCGCGGTGCGGATCGAGTAGTTGAAGTCGGCGTGGCCGTAGTGCCGCATCAGCCGCATCCAGAACGGCATCAGCATCTCCATCCCGCGGGCCGCGTCGATCCCGCCGAGGTCGAGCACCCGCTCCGCGGGCCACCCGAACTCGCCCAGCAGCGCCGTGACCTGCGCCTTGGCGGCGGCGTCCTCGCCGGCCACGAACAGCTGGTGCTCGCCCGGGATCCGGTCGGGGTCCACCATCACGGTGACGGTCACGGTGTTGAGCGCCTTCACCACCCGGCTCCCGGGCAGCGCGCGCTGCAGCTGCTCGCCCACGCTGTCGGTGTTGACGGGGTCGAGCGTCAGCTCCCCGGTCGGCGAGAACACCAGCGGGTTCGAGAGGTCCAGCACGACCTTCCCGGCCAGGTTCTCCGCACCGGCGAGCTCCACGGCGGCGGGCGCGACGGTGCCGCCGGTGGCGACGATCACCAGCTCGCCGAACTCGGCCGCCTCCGCGAACGTCCCGGCCCGGCCGCCCGGGCCGCTGCGCTCCGCCCAGTCGGTGGCGGCGGCGTTGCCCTTGCTGCGCGACCCGAGCGTGACGTCGTGGCCGAGCGCGACCAGCTTGCTGCCGAGAGTCTGCCCGACCGTACCGGTACCGATGATTCCGATCCGCATTGCTGCTCCGTCCCCGTCCGTACCGCCTCGGGCCGATCCCGAAAATCCGAACGCACCCTATCCGAGCCGCAGCTGACGCAGGGTCAGATCCCCCGACTCGCTCCGCCCCGGGCACCCTTCCCCCGGCTCCCCCGCCCACCACCATGCGACCCCGGCCGCCCCTGCGCCACCCATGCCGACCGCGGCCGCGCGGGCCGCCGCTGTCGCAAACCTGCACGCGGGAGCGGTGGACAGCGCGGTGGACAGTGCAGTCGAAAGCGCAGTGGAAAGCGCTTACCGAATGCCGCGCCGAACCGTTGACGCCCCGACCGGAAAGCGCTTACCGTCGGCTCCCGGAAAGCGCTTTCCCACCCCCCTCACGGAGGCGTCGTGTCCCTGCCTGCCCTGTCCCGTCGCACCCTGCTCCAGGCCGGCACCGCCGGTGCTCTCGCCCTCGCCGTCACCGGCGCCACCGCCACCGCAGCCGGTGCCGCGACCGCCGATCCCTACGAGACGCTCCGCCTGCGGTGGCTGGCGCTGCTGACCGGCACCGGGTTCGATCCGGCCGCCGAGCCGTTCGGCTCCGCGTTGCGGGCGCTCGGGGATCGGGCCCGGGCGCAGCAGCAGGCGATGGCTCCGACGGCGGGGTCGCTCTGGCCGGACCTGCCGCTGGGGTCGGTCTCGGCGAACATCACCGGCAGTTTCGTGCGGCTGCGCACCATGGCGCTGGCGTGGGCGCAGCCGGGCACGGGGCTGACGGGCGACGCGACGCTGGCCGCGGCCATCACGACCGGCCTGGACCGGCTGTGCGCCTCCGCGTACACCGCGACGGCGACGGCGTACGACAACTGGTGGGACTGGCAGATCGGTTCGCCGCAGGCGCTGCTGGACACCTGCGTGCTGGTGCTGCCGCAGTTGACGGCCACTCAGGTGAGCACCTACTGCGCGGCCGTGGACCACGCCGTCCCGGACTCCAGGGTGGCCGCGTACTCGGGGACGAGCACGGGGGCGAACCGGGTCGACCTCTGCCGGGTCCTGGCGCTGCGCGGGGTGGTCGGGAAGAGCGCGGCGAAGCTGGCGACGGCGTCGGCGGCGCTGTCACCGGTGTTCCCGTACGTGCTGACGGGGGACGGGCTGTACCCGGACGGGTCGTTCGTGCAGCACACCTGGGTGCCGTACACGGGCTCGTACGGGGAGGTGCTGCTGAGCGGGCTGAGCCGGCTGTTCGCGCTGCTGGCGGGGTCGTCGTGGGAGGTGACGGATCCGCAGCGGCAGAACGTGTTCGACGCGGTGGACTCGGCGTACGCACCGTTCCTGTTCAACGGCCTGGTGATGGACTCGGTGGTGGGCCGGGCGAGCAGTCGGGGTCTGCAGTCCTCGGACCTGCTGCACCTTCAGCAGGACGACCACGGCCGCGGGCACACGATCATCGGGCACATCCTGCGGTTGGCGGACTCGGGCGCCGCGCCGGCGGTGCAGTCCGCGCGGTGGCGGGCGGCGGTGAAGGGCTGGATCGGCCGTGACTACTACCGGCCGTACCTCTCGGACGCGGCCGTCGACGTCCCGGAGTTGGCGCGGGCGCAGGCGCTGATGGGCGACGGCGCGGTGGCGGCGTCGGCGGAGCCGGTGGGGGCGCGGGTGTTCGCGATGGACCGGGCGGTGGTGCGCCGTCCGGGCTGGGCGGTGTCGCTGTCGATGTGCTCGGCGCGCACCACGTTCTACGAGACCGGCAACGGCGAGAACGTGCGCGGCTGGCACACCAACAACGGTCTGCTGGCGTGGTGGAACGCGACCACGGGCAACGGCCAGTACGCGGACGCGTTCTGGCCGACCGTCGACCCGTACCGGCTGCCGGGGACGACCGTCTCCACGAAGAAGCTGGCGGACGCGGCGGGCGGCGCGTGGGGCGCGGCCCGGCCGGACGCCGTGTGGGCGGGCGGGGCGAGCGACGGCACGTACGCGGCGGTCGGCCAGGCGGTGCGCGGGCTGTCGTCGACGCTGTCGGGCTGGAAGTCCTGGTTCCTGCTGGACGATTCGGTGGTCTGCCTGGGCGCGGGCATCAGCTGCACCGACGGCGTCCCGGTGGAGACGGTGGTGGAGAACCGCAACCTGGGCGCGTCCGGCACCCACGCGTTCACGGTGGACGGGGTGGCGCAGCCGGCCACGCTCGGCTGGTCGCAGCAGTTCACGGGCGCGAAGTCGATGGCGATCGCCGGCTTCGGCGGCTACGTGTTCCCGGGCGGCACGACGGTGCAGGCCAAGCGCGAGGCGCGGACGGGCAGTTGGCACGACATCAACTCCGGCGGCACGTCCGAGGCGTTGACCCGTCGCTACCTGACGCTCTGGTTCGACCACGGCGCCGCCCCGTCGAACGCCGGGTACGCGTACCTGCTGCTGCCGGGCGCGGACGCCGCCGCCACGGCGGCCCGGGCGGCCGCCCCGACGGTCACGATCCTCGCCAACTCGTCGTCCGTGCAGGCGATTTCGGACTCCGCCTCGGGTGTGACGGCGGCGAACTTCTTCGCCCCGGGCAGCGCCGGTCCGATCACCGTCTCGGCGCCGTGCTCGGTGCTGGTCCGGGAGTCGGGCGGCACGCTCAGCGTCTCGGTGGCCGACCCGTCCCGCACGGCCGCCACGGTGCGGGTGACGGTGGACCGCCCGGGCTACGTCTCGGCGGACCCGGCCACGGGCGTCACGGTCCTGGCCACCGGATCCTCCGTGCAGCTGCTGGCGGAGCTCGGCGGCACGCAGGGCGCCGGGCGCACTGTGACGCTGCGCACCTCGGGCGCGCCGGCGGCCGCGACCGCCGTGCTGCTCGCCCCCGTGCAGGACACCTACGTCCGGGACGGCTCGTACGGCGACGCCAACTACGGGACGGCGACCGTGCTGACGGTGAAGAACACCGACACCACCGGGTCCGGCTTCTCGCGGCGGGCGCTCCTGGCCTTCGACACCTCGCAGTTGACGGGGACGGTGCGGCGCGCGGTGCTCTGGGTGCGCGGCGCGGTCGCGGACTCGGGCGGCACCGAGACGGACCTCCAGGCGTTCGCCACCGCGCCCGGCGCCTGGCAGGAGACCGCCGCGACCTGGAACCGCTGCCCGGCCCCGGCCGCCGCGCTCGGCACCGGCCGGATCTCCACCGCCGCCGACTGGGTGGCCCTGGACGTCACCGCGGCCGTCACCGCCGATCCGGCGCTGACCCTGACGGTCGGTCAGCCGGCCGGACGGGTCGGGCTGGCGGTGAACCTCAACAGCCGGGAGAACGCCGCGTACCCGCCGGTCCTCCAGGTGATCACCGCCTGATCGGACGCGCATGTTGACGCCGAACTCCGCGCCGCAGGCGCGGAGTTGCGGCACGAACAAACAATCGCCGCGTCCCCTGTTCCGGTGAATCGCGGTTCAATTCGTTGTCGACCGACCGCCGCGCTCCTACCGTCGGTCGCATGGCAATTCGTTGGCGTTCTGTCACCCGCGTCGCCGCAGTGACGGCGGCCGCCACCGGCGTCCTCACCCTCGCAGCGGCCCCGGCCGGTGCCTTCTCCCAGTCCTTCGGCAGCGGTTCCTACCACGCCAGCAAGGACTTCGTCCCCACCTCGGGCACCATCAGGATCGGCGGAAAGGGCTGCACCGGCGGTGCCGCCCGCAGCTTCTACGTCCAACTCGTCCGGACCCACAACAGCACCAAGGTGTTCTCCAGCTACAGCTACGGCGCGGACGGCCGGGGCCACACCGACCCGCGCGGCATCGGCGTCGACACCGGCTCCTCGTACTACCTGCGCTGGTACGGCAGGGACAACGGCGGCCACAGCGCGTCCGCCCCCTGTGCGGGGGCCTACACCGTGTAGTCCCCGACGGTCGGCCCCGGCCCTCCCCGGGCCGGGGCCGGCCGTCCGCCGCACAGCCCGGAGGAGATCCCGTGACGTCCCGGCGCGTCCTCGTCGTCCTGTCCTGCCTGGCGGCCCTGCTCGCCGCCTGCGCCCCGACCCGCCGCCCGGCGCCGCCGACCGTCGACGTGTCGGCCTCCGTCACCCAGGTCGCGCTGATCGCCGAGGGCACCCAGGACGGAGTCCGCTGGCGGGTCGACCTGGTCTCCGTGGCGGGCGAGCTCTGCACCCGGGCCACCGTCGACAACCGTCCCGCCGGCCAGGGCTGTGAACCGCCTGTCTCCGTCCAGGCCCCCGTCAACGTCGCCCTGGACGCCCTCGACCCCCGTGTCCTGCTCCTCTACGGCGCGGCCGCCCCCACCGTCGCCCGCCTCACCGCCACTCCGCCGCGCCCCGTACCCCTCACCGCCCCGCACGGCGGCAGGTCCTTCTTCGCCTACGCCACCACCCCCGGCACGGCCACCGACCTCACCGCCTTCGACACCGCCGGACGGCAACTCTGGTCCGCGGCCGACAAGATCCACGACTTCGAGACCCCTTGACGCCCCGTCACCCCACCGGGCGCGCCGCAGCACCGTCCCGCCCGACTCCGGCCCTGCGCCGAGCCGTTCGGACCGGCAGCATCCGCAGGCACGCTCCGCCGACCGCGGCTGCCGGAACTCCCGGACCGGCGGCCCGGATCCGGTTACGCTCGCAGGCATGTCGACCTCTGCGCTGTCCTTCGGTTCCGCCGCGCGCCTCTACGACTCGATCCGGCCCGCCTACCCGGCGCAGGCGGTCGCCCGGGCCATCGGCAGCGAGCCGGTCCGCGTCCTGGACCTGGGCGCCGGCACCGGGCTGCTGACCCGGGTGCTGCGCGCCGCCGGCCACGAGGTGATCGCGGTCGAGCCCGACGCGCAGATGCGCGTCGTGGCCGCCGAACGCCACCCGGGCACGCAGGTGCTCGCCGGCAGCGCCGAGGACATCCCGCTGCCGGACGGGTCCGTGGACGCCGTCGTGGTCGGGCAGGCGTACCACTGGTTCACTCCGCAGGACGCGCTGCCGCAGATCCACCGGGTGCTGCGCAAGGACGGCGTCTTCGCCCCGATGTGGAACGTCCGCGACGATCGGACCCCGTGGGTGGCCGCGCTCTCCGGCGTCATCGGCACCGAGGGGTACGGCCTGGAGAGCGCCTGGCAGTACGGGCCGGTGACGCCGTGGTTCACCGCACCCGAACTCGTCCTGACCGAGCACACGGTGACCGTCCCGACGGACCGGCTGGTCGACCTGGTGCGGTCCCGCTCGTACTACCTGACCGCCGACGCCGCCGAGCGGGCCCGCCTGGACCGGGAGGTCGGCGAGCTGGCCGCCACCGACCCGGCCCTGGCCGGCCGCGACAGTGTCGAGATGCCCTACCGGACCTGCGTCTACCGGATGCTGCGGGTCTGACTCCCGTCCGGATCCGCGACGACCCACGGCTCACCACCCACGACCGACGGCCCGCAGCCGGAAAATTCACCTGCTCGCCGCGCTGGACCACACCACCGGCGCTCGCCGACTGCGCCGAGGCCCCGAGCGGACTGAATCCTGGTGGCTCACCCCATTCGAAAGCGACGGGACGCCCCATGACTGCTGCGAAGAACGCCGGCCGATTCGCTCTTGCCGCCTGCACCGCGCTCACACTCGTCATCGGAATCGCCACCAGCGCCAACGCCGCCACCGGCGAATTCACCTACACCGACATCGACGGGGAGGACCACACTCTGGTCGACCCGCCGAGCGGTGAGTGCATCAGCTTCGGCCTCCCGGTGACCGGTGCGGACAACGAGACGAACGCCTCGGCGACCGTCTACGAGAACACCGACTGCAGCGGGCCCGCCCTGGACACGCTTCCGCCCAAGACCGGCATGTCCTGGGGTTCCGTCCTCCCCAATGCCGTCCGGTTCAACTTCTTCTGAGCTCGGACGTGCCGCGCAGGTCGTCGTGTCGCTCTTCGCGTCCCGCACCCGGCCGTTGGCGAACCCGACCCTGGCGGGAACACCTATCGCGATATATCGTAAGTTCCCGTCGCCCGCCCCACTGCGGGGAGACCTACGTCAAACTCAGGACGGGAAGTATGCCGGGAGAGATCGCGCCCGCCGAGAAGCCCTCTGGCCTCAACTCGCAGCCCGAGATGCGGGCTTCGCATGCGGATCGGGATCGGGTGGCCGATGTCCTGCGGGTGGCGGCGGGTGACGGACGGCTGACCGCGGAGGAGCTGGACCAGCGCCTGGAGGTCGCCCTCTCCGCGCGGACGGTTCGTGAACTGGCCGAGCTCACCGTCGACCTGCCGGCCGTCTCGTTCGCTGCCGACGGGGTGGTGGCCGAGGCCAAGGAGGTCCTCCGGATCGAGCAGAAGTGGAGACCGGTCAAGCGGACGGGCCGCTGGGTGGTGCCGCGTCGGCTGGTGCTCGACGTGGAGTGGTGCGCGGTGACGCTCGACCTCACCGAGGCGGTGATCACCCAGGACACCCTGCAGATCGACGTGGACATGCGCGGCAAGACCCTGACACTGATCGTCGGGCCGGACACGGTGGTCGACACCGACGGCCTGATGCTGCAGCACAGCAGGGTCAGGAACCGGGCGTCGGACGCCGCGGCGCCGACCACGCTGCGGGTGGAGCTGGTCGGCGAGAAGCAGTTCGGCCGCGTCGTGGTGCGCCGGCCGCGGCGGGCACTCGGCCGCCGTCGCTGACCGCGCGCCTGCGCGCCCGCCCACCGGGGCGACGGCGGCGCCGAACTCCGCCCCTCAGCCGTGCACGCGCAGCAACAGGCCGTGCAGGGTGGCGCGTTCGGCGGCGGTCAGTGGGGCGAGGACGGTGTCCTGGACGTCGCGGGCCAGGGCGTCGAGTTCGGCGAACCGGGCGGCACCGGCGGGGGTCAGCGTGAGGGTGAGGCGGCGGCGGTCGGCGGGATCGCGGGTGCGGTCGAGCCAGCCGGCGGCGGCGAGTTGGTCGGCGGCCTTGGCTAGGTCGCTGGGGTCGAGGCGCAGGCGGGTGGCGAGGTCGCGCTGGGTGTGCGGGCCGAAGTCGGCGAGGGCCGCGAGGGCCGCGTGGTGGTGGAGGCGCAGTCCGTCGGCGGCGAGGAGTTCGGCGAGGCGGTTGCGGGCGTCCTTGCCGACCCTGGAGAGCAGATAGGTCGTCAACTCCAGCAGTGCTGGCGGGGTTTCGTTCGGATCGGCCATGTCGAACATGGTAGGGGTCGCCCTATAGTGGGTCCAGACCCACGATTCGCTCCGGAGGGATTGCCCGTGGACGCGCTCCATCCCCGCCTGCTGGTCGCCGAGTTCGCCGCCTGCTTCGCCTTCTACGACGCCGTCCTGCCCCCGCTGCTCGGCGCGCACCTGGTCAAGGGCACGGCCGCCGGGCCGTACGCGCACTGGGACGTGGCCGAGCAGGCCGTGCTGGTGCTGTTCGACCGGGCGGCGATGGCCGCCACCCTCGGCACCGCCCCGGCGCCGGCGGACGCTCCCCCGGCCGACACCGGCATGTTCGTCTGCCGGGTCGCGGACGTGGACGCCGCGTACGCGCTCTGCCTGGCCCACGGCGCGACGCCCGTGCTGGCGCCGACCGACCGCCCCGAGTGGGGGCCGACGCTGCGCAGCGCCCATCTGCGCGACCCGCAGGGCACGCTGATCGAGCTTCAGTCGTACTGATCGCGGGGTCCGCTCAGTACGCTGGCGGGGTGTGCTGGAGCGCCGAGGCCGATCTGCTCGTCGGCAGCGCCGTCACGGCGGTCGGGGTCGCGGCAGTGCTGCGCGCCGGACCGGGGCGTCAACTACCGCTGGCCGCACTGCCGTTGCTGCTGGGCGTGCACCAGCTGGTGGAGGCGGGCGGGTGGTCGGGCTGGGCGTGGGCCCGCACGGCGTGGGCGGTGATCGCACTGCCGCTGCTGCCGGTGTACGTGCCGGCGGCGGTGTGGTGCGCGACCGGCCGCCGCTCGGCGGCGTGGTTCACCGCGCTGGGCGCGGCCGTCGCCGTCCCGCTGGCCCTTGCGCTCGCCCGGCACCCGGTGACGGCGCACCCGCACGGCCACACCCTCGACTACGCCATCGGCGTCCCGGCCGCCGGCCTGTTGCTGGCGGGCTACCTGGCCGCCACCGTGGGCGCGTTGCTCTGCTCGGGCGACCGCCGGCTGCGCGGCCTCGGCGTGGTGCTCGGCGTGGGCGCGCTCGCCTGCGGCCTGCTGTGGCGGCTGGCGTTCGTCTCCACCTGGTGCGCGCTGGCCGCCGTCGCCTCCGTCCTGCTGTACGACCGGGCCCGCCGAACCGCCGTCAACTCCCACTCCCCACAACATCGATGAGCGCCAGTGCGTCCTGCACCGAGCCGCCCGGGTCGGGGACGGGGTACAGCACGCTGCGCACCGCGCGGGTGGCGTCGATCAGGAGGGGGAGGCGCTTGAGCCGTTCGGCGCCGCCGGCCCGGCAGGTGGGCGGCGAACGCAGCGCGCCGGTCAGGCGCAGCGCGGCGTCGGACAGGAGCGGGAACGGGATGACCTGGTGGTGGGCGGCGAACCCGGTCTGCTGGTGCGGTGCTGGGCGCGGCCACCGCGCTGGGCACGGCACCGACGCGGTCGGCTACCTGCTGTCCGCGGCCCTGCTGCGCACCCTGCCCCGAGCGGCCGCCGCTCGGCCCGCGCCCGGGCGGCGGCCTCGGTGGCGGCGCAGATCGGCGAGGGCCGGCGGTACGTCACCCGCATCCGATGGTGGGCCCGTGCGTGGCGATGGCGACCTCGGTGCACTTCGCGTGCGGCGCGCTGATGACGCCGACCCCGGTATTCCTGGTCGCCGCCTGGGGTGGCGGGTGTGCGGACGGCCACCGAGGGCATGGGCAGTCTGCTCGTCGCGGCGCTCACCCCGTGGCTGAACTCCCGCTTCGGCAGCGCCCGGGCGCTGCTGGTGTCCCCCGTCGTGGGTGCGGCGCCGACGCTGCTGATGCCGCCGGCGGCGGCGGCCGACGGGCCGGGGCTGGTGCTGTTCGCGCTGGGCAACGCGGGGTTCGCACCGCCGCCCCGCTGTGGGGCACCCGCACCGCGCTCCGGGCGGCCTGCGCGCTGACGGCGGTGGCGCCGGTGGTACTGCTCTGCTCGGGGGGTGCACGGCCTGCTGCACCGACTGGACGAGCTCGACGCCCCGGGCGCGGTCTGACGATCCGCCCATACGCCCACCCGTCCGTCAGTCCTTCAGTCCTTCAGTCCTTCAGTCCGACAGCCGGACGAAGCGGCGGCCCGCGTCCAGCAGCCGGGGCAGCGCCTGCGCGTAGCCGGGGCCGGTGCCCGCGTCGGGGTGGTTGAAGTGGCTGATCACCACCGCTCCGGGTGGGGCCGCGGTCACCGTCCGCGCCACCTGGTCGGCGGTGAAGGTCGCCCCGGCGTCGCCGTTCACCGCGAACCCGGCCACCCGCTCGCCGAGTTCGCCGACGATCCGGACCGCGACCTCGTCGTAGTGCGCCGTCCCGGAGCGGAACCAGCGCGGTGGCTTTCCGAGCAGCCCGGCCAGCTTCGCCGCGTTGTCCGCCACCTCCTGGTAGGCGGCCGCGGCGTCCGCGGTGCCGGTGATGCCGTACGCCGAGCGGCCGGTGACGGACAGCGGGCGGTGCGCGGTGCCGTGGTTGCCGAGTTCGAACAGCGGGTCGGCGGCCAGTTCGCCGAACGGCCCGGGGTTGGCGTCGATCCACCGGGCGTTCAGGAACAGCGTGGCGGGCACCCGGTGCCGGCGCAGGGTGTCGATCAGCGCCGCGTCGTAGCCGTTCCCGCCCGACCCGCCGCAGGCGTCGAAGGTCAGCGCGAGCGCCCCGCCCGGAACCTCGGCGACCACCCCGGGCAGGTCGGTCCCCCACCGGGTGGGCCGCTGCCCCGCGTACCGGGCGAGCACCGCCTCGCGGCTCGGCGGCGCGGAGGTGGCGGACGCGGTGACGGAAGGGGACGGGGACGGCGGCGGGGACGGATCGGCCGCCTCGGGAGCCGCCGGTTCCGGGCGGGCGCGGGCGCAGCCCGCCGCGAGTCCGAGGGCCGCTGCCAGTACCGTTCGCCGTCCGACCATTGCTCCGCTCCTGACCGTTCGTCACCGTTCATCGTGACCACCGCCACGAGTGTCACTTCCGGTCCGGGCGGGTGCCATCTGCCAAGCTCGGCCGTATGGCTTCTCCCAACCGACCGCTCTATCTGCAGTGGACCACCGTCGCCCCGGTGATGGCGTTCATGCTGCTCCTGGCGACCTGGCACCGCGAGATGCCGTGGCCGGTGGTGACCTTGGTGGCGTGCTTCCTGGCGGCGTCGGTGGTGGCGGCCGTGCACCACGCGGAGCTGATCGCCCATCGGGTCGGCGAGCCGTACGGGTCGCTGGTGCTGGCGGTCGCCGTCACCATCATCGAGGTGGCGCTGATCGTGACGCTGATGGCGGGCGGCGGCGACAAGACCGCGGGCCTGGCCCGGGACACCGTGTTCGCCGCCGTGATGATCACCTGCAACGGGATCCTCGGGCTGTCCATCCTGGTCGGCGCGCTGAAGTACCGGGTGGCGGTGTTCAACGCGGAGGGCACCGGCGCGGCGTTCGGCGCGATCGCCACGCTGGCGACGCTGAGCCTGGTGCTGCCGACGTTCACCACCTCCACGCCCGGTCCGGAGTTCTCGCCGACCCAGCTGGCGTTCGCGGCGACCGCCTCGATCGTCATCTACGGGCTGTTCGTCTCCACCCTGACGGTCCGTCACCGCGACTACTTCCTCCCGGTCACCCCGGCGGGCGAGGTGGTCGACCCGATGGACGAGCACTCCGACCCGCCGACCCTGAAGATGACGCTGGTCAGCGTGGCGATGCTGTCCGTCGCCCTGGTCTCGGTGGTCGGCCTGGCCAAGGGCGTGTCCCCGACCATCGAGCGCGGGGTGGAGTCGGCGGGGCTGCCGAACGCGGTGGTCGGCGTGGTGATCGCGCTGATGGTGCTGCTGCCGGAGTCGATCGCCGCCGTCCGGGCCGCCGTCCGCAACAAGGTGCAGATCAGCCTCAACCTGGCGCTCGGCTCGGCGCTGGCGTCGATCGGCCTGACCATTCCGGCCGTCGCGATCGCCTCCACCTGGCTGAGCGGGCCGCTCGAACTCGGCCTCGGCGCCAATCACATGATCCTGCTGGCGTTGACGGTGGCGGTCGGCACCCTCACCGTCATCCCCAAGCGCGCCACCCCGCTCCAGGGCGGTGTGCACCTGGCGATCCTCGGCGCCTACCTGGTCCTCGCCGTCAGCCCGTGAGCCGTCAGCCCGTGAGCCGTCGGCCCGTAGGCAGTCAGCCCGTGAGCCGACGGCGGGGAACCAGGTCCACCGTCACTCCACGGTGACGCTCTTGGCCAGGTTGCGGGGCTTGTCCACGTCCCGGCCGAGGGCCACCGCGGCGTGGTAGGCCAGCAGCTGGAGCGGGATGTTGAGCAGCAGCGGGTCGAGTTCCGGCTCGCTCTTCGGGACCACCACGCAGTGGTCGGCCAGCTTCGCCTCGATGGGCCGGTGGGCGATCGCCAGCACCCGCCCGGAGCGGGCCTTGATCTCGCCGAGCGTGGTCAGGTTCTTGTCGAGCAGCTCGTCGTCCGGCACCAGCGCCACCGTCGGCAGTTCGGGGCTGATCAGCGCCAGCGGGCCGTGCTTCAGCTCGGAGGCGGGGTACGCCTCGGCGTGCACGTAGGAGATCTCCTTGAGCTTCTGCGCGCCCTCCCGGGCCACGGGGTAGCCGCGCACCCGGCCGACGAACATCATGCCCTGGCTCTCGGCGTACTCGGCGGCGAGCTTCTCGATCTCCGCCTGCTGCCCGAGCACCTCCCGGATCTGCTCCGGCAGCGCCTTCAGCGCATTGACGATCCGCCGGCCGTCGGCGGGCGACAGGTCGTGGATCCGGCCGAAGTGCAGCGCCAGCAGCGCGAACGCCACCACGGTGGAGGTGAACGCCTTGGTGGAGGCGACCGAGATCTCCGGGCCGGCGTGCAGGTAGATGCCGCCGTCGCACTCGCGGGCGATCGCCGAGCCGACGGTGTTCACCACACCCAGCACCCGGCCGCCCTTGCGCTTGATCTCCTGCACCGCCGCCAGCGTGTCGTAGGTCTCGCCGGACTGGCTGACCGCCACGTACAGGGTGTCCGCCTCGATCACCGGATTGCGGTAGCGGAACTCGGAGGCCGGCTCGGAGTGCGCGGGGATCCGGGCCAGCTCCTCGATCAGCTGCGCGCCCATCTCGCCCGCGTAGTACGCCGAGCCGCAGCCGAGGATCTTCACCCGGCGGATCTCCCGCAGCTCCCGGGCGTCCAGGTTCAGCCCGCCCAGGTGCGCGGTGGAGAACCGCTCGTCGAGCCGGCCGGACAGCGTGCGCTCGACGGCGCCGGGCTGCTCGTGGATCTCCTTCAGCAGGTAGTGCGCGTAGCCGCCGGTGTCGTACGAGCCGATTTCCCAGTCGACGGTGGACGGCTGCCGGGTGACGGTCCGGGCGTCCTCGGTGAACGTCCGGAAGCCGTCGGCGCGGACCGTCGCCAGCTCGCCGTCCTCCAGGTGCACCACCTGCCGGGTGTAGCGGACCAGCGCGGAGACGTCGGACGCGGCGAACATCTCCTTCTCCCCGATGCCGAGCACGATCGGGCTGCCGTTGCGGGCCACCACGATCCGGTCGGACTGCTCGGCGTCCAGCACCGCGATGCCGTACGTGCCGACCACCAGCTTCAGCGCGGCCCGCACCGCGTCCTCCAGCTCGCCGCCGTCGGCGCGGTGCGCGGCGATCAGGTGGGCCAGCACCTCGGTGTCGGTCTCCGAGCGGAACACCGCGCCGTCCGCGGCCAGCTTGGCGCGCAGCTCGTCGGCGTTCTCGATGATGCCGTTGTGCACCACCGCGATCCGGCCCTCGTTGTCGGTGTGCGGGTGCGCGTTCGCGTCCGACGGCACGCCGTGGGTCGCCCAGCGGGTGTGGCCGATGCCGGTCCCGCCCTTGAACCGGGCCGGCAGCGCCGCCGCCAGGTCCGCGACCCGGCCCTTGACCTTGCACACCTTCAACTTCGCCGGGACGGACTTGGTGGCGGGGGCGACCACCGCCACGCCCGCCGAGTCGTATCCCCGGTACTCCAGTCGCTGCAGGCCCTCCAGCAGGAAGGGGGACGCGTCCTTGGGGCCGATGTAGGCCACGATTCCGCACATGGGCGTGGACTCCTGGTGTTCGAGGGTTTCGGGTGGACTCGGGGCCTGCTCCGCTCCGGCCGGTCAGCCGTAGACCAGCCGCCGCAGCTGACGCACCGACAGCTCCGGCGCGGCCACCCGGCGGGCGGCCAGCTCCGCGCCCAGCCGGGCGAAGATCCGATCGTTGGTCAGGCCCCTGGCCTGGAGCTCACCGTGACGGCGGCGCACGTACTCCTCCGTGGTCTCGGAGAAGTACGCCAGCACCTCCGCGACGACCCGGGCCGCCTCCCCGGGGGCCAGCGCTGTGGTCCGGGCGAGATGGGCGAGCAGGTCCTCATGAGGGTGTGGTGAGACAGGCACGGTCGGTGAGCCTAGGCGTGAAGTGTCCATTTGCCAAAGATCCTGCCCGAAATCGGGCAGGACGGCGAGCGGGAGCCCGCCCGCTCGGTACCGTGAGGGCATGCGCGCACTGGACGACGATCAGGTACGGGCCCTGCGCACCCGGGGGCAGGGCATCGGCGGCGGAGTCACCTTCCGCACCGCCGCCGAGACGGTCGAACGGGTGGTCGGCATCCAGGCCCAGGACGCCCGGCCCGCCGCGGTCGGCATCGGGGTCAGGACCCGGGGCGGCACCGCCGCCGATGTCCGGCTGGCCCTGGAGGAGGACCGCACCCTGGTCCGGGGCTGGTTCCTGCGCGGCACCCTGCACATCGTCACCACCGCCGACCTGCACTGGCTGCTCGCCCTGCTCGGACCGCGCTTCCTGCGCCTGAGCGCCCGCCGCCACCGCGAGCTGGGCCTGGACGAGGCCCTGTGCGACCGGGCGGAGGCGGTGATCACGGACACCCTGGCCGCCCACGGCCCGTCCACCCGCGAGGAGCTGACGGACCGGCTGGCCGCGATCGGTGTCCCGAGGCGCGGCCAGGAGGCGTTCCACCTGATCCGCCGGACGGCCCTGCGCGGCCTGATCTGCCACGGCCCGTCCCGGAACGGCACCGCCACCGCCGTCCTGCTCGCCGACTGGCTGCCCGACGCCCCCGAGGGGCCCATCGGGGAGACCGCCGTCACCGAACTGGCCCGCCGCTACCTGCGGGCCTACGGGCCGGCCGCACCCGAGGACTTCGCGGGCTGGTCCGGCCTGCCCGTCACGGCCGCCCGACGCGCCTGGCGGGCCCTCGACGCGTCCGGCGAACTCCTCCACGTCCGGGTCCGCGAGCAGGACTGCGCGCTCCCCGCCGACCGGGCCGACGAACTCGACCTCGCCCCGCTGCCCGCCCCCGACGTGCGGCTGCTGCCCGGATACGACAACTACCTGGTCGGCTACCGCTCCTCGGCGCTCTCCGTCCCGGCCGCCCACGAGAAGCGGATCCGCCCCGGCGGCGGCCAGATCCACGCCGCCGTCCTGGTCGACGGACTCGCCCGCGGCACCTGGTCCCCGCGCCACGGCCGGGCCGACATCACCCTGTTCGACCCGCCGCCCGCCGTCCCCGCCCCCGGGCTCGCCGACGGCATCGCCACCGCCGACAACGACCTGGCCCGCTTCCTGCGGACACCCTGACCCGGCGCCGCACCGGCTCGACTCCCCCGCGGCCCCGGGCGCAACCGATGGCCGCCGCGGCGCGTAGTGCTTCAACGACGGCCGAACGGGTGAGCAGGGGCGTGCCCGGGATGGGGGGCCGTCGTTGAAGGACGGTGCGCAGCCGGTGTACGGGTGATCGTGGCCCGGCGCTTGCATCCGTCGGCGGTGTCCGACCGGCGGTTTCCGGCGGTCACCCCGCAGGATGGGCCGCGTACTGTCCGTGTCGATCACAGGGGGACCGTCCGTCATGCAACCGCGTGTGTTCGCCGTCGTCACCGCCGTCCTGCTGGCCGCCCTCGGCCTCGGGGCGGTCCTGGTCACCGACTGGACGCCCAGACCGGCCACCGCCGCCACCTCCGCCGACCCGGCGGGCCGCACCGCCGCCGCGCCCGGCTCCGCGTCCCCCTCCCCCACCGGCGACCCGGCGGTGTGGACCCGCTCCACCCTGCGCAACAAGCTGATGTCCGAGATGGACGCCACCGACCCCGGCGTCGCCCTCGCCGACCTCGACAGGATCTCCAAGGCCAAGCCGTACACCGTGCGGTTCTGCCACCCCATCGCCCACGAGCTCGGGCACGCCGCGGTGAAGCGCTACCACCAGGACTTCCAGAAGGTCATCTCCTTCCCGCACGAGACCTGCGCGGCCGGCTACCTGCACGGCGCGGTCGAGGAGATGCTCGCCAACTCCCAGGACCCCCAGCACGACATCCTCACCCTGTGCGCCCCCGCCAACACCGGCCCCTGCATCCACGGCGTCGGCCACGGCATCATGTTCGTCACCAAGCAGGACATCCCCTCCGCCCGCGCCCTGTGCGACAAGTTCCCCTCCCAGAACCGCCGCATCACCTGCTCCGAGGGCGTCTTCATGCAGCTCTTCGCCCCCGACGAGGAGGACGAGAAGGCCAAGGCGAACCTCCCCGCGGACAAGCTCGCCGCCGAACCGCTCTACCCCTGCCCCGAGCAGCCGTCCCTCTACCAGTCCGCCTGCTTCTTCTACGCCCCCACCTACTTCCTCTCCTCCCACGACTACCCCAATCACCCCGAGTCCTTCGCCCAGGCCCTCCAGTGGTGCCTCAACGCCCAGGCCAGCGGCGGCGAGAACGACTGCTCCCGCGGCGTCGGCTCCCGCACCATGAAGTACAACCTGGACCGCGAGGACTGGGCCGCCCAGCAGTGCGCCACCGCCAAGGACGCCTGGCAGCGCAAGGCCTGCGCCCAGGGCCTGGTCAGCTACTACACCGTCAACTACACCGACAACGGCGCGGCCGGACGCCTCTGCGCCAAGATCACCGACAAGGAGATCCAGGGCTACTGCCGCTCCGCGGGCGGCCTGTCCAGCACCCTGGACTGAGAAGCGACCAGGGGCGCCTTCCGCTTCGCGCAGTTCTCCCCCGGCCCGGGCGGGCCGGGGGAGAACTGCGCGCCCCCGGTGTCGCACCTGCTCGCTCCCGCGCCCTTAGCATTCGCTCCCATGAACGACGACTTCCGAAGTGCCGCCCAGGCCGCCGCGCAGCTGGTGGCGGACTATCTCGACGCGCTGCCCTCGCGCCCGGTGTGGCAGCCGATGGACCCCGCGGAGCGCTCCGCGCTGCTGGAGCTGGAGCTGCCGGAGGACGGGGTGGGCTTCGAGGAGCTGCTGACGGCAGTCGAGTCGCGGATCATGCCGTATCCGATGGGCAACGGAAGCCCCCGGTTCTTCGGGTGGGTGAACTCCGCGCCGCAGCCCGCGGGTGTGCTGGCGACGCTGGCCGCGTCGGCGATGAACCCAAGCTCGGCGGGCGGCGACCACGCGGACGTCCATCTGGAGCGGGCGGTGGTGCGGTGGATCGCGGAGCTGGTGGGCTTCCCGCACCCGCCCGGCGGCGGTCTGCTGACGTCCGGCACGTCGATGGCGACCATCGTCTGTCTGGCCGCGGCCCGCGGCCGCGCGGCGCGCACCGCGGGGTGGGACGTCCGGGAGGACGGACTCGCGGGGATGCCGCCGCTGGTGGGGTACGTCACGGGCGAGGCGCACAGCTGTGTGCGCAAGGCCGCGGAGCTGCTCGGGCTCGGGTCGAAGCACCTGCGGGTGGTGGCCGCCGACGAGGACGGCCACCTGCGGCTGGACAGTCTCGAAGCGGCGATCGCCGAGGACCGCGCCGCGGGCCGGCTCCCCTTCCTGGTGGTGGCGTCCGCGGGAACCGTCGGCACCGGCGCCGTCGACCCGTTCGAGCCGATCGCCGAGCTGGCCGCCCGCGAAGGGCTGTGGTTCCACGTCGACGGCGCGTACGGCGCGTTCGGGGTGCTGGACCCGGAGATCGCGCACCGCTACCGGGGGCTCGACCGCGCCGACTCCCTCGCGCTGGATCCGCACAAGTGGCTGGGCGTGCCGGTCGACTGCGGCTGTGCGCTGGTGCGGGACGCGGCGGAGTTGCGGGGCACGTTCAGCCTGGTGCCGTCGTACCTGCGGGACGAGGAAGCGGGCGGTCTGGGCTGGTTCTCGGAGTACGGCACCGAGCAGACCCGTCCGTTCCGCTCGCTGAAGGTGTGGGCGTCGATCGCGCACCGCGGCCGCTCGGGGGTGGCCCGGGACGTCGCGCACTGCACCGCGCAGGCCCGGCGGCTGGGCGCGTGGGTGGAGCAGGACCCCGAGTTGGAGCTGCTGGCGCCGGTGGAGACGTCGATCGTCGCGTTCCGGTACCGCCCGTCCGGCCTCGACGAGGAGGCGACACAGCAGCTCAACTCCCTTCTGCCGGTGGCGGTCCAGCAGCGCGGCCGGGTGTTCGTGACCGGCGCGGTGTACCGCGGGCGGGAGATGCTGCGGGCGTGTCTGCTGAACTCCGCGACCACGGACGAGGATCTGCGGCTGCTGCTGGCCGAGGTGAAATCGGCCGGTGCGGAACTCCTGGACCGGGGCCGCACGTCAGAGTGATCGCGGGAGCGGATCAGCGCCGATCCGACGGGGGCCGCGCAGACATTAACCGTCGGGTCACGGGGGGTTCGTGATCGTGAAACAGCGGAGCGCCACCATTCAGGCATGGATGACACGGCGTACACCCACAGATTCGGTACGAAGCGGCAGCGCTGGCGCCGGGAGGCGGTCGAGCTCGCGGCGGTGTTCGCGGCGGTCGCGGCCGCCGACCTGGTCGCGAACGTCGTCGTGCACGGCCACGACGGGCCGGTGCTGCTGTTCGCCTCCGCCGGGGCGCTGCTCGCCGCCACGCTGTTCCGCGTCCGGCTGGCGCACCGGCACCCGCCCGGCCCGGACGCCCTCGCACCACCGGGCGGGCCCGAGGTGAGCACCGTCGAGGAGCCGACCGTGCTGTGGCGGCTGCGGACCAGTGTCGCGGACGCGCCGGGCAGCCTGGCCCGGGTGTGCACGGCGTTGGCGGAGCGGCGGGTGAACATCGTCTCGATGCAGGCGCACCCGCTGCCCGACTGCACGGTGGACGAGTTCATCGTGCGCGCGCCGGCCTCGCTGGCCCGGGCCGAGCTGGTGGCGGCGGTCGCGGCGGGCGGCGGCCGGGACATCTGGTCGGACCGGGCGGACGCCCACGAGCTGGTGGACGTGCCCCGGCAGGTGCTGGCGCTGGCGACCCGTACCGCGCTGGACGCGGCGGAGCTGCCGGTCGCGCTGCGGCAGTTGTTCGGGCGGGCGGCGATCCGCCAGTACCCGGGGCGGGGCGCCGCGGCGCAGCCCGGCGTGGACGGGCACGTGATGCGGCTGCCGCTGCCGAACGGGGACCTGCTGGAGCTGTCCCGGCCGAGCCTGCCGTTCACGCCGACCGAGTTCGCCCGGGCCCGGGCGCTGGTGGAGCTGGACACCCTGCTGGGCCCGCGGGTGCCGCAGGTCGCGGCGCGGATCAGCCGCCCGGCGGGCGACGACCTGACGGTGCGCCGGGCCACGCCGGCCGACAAGGACGCGGCGGTGGCGATGCACGCCCGGTGCTCGCCGGAGTCGCTGCGGCGGCGCTACCACGGGCCGGTGAAGGACGCCGACCGCTACCTGGACCACCTGTTGGACCCGCGGCACGGGCAGACCCTGGCGGTGGAGACCGCGCAGGGCCGGCTGGTGGCGCTGGCGCACCTGATGTGGGACGACGAGGGCGCGGAGATCGCGCTGCTGGTCGAGGACGCCTGGCAGCGCCGCGGCCTGGGGGTGGACCTGGTGCGGCGGATGGCGGCGCTGGCGCTGGAGGCGGGCGTGGGCACGGTGTACGCGGTGACGACGGCGGCGAACACCGGGCTGATCTCGACCATGCGCCGGCTGTCGGCGCCGCTGGACTACCAGGTGGAGGAGGGCACCCTGGTGATCACCGCGCACCTGTCGGAGGCGGCGGAGAAACTGCCCGCGCCGTGGGCGGCACGCTGACGGCCCGTCGGGCCCGGTGGCGCGTCCTCCGGGCCCGTCGCGGCGCCGCCCCGGCCGGGTGTGGCGCGGGCCGGTATGTCGCCCCTGCTCAAGTGTGCGGGCGGGAGTCGGTAGGCTGAGTCCGTCCATGCCGCCCGTGGGTCGTCGAACGACCTGGGCGGTGCCGCAGCAAGGAGGAACCCCTGAGCATGCCAGGCACCGATTCGGAAGCCGCGCGCGACGCCTCGCTGCCCGCCCGCGCAAAGATCGCCGTGACGGCCGGCAAGATGGCGGCCGCGCTGTCCCAGAAGGCCGGGCGCGGCAGTGGGTCGGTGATCGGCGGCAAGGTCGCGCTCAAGCTCGACCCGGATCTGCTGAAGACCCTCGCCGAGCACCTGGACGTGGTCCTGGTCAGCGCCACCAACGGCAAGACCACCACCACCCGGCTGATC
Source organism: Kitasatospora sp. CB02891 (assembly GCF_002803145.1). NCBI lineage: Bacteria > Bacillati > Actinomycetota > Actinomycetes > Kitasatosporales > Streptomycetaceae > Kitasatospora > Kitasatospora sp. CB02891. The sequence continues at coordinate 646,611 of NZ_NNBO01000002.1, read as the reverse complement.
GCCGAGGCCCTGCGGGCGGCGGGACCGGTGGTCTCCAACGCGCTGGGCGCGAACATGCCGGCCGGTATCACGGCGGCGCTGGCGGGCGGCACGGACGCCCGGTTCGGCGTCATCGAGGTGGACGAGAAGTACCTGCCGATGGTCGCCCGGGACACCCGGCCGAAGGCGATAGCGCTGCTGAACCTCTCCCGTGACCAGCTCGACCGGGCCGCCGAGACCCGGATGATGGCCGAGAAGTGGCGCGAGGGCCTGAAGGACACCGAGGCCGTGATCATCGCCAACGCGGACGACCCGCTGGTGACCTGGGCCGCCTCGTCCTGCAAGAAGGTGGTCTGGGTGGCCGCCGGGCAGGCGTGGAAGGAGGACGCCTGGTCGTGCCCGTCGTGCGGCGGTGTGATGCAGCGTCCGGGCGACGACTGGTTCTGCGGCGAGTGCGGTTTCCGCCGTCCGAACCCGCACTGGGCGCTGCAGGGCACCCACGTGATCGACCCGCACCGCGGCGCCTGGCCGATCCAGCTCCAGCTGCCGGGCCGCGCCAACCTGGCCAACGCGACCAGCTCGGCGGCGGTCGCCGCGGTGTTCGGGGTGGCCCCGCAGGTCGCGCTTCAGCGCATGCAGGCGGTGGCGGCGGTGGCCGGCCGCTACGACGTGGTGCAGTTCCGCGGCCGGGACATCCGGCTGCTGCTGGCGAAGAACCCGGCCGGCTGGCTGGAGACCTTCTCGCTGATCGACGGCCCGCCGGCGCCGGTGATCCTGTCGGTGAACGCGATGGACGCCGACGGCACCGACACCTCCTGGCTGTGGGACGTCGACTACGAGCGCCTGGCCGGTCACCCGATCTTCGTGATGGGCCAGCGCAAGCTCGACCTGGCGGTCCGTCTGGAGGTCGCCGGCCTGCAGTTCCAGGTCGTCGACTCGCTCTCCCAGGCGGTGGACGCCGCCCCCGAGGGCCGCATCGAGGCGATCGCCAACTACACGGCGTTCCAGCAGCTGCGCAAGGCCGTGGTGGCCTGATGAGCGACCAGCAGCACTACCAGCAGTACGGCGGGCAGCAGTTCGACGACCAGCAGTACCAGCAGCAGCAGTACGGCGACCAGTCGTACGGCGAGCAGCAGGCGTACGGCGACCAGTCGTTCGCGGAGCCGCAGCACCGGCAGCAGTACGACGGGCAGCAGTTCGCCGGACGGCAGCGGGGGTTCGACGAGCCGCAGCAGCAGTACGGGGGCGGTGCGCCGGAGGCGGCGCCGCAGTACGGGAGGTCTTCCAGGATGAGCGAGAGCAGCCTGCGGGTGGTCTGGGTGTACCCGGACCTGCTGTCCACGTACGGCGACCGCGGCAATGCGCTGGTGGTGGAGCGCCGGGCGCAGCAGCGCGGGCTCGGGGTGCAGCGGATCGACGTGCGCTCCGACCAGTCGGTGCCGACCAGTGGCGACATCTACCTGATCGGCGGCGGTGAGGACCGTCCGCAGCGGCTCGCGGCGGAGCGGCTGCGCAACGACGGCGGGCTGGTCCGGGCCGCCGAGAACGGTGCGATCATCTTCTCGGTGTGCGCCGGGTTCCAGATCCTGGGCCACGAGTTCATCAACGACCTCGGCGAGCGCGAGGCGGGCCTGGGCCTGCTGGACGTGTGGACCACCCGCGGCGAGGGCGCGCGCTGCGTCGGCGACGTGCTGGCGGAGGTCAATCCGCAGCTGGGTCTGCCGCAGCTGACCGGTTTCGAGAACCACCAGGGCATCACGCACCTCGGCGAGGGCGTCAAGCCGCTCGCCACGGTGCAGGTCGGCCGGGGCAACGGCACCGGCGACGGCACCGAGGGCGCCTGGCGCGACACCGTGTTCGGCACCTACCTGCACGGCCCGGTGATGGCCCGCAACCCCGCCGTCGCCGACCTGCTGATCAAGCTGGCGCTGGACGTGAACGCGCTGCCGCCGGCGGACACCACCTGGTACGACGCGCTGCGTACCGAGCGGATCGCCTCGGCGGCCCGCCCGGCGTAGCCGTCGGCCGTTGGCCCGGTGGACGGCTGACCGCCATGTGGTCGGCCGTCCCCGGTGGGACAACTTCATAGGAGAATAAGGAGAGCCCGGGCGCAACACCCTCCTCGGCGGTCGGGTCGCAGTTACGTGTGGTGCGTCGAGGAAGCCGCCCCCGCGTCGGTTTCGGCTCGGCCGGACGCAGGAACCGTATGCTGTGCAGCAGGTCCGATTCGGGCGCTATGTCCGATTCTCACCCACCAGTCCGGCCGTCCGAATCCTGCTCGGGAGTTGGCAAAGCAATGCGTATTGGTGTCCTGACCAGTGGCGGTGACTGCCCCGGCCTGAACGCCGTCATCCGTTCCGTGGTCCACCGGGGGGTGGTCGACCACGGCGACGAGATCATCGGGTTCGAGGACGGCTGGCGCGGTCTCCTGGAGGGCGTCCACCGCCCGCTGACGCTCGACTCGGTGAGCGGCATCCTCGCCCAGGGCGGCACGATCCTGGGTTCCTCCCGGGTCCAGCCCAGCCACCTGCGCGACGGCGTGGAGCGCGCCAAGAAGTACTGCGCGGACCTGGGCATCGACGCGGTGATCCCGATCGGCGGCGAGGGCACCCTGAAGGCCGCGAAGCTGATGAGCGACGCGGGCCTGCCGGTGATCGGCGTGCCGAAGACCATCGACAACGACATCGCCTGCACCGACGTCACCTTCGGCTTCGACACCGCCGTGTCGGTGGCCACCGAGGCGCTGGACCGGCTGAAGACCACCGCCGAGTCGCACCAGCGCGTCATGGTGGTCGAGGTGATGGGCCGGCACACCGGCTGGATCGCCCTGAACGCGGGCATGGCGGCCGGCGCGCACGCCATCGTCGTCCCCGAACGGCCCTTCCACATCGACAAGTTGACGGACGTGGTGCGCGAGCGCTTCGACCGGCAGAAGAAGTTCGCGATCGTGGTGTGCGCCGAGGGCGCCAAGCCCGAGCCCGGCACCATGGCCTGGGAGGAGGGCACCAAGGACATGTACGGCCACGAGCGGTTCACCGGCATCGCCACCCAGCTCTCCCGCGAGCTGGAGCACCGCCTCGGCAAGGAGGCCCGCCCGGTCATCCTCGGCCACACCCAGCGCGGCGGCACCCCGACCGCCTACGACCGGGTGCTGGCCACCCGGTTCGGCTGGCACGCCGTGGAGGCCGCGCACAAGGGCGCGTTCGGCCACATCACCGCCCTGCAGGGCACCGACATCCGGCTGGTGCCGCTGGGCGAGGCCGTCGCCGAGCTGAAGACGGTCCCGTCCGACCGCTACCTGGAGGCGGAGACCGTCATCTGACGGTTCGTCACCCCGGGGGCGCGTCGTGGTTCACCCCGCACGCCCCCGGGGATAGCCTTCGCCGCATGGAGATCCTCGCGTACGGCGTCCAAGCAGACGAGCAGCCGCTTCTGGAGCAGGCCTTCAAGGGCCGGCACTCGCTGCGCACCCTCGCCGTGTTCCTCGACCGCGACACCGCCCCGCTCGCCGCCGGCTACCCGGCCGTCAGCAGCAGCGTCAACGACGTCCTCGACGCCGAGACCCTCTCCGTCCTCGCCGCCGGCGGCACCCGGCTGGTCGCCCAACGCGCCACCGGCTTCAACAACATCGACCTCGACGCCGCCGCCCGACTCGGCCTGACCATCGCCCGGGTCTCCCACTACAGCCCGTACGCGGTCGCCGAACACGCCTGGGCGCTCACCCTCGCCGTCAACCGCCGCCTGGCCCGCGCCTCGAACCGCTCCCGCGAGTTCGACTTCCGCCTCGACGGCCTGATGGGCCGCGACATCCACGGCATGACCGTCGGCGTCATCGGCACCGGCAAGATCGGCGAGTGCTTCGCCCGCATCGCCGCCGGCTTCGGCACCCACCTCCTCGGCTGGGACATCGCCCCCAACCCCGCCTGCCTCGACCTCGGCATGCACTACACCGAACTCCCCGAACTCCTCACCCGGGCCGACCTGATCAGCCTCCACGTCCCCCTCCTCCCCGCCACCCACCACCTCGTCGACGCCGCCGCCCTGGCCCGGATGAAGGACGACGCGATCCTCATCAACTCCAGCCGCGGCGGCCTCCTCGACAGCGCCGCCCTCGTCGAAACCCTCCGCGCCGGACGCCTCTCCGGCGTCGGCCTCGACGTCTACGAGGAAGAGACCGGCGTCTTCTTCACCGACCGCTCCATCCACGGCATCACCGACGACACCCTCGCCCGCCTCATCACCTTCCCCCAGGTCCTCGTCACCAGCCACCAGGCCTACTTCACCCACACCGCCGTCGGCCAGATCATCGACGCCACCGCCCGCAACATCGACGACTTCGCCGCCGGCCGCACCAACGAGAACACCCTGGTGCCGAAGGCCTGACGGATCACGCCGCACTGCCGGAGGCGCGCTGCCGGGCCGGGGCTGACCGATGATTCGGACAGCCCGGTCCGATGCCCGCGGGGCGCCCCGGTAGGGTGGTGGGTCGTGGCCAGTCGTAAAACGTCGATCATGGAAGCAGCGGCGCGGGTGATCGCGCGGCGCGGGGTGCGCGGGCTGCGGGTGGAGGAGCTCGCGGCCGAGGCCGGTGTGTCCACTGCGCTGATCTACTACCACTTCAAGGACCGGACGGGGATTCTCCGGCAGACGCTGGAGTTCATCAACGACCGGGCGGAGCGGTACACGACCGAGCGCGCCGCGGACGCCCCGCCGTTGACGGCCCGCGAGGAGTTGGAGCAGACGCTGCTGCTGGAGCTCCAGGACACCGCCGCGGTACGGGAGAACAGCACCGCCTGGGGCGAGCTGCGGGCGAGCGCGGTGTTCGACGAGACGCTGCGGGAGGACCTGGCCCGGGCCACCCGGATCTGGGTGCAGGAGATCGCCGAACTCCTCGGCGCCGTCCGGCCGATGGCCTCGGCGGTGGCGCTGGCCGGCACGGCCGAGCGGTTGACGGCGCTGCTGGAGGGGCTGAGCACGCGGTGGCTCAGCGGCAGCCTGCCGCTGGCGCACGCCCGGACGCTCATGGCCGACGCCGTCGACGTCGAGGTGGCCCGGCTCGGCTCCTGATCCGCCCGGATCGGCACGCGCCGGCCGTCGACGGCACTCCGGGGCACGCCGGGGCACCCGCATGTTTGACCGATTTTTCAGTCAGTGCGAACCTGGACCCGCAGGAGAGGTGCTGTCCGTCGGCACCGTCACACGATCCGGAGACCCTCGATGACCCACCACCACGACGCCCGCCCCCGGGTGCCCGCGGACGACGTCCCGCACGCACGGACCTGGATGTCCTGGCCCTCCCGCCGGGGCGTGTGGGGGCTGCGGCTGGGGGGCGTCCAGGACGACATCGCGCTGATCGCCCGCACGATCGCCGAGTTCGAACCGGTGGTCATGTGCGCCCCCGACGACTGGACGGCGGGCAAGGCCCGGGCCCGGTGCGGCTCCGGGGTGGAGGTGATCAGCTCGATCCCCACCGACGACCTGTGGATGCGCGACACCGCGCCGGTGTTCCGCCGGGACGGCCGCGGCGGGTTGGACGCCGTGGTCCTCAACTTCAACGGCTGGGGCGACAAGCAGGTCCACTACGACGACGCCCGGGTCGCCCGACTGGTCGCCGCCCGCCGGGGCCTGCGGTACGTCCACGCGGACTTCGTCGGCGAGGGCGGCGCGATCGAGACGGACGGCGACGGCACCGTGATGGCCACCGAGAGCAGCCTGGTCAACAAGAACCGCAACCGCGGCATGAGCCGGGACGAGGTCGAGGAGGCCGTCCTGGACGCCTACGGCGCGGACACGATGATCTGGCTGCCCGGGATCAAGGGCCGGGACATCACCGACGACCACGTGGACGTCACCTCCCGGTTCGTCCGGCCCGGCGTGGTGATGGTGCAGCTGCCGCCCCCGGACCGCGACGACGTCTGGGCGCGGGACGCCCGCGAGCAGTTCGCGATCCTCTCCACCGCCACCGACGCCCGGGGCCGCCGCCTCCAGGTCGTCCCCGTGCACGGGCCGGACACCGTCCGCTCGCGCAGCTCGAAGTTCGTCGACTCCTACCTCAACTTCCACCTCGTCAACGGCGGCGTCGTCACCACCCAGTTCGGCGACCCGCACAAGGACGCCGCCGCGAAGGACGCGCTCGCCGCCGCCTTCCCCGGCCGCGAGGTGGTGCAGCTGGACGTCGACCGGCTGATGGCCGGGGGCGGCGGCATCCACTGCTCGACCATGCACGAGCCCCGGCCGTAGCCGTCGGCCCCGACGTCGGGGCCGACGGCTACGGCCGGTTCACGCGGCGGGCTGCTGCTGGGTGACGCAGTGGATCCCGCCGCCGCCCGCCCCCAGGGCGTCGATGTTGAGCTGTTCGACGGTGCGGCCGGGGAACAGCCGGGCGAGGGTGGCCCTGGCGGCGCTGTCGGCCTTGCTGTCGCCGAACTGCGCGGAGATCACCGCGTTGTTGCACAGGTAGTAATTGGCGTAGGAGCCGACGAAGTTGGGGTCGGTGGAGCGGATCAGGTTGTAGTCGGGGCCCTGGATCCGGCCGACCGTGAACGGGGTTCCCTGGGCGCTGGTGGCGGAGGTCAGGATCGCGTACTGGCGGCGCTGGTCCTCGGACCAGACGTCGGTGTCGGCCGCCGGCGGCTGCTGGACCACGGCCGCGGCGGCGCCGAGGAAGCGCGAGGTCGCGTCCACGTGGTCGTCGGTGATGTCCTGGCCCGCGATGCCGGGGACCCAGATCACCTTGGTGGCGCCGTAGGCGGTGCACATCGCCTTCTCAACCGCGGCCTGGGCCATGCCGGGGTTCCGGTTGGCGTTGAGGATGCTGCTCCGGGTGGCCATCAGCGTCCCCGCGCCGTCGGTCTCGATGGCGCCGCCCTCGGCGACCAGTCCGGCGGCGGTGAACGGCAGGCCCAGGAGGGCGGCGAGGCGGCCGGCGACCAGGGCGTCGTTGCCGTGCGGGTTCTGGTGGTTGCCCCAGCCGTTGAAGTTGAGGCCGACGGTGTCGAGGCCGCCCGCGCCGTCGGTGCGGAAGACCGGGCCGGTGTCGCGCATCCAGCAGTCGTCGACGGGGATGTCCCCGATGACGGTGACGGTCGGCCCGCACAGCGAGCGCGCCTTGGCGACACTGCCCGGGTTGGCGCACATGGTGACCGGCTCGTACTTCGCGATGGTCCGCGCGATGAGGGCGATGTTCGACTGGACGCCGCCGAGCCTGCTCCGCCAGATGGTGCTGCTGTCCGGCCAGGCCATCCAGGTCCGGGTGTGCGGGACGGTGTCCACCGGGACCCGGAAGCCGGCCGCACTGCCCGATCCGGCGGCCGATCCGTTGGCGGCGCTGCGCTGCGACGCCCGGGCCTGCCCGCCGGTCGCGGCGGTCAACGCGGTACCGGCGGCCGCGAGCCCGGCGGCCGTCAGGAACCGGCGCCGACCGAGTCGAAGGCCGGTCGTGGGGTGGGGCATGGAATGCATGGAACCTTCCGACATCACTTCCTCCATCTCAACATCCGTTACTCACAGGTGAGTTGACCGAGAACATAAAACTGACCAAGCGCTCGGTCAATACTTTGCGCAGCATCCGCCCGTGACGTCCTCCCGGAGTCGTTACAGTGGCGGCCATGGCGACACGGGTGACGGGCGAGGCACCGCGGACGGGCTCGGGGGCAGGCCGCGCCGGCGGGACGCGCGCTTCCACCAAGGGCGAGCAGACCCGGGCCCGGCTGATCGCGGCGGCCCGCACCCTGCTCGCGGGCGACGGCGCCGGACGGTTCACCACCCGCAACGTGGCCACGCTGTGCGGGGTCTCGCACGGGATGTGCCACTACCACTTCGCGGACCGCACCGACCTGATCGTCGCGGTGGTGCAGGACATCCGGCCCGAGTGGATCACCCCGCTGGAGGAGGCCGTCGCCGCTCCGGGCGGCTGGGCCGAGCGCGCCGACCGGGTCCTCGCGCTGCTCACCAGCCCCGAGAGCCCCGACCTGGCCCGCCTGCACGCGGCCCTGCACTGGCTCGCCCTCTCCGACGAACGCGTCCACGCCGCCCTGGAGGCCGAGTACGCGCGCTGGCGGTCCTGCTTCGTGCTGCTGTTCCGGTGCCTGGTCGAGGAGCGCGGCAGCGCCGCCGATCCGGCGCCGCTCGGCGAGGCCTTCGCCGCCGCGGTGGACGGGCTCGCCGCCATCGGGTCGCTCGACGGGACGGTGGACGCCGAGCGGGTGCTCCGGACACTGCTGGACGCGCTGTCCGCCACGGCCTGACCTGCCGCCGGGCGACGCCCTGATGCAGGTCCGACAGGCCCCACCGCCGGGCGACGCCCCGCGGCGGGTCCGGCCGGCCCGCCCCCTGCCGGACCCCGGCCGCCCTACAGCGCGCGGCGCGCGGCGGCGATCCGCTCGGGATCCCAGCCCGGCCGGGGGACGGACTCCAGCAGCAGCCTGGTGTAGGCGTGTTGCGGGGTGTCGAGGACCCGGCCGGTGGGGCCGGACTCGACGATCCGCCCGTGGCGCATCACGACGACGTCGTCGGTGACGCAGCGCACGACGCCGAGGTCGTGGGTGATGAACAGGTAGCCGATGCCGGTCTGTTCGCGGATGTCGGCGAGCAGGTTGAGCACCTGGGCCTGCACCGAGACGTCCAGGGCGGCGACCGCCTCGTCCAGCACCAGCACGGCCGGTCGGACGGCCAGCGCCCGGGCGATGGCGACGCGTTGGCGCTGCCCGCCGGAGAGCTGCCGGGGCAGCGCCTCGGCCACCCGGGCGCCCAGGCCGACCTGGTCGAGGAGTTCCCCGATCCGGGCCGGGTGGTCGGCGCCGGGGAAGTGCAGCCGCAGCGTCTCGGCGAGGGCGGCCCGGACGCTGGTGCGCGGATCCAGGGACAGGTACGGGTCCTGGAAGACCATCTGGACCTCCCGGGCCCGGGCCAGCCGCTCGGCCCTCCCCCGCGCCCGGCCGGTCCGGGGCCGGCCCCCGACCAGCACCTCGCCCGCGTCGGCCCGCTCCAGATCGACCACGATCCGGGCGGTGGTGGTCTTCCCGGAGCCGGACTCGCCCACGATGCCGAGCGATCCGCCGGCCGCGAGGGTGAAGGAGACCTCGTCCACGGCGCGGACCGGGCCGAAGGAGCGGCACAGCCCGTCGACGCGCAGTACTGGCTCAGCCATCGGTGCGGCTCCCTTCGAGCGGGTGGTGGCAGGCGGCCGGGTGCTCCCCCGCCGGGGCGGGCGCCCGTTCCCCGCACAGCGCGGTCGCCCGGCCGCACCGCGCGGCGAACGCACAGCCGGTCAACTCCTGTCGCAGGTCGGGCGGTTGGCCGTCGATGGCGGCGAGCCGGCCGGCCGGGCCGACCTGGCCCGGGGTCGCCGCGAGGAGGGCGGCGGTGTACGGGTGGCGGGGCCGCTCGAACAGCGCGGCGGCGGGGCCGTGTTCGGCGATCCGCCCGGCGTACATCACGTAGACCCGGTCGCTGATCGCGGCGGCGAGCCCGAGGTCGTGGGTGACGAACAGCAGGCCGGTGCCGAAGCGTTCGCGCAGCCGGCCGAGCAGTGCCACCACCTCCGCCTGGCTGGTGACGTCCAGGGCCGTGGTCGGCTCGTCGGCGAGCAGCAGGCCCGGATCGCCCATCAGGGCGGCGGCGATCATGACGCGCTGCAGCATGCCGCCGGACAGCTGCCCGGGGTGGCGGCGCAGCAGGTCCGGCCGCAGGCCCACGGCGTCGAGGAGTTCGACGGCGCGCCGGTCGGCGTCCGCGGCGCTCATGACACCGTTGAGGCGCACGCTCTCGGTGAGGAAGTCGCCGATCCGGCGCAGCGGGTTGATGGCGGCCCGGGGGTCCTGGAAGATCATCGCGGCCCGGCCGGTGCGCAGGGCGCGGAGCTGTCCGGGGTCCATGGTCAGCACGTCCCGGCCGTCGACCAGGACCCGGCCCTCCGCCGTCGCGCCCGGTGGCAGCAGACCGAGGGCGGCGCGGGAGGTGAGGGTCTTGCCGGAGCCGGACTCGCCGACCAGGGCGACGGTCTCGCCGGGGGCGACGGTGAGGCCCACGCCGTCGAGGACGGGGCGGACGGTGCCGGGCAGTCGGAGCCTCAGGCCCCGGATGTCGAGGGCGTTCATGCGGTCCTCCGAGTCATGAGGCTCTCCGGGCGACCCGGTCGGCCCAGCGTTCGCCGACGACGTTGAAGGCGACCACCGTGAGCACGACGAGGGCGCAGGGCAGGATCGCGGAGAGCGGGTAGCCGTGCTGGATCGCGGTCTGGCCGTCGAAGACCATCCGGCCCCAGTCGGGGGTGAGGGCGGGGACGGCGAGGCCGAGGAAGGACAGGCCGGCGAGGTCCATCAGGGCGTACCCGAAGTTGACGGCGGACTGGGCGAGGACGACCGGCGCGATGTTGGGCAGGACGTGCCGCAGGCAGATCTGCGCGGCCGAATGGCCCTGGACCCGGTGGGCGCTGACGTAGGGGCGGGTCCGTTCGGTCAGCACCAGCGAGCGGGTGAGGCGGGACACGTAGGGCAGGTAGGCGATCGCGAGGGCGACGACCGGGGCGAGCAGGCCCTCCCCGTACACCGACACGATCAGGATGGCGAGCAGCATGCCGGGGAACGCGAAGACCAGTTCGGTGCTGCGGGACAGGACGGAGTCGAGCCAGCCGCCCCGCCAGCCGGCGGCGAGGCCGATGGCGAGGCCGGCGACCGTGGAGAAGGCGACCACGCCGAGCGGGCCGAGCAGGGAGGTGCGGGCGCCGAGCAGGAGCCGGGAGAGGGTGTCGCGGCCGGCGGCGTCGACGCCGAGCAGGTGGTCGGGCGAGGGCCCGGCGAGGGCGTTGCCGAGGTCGACGCCGTTCGGGTCGTAGGGCGCCAGCCAGGGCGCGAGCAGGGCGGCGAGCACCACCAGGGCGGCGAAGCCGAGGCAGAGCAGTGGGAGCGGGCCGCCGGCGGCGGTCCCCAGCCGGGCGAGGCCGGGCCGGCGGGTGAGGGCGGCGGTCATGCGTCGTTCCTCCCGGATCCGAGGGCGACCCGGGGGTCGACCAGCGGGTGGAGCAGGTCGACGACCAGGTTCACGGTCATGAACAGCGCGACGATGATCAGGGAGATGGCCTGGACGGTCGGGAAGTCCTTGGTGGTGGTGGACAGTTCGAGCAGCTGGCCGAGTCCGCCGACGCCGAACGCGGACTCCACCAGGATCGTGCAGACCAGCAGGGTGGAAACGATCAGGCCGCCGGTGGTCAGCACGGTGCCCAGCGAGTTGCGCAGCACGTGCCGGCGGATCACCTCGCGTTCGGGGACGCCGCGGCTGCGGGCGACGGTGACGTGCTCGCCGTCCAGGGCCTCCAGCATCGCCGAGCGGGTGACCCGGGCGAGCATGCCGATCAGGTACAGCGCGAGGGCGATCGCCGGGAGGGTGAGGTGCCACAGCAGGTCGCCGGGGCCGTCGCCGGAGCCGCTGGTCGGGAACCAGCCCAGCTTCACCGCGAACAGTCCCTGCAGCAGGACGGCCGCGACGAACGAGGGCGTGCCGAGGGCGAGTGCGGTGGTGACCAGGATCGTGGCGTCGGTCGTGCCGCCGCGCACCGCGCCGAGCCGGCCGAGCACCAGGCCGATCACGACGACCAGGAGCAGCGCCATGGCCACCAGCAGCAGGGTGGCGGGCAGCCGGTCGGCGAGCAGCCGGGACACGTCGGTGCGGTAGGTGATGGAGCGTCCGAAGTCGCCCCGGAGCACGTCGCCGAGCCAGCGGAGGTACCGGACCAGGAAGGGGTCGTCCAGGTGGTACTGCTCGTTGATCGCCCGGAGGGCCTCCGGGGAGGCGGACCGGCCGGACAGCAGGAAGCTCGCCGGGTTGCCCGGCGCCAGATACATCGCGCCGAAGACCACGAAGGAGGCGCCGAGCAGGGTGGCCGCCATCTCCAGCAGCCGCCGGGCGGCGAATCTCAGGAAGCCGCTCACTGGGCGGCCCCGATGTCCGCGGCCCACGGGTAGTACAGGTAGGCGATGGTGGTGGGGGCGCCGGTGATCCGCCGGTTGAGGAACAGGGCGGTGGGCCACTCGGCGACCGGGATCCACAGCAGCTGCTCGGAGGCGGTCCGCTGGAGTTCGGCCTCGATCGCGCCGCGCCTGGCCGGGTCGTACTCGGCGGTGGCCCGGTCGACGAGCGAGTCGTAGGCCCGGTCGCTCCAGCCGCCGAAGTTCTGGTAGGCGCCGGTCCTGAAGTTGGCGAGCAGGTCGAGCGGGTCGGTGACGGAGTCGTAGTAGGTCTCGGGGAACAGGTCCAGGCCCTCGCGGGCCTCTGGGTCGGTGAACAGCGCGGTGAAGGCGTTCGGCGCGATCGACTTCAGCCGGACGTTCAGGCCGATCCGCGCGCCGGCGGCCTGGACGGCGGTGGCGAGCAGGGAGACGTCCTGGCCGATGGCGCTGGTGGCGACGGTGAGCGTGCTGCCCTCGGCACCGGCCTCCTTCACCAGGGCCTTGGCCCGGTCGATGTCCTGGCCGGTCGGGGTGAGGTGCGCGAAGGCCGCCGCCCGGACGTCGTCGGGGGCGCCGGCCCAGGCGGCGCGGGTGGTGAGTGAGCCGGTGACGGTTCCGGCTCCGGCGAGGCCGGCCTTGACGAAGCCGGACCGGTCGAGCGCCAGCGACAGGGCCTGGCGGACCCGGACGTCGCCGAGCGGGCCCTTCAGGCTGGTGACGTTGAGGTTGACGGTGCTCAGGCCCTCGCCGAAGTACAGCGTGCCGACGCCGCTCCGCTCCAGCCGGTCGTAGCTCTCGGTGGGAATCAGGTAGCCGCCGTCGACCTCGCCGCTGCGCATCGCGTTGGTGCGGGCCGAGGAGTCGGTGAGGAAGCGGAAGACGGCCTTCTTGGCCTTGGCCCGGGTACCCCAGTAGTCGTCGAACCGCTTGAGCTCGATCGACTGGCCCTTGTCCCAGGCGCCGAGCTCGAACGGGCCGGTGCAGTCCAGGCTGCCGCCGGTGCCGTAGTCCTTGCCCGCCGACTGCACGCCGGCCTTGGCGGCGACGACCCCGGCCGCCGTCGCCATGTACTGCGGGAACTGGGAGTCGGGGCGCTTGAGCTTGACGGTGACCTGGAGCGGTCCGGTCGCGGTGACGGAGTCGACGTTCTGGAACACCTGGGCCCAGGCGGCGGCGTTGTCGGGGTCCATCTGGCGGCCGAGGCTGTGGACCGCGTCGTCGGCGGTCATCACCGAGCCGTCGTGGAAGTGCACGCCGGGGCGCAGGTCGTAGACCCAGGTGGTCGGGTCGGGGTTGGTGGCCCTCTCGGCCAGGCCGGGGGCCACGGTGAGCTGGGGGGTCCAGCGCATCAGGCTCTCGCAGACGTTGGCCAGGATGGTGTTCTGCGGGTAGTCGAAGGCCTGGATCCAGTCCAGCGTGGGCGGTTCGGCGTAGCTGGCCCAGGTGAAGGAGTCGATCTCGCCCTTGGCGGGCGGGGTGGTGGCGGAGAGCCGGACGCCGGCCCGGTCGGCGCCGGGCGGCGGGCCGGAGCAGCCGGCGACCAGGGCCGCGGCGGAGAGCAGCGCGGTGGTGGCGAGGGCGAGCCGGCCCCGGGGGGCGGCGCGTCTGGTGGGGGCGAGGGTCATGAGGGTGGCCTTCGGTCGGTGCGGGTGAGGCGTGCGGGCCCGACGTGTCCGCGGGCCCGGCGGGGTGACCGGTGGGTGCGGGCCCGGACGGGCCGGCCCGCGGGTCGGTGCGTCAGCCGCGGGCGGCCGGGATCTGCTGGGTGATGCAGTGGATGCCGCCGCCGCCCCAGGCCACCGCCCGGGCGCGGACGCCGACGACCTTGCGGCCCGGGTAGGCCTCGGCGAGGACGGCGAGGGCGCCCTCGTCCTCGGGGTGGCCGGCGACCGGGACGACGACGGCGCCGTTGGCCAGGTAGTAGTTGAGGTAGCCGACCTCGACCTCGCGGCCGTCGACCTCGACGAACGCGGCCTGCGGGACGTCGACGATCTCGAAGCGCCGGCCCAGGGCGTCGGTGGAGTGCTCCAGCACGGCGCGGTTGGCTCGCATCCGGGCGTAGTCGGGGTGCGCGGGGTCGGCCGGGAGCTGGACGACGACCTTGCCGGGGGCGGCGAAGGCGCAGACCCCGTCCACGTGTCCGTCGGTCTCGGTGTCCAGCAGGCCGCCGTACGGCAGCCAGATCACCTTGGTCACGCCGAGCCGTTCCTTGAGCTCCGCCTCGATCTCCTCCCGGCTCATGCCGGGGTTGCGGTTGGGGTGCAGCAGGCACTGCTCGGTGGTGATCAGGGTGCCCTCGCCGTCGACGGTGATCGCGCCGCCCTCGAGGATCATCTCGGAGCGGATCGCCGGCACGTCGAGGTGCTCCAGCAGCAGCGCGGCGATCCGGTCGTCGGCCTCCCAGGGGTGGTGCTTGCGGCCCCAGGCGTTGAAGCGGAAGTCGACGCCCGCGCGGCGGCCCTCGGCGTCGAGAACGAAGATCGGGGCGGAGTCGCGGAACCACGAGTCGTCCATCGGCAGCTCCACGACCCGGACGGCGTCGCCGCACATCGCCCGCGCCTCGTCGCCGCGGCCGGGCGGGACGGCCATCGTCACCGGCTCGAACTCCGCGATGGCACGGGCGACTTCGGCGTACTCGCGCTTCGCCTCGGCAAGCGTGTCGCCCCACAGGTCCGGGCGGACGGGCCAGGCCATCAGGCAGCCCTCGTGCTCGGCCCACTCGGCGGGCATGCGGTGGGTGACGGTCATGGGGAACCTCTTCGGGATCGGGTGTGCGGGTGGGGCGGAGGGCTCGACGGGCCGCCCTCGCGATGTCGCGGCAAGCGCGCCGCCGGGGAACGCGTCGCGGCTCGGACGGCTCGGACGCCTCGACGACCGGCCGGACGGTGCCCCGCATCCTTCACCTAGCTGAAAATTCAGTCAACCCTCTGCGGGCCTCTTGGGAAGTTTTCCTGACGGAACAGTCAGGATCCTGTCGAGTTCCGGTCCTGGGCGGGTAGGGTCGGCTCCCATGTCGGACCGACGGACAGGAATACTCACGGCCGCCACCCGGGTCATCGCCCGACGCGGGGTGCGCGGCCTCCGGATGGGCGAGCTGGCCACCGAGGCCGGGGTGTCCATCGCCCTGATCTACTACCACTTCACCGACCGGGCGGGCGTCCTGCGGCAGACGCTGGAGCACATCAGCGACCGCGCCGACCACTACACCACCGAGGACCGCCCCGCCCCGGGCCGCTCCGGGGACCCGCGCGCCGAGCTCGAACAGGTGCTGCTGCTGGAGCTCCAGGACACCGCCGAGGTGCGCGAGAACAGCATCGCCTGGGGCGAGCTGCGGGCCACCGCCGTGTTCGAGCCGGACCTGCGCGAGGAGCTGGCCCGCAGCACCCACAGCTGGGTGCACGATGTCGCCGACCTGCTCGCCCGGGCCGATCCGACCGGCACCGCCCCGGCCCACGCGGCGGCGGCGGAACGGCTCACCGCACTGGTCGAGGGCCTGAGCGTGCGCTGGCACAGCGGATCGCTGCCGGTCGAGCAGGCCCGCCGGCTGCTGCGCGACGCCGTCCGGGCGGAGCTGGAGCACCCGCCGGGCTGAGCCGGACCATCCCGGCCACCGCGCGCGGCCCACCCGGCGCGGGGTGCGGCCACACTCGGCGCGCCAAACTTGACTGACTTTTCAGTCAGTGCGAGAGTGCAGCTCCGGCGATGTCGGGCGACCGCGCCCACCGCCTGCCGGTGCCGCGCACGGCAGCACGCAGAGCCCCGCCCGCCGCACCGGCCCGATCCACCCTCGCCCCAGCGGAGTTCCTCGTGTTCCACTCCTCCCCCTCCCGCCGCACGGTGCTGCGCTCCCTCGCCGGCGCCGGCCTGATCGCCGCCGGCGCGACCGCCTGCGCGGCCGTCGACGACGTGCCGGCGGAGCCGTCCGCGAGCGGCCCGGCGGCCCCCACCGCACCCACCGGCCCTGCCCCCGGGCGACGGTTCGGCGGCGAGTGGGAGAAGCACGAGCGGACCTTCATGGCCTGGCCCGCCTCCGAGGACGTCTGGGGCGGGCAGCTCGGGGCCGTCCGCAAGGACATCGCCTCGGTGGCCCGGGCCGTCGGCGGGCGCGAGCCGGTGGTCCTGCTGGTCCGCCCCGGCCAGGAGGACTCGGCCCGGAACGCCTGCGGCAGCGACGTCGAGCTGCTGTCCCTCCCGGTGGACGACCTGTGGGCCCGCGACACCCTGCCGGTGTTCGTCGAGGAGGGCGGGAAGGTCAAGGGCGTCGACTTCAACTTCAACGGCTGGGGCGGCAAGCAACAGCACGGCGACGACGCCCGGGTCGCCCGGGCGGTGCTGGCCAGGTACGGGATGGAGCGGATCACGACCCCGCTCGTCGCCGAGGGCGGCTCCCTGGAGAGCGACGGGCAGGGGACGTTGCTGGTCACCGAGAGCTCGGTGGTGAACGCCAACCGCAACCCCGGGCTCGACCGCGACCGGGTCGAGGCCGAGCTCAAGCAGGCGCTCGGCGTCACCAAGGTGATCTGGCTGGCGGGAGTCCGGGGCCAGGACATCACCGATGCCCACGTCGACTGCCTGGCCCGCTTCGCCGCGCCCGGTGTCGTCCTGCTGGACCGGGCGTTCCCCGGCACCCCGCCCGACGTCTGGTCCCGCTCCGCCGACCAGGCCCGCGCCGTCCTGGCGGAGGCCACCGACGCGGCCGGCCGCCGGCCCAAGGTGATCGAGATCAGCCAGCCCGACCCCGACCTGATCACCGGGCGCGGCGACGCGTTCGTCTCCTCGTACCTGAACTTCTACATCGGCAACAAGGGCGTCTACCTGCCGTCGTTCGGCGACTCCCGGGCCGACGGGCACGCCCGGGAGGTGTTCCAGGACCAGTTCCCGGGCCGCGAGATCGTCCCCCTGCGGATCGACACCCTCGCCTCCGGCGGCGGCGGCATCCACTGCGCCACCCACGACCAGCCCGCCGGCTGACCTCCGCACCGCACTGCACCGCACCGAGGGAGAAGGGACCCCCGTGCAGCTGACCCCCACCGAGCGCGACCGGCTGTTGATCTTCACCGCCGCCGAACTCGCCCGCGCCCGCCGCGGCCGCGGCCTGCGCCTGAACGTCCCCGAGGCCACCGCGCTCATCTCGGACACCGTCTGCGAAGCCGCCCGCGACGGCCTGCGCCTCGCCGAGGCCGTCGCGCGCGGACGCGCCGCCCTCTCCCCCGCCGACGTCCTGCCCGGCGTCCCCGACCTGATACCCGAGATCCAGGTCGAGGCGGTGTTCGAGGACGGCACCCGGCTCGCCGTCGTCGCCGACCCGTTCGGCGGCGGCGGCCTCGGCGGGGCCGCGCCCGGCGCCGTGCTGCCGGGCCGCGGCGCCGAGCCGGCGCCGCGGCCGGTCCGCACCCTGACCGTCCGCAACACCGCCTCGGTGCCGATCTCGGTGACCTCGCACTTCCACTTCTTCGAGTCCAACCCGCGCCTGGCCTTCGACCGCGCCGCCGCGTACGGGATGCACCTGGCCGTGCCGGCCGGCTCCTCGGTGCGCTTCGACCCGGGCGCCACCGTCGAGGTCGGCCTGGTGCCGATCGGCGGCGAGCGGGTGGCGATCGGCTTCGCCGGCCTGGTGGACGGGCCGCTGGACGCGCCGGGCGCGAAGGACGCGGCGCTGGCCAGGGCCCGCGCGACCGGCTACCTCGGCATGAGCAGTGACGACGACACGGAGGAGAGCGAGCGGTGAGCAGCAGCATCGAGGCGTCCGAGTACGCGGCCGTCCACGGCCCCCGCGCCGGGGACCGGGTCCGGCTCGGCGACAGCGGCCTGGTCGTCCGGGTCGAGTCCGACTCCCAGCGGCCGGGCGACGAGTTCCTGGTCGGCTTCGGCAAGACCGCCCGCGACGGCCTGCACCTGAAGGCCGCCGCGGTCCGCGACACCTGCGACCTCGTCATCAGCAACGTGCTGGTGATCGACGCGGTCCAGGGCATCCGGAAGACCTCGATCGGCATCCGGGAGGGCCGGATCGCGTCGATCGGCCGGGCCGGCAACCCGGACACCCTGGACGGCGTGGACGTGGTCGTCGGCACCGGGACGGCGATCGTCTCCGGCGAGGGCCTGATCGCCACCGCGGGCGCCATCGACACCCACGTCCACCTGATGTCCCCCCGCATCATGGAGGCCTCGCTCGCCTCCGGCGTGACCACCATCATCGGCCAGGAGTTCGGCCCCGCCTGGGGCGTCGGCGTCAGCTCCCCCTGGGCGCTGCGGCACGCGTTCAACGCCTTCGACGCCTGGCCGGTCAACATCGGCTTCCTCGGCCGCGGTTCGTCCTCCCACCCGGCGCCGCTGGTGGAGGCCCTGGCCGAGGGCGGCGCCTGCGGGTTCAAGGTGCACGAGGACATGGGCGCGCACACCCGGGCGCTGGACACCGCACTGTCCGTCGCCGAGGAGTACGACGTCCAGGTCGCGCTGCACACCGACGGGTTGAACGAGTGCCTGTCCGTCGACGACACCCTGCGCGTCCTCGAAGGACGGACCATCCACGCCTTCCACATCGAGGGCTGCGGCGGCGGCCACGTCCCCAACGTGCTGAAGATGGCGGGCGTGCCGAACGTGATCGGCTCCTCCACCAACCCCACGCTGCCCTACGGCCGGGACGCGGTCGCCGAGCACTACGGCATGATCGTCTCCGTCCATGCCCTCAAGACCGACCTGCCGGGCGACGCCGCGATGGCCCGCGACCGGATCCGGGCCGGCACCATGGGCGCCGAGGACGTGCTGCACGACCTCGGCGCGATCGGCATCACCTCCTCCGACGCCCAGGGCATGGGCCGGGCCGGCGAGACCGTGCGCCGCACCTTCGCGATGGCCGGCAAGATGAAGGCCGAGCGCGGCCCGCTGGACGGCGACGGCCCGAACGACGACAACGAGCGAGTGCTCCGCTACATCGCCAAGCTGACCGTCAACCCGGCCATCGCGCACGGACTTGTCCACGAGGTCGGCTCGATCGAGGTCGGCAAGCTCGCCGACATCGTGCTCTGGCCGCCGGCGTCCTTCGGCGCCAAGCCGTACCTGGTCCTGAAGGCCGGCTTCCCGGCCTATGGCGTCACCGGCGACCCCAACGCCGCCACCGAGAGCTGCCAGCCCCTCGTCCTGGGACCCCTGTTCGGCGCCCACGGCGCCACCCCCGCCGACCTGTCCGTCGCCTTCACCAGCCTCGCCGCCGCCGAGGCGGGCACCGCCGCCCGGCCGTACGACACGATGACCACCCGGCGCCGCCGCGTCCCGGTCCGCCACACCCGCGGCATCGGGCCCGCGGACCTGGTGCGCAACAACCGCCTCGGGGAGATCCTCGTCGACGGCGCGCGGGGCCTGGTCACCCTCGACGGCGCCCCGCTGCACTCCGACGCCGCCCAGGAAGTCTCGCTGAACCGCCTCTACTTCCTGTGAGCGGGAGCGCCGGCGGCACCGGCGGAAACACTCCCGTCGCCGGGGGCGCTGACCGGCGCGCCGTAAGCGACGCCTAGGCTGGGTCCGAACGAAACCGACCAAACCGGACCCGCGGCACCGCGTGGGGACGGACGGCATGGACGAAAGCGGGGCCGCCCGATGGGCGACGGCATGACGGGGATGCACCACCACGGCGGGGGGCCCCTGCCGTCGTTCACCCTCTCGCGGGCCATGGAGTTGTCGCCGGACTGGCCGTACCTGGCCTTCTGCGCGCTCGCCTTCGGCCTGTACCTGTTCGGGGCGGTCCGGCTGTGGCGGCGCGGCGACAAGTGGCCGGTCGGCCGGCTGGTGGCCTGGACGGCCGGTGTCGGCACGGTGTTCCTGGTCACCAACACCAAGCTCAACGACTACGGCATGGTGCTGTTCAGCGCCCACATGATGCAGCACATGGTGCTGTCCATGCTGTCCCCGATCCTGCTGCTGCTCGGCGCGCCGATCACGCTGACGCTGCGCTCGCTGCGCCCGGCCCGCAAGGGCAGCGGGCGCGGGCCGCGCGAGCTGCTGGTCGCGCTGCTGCACAGCCGGCTGGTGCGGATCGTCTCGCACCCCGCGTACACCATCCCGATCTTCATCGCGAGCCTGTACGGGCTGTACTTCACCCCGCTGTTCGACTACCTGATGAAGTACCAGATCGGGCACCTGGCGATGATGCTGCACTTCCTCGCCGTCGGCATGCTGTTCTTCTGGCCGATCATGGGCGTCGACCCGGGCCCGCACCGCCCCGGCTTCGTGATGCGGATCCTGGAGCTGTTCATGGGCATGCCGTTCCACGCGTTCTTCGGCGTGGCCGTGATGATGGCCTCCGGGCAGCTGGTCAACACCTTCACCTCCGAGCTGGCCCCGATCGGCACCGACCTGCACGCCGACCAGCAGCTGGCCGGCGGCATCACCTGGGCGTTCGGCGAGATCCCCACCGCGATCGTGCTGATCGCCCTGACCCTCCAGTGGGCCAAGTCCGAGGAGCGGCAGGCCCGCCGCCGCGACCGGGCCGCGGACCGTGACGGCGACGCCGAGCTGGTGGCGTACAACAAGTACCTGGCCTCGCTGAACCGCGGCGCCGCGAGCTGACCGCAGTTCCTCCTCGAAGTCCGCCCGGAGCTCCTCCGGGCGGACTTCGCGTTCCCGGGGCGCTCAGCCGATGCCCTGGCGGTCCGGGGCGAGCGCGAACAGCCGGTTGTCGTGGTCGCGGACGGCCTCGGCGACGGCCCGTTCCAGCAGCTGCCGCTGGACGAGCAGCGGGGGGCGCCGCGGCTCGGGGGTGATCCGCAGCAGGTCGTCGAGGGCGGCCACCAGGCGGCGGGTGACCTGGGGCTGGCCGGCGCCGCAGATCCGGATCTCGGTGAACGCCAGGTCCACCGTCGCCTCCCATCCCGGCACCGGCTGCACCAGCCGCACCGCGCCGTCCCGGTCGCGGTGGCGCAGCTCGCCCAGGTGGTAGGGGGCGAGGACGGCGAGCAGCTGGTGGATCCGGTCGACGGCCTGCACGGCGGTGGTGGGGTCGTTGACGGCGGGCGACAGGGCACGGATGGCGATGTCGACGAGCTGGCGGAAGCCGAAGCTGAGGTCCTGGTGCATGGTGCGGTCGACGCCGACGTTCAGCGCGGTGGTGATCCACCCGGGCCGGGGCGGGGTGCCGCCGACGACCAGCACGGTCGGGGTGCCGGACGCGATGAAGTCGCCGATCCGGGGCACCAGGTGCAGCACCGTGCCGTGCCGCCGGGCGACCCGCACCAGCCGGCGGATGTTCACGTCCCGCAGCACGCCGGCCCGTCCCTCGTGCAGCAGCGTCGGCCCCTGCGGGCCGAGGCCGTCGGCGGGTTCCGGGTTCAGCCACCGGTAGGCGAGCAGCACCTGCAGCGACTCGCGGGTGACCCGGTCGATCACGTGCGGCACGCGCAGCAGCCGAAGCGTCGCCTGCACGTACAGCACGAACAGGCCCAGGCTGAGCATCACCAGGACGAGCGCGACGACCGTCGACACGATCGGGACGGAGACGGCGCGCGTCGGGTCGGTGGTGTCGTCGTAGCCGAGCTGCACCAGCAGGGTGAAGACGAACGTCGCCAGGCAGGTGGAGAACGTCGCCTTGGTCAGCCGGCTGCGCACGTACAGGCGCAGCACCCGGGGGCTCATCTGCCCGGCGGCCATCTGGAGCGACACCAGGGAGATCGAGAACACCACGCCGATGAAGGTGAGCATCGCGGAGCTGATGGTCGACACCACGCTCTTCGCCGCCGTGGCGAACGACAGCAGGGTGTCGGCGGTCTGCTCGGCCGTCGCCTCGGCGAAAATCTCCTGGTCGATCAGGTCGGTCAGCCCGGCCAGCAGCACCGCCGTGACGCACGCCACCAGCGGCCCGAACCAGAACGACTCCCGCAGGTGCTCCCGCAGCGGCGACAACGCCCGGTAGTGCGGCCGCCGGGCCCGGCCACTGTGCTGCTCGCTCATCCCGCCAGGCTAGATGCGGGCCCGCCCGGGCCCCGGGAACGACGCTTCCAGTTCCCGTGCGGGCACCGGCCGGCAGGCCCTGCGGTTGGTTGCACGAGGTGACAGGACGCCAGGAGAGCTGCTCGCCGGGGTGACCGGTGCCGGCGGACCGGGCCCGAACCGACCCGCCGTCAGCAGCACCCGCCCGGTTCGGCCCGGACGCCGGCGGCCTCGGCGTCGGCGATCCGGCCGCGCAGCATCAGGTCCAGCACGGCCGGGTGAGGCGCTGGCCGTCGAGGATGTCCAGGTCCCGGGCCGGGGCGTCGGCGGGTGCGGTGCGGGCGATCAGGTCCCAGCCTGCCGGGCGCATCAGGACGCGGGCGCCGTAGCGGTCGGCGAGCAGCTGCGCTCCGCCGAAGTGGTCGTAGTGGCCCTGGGTGACGACGATGTACTTGATCGCCGCCGGGTCGGCGCCCAGCGTGCGCAGCCCGGGGAGTATGACGTGCTCGGCGTCCGCCGGTGAGGTGAGCGCGTCGATCAGCGCGATGCCGTCGCCGGGCGGCACGGCCGTCGCGGAGACCCGGCCGGCGCTCAGCACGGCGAGGTCGTCGAAGAGTTTGAGGGGCGCCGGTGCGGGCGGGTGCGGGGCGGTCGCTCCGGGGGTGAGCGCTGTCACGAGTGCGCACAGCACCGGGTCGTCGCCTGCCGGTTCACGGGCGCGGTCGTAGTGGTCCTGCGCCTCGACGGCGGCTGCGGCGGCCTGCGCGGGGGCGGTGAGCGGGCCGGCGAGGGCGGGGGGCGGTGAGGAGGCCGAAGGTGCGTCGGGAGAGGGTCATGCGGTTTCTCCTTGCTTGGGCCGTGCGGCCTCTCCTTGCTGGTGCGTGGTCAGCCGAGGGCGTTCAGTGCGGCCTCGGTGGCCCGGGCGATCAGCTCGTCGTCCGAGGCGGCGTCCGGTCGGGCGCGGTCGGACAGGACGACGATCACCACGGGGCTGCGGCCGCCGCCGGGCCAGGCGACGGCGATGTCGTTGCGGGTGCCGTGGTCGGCGTTGCCGGTCCGGTCGGCGACCTTCCAACCGGCGGGGACGCCCGCCCGGATGTACGGGCCGCCGGTGGTGTTGGCGAGCATCAGGTCGGTGAGCAGCCGGCGCCGGTCGGCGGGCAGGACGTCGCCGAGGACGTACTGGCGCAGGTCGGCGGCCAGCGCGCGGGGTGTGCTGGTGTCGCGGGTGTCGCCCGGGGCGGTCTCGTTGAGCGTCGGCTCGGTGCGGTCGACGTGCGTGGTGATGTCGCCGAGGTCGCGCAGGGCCTGCTGGACGGCGGCGGGGCCGCCGACCTCGGCCGTGACGAGGTTGGCCGCGGTGTTGTCGCTGTGGTCCAGGGACGCGGCAAGCAGGTCGCGCAGCGTCATGCCGGTGTCCACGTGCTTCGAGGTGACCGGGGCCCACGTCAGCACGTCCGCCTGACGGTACGTCACCACCTTCTCCAGGTCGGCATCGGAGGCGCGGCGCAGCAGGGCGCCGGCGGCCAGGGCCTTGGAGGTGGAGGCGAACGCGAACCGCTCGTCCGCGTGGTGGGTGATCTCGCGGCCGCTGCCGGTGTCCAGCACGTACACGCCGAGGCGGGCGCCGAAACGCTGTTCGAGCTGGTGGAAGGGGTCGGCGACGGGCGCTGCGACGGGGGGACCGGGCCTGGGCGCCGGCTGCGGGTGTGCGGCGCATCCGGTCAGGACGGTGGCCGCGAGCAGCGGCGCGGCGAGCAGGGCGGTGCGGGGCTTCGTGGAGTGCATGGCCGACAGCCTGCGCCGGCCGATTCGGTTGCACAAAGACAGAACTGACACTTCTCATGCGTTCTCCGCATACGATGCGCCCGTGGACTTGGTGGGGGCGTGCCGGGTGTTCGTCCAGGTGGGCGAGCGCGGGAGCTTCACTCTGGGCGCTGCGGCGGCCGGGGTGCCGCAGCCGGTGGCGAGCCGGCGGATCGCCGCGCTGGAGCGGCACTTGGGCGGTCTGCTGTTCGACCGCTCGGGCCGCCGGGCCGCGCTGACCCCGTTCGGGCGGGATCTGCTGCCGTCGGCGAGGCGGCTGGTCGAGCTCGCGGACGCGCTGGAGCACGACGCCGAGCAGGCCCGGCTCCGGCCGCTGGCGTTCGCCGTCGATCCGGCACCGATTGGCGCCCGACTTCGACTCGGACGCCGCCCGGTGGTCGTCCAAGACCGGCACGCTGCTCAACCTGCGCCACGAGATCGGGGTGGTCGAGCACGACGACGGCTCCCGGTACGCCGTCGCGGCGCTGACGGAGTCCACCGTGCCCGCGGCGGTCCAGCCGACGGCCGAGGCGGTGCTGGCCCGGTTGGCCCGCACGCTGCACGACCTGCTGCACGACCTGCTGCGGGCCGGCTGAGCGACCGCCCTGCGACCGCCGCTGCGGCCGGCCGCGCCGACGGGTCGTCAGGACGGCGGGACGAACGGCGACGGGGTGACCAGGGTGGTCCTGCCCCCGGTGTCGACCATCGTGCGCACCTCGTCCGGGTCATCGGGGTTGATGCAGAAGACCAGTGCGGTGTCGCTGGCCGGGTCGTACCGCACCGTCGCCGCGCCGCGGGCCCGCACCAGCACCTCGTCGAGTTCCGGGGCGAGCACCCAGGCGGCGTCCGCCGGCAGGTACGGCGCGAGCGAGGCGGGGACGTCGCCGCCGTGCGGGAGGTCGTCGGCGGCGAAGACGGGCTTGCGCGCGGGTTCGGTGCGCCGGCCGTCCAGCAGTCGCTTCACCTGACCGGGCTTCAGGTGCAGCACCGCGAACATCGGATGCTCGTTGCTCGGGACCAACTCCCGCTCGCCCCCGGGCCAGTGCAGCACCCACTGCGCGTCCACCAGCTCACCGAACCGGTGGAAGCGCGTCACCATCGGCGCCGTGTCGGTACGCAGCCCGGTGGTTTTGACCGCGTCGGACTCGATGACCCGCTCACCGTGCGCCGGGCCGTTGGCGCGACAGGCCGCCAGCCCCCCGAAGACCGCCCCGAGCACCAGGAAGGCGCCCACCACCTTCGTCCTCCGCCGCACTGCCCGCCCCCTCCGCCTGGACCGCCCACCTGCCGCCCGGATCCCGTCCCTTGTCGGCCCCCATGCTGGCCGACCCCGTCGAGCCGATCATCAACTCGAAGGATGACCCGATCGCTCCGTGTACGCCTGGAGAACGAGCCCGCCACCCGTCCCGCGCCGTCGCTCCCCGTCCCTCACCTGCCTCTACGGCCGCGCCGCTCCCCCGTCCTGACGGGCAGTCAGTCGCTGCCGCACAGCGCGTGGTCGACCAGGGTGTTCTCGGCCGCGGCGATGCGCGCCACGTCCTCCGGGGAGGCGATGGTCACCCCCGAGAGTGAGACCGTGACGGCGCGGCGGCCGTCGGCGGTGGTGCCGGTGGCGGTGATCCAGCCGGAGTCGCCGCCCTCGTGGCCCCAGTAGACGCCGCCGCAGGACAGCGGGCGGGAGAACAGGCCGAGTCCGTCGCGGGCGCCCGGCATCAGCTGTTCGAAGTCCTGGCCGACGGGGACGGTCTGCTGCAGCTGGGCGAGTTGGGCGGGCGGCAGCAGCTTGCCGCCGAGCAGGGCGGCGAAGAAGCGGTCGAGGTCGGCGGTGGTGGAGACCAGGCCGGCCTCGCCGTTGGCTCCCATGCCGACCTGTTCGGTGACGTCCACCAGCGGGCCGCCGTCCTGGAAGCGCTGGTAGGTGGCGGCGTGCGGCTGCGGCAGGGTGGGGGTGGCGCCGGGACGGGAGGTGTGGTCGAGGGCGAGCGGCCGGACGATCCGGTCGTGCACCTCCTGGTGCCAGGGGTGTCCGGTGACCCGTTCGACGATCATGCCGAGCAGCACGTAGCCGGTGTTGCCGTAGCTCCACTGCGTGCCGGGGCGGAAGTCCGGCTGGTGGGCCATGGCCCGGGCGACGGTCTGCTCGGCGGTGACGGTGTCGTTGCGGTGCTGCCGGAAGTCCTCCGCCGAGGTGTAGTCGGGGTAGTCGTCGTGCAGGCCGCTGCGGTGCTGGAGCAGGTCGCGGACGGTGATCGCCCGCCCGTCGTTGCCGTTGCCGGACACCACGCCGGGCAGCCGGCTCTCCACCGTGTCGTCCAGCGTCAGCTTTCCCTCGGCGACGAGTTGCAGGACCACGGTGGCCACGAAGGCCTTGGTGACGCTGGCGATCCGGAAGTACCCGTCGGCGGGCACCGGCTGCCGGGTCGTCACGTCGGCGACGCCGCCGACGGCGGTGGCGTCCGGGCCGTCGGGGCGGGTCAGGCGGGCCTGCACGCCGGTCGCGCCGAGCGCGGTGAGCGCGTCCACGTCGCGCTGGAGCGCGGCGTTCGTGCGGTGTCCGCCGTCGCCCCGCCGCTCGGCGACGGTCGCGCCCAGCAGGCCGGCGGTGACCGCTCCGGCGGCGAGGGCGGACAGCAGCAGGGTGCGGCGGCGGGAGCGGCGAGGGGTCTCGTTCGGTGTGTTCGTCATGGTCGTCGACGCTAGGCGCCGCGGGGTGGTGCGGTCGGTGCCCCGTACTGGTGGGAAAAGGGTGCAGCTTGCTGTAGTGCCCGGCGCGGTGACGATGGCTCAGACTTGTCCGAATGAATGATCACAGGGGCGGCCGGCTGTCGGCGTGGTGGCGCGGCCTGGGGTATCTGCTGGGCGGTCTCGGCACGGGCGCGGCCACGCTGCTCGCACTGCCGGTGCTGCTGGCGCCGAGGGCGGCGCGCGGCTGGGCGTCCTGGCACCGCCGGCGCGCCGACCGGCTGCTGCTCGCCGCACCGTCGGGGCCGGTCCGGGTCGGCTGGTGGCGGCTGCTGGCGTGGACCGGCTCGCACGCCGTCACCGGCCTGGCGTTCGGCACGTTCACCGCCCTGTGCGCGGGCAACACGGTGACCACGGCCGTCACCCTCCCGCTGTGGTGGGCGCTGCCGGCCGGCACCCGCGCGGGCGGCTTCGCGGCGGGCGTTCCGCTGACCGGCTGGGGCGCCGCGCTGACGCTCGGGACGGCCCAGTTGGCCGCGTTCGCGGCGTTGACGTACGTCGCGGTTCCGCTGCTGGCGCGGCTGCACGCCCGGTTGTGCGTGCTGCTGCTGTCGCCTTCGGCGACCGAGCGGCTGGCCCGGCAGGTGGCGACGCTGACCGAGACCCGGGCCGGTGCGATGAGCGCGCACGGCGCGGAACTGCGGCGGATCGAACGGGACTTGCACGACGGCACGCAGGCCCGGCTGGTGGCGATCGCGATGCGGCTCGGGGTCGCCCGCGACCTGCTCGACGAGCAGCCCGAGTCGGTGTCGAGGCTGCTGGCGGAGGCGCAGCAGGGCACCGAGGACGCGATGGCGGAGCTGCGCGCCGTCATCCGGACGATCTACCCGCCGATCCTCGCCGACCGGGGCCTGGCGGGGGCGCTGGCCGCACTGGCGGCGGGCGCGGCGATCACCACGGACCTGGACACCGCCGACTGCGGGGACGTCCCGGCGGCGGTGGAGGCGGTCGCGTACTTCACGGTCGCCGAGGCGCTCACCAATGCCGCCAAGCACAGCGGGGCGGCCCGGGCGGGCGTCCGGGTGGGCCGGGACGGCGACCGGTTGACGGTGCTGGTCACCGACGACGGGGTGGGCGGCGCGGACGAGTCGCGCGGCACCGGCCTGGCCGGGATCCGCCACCGGGTCCTGGCACTGGACGGTACGGTGCGGGTGCACAGCCCGGTCGGCGGGCCGACCGTGATCGAGGTGGGGCTGCCGTGCGGGTCGTGATCGCCGAGGACCACGTGCTGCTCGCCGGCGGTCTCGAACTCCTGCTCACCGCCAAGGGTTTCGAGGTCGCGGCCATCGCCGGCGACGCCCCGGCCTTCCTCGCCGCCGTCGCCGAACACCGCCCGGACGTCACCATCGTCGACGTCCGCCTGCCGCCCGGCTTCCGCGACGAGGGCGTCCGCGCGGCCATCGAGGCCCGCCGCCTGCACCCCGGGCTGCCGGTGCTGGTGCTCTCGCAGTACGTCGAGCGGCAGTACGCGGGCGAGCTGGTCTCCGACGGGCGCGGCGGGGTCGGCTACCTGCTGAAGGACCGGGTCGGCCGGGTCAGCGAGTTCGTCGACGCGCTGCGCCGGGTGGCGGCCGGCGGCACGGTGATGGACCCGGAGGTCATCGCCCAGCTCCTCACCCGCCCCGCCCACGACCCGATCGCCGCCCTCACCCCGCGCGAACGCGAGGTCCTCGCCCTGATGGCCGAGGGCATGGACAACGCGACTCTCGCCACCCGCCTGGTCATCACCGACAACGCCGTCCACAAGCACATCGGCAACATCTTCACCAAGCTGGGCCTCTCCCCCGCCGACAGCGGCCACCGCCGGGTACTCGCGGTGCTCACCTACCTCAGCCGGCAGTGACAAACCGGGTCGGTCCGGCCTCGGCGGCACCCGGGACCCTCGAAGGCCTGCTCGCCGCCGCCCTCCTGGCGGCCCCTCAGGGGCCGACCGGGAGCAGCGTGCCGCCCGTCAGGCGGAGGAGTTCGGCGGCGGTGGTGGGGAAGACGGTGTGCGGGGTGCCGGCGGCAGCCCAGATCTCGGGGTAGTCGGTGAGGGCCTGGTCGACCACGGTGGGGAGCGGGCGGGGGTGGCCGGTGGGGGCGACGCCGCCGATGGCCTGGCCGGTGGCCTCGCGGACCTGCTCGGGGGTGGCGCGGCGCAGCGGTCCGCGGCCCCAGCGGGCGGCGAGGGCGGCGGTGTCGACGCGGTGGCGGCCGCTGGTGAGCACCAGGACGGGTTCGCCGTCGGAGTGGAAGACCAGGCTGTTGGCGATCGCGCCGACCTCGCAGCCCAGGGCGGCGGCGGCCTCGGCGGCGGTGCGGGCGGAGTCGTCGAGGACCCGGACGGCGCCGGGGAGGCCGGCGGCGGCGAGTGCGTCGGCGACCTGGGCGCTACGGGCCGGCAGGGCGGTCGGTTCCACCAGAACTCCTCGGGGGCGCAGGGCGTTTCGGGCGGCCGTTCCCGATCCGGAACGGTCCGCACGGGGAACGTTAGACCTCGTGGGAGCGACGGATCAACCGACCTTCGCCGGCGCCGTCCGCCCGGTCGACGAAGCGGCGGCGGGGCGCCCGGACGCTGCTGACGCCCCGTCACCCGGCGCTCCGACCGGGGAGTTCGCTACTCGCGGGTCTCATTGATCGACATCGCGCCACGTGGCATTGTCGCCTCACACCCCGTGGCCGACCGGCCCCGCAACGTTGGGAGATGAGCGGATGAGCACGCAGAGCCCGTGGACGGCCCGGACGGTGGCCGGGGCCGGAGTCGACCTGCACTGCCGGGACTGGGCGGGCGCGGCCGACGCGCGGCCGGTGCTGCTGCTGCACGGGCTGGCGGGGCATGCGGGCGAGTGGGACGCGCTGGCGGCGGCGCTCGCGCCGGCGCGCCGGGTGGTGGCCGTCGATCAGCGTGGTCACGGCCGCTCGACCCGTCGGCCGGAGGATCTCGGGCGGGACGCGTACGTGGCGGACGTGCTCGCGGTCGTGGACGCCCTCGGTCTGGAGCGTCCGCTGCTGGTGGGGCAGTCGCTGGGCGGGCACACGGCGCTGCTGGCGGCCGCCGCGCATCCGGGGCGGTTCGCGGGGGTGGTGCTGGTGGAGGCCGCGGCCGGGGCGTCGCCGGGCGCGCCGGCGGAGATCGGGGCGATGCTGGCGGACTGGCCGGTGCCGTTCCCGGAGCGCACCGCGGCGGTGCGGTTCTTCGGCGGCGGCCCGCTCGGCGAGGTGTGGGCGGACGGCCTGGAGCAGCGCGGCGACGGCTGGTGGCCGCGGTTCGACCCGGAGGTGATGGTGGCGGCGCTGGCCGAGAACGCCGTCCGGGAGCGCTGGGAGGACTGGGCGGGCGCGGCGCACTGCCCGGCGCTGCTGCTGTTCGGGCAGCACGGCATCATTGCGGCGGCGGACGCCGAGCGGATGCTGACGCTGCGTCCGGACGCGCGCGCGGTCAGCCTGCCCGGCGCGGGCCACGACGTCCATCTGGAGCACCCGGCCGAACTGCACCGCCTGGTCGCGGAGTTCCTGCACGGCCTGGCCGCCTGAGCGAGCGGGCCCCACCGGCGCAGTGCCGGCGGGGCCCGGGCTGGAGAAATGCGGTCAGCGCACGGCGTACGCGTCGGTGACGGTCTGGGTGACCGTGGCGCCGTCGGCCGAGGCCAGGGTGATCCGCAGGCTGACGGTCTTGCCGGTGGCGCCCGTGTGGTCCAGGACGGCGACGTGGTCGGCGCCGACCGGGGCGTCCGTCCAGGTGGCGCCGCCGTCGTAGGAGAAGGCGAGCCGGGCGTCGGTCAGCGCGCCGGGGGTGTAGCCGCTCTGACCGGTGGCGGAGAGCGCTGCCCGCAGCGGTCCGGCGGCGACGGTGTTGTTGCCGTCGAGGTCGATCCGGTAGGCGGGGAACAGCAGCGGCAGCGACTGCGAGTACGCGGCCGGGTCGGTCGCCGAGCGGAAGCCGAACTCGGTGCGGACGGCGGTGGAGCGCTGCCACAGGTCGCGGTGGTGGAACCGGGCCTGGTCGAGCACCAGGGTGTAGTCCCGGTCTTCGTCCGGGAGCTGCCAGACGAACGACGGGCCGAACCAGGAACGGCCCAACGAGGCCCCTCCGCTGAACAGTTCGACGCCGGCGGCGTCGCCGAAGTAGGACTGGCTGCCAGTGTGGTCGGCGTTGCCGTCGCCCCACAGGGTGCGGGTGAAGTCGACGCCGATCAGGTCGGCCTGGCGTTCGCCGACCAGCAGCGCGGAGCCGTCGGCGGCGCGTCCGGCGGTGGGCCGCAGGACGCCCTGGTACCACTCCTCGGTGCGGTGCTGCCCGGCCTGGTAGCGGCGCGGCAGGTCCTGCATGAACTCGGTGAACGGCCAGCTGCTCTGTCCGTCGTGCAGCCAGGTGGTGTCGTCGGCGGTGTAGTACGCGGTCCGGGTGGACGGGGTGGCGACCAGGCCCTGCCCGACGGCGCTGCCCGCGTACGGGTTCCACGGGCGCTCGATGCTCAGGTAGTCGCTCATCCGGACCGGCGTGCCGGTGGAGTGCCAGTTCTCGGTGACGGTGGCGAGGTCGCGGTCGCGGACGGTGCGGCGCTGCTTGGCGCCGATCGAACCGGCGTCGTGGAACGCCAGGTTGTAGACGTAGGGGCTGTCGGCGGCGGAGGTCCACGCCAGGGTGACGGCGCCCTTGCCGAGGGCGGCCTTCAGCTTCGCGGCCTCGTCGGCGTTGATCGGCAGCACGGGGGCGTCCAGGCTGACGTCGTTCTTGCCGTACACGCCCGGGCTCTGACGGTAGGTCAGCACGCCGACGGCGCCGGCGTTCTCGGCGTTGGTGGAGACGGTGCGCTGCGAGGTGCCGTCGTCGGGGACGAGCACCAGCTTGCCCCTGACGTCGGCCGCGGCCAGGTCGGCCGGGGTCGCGCTCGCGGCGTGGGTCAGCAACGCGCTTCCGGTGGCGGGCAGTTGGGATTCGGCGGCGAACTGGGCGTAGTGCGGCTGCAGCGTGAGGCCGGCGCCCTTGAGCACCACCTCGGGGGCGGCCATCCGCAGGTAGCTGCCGAACTCGAAGCCGCCGGTGCGGGCCTTCCCGGAGCCCCAGGCGGAGAGTTCGACGGGCAGCACGCCCGCCCGCACGCCGGTGGAGTCCACCCACTTGTCGCCCCACCAGCGGCCGAGTTCGAGCGAGGCGCCGCGCACCTGGAGGTCGCGGTCGGCCTGCACTTCGATCCGGCTCGCCTGGCGGGCGTCGAGGGTGAGGACGGTGTCCTTGGTCAGCTGGAGCTCGGGCATGGCGAGCGCGGTGACGGCCTTCGGCGCGGCCTCGCCGGTGGTGTCGCCCCGCTCGGGGGTGACCACGTAGCCGCTCAGCGAGTAGCTGCCGGGGCGCAGCCGGTAGACGATCTCGCCGTTGGCGTCGGGGGCCCGGCGGGTGCCGGTGGCCTGGCCGAGGTCGATCACGGTGATGCTGGTGCCCGCCTCGGACGCGGCGGGCCTGCCGTCGCGGTCGATCAGCTTGACCCGGACGGCGAGGGTCTCGGGTTCGACGTACGCGTTGAACGGGGTGGAGACGGTGGTCCCGTCGTCGGCGGTGGCGAGCACCCGGCCGGTGACGTCGCCGTACTGGCCGCCCGTCAGCTTCGCGTTGCCGTCGAAGGTGAGCGGCACCCGCACGGTGGCGCCGGCGGCGACGGTGACCTTGTCCGCGCCGAGCCTGACGACCTTCGACTTGACGGCGGACTCGTCGTCGCCGTCGGTGCGCTGCACGGCCAGCTTGAGTGTGACGGGCCGGTCGGAGGTGTTGGTGTACGGGAGTTGGACGGTGCGGGTGTCGGACTTCTGCTGCGGGTACGCGAAGTCGCCGAAGCCGACGGAGGGCGCGCCGAGCACGCTCTGGCCGGCGGCGACGTCGACGCGCAGCCGGCCGGCGCCGGTCTGCTGGACGTCGCCGGGGACGGTGGCCAGCGCGGAGGAGACCAGGGCGGCCTTGAGCTGGGCGGCGCTCCACTCGGGGTGGCGCTGCTTGACCAGGGCGGCGCTGCCGGCGACCAGCGGGGTGGCCATCGAGGTGCCGGACATCGAGGTGTAGGCGTAGACGCCGCGGCCGCCGGCGGCGGCGCCCTTGACGTCGACGCCGGGCGCGGCGATCTCCGGCTTCAGGGTGTGGCTGCCGGTGACGGAGCCGTGCGAGGAGAAGCTCGCGGTGTTGTCCTTGCCGTCGACGGCGCCGACGGTGAGCACGGCGGGCGCGCAGCCGGGCGAACTGACGGACTGGTACTGGCCGAGGTTGCCGGCGGCGACCACGAACAGCGCCTTCGACTGTTCGGCGATGCGCTGCGCGGCGACCGACATCGGGTCGGTGCAGTCGGTGGGTTCGGGGCTGCCGAGGGACATCGACACCACGTCGGCGCCGGAGTCGGCGGCCCACTGCATGCCCGCGATGATCTGCGCCTCGGTGCCGGAGCCGTTGTCGTCGAGGACCTTGCCGACCAGCAGCTTAGCCCGGTCGGCGACGCCGCGTTCCCTGCCGCCGGACGCCTTGCCGGTGCCGGCGATCTCGGAGGCGACGAAGGTGCCGTGGCCGACGGCGTCGTGGACGTCCTCGTCGACCGTGTCCGCGGTGAAGTTGCGGCGGGCGTCGACCTGTCCGGCCAGGTCGGGGTGCTGGTCGTCGATGCCGGTGTCGAGGACGGCGACCTTGACGCCCTGTCCGCCGAGTCCGGCGGCCCAGGCGGCGGGGGCGCCGATCTGCCGGGTCTCGGCGTCGTTGGTGGTGCGGACCTTGCGGTCCAGCCACAGCTTGGTCAGGCCGTCGCGGCCCTTGCCGTCCGGGCCGATCAGCTGGTTCCAGGTGCGGGCGGCGTCGTCCTTGGCGGGGGTGAACGCCACGCCGTCGACGGCCGCCAGCTGCCTGGTGCCGGCCGCCCGGGACCGGGCCTGCGGGCTGGCCTCGGCGGCCTGCGCGTCCCGGTAGGTGGCGATGAGGGGGAGCGTTTTCACGCTTGCGTCGTCGTAGCCCTGGCGCAGCAGTGAGCTGACGTTGAACAGGCCGCGGTCGACGGTGCCGGCGGCGAGCGCGGCGGAGGCGTGCTGCGGGACGACGTACTGGTCGCCGTTCTCCTGCTGGGTGAACGTCAGCGGGACGTCGCCGTGCTCGTCGGGCAGGACGGTGACGGCGGTGCGGCCGTCGGTGCCGGTGCCGACCTGCACCCGGTCGCCGGTGATCAGGGTGACGGTGCGCGGGGCGGCGCTCTGACGTCCTGTCAGGGTGGAGCCGGGGTCTCCGGGCTGGGCGGCCAGGGCCTGACCGGTCGAGGTGAGCGTGCCGACGGCGAGGATGCCCGCCGCCGTCAGGGCCATCGCGCCGCGTATGCGCGCCCTTTGTGTCATGAACGCCTCCAGGTGTCGGGTCATGGCCGGTGAGCCTGGCAGAAAACCGGGCCGGCCGGTCATGATGTGGCCTGGCGGGTCACCGCCCGGCGGCAAACCGCCACCGCCCGCACGGCGGTGCGCGGGGCACGGGCGGCGGCCCTGGGCACGGCGGAACGGAGCGCGGATGCTGGCGGCGATAGGTCTGGACGAGCACGCCGAGCGGGTCTACACCCACCTGGTGGCCCACGGCCCGGCGACCCTCGCCGAACTGGCCGCCCGCTGCGGCCCGGTGCCGACCGGCTCGCTCGAACTGCTCCAGGCCTGCGGGCTGGTCGCCCCCGGCGCCGGCCTGCGCTACACCGCCGCTCCCCCGGCGGTCGCCCTGGAGGCCCTGCTCACCGGCCAGCGACACGCCCTGCGGGAGGCCGAGTTGACGGCCTCCACGCTCACCGAGGCCTACCGTTCGGCGACCGCCCGGCAGGACCGGGCGCACCGCGACCTGATCGAGGTGGTGGCGGGGCGGGCCGCGATCAGCCACCGCGTCGCGCAGTTGCAGGCCGGCGCGGAGCACGAACTCCTCGCGCTGGTGACGGGCCGTCACCAGGTGGTGCCCGCCGACGAGACAGGGGCCGAGTCGGCGGCCGTGGAACGCGGCGTCGGCTACCGGGTGGTGCTGGAGCGCCGGGCGCTGGACGAACCGGGCGCCGCGGCGCCGCTGTTCGAGGCGATGGACCGTCAGCAGCAGATCCGGGTGGTCGACCAGGTCCCCACCAAGCTGATCGTCGCGGACCGCTCCCTCGCCCTCGTCCCGCTGACCGGCTCCACCGCCGACCCCGTCGCCCTGGTGGTCCGCGCCCCCGCCCTGGTCACCGTCTTCACCGTCCTGTTCGAACAGACCTGGGAGTGGGCCCACCCGCTCGGCCGCACCGGCTCCGCCACCGTCGCCGTCGGCCCCGTCCCCGCCGGCGACCCCGACGAGACCGACCGCCGCATCCTCGCCCTCCTCCTCTCCGGCGCCACCGACCCCGCCGTCGCCAAACAACTCAGCCTGGGCCTGCGCACCGTCCAACGCCGCATCAGCCGCCTGATGTCCCTGGCCCGCGCCGACACCCGCATCCAACTCGGCTGGCAGGCCCACCGCCGCGGCTGGGTCGACTGACGTCCCGGCCGGGTCGGCCGCTGTCCGGGCGTCCCGGCGTCACCCTTCCCGGTAGGTGAACTCGGCGGCCGGGCCGGTCGGGGACGAGTAGCCGTTCGACAGCACGGTGACATCGACGGTGTGCGGCTTGCCGACGCCGGTGGTCGGGACGGGTGCGGTGGCGACGATCTCGCCGGGCGTACCGGAGCGCTTGACCTCGACGGACGGCGAAGGGTTGTCCCCGAAGAAGACCTGGGCGTCGGAGCCGAAGCCGACCCCGGTGATGGTGACGCGGTGGCCCTTCCGCCCGCTGTCCGGGGCGATGTCGGTGAGCACCACGGGGGCGGGGCCGCCGTAGGCGAACTGGCCGAGGGGAACGGCCGGCGAGGTGCCGAGGTCGTTGGTGACCCGGACGGCGACCACGCCGACGCCGGGCGGCGCGAGGACGCTGATCGCGTCGCCGTCGCCGCTGACCACCAGGTCCGGGCACGGGACGGTGCCGAAGTCGACCGCCGTGCCGGCGCCGAAGCCGCTGCCCGCGATGACGACGCCGGTGCCTGCCGGGCCGGCGTTGCCGGTGATCGCCCGCACCACCGGGCCGGGCAGCACGTCGGGGGCGCCGAGCAGGCGAAGGTAGGTGGAGTTGGCGTGCTGGAAGGCGACCTGGCCCATGAAGTCCTGCACGGTCTTCTTCACCATGACCCGGTCGTAGTCGCTCTTGTAGTCCCGGTGCAGCCGGTCGGCCCGGCCCGGCTGGGCGTAGACGTGCGGGCCGGGCAGCGCGGCGATCGCCGTGATCACCGCCTTGACCTCCTCGTTCGCCGCCGGGCCGGGCGGATCCGGGTACCACGTCTTCGCGTCGTCCAGAGCGGTCCAGGCCTGCGGCACCAGGTCCCAGGCGTTGTAGTGGCGCTCGTTGGCGACCCAGGGCAGGGAGTCCACGTACCGCGCGAAGTCCCGGCCGCCGGCGGTGGGCGCGGCAAAGGTGCGGAGGGCGAAGCGCGGGGTGACGCCCCGCCAGGTCTGCGTCTGGAGGTAGGGCGCGACCATGGTGGCAAGGCAGCCGCCGAGGCTGTGGCCGATCACGTGGACGGTGGGGTTCGGCGCGGCGTCGGCGAGGGCGTCGGCGAGTGCCTGCACCAGGGTGGCGCCCGCCGCGCTCGCGGTGACGACCTGGGTGAACGCCTCCATCGCCCCTTTGGAGACGGCCACCGCGGCGGGCGGCTGGCCGACGATGGCGAACGGCACGACGGTGCCCACGTCGAGGTCCTCCAGCAGGTCGGTGACGTTGGCGACCGTGCCGCGCAGGACCACGGCGAACGCGTTGGAGGCGGGATTCGCGGCCAGGTACGCCATGTTCGCGTTGTCCGGGCTGAGCGCCAGCCAGGTCAGCGACCACTCGTTCCGGGTCGCGAGGGAGGGCTCGGCCAGTTGCGCGGCAACGCCCCGGGAGATGCGGCTGCACTGTTCGGCCGGTGTCTCGCCCGATGGACGCGGGGTGGCCGCGGTCGCCGCGATCGCGGCCAGCGTCATGGCCACCTGCGCCGTGGTCGGTGTGGCCTGCTCCGTCGACATGCGTGCTCCTTGGGAACGGGTCGCCCCACCGGGTGGCGAGGTCGTGTCCCCTGTGGGTTCCGCCCGGGACGTCCGACGATGTGTCCCGGCCCGGAACGTCACGCCACCGGCTGCATGCCGCGCCCCGCCGGACCGGCGGCCCTGCCCGCCCCCGGCCGAGGGCCCGTCAGGACGCGGCTTCGGCCAGCAGGGTCGCCTGCGGGTGGCGCTCGCCCGGGCCGGGCAGGCGGACGGTACGGGCCATCTCGGCGAACCCGGCGGCGGGCAGCAGGGCGGCGAGGGTGTCGACGGGCCAGCGGTGGGCGGTGGCGACCTTGTGGTCGAACGGGACGGGGCGGTCGGTGTCGCCGAGGGCGGGGTCGGCGGCGAAGAAGCCCAGCAGCAGGCGGCCGCCCGGGGCCAGGACGCGGCGCAACTCGGCCAGGACGTGCGGGAGTTCTGCGGGCGGCAGGTGGATCAGCGAGTACCGGGCGAGCACCGCGCCGAGGCTCGCGTCGGCGAACGGGAGGGCCAGCAGGGAGCCGCGCACGAAACTCTCGCCCGGGCGGTGACGGCGGGCCTGGGCCAGCATCCCGGCCGACAGGTCGAGCCCGACCGCGCGGATCCCGAGCCCGCCGAGCAGCGCCGTCGCCTCGCCGGGCCCGCAGCCCAGGTCGCCGACGGGCCGCCCGCCGACCGCCACCGGCGGCGCCGCCACCAGTTCTCCGATCAACGCCAACTCGTCGTCCCGGCTGGCGAGTTCACCTGTGAACAAGGTCGCATACAGCTCCGCCACCGCGTCGTACGCCTGCCCGACACCGACCTGAACGTCCGTCATCTTCCCGTATCTCCCGCCACTCGAAGACGCCGAGCCTATGCCCCGCCGGGCACCGGCCGCGCGCCCGCCCCCACCGGGGCCTCCGGGGCCCTGAGCAGCAGCACAAGTCCCAGCCCCAGGTAGGCGACCACGCCCGCCGCCTGAAGCCAGTCGGGCGTCTTCCCCGGCGAATAGATCTCCAGATAGTCGGACAGTCCGTGCACCAGCGCGAGCGGCCAGATGCTCCCGAGGTACAGGCGTGCACCGCACAGGAAGAAGCCGAACACGCCGGCCTCCAGCACCTGCCACAGCGTATTGCCCAACGGCGACCCGAAGAACAGCCAGTTGCCGAGGTGCCCGACCCCGAAAAGCACCGCCGTCAGCACCGCCGCAGGCACCCGCCCCAGCGGCCGCGCGACCTCCAACACCAGGGCCCGGCTGGCCAGTTCCTCATTGGCCCCGACACTGAGCATCAGCACCACGCCGCCCACCAGGGTCGCCGTGCTCCCCTCGATCCCGGGCAGCGCCGCCAGCCCTGCCAGCACCACCACCGGGAGCAGCACCGGCCACCGCACCACCACCCCGAGGCCCGCCGCTCCGCCGGCCGCCGACAGCCCCCACGCCCGGAGCAGCACCAGCGCCACCGCCGCGCCCGCCAGATTGGCCACGGTCGGCCCGAGCTGCGGAAACCACCCCGGGTCCAACGGCGGCAGCACCTTCGCCACCACCACGACCACCGCCTGCCAACCGGCCGCAACCGCGACCGCCCCCACCACCGGATTCCGGCGCACCCAGCTCCCGCATCGCGTCAGCACCGCTCGATGGTAGGGAAGATGGCGTCAACTCGACGTTAAAACAGCCTAGTTGGGACCGCACTGCAATGGCGACGGCCGCAATTGACGGGCGGGTGCGGACGCGGGTGCGGACGCGGGAGCCGGGGCGCGGAGAGAAACCGGTTGCGGGCGGCCCGGGCGGAGTGCCTAGACTCTGCCCGTGGCCGTCGTAGCGATCTCTCGCCGATTTAGTGGCCCCCCGGCTCCCGATGGGTGCCGCAGGGGTCGGTTTTCGCCACGCCGTTGACGCAGTCCGGCTGAGCGGGTCGGTCCCGGGCGGCGGGTCGTGCCCAGGGGCCGGGGGGTGTGCAGTTCCCACCCTTCCCGCCACGCCTCCGGAGGCTCCGCCATGTCCGCTCCCGTTCCCGCCGCCGTTCCCGTTCCGCTCTCCGCCGAGCAGCTCGCCCGTGATCTCGCCGTCCGCGACCTGACCGATCCCGCCGCCGGACCGCACGCCGTACAGCTGCTGGTGGATCGCGCCGCCGACGCGCTGTCCCGGCACTGGTCCTGCCCGGTGCGGGTGCATCGCGGCGAGCGGATCGTCACCGTCGCCGACAACTACGACCACCTCAACTACCGTGCCGACGACGTCACTCGGGACACCCGCTACACCCGCTACGTGGACGACCGGCGGATGCTGCGCAGCCACTCCAGCGCCCTGGTGCCCGGCGCGCTGCGCGCCCTCGCCGCCGGGCCGGCCGGCGACCCGGTCCTGCTGGTCTGCCCGGGCCTGGTGTACCGCCGCGACAGCATCGACCGCCTGCACACCGGCACCCCGCACCAGCTCGACCTGTGGTACCTGACCCGCCGCCAACTGCCCACCCGCCCCGCTGACTTGACGGAGATGATCGCCACCCTGGCCGACGCCCTGCTGCCCGGCGCGGAGTACCGCACCGAGGAGCGCGTCCACCCGTACACCCTGGCGGGCCGTCAGCTGGACGTCCGCGTCGGCGAGGAGTGGGTGGAGATCGCCGAGTGCGGACTCGCCCACCCGGAGGTGCTGACGGGGGCGGGGCTGGGCGCGGAGTGGAGCGGGCTGGCGCTCGGGATGGGCCTGGACCGGGTACTGATGCTGCTCAAGGGCATCCCGGACATCCGCGTCCTGCGCTCCACCGACCCCGTGGTGGCCGCGCAGCTCACCGACCTCGCCCCGTACCGACCGGTCTCCGCACTGCCGGCGGTCCGCCGCGACCTGTCCGTCGCCGTGGACCGCACCGAACTGGCGGAGGATCTCGGCGACCGCGTCCGCGACGCGCTCGGTCCGGACGCCGACTGCGTGGAGACCGTCGAAGTCCTCTCCACCACCCCCTGCCGCGACCTCCCCCCGCAGGCCCTGACCCGCCTCGGCGCCCGCCCCGACCAGTACAACCTGCTGGTCAAGGTCGTCCTGCGCCACCTCCACCGCACTCTCACCGACGCCGCCGCCAACACCCTGCGCGACCGCATCTACGCCACCCTCCACCAGGGCGCCACCCACCAGTGGGCGAGCACCGCCCCCTGACGGACCGCCACCGGTCCGCGGCCGTCGCCACGACGCCCGCGGACCGGCCGCGCCGCTCAGACGTCGTCGAAGCTCCCGCCCTGCCGGTACTCGTAGGTGCCGTGCGAGCAGAACGGGCCGAACTGCCACCGCTTCTTCTGGTACCGCATCCGCCGGTGGCAGCCGGGGCCGGTCTCCTCGACGTGCTCCTCGTCCGGCAGCCGGCACAACATCCGTGCCGCAGCGCGTTGTTCGGAGTCTCCGAGGCCGCTCCGAGACCTCTCGAACACGAACGGGTGACACCGGACGGCCGGAGCCGCCCCGCCCGCATGGCCGGCCGCCCGGTCGGGCACTCAGCAGAGGACGGCACCGTTCCCGCGGCCCGCCCGCGGCCCGTCCGAGAAGGAGCACCGTGGCCCCGCAGAAGTCCCCGTCCGGCAACCCGTCCGGCATGGGCGGCGCTCCCCCGCCGCCACCCGGACCGGCCAACCCGCCGCCCCCGCACGGCAAGTGATGGCCAATCAGGTGTAGCCGGCGACCCGCTCGCGGAGGGCGGCCCCGGTCTGCGGCCACTCGCTGTCGATGATCGAGAAGATCGCGGCGTCCCGCAACCCGCCGTCCTCGCCGGGCACCCAGGACTGGCCCGACCTCCGCAGCACGCCCTCGAACCGGGCGCCGACGGCGGCGATCGCGGCCCGCGAACGGGCGTTGCGCGCATCGGTCTTGAGGTCCACCCGGGCCACGCCCCACTGCTCGAACGCGTGCTGGAACAGCAGCAGCTTCGCCTCGGCGTTGACGCCGGTGCCCTGCGCCGAGGCCGCCAGCCAGGTGAAGCCGATCTCCACCGCGAACAGCACGTCGGTGTCCGGCAGCATCCGCGGCTCCCAGTACGCCGTCACCCCGACCGCCCGGCCGCTCGCCACCGCGATCTGCGCGTACGGCGCGAGCCGCCCGTCCGCGGCCCGCGCGTGCTGCGCCTCGATGTACCCGGCGACCTCCTCGGCCCGCGGCACCCAGGTGAACCCGTAGCTGTCCCGGGCCTCCTCCACCGCCCGCGCCAACTCCCCGGCGTGCCGCTGCTCCAACGGCTCCAGCCGCACCAACCGGCCTTCCAGCACCGGCCCTTCGAGTCGGTACGCCATCCCGCTCCCCCTCCGCCCGCCCGCCGATCGTGATCGCCAGCGAACCGCCCGCCGCGACCGACCGTCAACCGGGTTTCACCATCCGGGCGGCGGGCCCGCTCCCGTCCCGGGCGGGCCCGCCGGGTCTCGGTGGGGTCAGGCGTCGGGGGCGAGTTGGGCGAGGGCGTCGAGGAGGGCGGCCTCGGCGGCGGCCTTGTCGAGGCCGAGGCCGGTGAGGATGCCGGCGCCGGCCTCGTGCTCCAGCAGGGCGAGCAGGAGGTGCTCGGTGCCGACGTAGTTGTGGCCGAGGCGCAGCGC
The DNA here is from genome assembly GCF_002803145.1 of Kitasatospora sp. CB02891. Classification (NCBI taxonomy): domain Bacteria; kingdom Bacillati; phylum Actinomycetota; class Actinomycetes; order Kitasatosporales; family Streptomycetaceae; genus Kitasatospora; species Kitasatospora sp. CB02891. The sequence goes on along the minus strand of NZ_NNBO01000002.1, from coordinate 605,640 downwards.
CTCGCGCATGGTCAGTTCGAGGGCCTTCTTGGCCCCGGCGTCGTAGGGGACGAGCTCGGGGGCGTCCTCGACGGCGGGCGGCAGGGCCGCTTCGGCGGCGGCGCGGACGGCATCGAGGGCGATGCCCCGGGTGGCGAGGTAGGCGGCGCCGAGGCCCTCGGGTTCGGCGAGCAGGCCGAGCACGAGGTGCTCGGTGCGGACCTCGTCGTTGTGGGCGTCCTTGGCGGCCTGGTGGGCGGCCATCACGACGTTGCGGGCGCGGGGGGTGAAGCGGTTGAAGCCCTGCGCGGTGTCGATCTCGGTGACCTCGCCGGGGTCCTTGGGGACGAAGCGCTTCTGGGCGGCCTGGCGGGTGACGCCCATGCTGCGGCCGATGTCGGTCCAGGACGCGCCGGAGCGGCGGGCCTGGTCGACGAAGTGCCCGATCAGGTGGTCGGCGATGTCGCCGAGGTGGTCGGCGACCAGGACGGCGTTCGACAGCTGGTCGAGCGCCTCGGGGTAGGACTTCTTGATGCCCTCGATCAGGTCGTCGAGCCGGATGGAGGATTTCGCTCCTGCGGTGTCAGCCATGAGGCAACCCTAGGTTGACAGTCCGGAGGTGTCAACCGTCGGTTGACAGTTGCCGTATCGGCCGTTTTCTACCGGCCAGTAGGGGCTGTTTCGGTCGAGTTCACCCGCCCGCCGTCCGCTGTCTTGTCCGCGTCACAGAGACCCCAGTTGACTGCACAACATCGATCGCCCGACACCCTCGGAGCCCCCATGCCCGCCACCCGCCCCACCCGCCTCGCCGCCGTACTCACCGCAGCAGCAGCCCTGTTGACGGTTCCTCAGGCCGTCGCGCACGCCGAGAGCGCCCCGCTCACCGTCGCCCCGCTGAACGTGCTCACCTACAACACCTTCCTGATGAGCACCTCGCTCTACCCGAACTGGGGCCAGGCCTACCGGGCGCAGGCCATCGCGGGCGCGGACTTCTTCCAGGGCCACGACGTGGTGGTGCTGCAGGAGGCGTTCGACAACGCGACCTCCGACGCGCTGGTCGCGAAGGCCTCGGCCGCGTACCCGTACCACACCCCGGTGGTCGGCCGCTCCACCAGCGGCTGGGACGCCACCTCCGGCAGCTACAGCAGCGCCACGCCGGAGGACGGCGGGGTGGTGCTGCTCAGCAAGTGGCCGATCCTGCGCAAGGAGCAGTACGTCTTCAAGGACGCCTGCGGCTCGGACTGGTGGTCCAACAAGGGCTTCGTCTACGCGCAGATCGATGTGAACGGCCAGCGCACCCACGTGGTCGGCACCCACCTGCAGTCCACCGACTCGGGCTGCGCCGGCGGCCAGGCCGCCGACATCCGCGGCAAGCAGCTGCGCGCCATGAAGGCCTTCCTGGACGCCAAGCAGATCCCGGCGAGCGAGCCGATCGTGCTGGCCGGCGACCTCAACATCGACTCGCACGGCAGCGAGTACCCGGCGCTGCTGTCCAACGGCAACCTGGCCCCGGCCACCACCCGCGACGGCTGGACGAACTCCTTCGACACCGCCGACAACTCGATCGCCTCCTACCGCTACCCCGGCGACCCCAAGGAGGACCTGGACTACGTCCTCTACCGGGCCGACCACGCGCGCCCGCAGCAGTACACCAACACCGTGCACCGCTTCCACAGTGCGCCGTGGACGGTCAGCAGCTGGGGCACCTCGTACACCTACACCGACCTGTCCGACCACTACCCGGTGATCGCCGGCTGATCGGTCGCCGGCAGCAGTGGCCGGCACACGGACGGGCGCCGCCCGGAGGAGTCCGGACGGCACCCGTTCGGCACGGTCCGCGGAAGGGGCCGGCGGCAGGCCTCAGCAGCGCGGCAGGTCTCAGCGGCGCGGCTGGGCGAACCGGACCATGTTGCCCGCCGGGTCGCGGAACGCGCAGTCGCGCACCCCGTACGGCTGGTCCATCGGCTCCTGGAGCACGTCCGCGCCGGAGGCCCGGATCTGCTCGAAGGTCGCGTCGCAGTCGGCGGTGCGGAAGTTGACGGCGCGCAGCAGGCCCTTGGCGAGCAGCTCGGCGGCAGCCTGCCGGTCGGCGTCGGTGGCGCCCGGGTCGGCGACCGGGGGCTCCAGCACGACCTCCACGTCGGGCTGGGTCGGCGAGCCGAGGGTCACCCAGCGCATCCCCTCGAAGCCGACGTCGTTGCGCACCTCCAGTCCGAGCGCGTCCCGGTAGAAGCCGAGCGCGGCGTCGTGGTCGTCGACGGCGATGAAGCACTGCGAAAGCTTGATGTCCATGACCCCGACGCTACTGACCGGCGTCCGCTTCCGCTTCTCCGTTCCTGATCTCCTTCGCCGCGGCGGCGCCCGGCCGACCGGTGCCGGTGCCGCGGATCGGGCGGGTGAGGTACATCGCCACGCACGCGGTGATGTGCTCGGCGGCGCTGTGGTCGCGGGCCCGGTAGGCGCTGGGGCTCTCGCCGACCAGTTCGGTGAACCGGGTGCTGAACGACCCGAGCGAGGTACAGCCGACGGCCATGCAGACCTCGGTGACGGACAGGTCGCCGCGCCGCAGCAGCGTCTTCGCGCGCTCGATCCGCCGGGTCATCAGGTAGCTGTACGGCGTCTCGCCGTACGCGGTGCGGAAGCTGCGCTGGAAGTGGCCGACGGACATCAGCGCCACCCTGGCCAGCGCCGCGACGTCCAGCGGCTCGGCGTAGTCGCGGTCCATGGTGTCGCGGGCCTTGCGGAGCCGCTTCAGGTCGTCGATCTGCACGCCGCCCAGGCTAGCGCCGAGGGCGGTGCGCCCGGCCGGTTGTCGATCACCCGGTGATCACACCGCGACGCCCTGATTGGGCGTCAAAAGCCCTGGTCAGGGCGACACTCCGGCGTGTTGCTTCGTTGATCGCGTCCCGACCCGCTGCTAGTTTCTGATTCATGCGAGGGAGCCCGGTGGAGTGGCCGAGCGGCGAGGCAGCGGCTTGCAGGGCCGCGTACATAGGTTCGATTCCTGTCTCCACCTCCTCGCTCCCTTCGAGGTCCGCCCCCGCCCGGAAGAGGCCGGGCGGCATCGAAGGAGGAGTGGTTTTCCGATGCCCATCGCCACCGTCAATCCGGCCGACGGCCGCACCGTCGAGGTCTTCGATCCGCTGGACGGGGCCGCCGTGGAGGCCCGGTTGGCACGCGCCCAGTCCGCGTACGAGTCCTGGCGGCTGACCACCTTCGCGCAACGCGCCGAACTGATGCACCGGGCCGCCGAGTTGCTGGAGAAGAGCAACGACCGGGTGGCCCGCACCATGACGCTGGAGATGGGTAAGCCGCTCGCCCAGGCACGGGCGGAGGCCGCCAAGTGTGCGAAGGCGATGCACTGGTACGCAGACCGCGCGGAGGCGCTGCTCGCCGACGAGCACCCGGCGGCGGAGGACGTCGTGGACTCCGGCGGCGGGTCGGCGTTCGTCCGCTACCGGCCGCTGGGCCCGGTGCTGGCGGTGATGCCGTGGAACTTCCCGTTCTGGCAGGTGGTCCGGTTCGCCGCACCCGCGCTGATGGCGGGAAACGTGGGCCTGCTGAAGCACGCCTCGAACGTGCCGCGGACGGCGCTCGCGCTGGAGGACCTGTTCGCCCGCGCCGGGTTCCCGCTGGGGTGCTTCCAGACGCTGCTGATCCCCTCCCGCGCGGTGGAGGCGGTGATCCGCGACGAGCGGGTCACGGCGGTGACGCTGACCGGCAGCGAGGGCGCGGGCCGCGCGGTGGCCCGGGTGGCCGGCGACGAGGTGAAGAAGACCGTCCTCGAACTGGGCGGCAGCGACCCGTTCCTGGTGCTGCCGTCGGCAGACCTGCCGGCCGCGATCGCCAAGGCGGTGACGGCCCGGGTGCAGAACAACGGCCAGTCCTGCATCGCGGCGAAGCGTTTCGTCGTGCACACCGACGTGTACGACGAGTTCCTGGCCGGCTTCACCGCCCGGATGCGGGCGTTGACGGTGGGCGACCCGATGGCGGAGTCCACCGAGGTCGGCCCGCTCGCCACCGAGCAGGGCCGCACCGACATCGAGGAGCTGGTCACCGACGCGGTCCGGCTCGGCGCGGGCCTGGCCTGCGGCGGCGCACGACCGGACGACCCGGCGCTGGCCGACGGCTGGTACTACCTGCCGACGGTGCTCACCGACGTGACGCCGCGGATGCGGATCCACCATGAGGAGGCGTTCGGCCCGGTCGCCACCGTGTACCGGGTCGCCGACCTGGACGAGGCGGTGGCGATCGCCAACGACTCGCCGTTCGGCCTGAGTTCCAACGTCTGGACACGCGACGGGAACGACCGGGAACGCTGTGTGCGCGACCTGCGCGCGGGCGGCGTGTTCTTCAACGGGATGACGGCCTCCCACCCGGCGTTCCCGTTCGGCGGGATCAAGCGCTCCGGCTACGGGCGGGAGTTGTCCGGTCACGGCATCCGCGAGTTCTGCAACATCACCACGGTGTGGTCCGGCAGCTGACCGCCGGCAGCGCGCAGGACACGGTTCGGGGCCCGTTCGGAAAGCGCTTTCCGAACGGGCCCCGAACCGTTGTGCACGTGAGTTGACGGGAGTGCGCGGCGGAGGCCGGGCGGGCGTGCCGTGGCGGAGGCCGGTCAGGCGTGTCGTGGCTGGTGCGGATGGGCGTGTTCGTGGCGGCCCCAGAACTGCGAGACGAAGGCCACCACGGTCACGCCCCACACCACCGCGAACACGATCAGCAGCCAGAGTTGGGTCACCTGCGGGGCGACCAGGGCCAGGCCCAGCGAGAGGGCCAGCAGGAAGACCAGCGAGGAGTTGTGCTTCTCGGTCAGCCAGGCGTACGTCCCCCGCACCGGACGGGGTCCGGTGGCTCCGGCAGCAGTCGCGGGCATGGCTCTCACCTCCGAAAAGTTGGCCATCTGTTCGAGTATCCCGCCGGTCGGCGGACCCGGCAGCCCGGGTAGCATCGCCGCGAGCACCGACGAGGGGGTCGTGAGTGTCGATACGCGGGGGGCTGCGCAGCCTGGAACGACAGGCGTCCGCGCTGCCGGACGGCGCCCAGCTGTTCCGGCTGCGCCCGGACGGCCGGGTGCTGCGCGCCGACCGCGCGGGGGCGCGCGAACTCGGACCGCAGGACCCGGACAGCGGGCTGCTGCGCTTCATCGACGAGCAGCAGTACGCGCACTACTTCATCGGCGACGCGGCGACCTCGCCGGAACGCCCGTCGAACGCCACCTACAAGCTGGGCCTGGTCGCGCCGCACACCGCGTTCACCCCGCACGCGCACGGCGGCGAGCACCTGGTGCTGGCGCTCGGCCCGGCGTCCTGCGGACTGTACGACGCGCACCGCCGCCGGGTGGTGGCCGTCGACCTGGCGCCGGGCACGCTGATCCGGATCCCCGAGCTGATGCCGCACTCGTTCGGCAACCGCAGCGACAATCGGCTGGCGATCCTGGCCGCGAACACCGGCTACGGCATCGACCACGAGGACTACGCGATCACCGCGGAGGTCGCCCAGCAGCGCGGCGAGCACGAACTCGCGGCAGCGCTGCGAGAGGTGACGTCGCGCCAGCGGGTGGGTACGGTGACCGTGCGGGAGCGCCTGGCGCACCGGCTGCACCGGATCGCGGCGGCCCTGGAGGACTCCCGGTGACGTCGGCGTCCGCCCGTCCTCCGTCGAAGTCGCCGGCCACACGCACCACTTCGCCCGCATCACCCGCCATGCCGACCAATCCGCCGATCGAGCACGCCCGATGACCCGGGAGAACGCCCGATGATCTGTCCGAACTGCCGGACCGACCGACGCCAGCGCGAGCGCACCGACCACACCTGCTCCAGCTGCAAGAAAACGTTCGCGCTGGACCCGAAGGTGGAGCCGGGGCGCCTGCACGACCTCAAGTTCCGTGAGCTGGTGGCCAAGTGGACCCCCGGCGGCCTGCGGATCACCGTGGAGCAGCTGTACTGGCTCAACGAGCGCCGGCTGCACCGCTTCCCGACCAGCGAGGAGCGCGCCGGCAGCAACGTGGGCGGCGCCGCGCTGGCGGTGGTCGCGGTGATCGCCGGCTCGCTGGCGGTCGGCATCGGCAGCTTCAGCTGGTTCCTGCTGGGCCCGGTGATGCTGGTCGCCGCGGGCCTGGCGGTGCAGCAGTTCCGGGGCGCCCGGCGGCTTCGGGCCGACGCTCCGATGCGGCCGCAGGTGACCTTGAGCGATTTCGAGCGCCGGGTGATCTTCCGCTGGCGGGTGGTCCACCGCGAGCTGCCGGCCGGGCTGGTGGAGTACCCGCCGGACGGCTCGACGCCGACGACGGTCAAGGCGCAGGCCGTGGTGCTGTGCGAACTCCCCGCCGTGGCGGCCTTCCTGCGCACCAACAACTTCGCGGAGCGCCACCGGGTGCTCCTGGTCGACGAGTTGGCGAAGATCCCGGCCGATCTTCCGGTGGTGGTGCTGCGCAACCTGTCGCTGGCCGCGCTGGCCCGGACCGTGGCGGTCCGGGCGGCGCTGCCCGGTCGGCGGGTGGTGGACTGCGGGCTCGCGCCGCGCGCGGTGTTCGCCCCGGCGAAGGCGGTGCGACTGCGTGACCACGCGGGGCCGCGGCAGGCGCCGTCGGCGCTGGGCGCGTCGACGGGCTGGCGGCGGCTGACCGAGCGGGAGCGCGACTGGCTGGCGAACGGCTGGTACTCGCCACTGATCACCGTGCCGCCGCCGAAGCTGCTCGCCCTGGTCGAGAAGGCCGTCGAACGCGCCACCACCGCCCCCGCGCCCGCGGCGGAGAACCCTGCCGAGACCCGGCGGCGCGCGGAGCGGATCGGCTTCCTCAGCTGGCCGCAGGCCCTGCCCGCGCCGCACTCGCCCGCCGACGCCACGTCGGTCCGGCATCCGGACGGCGCGTCGGCCCGGCCCGCGGACGGCGCGCGATGATCTGCCCGAACTGCCGGGAGGGCGTCGGGCGGCGCGAACGTCACGGACACCGCTGTTCGCGCTGCGGCCGGACCTTCGCGCTGGACCCGAAGTCGGAGTCCGGCCGCCTGCACGACCTCAAGTTCCGGGAGCTGGTGACCAAGGGCACCGGCGGCCGCCTGCGGATCACCGTGGAGCAGCTGTACTGGCTCAACGAGCGCCGCCTGCACGGGTTTCCGGGCCCGAAGGCGCTCCGCAGGCACCTCGTGATCGGCACCGTCGTGACCGCGGGCGCGCTGCTGGCCGGCTCGTTCGCACGCGGCGCCGACGGGCAGGTCTGGCTGTTCGCCGCTGGTCTGGGCGCGGTGGTCGCGGTGCGGGAGTTCCACACGGCGTGGCGCCTGCGGGTCGGGGCGCCGTTCCGTCCGCGCCTTTCGGAGATCGGGTTCCAGCAGCAGGTGATCGACCGCTGGCGGGAGGTCTACGGCGGGCTGCCGACCGGGCTGATCGAGCATCCGCCGGCCGGGCCGGCGGTCGGCCCGGCCGAGGCCCGGGCCGTGGTGCTGTGCGAAGTCCCCGCCGTGGCGGGCTTCCTGCGCGCCAACGACTTCGCCGAACGTCACCAGGTTTTGCTGGCGGACGAGTTGGCGCAGGTCCCGGCCGCGCTGCCGGTCGCGGTGCTGCGCGACCTGTCGCTGGCCGCGCTGGCCCGCACGATGGTGATCCGGTCGGCGCTGCCCGGCCGTCGGGTGGTGGACTGCGGGCTCGCGCCGCGCGCGGTGCTGGAGCCCGCGAAGGCGGTGCGGCTGCGCGACCTGAGCAGGCCGCGGCTTCCGGCGGCGCTGGCGGCCGCACCGGGCTGGCAGCGGTTGGCCGACCGGGAACGGGAGTGGCTGACGGCCGGCTTCCGCTCGCCGCTGATCACCCTGCCGCCGCCGAAGCTGCTCGCCCTGGCCGAGAAGGCCGTCGAACGCGCCGTCGCCGCGCCGACCCGAGCGGCGGAGACCGCTGCCGAGACCCGGCGGCGCGCCGAACGGATCGGCTTCCTCACCTGGCCGGAGGCTGCACCGACCCGGCCTGCGGACGGTGCCCGATGACGGAGGGACGCGGCGTGACCCCGATACCCGACCGACTGCTCGACCGGGCCGTCCGGCGAGCGGCCGAGCGCTGCGCCCATCCGGGCCGTCTCGCCTTCACCGCACGGCAGTTGTACTACGAGACGGACCGCACGCTGCTGCCGCTGCACCGCGGCCCGCACCGGCTGCGCTACACCACCCGGCCGCTGCTGTCGACGGAGCGCTTCGCGGCGGCGCTCGCCCGGAACCCCCAACTGCCCGTACTACCAGACCTGGTGGCGCCCCGTCCGCACCGGCCGGGGCCCGAGGGCGACCTGTACGACTACGCGTTCCCCCGGCTGCTGGTCTGCCAGGATCCGGCGATCGCCGCGATGCTGCTCGCCAACCGCCTGCACCTGGAGGGGGCTTGCCCGATCCTCGCCCCGGAGCGGCTGCCGCTGGACGCCCGGCTGCTGGCCGCGTTGCAGCGCGCCGAGGACGCGGTGGTGCACGTGCTGCACGACGCCTCGCCCGCCGGACTCGACCTGTTCCGGCAGGTGCGCGAGCACGCCGGCCCGAGACTGCGGGTGCGCACCATGGGCCTGCTGCCACGCCACGCCGCAGCCCTGCACCTGGCCGCGCTCGCCGGTCGGCCACGGTGCGACGCCGACGACCTGCCCGCGGAGCTGCCGGCCGCCGAGCGGGCCTGGCTGGCCCGCGGCCGGGTCGCCGAGCTGGCGGCCGTCCGCCCGGCCCGGCTGCTGCGGACCGTGCTGCGCACCGTCCGCGGCGGCGGCTTCGCTCCGCCCGCCCGACCGGCCGCGCCCACCCGGGCCCGCGACACCGGTTTCCTGACCTGGCCGACGCCCTGACCCCCGAGGACTCTGGACGATGACCCAGCCACCCGAAATCACCTACAGCGACGAGCTGTTGGCCGACGGCACGGTGCACCGCCGGTACTCCGACGGCCGCAACGAATGGCGCAGCCGCAGCTCCGACGGCCGGATCCACTGGCGCGACGACCGGGGCGACTCCGGTACCGACGAGCGGCTCGGCCGCGACCTGGTCAAGCGCTCCCACGCCGACGGCCGGGCCGGCTACGGGCGCGACATCGGCTACGGCCGCACCGTCTGGGGCCAGGGCCAGTACGTGCTGGTCAACCGCAGCTCGTTCCCGGGCCGGCTCGGCGTGGTGCTGGGCGCGCTCGGCCTGGGCGCGGGCATCGCGGCCGTCCAGTACGCGCCGGAGCTGCTGTCGTCCGACGAGGAGGAGGAGTTGCGCCGGGAGGCCGAGCGCGCCCGCAGCTCGGGCGGCGACGGCGGCGGCGGTGACGGAAGCGGCAGCAGCGACGGCGACGACGACGGCGGGTTCGACGACGGGTTCGACGATCACGGCGGCTTCGGCACGGCCGGGGACGGCGGGGACGATCACGGTGCCCACGGCGACGCCTGGGACGGGGACGACTTTGGCTGAGCCGCACCGCCCGGCCGCGCCCGGGTCCGGGTCCGCCAGGGTCCGCACCGCTTCCCGCCCGGCCCGCTACACCGTGCTGTCGCTGCCCGCCGGCGTCCGCCGCCCGTCCGAATCCGGCCTGGTGGCAGGCCCGTTCGAGGCCGGCGGCCGGGCCGTCTCGGTGGCGCTGCTGACCGGCGTGCCCGGCTTCGCGGACGGCCCGTTCACCGTGGACGGCCGCACCGCGGTCGGCGAGGTCACCCTGCACAACCGGGACGAGCTGCACGCCGCCCTGGCCGCCGCCGGGCGCCCCGCCGAACCAGGCACGCCGGACGGGGAGTTGCTGCTGCGCTGCTGGCTGGCACTCGGCCCGGCGGGGTTGCGCGCGGCCGACGGCATGTTCACCCTCGCGGTGCTGGACGGCCCGGACCTGGTGCTGGTCCGTGACCACACCGGCGCCCGGACGGCCTTCCACTGCCGCACCCGGGACGGCGGCTGGGCGGTCTCCAGCTCGCTCCGCGCGCTGCGCCGACGCCCGGACGTGGACACCGGGTTGGACCTCGCCGCCGTCCGCTCGTTCCTCACCTTCGCCTACCTGCCGGGCACCGAGACGCTGCTGCGCGGGGTCTCCGAACTGCTGCCCGGCAAGGTGACCCGGCTGGGCGCGGACGGCTCGGTGCGCATCGAGGAGTTCTGGGAGCCGCAGGCGCGGACGCTCGACCGAACGGACGACCAGTACGCCTCGGGCCTGCGGGAGTTGCTGGAGCGGGCGGTGGCGCGGCGGCTGCCGGACGGGCAGGACGTCGCGGTGCTGCTGTCCGGCGGGGTGGACAGTTCGCTGGTGACGGCGCTGGCCGCCCGGCTGCACGACCGGCCGGTGCACACCTACTCGATCAGCTTCGGCAACGAACTGCCCAACGAACTGGGCTACTCGGGCCTGGTCGCCGCCCACTGCGGCACCCGGCACCGGGTGCTGACCGTGCCGGGCGAGCAGGTCGCGGCGCGCCTCGCCGACACCGTCGCACTGCTGGACAGCCCCGTCGGCGACCCGCTGACGGTGCCGAACCTGATGCTCGCCGAGGCGGTGGCCGGCGACGGGCTCTCCGTGTCGCTGAACGGCGAGGGCGGCGACCCGGTGTTCGGCGGACCGAAGAACCTGGCGATGCTGGTCTTCGAGCTGCTCCGCGACGACCCGTCCGAACAGGCCCGCGCCGACGCCTACTTGCACACCTACCGCAAGTGCTGGGAGGACCTGCCGGTGCTGCTCACCGGCGAGGCCCTGGCCGAACTGGACGCGCTCGGCCCGGCCGCGCACCCGCGCCGGCACGTCGCGCCGTACCTGACGGACCGCCGAATGCCTTCGCTGCTCGACCAGTTGCTGCACTGCAACCTGCGCACCAAGGGCGCCCACCACATCCTCACCAAGGTGGAGCGGCTGACCGCCTCGCAGGGCGTCCAGGGCCGCTCGCCGCTGTTCGACCGGCAGGTGGTGGAGCACGCGTTCGCCACCCCGCCGGCGCTCAAGCTCCGTGCCACCGAGGAGAAGTGGATCCTCAAGGAGGCGGTCCGCGACCTGCTGCCCGACACCGTCACCTACCGGCCCAAGAGCGGCATGCGGGTGCCGGTGCAGCAGTGGCTGCGCGGCCCGCTCAGCGAACTCACCGGCGACCTGCTGCTCGGCACCGGGGCCCGCGCCCGCGGACTGTTCCGGGCGGAGACGGTGGAGACCTGGATGCGCGGCGGCGGACTGCTGCTGCCCCGCCAGGGCGGCAAGCTGTGGCTGCTGCTCACCCTCGAACTCTGGCTGCGCGCCTACGACTTGTGACCGATGGAGCACCACTGATGAACCTGATCGACCCGCGCACCGGCGCCGTCCGCCGCACCCTCGCGCCCGGGCGTACCGCCGAAGTGTCGGCCGCCGTGGCCGCCGCCCGCGCCGCCCGGCCCGGCTGGTCGGCGCTCACCCCGCGCGAGCGGCACCGCCGGCTCGCCGCGCTCGCCGACCTGATCGAGCAGCACGCCTCCGCGTACGCGGACGCCGAGTGCGCCGGGACCGGAAAGCCCGTCGCCGAGGCGGCAGGTGAGATCGCCGAGGTCGCCGACCTGTTCCGGTTCTACGGCGGCGCGGTGCGGGCCGGCACCTCCCCCGCCGCGGGCGACTACCTGGCCGGGCACCAGAGTTGGGTGCGCTGGGAGCCGGTCGGCGTGGTCGCGGCCGTCGTTCCGTGGAACTACCCGCTGCTGATGGCCGGTTGGCGCTGCGCCCCCGCCCTCGCGGCCGGCAACACGGTGGTCCTGAAGCCCGCCGAGACCACCCCCGACACCGCGCTGCTGCTCGCCGCGCACGCCGAACAGGCCCTCGGCCCCAGCGTGTTGACCGCCCTGCCGGGCGACCGCGACACCGGTCGGCTGCTGGTCGGCTCCGGCTGCGACCTGATCGCCTTCACCGGCAGCCCCGCCGCGGGCGCCGAGATCGCCGCCCGCGCCGGCCTCACCCCCGTCAGCCTCGAACTCGGCGGCAACAGCCCCGTGTTGGTGCTGCCCGACGCCCCCGCCGACACCTGGCAGCAGCTCGCCGCCGCCTGCACCTACAACGCCGGCCAGAGCTGCGCCGTCCCCGCCCGGGTCATCGTCCTCGCCGAGGCGTACGACGACGCCGTCGCCGCACTCGCCGCCGCGATGGCCGAACGCCACGCGGGCCGCGACTTCGGACCGCTCAACAACCCCGACCAGGCGGCCCGTTACGACCGGATCGTGGCCGCCAGCGCCGCGAAGACCGTCCGCACCGCGCCCGGCCGCACCGACGGCCTGTGGCGGCCCGCGACCGTCCTCGCCGACCTGCCCGCCGACGACCCGGCCGTGGTCGAGGAGGTGTTCGGCCCCCTGCTCACCGTCCAGCGCGCCGGGAGCCTCGACGAGGCCGTCGCCCTCGCCGAGTCCGTCCCCCAGGCCCTCGCCGCCTCCGTCTGGACCGCCGACCTCACCACCGGACTCGCCCTCACCGACCGTCTCTCCGCCGGCGAAGTCTGGCTCAACTGCCACCTCGCCCAATCCGCCGAACTCCCCCACAGCGGCCGCCGCTCCAGCGGCGCGGGCACCGACCTGTCCACCCTCGCCCTGCGCGAGTACCAGCGGCCCAAGACGGTGACGGCCCGACTGGTGTGACGCCGGACGATCCGGCCACGACATGACGCTCCCCCACGGCGCCCGGGAGAGAGGGGTACGGGGAATGGACGACGAGCTGCTGACCGGCGGGCTGGCCAACGCCGGCGCGGTCCTGCGACGCGGCACGGTGGTCGAGCGGCCCGCCGGGCCGAACGCGCGGACCCGGCACGGGTTCTTGCGGGCGCTGCGAGCCGGCGGGTTCGCGGGCGCGCCGCTTCCGGTCGGTGAACCGGCAGGCGGGCGTGAGCAGTTGGAGTTCCTGCCCGGGGACGTCGCGGTGCTGCCGTACCCGGCCTGGGCGCTCGGCGAGGAGGCGCTGGTGTCGGTGGGCCGCCTGCTGCGCCGCTGGCACGACGCCTCCGCCCGCACACCGTTCGACCAGGACGCCGACTGGTCACGGGAGTTGGCGGACCCGGAGGGCGGCTCGATGCTCTGCCACAACGACGTGTGCGTGGAGAACGTGGTGTTCCGGTCCGGCGCGGCGGCCGCGCTGATCGACTTCGACCTGGCCGCCCCCGGCCGGCCGGTGTGGGACGTGGCGATGACGGCCCGCTACTGGCTACCGGCCCTCGACCCGACCACGGCCGCCGAGACCGCCCGCGCCCACCTCCAAGTCCCGCACCGCCTCCACCTGTTCGCCGACGCATACGGTCTCTCCCCCGCCGACCGCACCGCCCTCCCGACCGTCCTGACCCAGGCGACGGCCGTCTGCCGAGCCTTCGTCGCCCGCCGGCTGGCCGCCGCGGAGCCGGCCTTCGTCGCCTACTTCGACGCCAGTGGCGGCTGGGCGCGCTGGGACCGCCTGGAGTCCTGGATCTCCGACCAACGCCCCCTGCTGGAGCGCGCGTTGAAGTCCTGACGGACCCGCCGGAATGACGCCGGTCCGACTCGCGTCCCGCCCCGCCGACGGCCGGGCCGTCGGCGGGGGCTCCGCCTACTCCACGTGGGTGGCGATCACGGTCCACGCGTTGGTCGACGTGTCGTCCAGCCGGAGATCGAACGCGAAGGTGATCGGCCTGCGCTCGCGGGCGTCACCGCGGAGCACCTGCTCGCTGCGCCGGTCGACCTCGTAGTAGACGCCCTCCGCGTCGACCGCGACCCGGAAGACGATCGGGTCGCGCGAGACCAGCGAACGCACCGTGACCGACTTGACGACGGCGTTGCGCATGACGGTCCGATTGACAGTGCGCACGGACGTGAAGTCCAGGCTGCCGTCGTTCATGACCCACTCCTCCAGGAACCGCTCGACGGCCACCTCGAGAACCGCCCGGTCGAACCGGCCGTCGAGCACGCTCAGGTCGCCGACGGCGGCGTCGGCGTCCGTGCTCCACGAGATGTTGGTGAGCGACAGGATGTCGGTCGCACCCTTGACCGCGGTCTTCCCGGCCACCTCCAGCACCGCCTCGCGAGCGATCTCCTTCTGGTCCCAGCCGTCCGTCTCGATGGCGTTGGTCAGGTGGTACGCACCCTCGGCCGCCTGCTCGATCGACGACACGATCCACTCTCCGGCCTGGTTCTTGCGCAGCGTCCAGTACTCGACCGGGCGCGTCGAGTCGTCCTTGCGCACCGCGTCCGGGCCGTAGTCGCGGCGCACGTAGTCGTTGAGCGTCGCGGTGATCCGGAAGGTGACGGTGTCGTTCACCTCGCCCGCGCGGTTCGCGACGTCGACCAGCTCGACCACCGGGCCGGAGACGATCTCCACGACGTTGACCTCGCCGCGCGACGCGTAGTCGTGCAGCTCGTCGGCCCACTTGCCGTAGAGCACCGGGGACAGGATCTGCTGCAGCGTGGCGTGGTCGTTCTGGGTCCAGGCCTGCTGGGCGATCGTGTACAGCCAGACGGCCCGGCGCTCGAGCGCGGCGCGATCGAACGTCGCATCCGTGTCGGCGATGGCATCGACCCGGGCCCCGACCTGGACGGCACGCTCGCGCGCCTGCTCGTCCGCACGGTGCGCCGTCCGGTCCGACACCGTGTTCAGATCGGCCGTCCGCTTCGCCTTCCGGCGCCGGTAGCTGAGCCACAGGACCAGGAGGATGACAGCCACGATCACCAGCAGGGGGACGAACCCGCCGCCCCCGCCACCGGCCACGAACCCGTAGCCGAAGCCGCCTCCGGTCGTCCCGTGGTAGCCGCCGCCCCCACCGCCACCGCCCCCACCACCGGTGAACCCGTGGCTACCGCCCCCGCCACGGGCGTACGCAACCGTCGGGCCACTCAGCGCGACGACTCCAGCGACCACAGTTATCCACCGACGGGCGCGCACCGGGCTCCCCCTTCAAGAATCAGAGCTGTCCCACCCGAGCCTACAAGTACGACCGAATCACGCCTTCGAGTCCCCGCCCGAAACCCGGCTGCCGGCCCGCGGCGAGCCCCGTTCCCGGCACGGCAGACACGGCAGATACGGCAGATTCGGCTAGGCGACGGTGCCGCCCGTGTTCCGGATCATCTGCTGGAGCACTTTCAGTGCGGTGACGTAGTCGGCGTCGTCGATGCCCTGGTGAATGCGGGCCCGGATCGCCGGGGCGTGCTGCTTGAGGCCGACACGGGCCTCCTCGCCCGACTCGGTGATCCACAGCCGTTCCCCCGCATCGCGGGTGACCCAACCGCGCTCCAGCAGGACTCCCGCCGCTGCCTCCAGGTCGTCCTCGGGCCGAATGTAGGAGCGCATGGCCTGCTGAAGTTCGGGGACGGTCATGCCGCGGCCGTCGGGTGAGATGTCGTTCTTCGACAGGTTGCGCAGCAGCCAGAACTGAGGCTGGGTGAAGCCCAGTTCGGCCTGCTGGGACCGGGTGAACGAGATGACGGCCTCATAGGCCACCCCGGTCCAGTACGCAGCTGGCTGAGCGGCGAGTTCGGCGTCGGACGTGTGCTGGCTCGTCATGCGAGGCGCCCCCTGGAAACGATCGCTGGTGCAAGCACCGTAGAACCTCAAGCGAAGTTGAAGTCAAGACCGATCTCCGCACCGGCCTCACGGACCGAACAGCCGTGCACCTCGGCCGGGGCCGCCCCTCTCACCGGACGCTCGGCCGGGAGGACGCAAGTCCACGTTCTCCGGGCGAACCCCCGGGCCTTGGGCGGGGACGCCTGCTCGGAACTGCTCGACCCACTCGGCGCGACCCCGGAGACCATCCACCGGCACCGTGGGCGTTCTCACCTTCCTCCGCCGCCTCACCGACCCCACCGAGCCCTCGCCCGCCCCGCTCCCCCGACCGCACCCACTCCGCCGCCGGCCGACGCCCGGAGGCGGAGTTCGACCGGATGCTCGACACCGTCCTCGCGGGCATCGCCTCGGCACACCGACCGCCCGCACGACGGCGACCCGCGGCGCACGAGAGCCGAACGGTCCCCCACCGCGGGGGTGGGGGACCGTCGGAAGTGCCACGGGATCAGAGGCGGAAGGAATTTCAGTCGTCGTCCTCCGGGAGGATTCCGGGCCGGGCGGCCAGGGCGGTCTCGGCTGCGGGGACGTTGCAGGTGCTCAGGACGGCGTCCGCGCCGCAGGCGGGGTTGGCTTCTGCGTCATCGAACCGTTGCAGGGGAGGAACATGAGGGGGACGCCGATGTTCGGGGCGTTGCGGGTATTGGTGAGGCAGCCGTCATGGCCCGGATTGGTCACCCGGAAGCGGCCGCCGCCGGCGTCGTGGAACGTCCAGAGGTCGTCGGGGAGGTTCGGGTTGCCGGCCGAGACGGTGCCGGTCCGGCGTCCCTGACGGGTGTACCTGGACGCGTGGTAGTCCGTCAGGTACCGACTTCCGGGCGCGTTCGCGGGTCCGGCCTACAGGGCGAGGGTCTGGAAGGGGTGGAGCGGCCCGCTGACCGGCGCGGTGCGGCTCGGATACATGCCGGGGAACCAGCCGATGTACGGCATCGTCGTCACGCCCCCGAAGGGAGGGGCGGTGGTGAGCAGCGCTCCGTCGGAACCGCTGACGGCGAACCGTGACACGGAGGCGGCGTTCGGCGGGGTGACGGGCGCCCAGCCCCAGCGACGACGGGGTTCAACCGGGTGTTTAGGGTGCCGTCATGGCTGTCCCTGAGATCATCCCTGTCGCATATGAGCCGGACTGTCGAACGAGCACCATCGGCCGGTTCCGTGACGGTCAGTTCCTGGCGTCGATCACCTATGCACTGCCCGACGGGTTCGCGATGGGAGGCGGCTGGGAGGAGCACAAGAGGCTCTTCGTCGTGGTCCACAAGTTCGACCGTGACGGGCATCATCAGGAGTCCGACATCTGGTGCGCCGGTACCTGGGCAGAACAGATGGCGCGTCCGCGCGACGAGCACTCCGTGGTTGCCCGCGCAGAAGCGCGGCTGGCCGCCGTCCTCGCAGGTCTCGCAGAGCGCGAATACTGTGACATCGCGATTCGCCCCTTCCAGGTCACCGTTGACGGCGTGGTCTTCGGTCTCATCACCGAGTGCCATGCCGATGACGCGGACGGCGAGGAGGACTGGGCTGAGCTGTATCCCGACGGGTTGGGCTTCTCGGCTCCGTGGAACGGCGAGTACGACACCTGACAGACAGTGCGCCGAACGACCCCGGCAGGGCCGGCCGGGCGGTCGACGCGCTGCGGATCGTCGCCTGATCCATCCACGCGCTGTGGGAGCGATCGGCGATGGTGCCGGGCCATCCAGGCGCGATCGGCTGATGGGCCATCGGCGGCCGTGGGCGAACGGAGCGGCCGGGAAGTCCACGGCGCGGCGTTCGTGGACAATGCCCGCCCGGGTCAGCCGTGGTGGACGTTCTGCGGGGCCGCCTGGCCGGTCCGGCGGGACGAGCGATGGGTGGGGTGACTGGTCATCAGGGTGATTGCGGTCCTGGTGATCAATGACGTTCCTGGATCTCTGAAAGCAAGTCATTTCCGAGTCAGCGGCGCCTGGATTCCAGATCGACGACTCGGCTCCCCGCCCGCACGGGGATGGCCCCAGACATCGAGACCGGCACCGACTCGTCCCGCCTCGCCACCACCAAGTGCAGAGCCGCCATGTCCTGACCCTCATCCCCGCCGCAGCGACGGTCCCGGCCCCGCTGACGGCGCGGCTTTCGACCGCAGAACCCACGCTTCGGGGGAAGCCGGCGGGAGCACACACCGGGAGAATGCCCTCCCATGACAACCGTTCTCGACCTCTACGCACGAATTTCCGACGACTTCACCGCCCTGCTGGTCGGATGCCCGCCGGACCGCTGGGAGGAGCCTTCACCGTGTCCCGGCTGGACTGCCTGGGACGTTGCCGCACACGTGATCGGGAACCATCGTCGAGCTCTCGCCGGACTGGACGGGTCCGACTACGAAAGCCCCTCACGAGGCGAGGACCTGCTGGCTGCCTGGCACTCGGCATCCGGCGAGGTCAAGGCCGCACTGCTCGACCCCTCCAGGGCCGCGACCATGCTCGGCGACGATTTCGGCAACATGCCGTTCGCAGCCTTCGTGAACCGCATGGCCTGCGCCGACACCCTGATCCACACCTGGGACTTCGCCCGGGCGACACGGCAGAACGAACGACTGGATGCCGAAGCCGTCCAGCTCGCCACCGAGATGCTCGCACCCGAGGACAGCGATATCCGCCTGCCGAACGCCTACGGGCCCAAGGTGGCGGCCGCGAACTCCGCGGACGACCAGACCAGGCTCCTGAACTTCCTCGGGCGCAACCCCTGACCCCCCGCGCGGGGAACTGACCCACCCAATCGGGCGGACACCGCAAACAGCGGTGCCCGCCCGAACGCGTCCTGTCAGGGATGCGGCTCGGGCGGGCTCACGAACTCACGCCACCGGTCGCACCCGGGCCATCACGCCGCATCAGCTTCGCGCTTGGTTCAGATGGTCTGATGAACCGTTCGATGAGACCTGAGCGACTCCGACTCCTGGGGAGCCGTGCGGGACGTTCACCAGCGCATGGCAGTCACTGCTCCGGTGTCAGCAAGCACCCGTGGTACGCCTGACCCAACCAGCCGTTGGCGACGATCTGGTCGGCGTCGTTGGTCGCATCGGCTCGACGCAGATCCCAGCCCGCACCGCCGGTGACGTAGTCGTGGATGTCGTACATCAACCCGCCGGTGGATATGAACGGGTGCAGGAGGGAGCCGCCACCCGGAAGCGGGTCCTGGTCTCCCGTCCAGGAGAATCCCACGACGTGTCCTGCTGAGTTGATGCCCAGTCCGGTGGCGTAGTTCCCGCCGAGCGTGCCGAGGTCGAGCAGCACACCGTCGCGGTAGAGAACGGCATGCTCCATGCCGGCGCCTGAGGACGATTCCCCCGTGAATTGGCCACGATCGTTCACCGCCGCTGCGGAGGCATAGACACCGTCCAAGGCGCCCACATCGTTGATGGCACCGCGGGCGTACGAGAAGGCGTGCCAGTGCTGCTCCCCCTGCGTCGTCGATCCGCCGACGACGATCTGCCCGCCGGGGGCGATCCCACGGGCGATCGCACTCTTTCCCCCCAGCGTGCCGAGCGGAATGAAGCCGCCGCCGCTGTACAGCCACGCAAGGTCGGTGCCGGAGGCCGACTGGGCCCAGCCGACTATCTGCCCGCCCTCGTCGATCGCGTTGGCACCTGCCCTCGGGTAGGCCGCTGCGGCGTCGGGAAGCCCGGTCGGCGCCAGGAGATCACGAGGTTGCTTCCCTGGTTCCCACAGCACGGCCCGGGAGTCGCCGAAGGGCGTACCCGACCAGCCGACGACCTGCCCGGCGTCGTTGATCCCCAGCGCCCGGCTCTCGGCGTCACCACCGAGAACACCGAGGTCGCTCGGCACGCCACCGGTCCAGAGTGTGGCGTGAACAGTCTTCAGGTCCTCCAGGGTGGACCAACCGACCACGTGACCCGACGAGTTGAGGCCTGCCGCCGTGCTGAAGCCCCCGCCGATGGGTGGCAGGTCCTGCGGCGCGTACTTGGTGTAGGGCGGCGGAAACAGGTACTGGCTCAGCACCGCCGACCAGAGGAGTCGGGTCAGTTGCTTCGCGCGGTGCAGTTCTATGACCAGGGCAGCAGGGTTGAGGATCATCTCAATCTCCAGAAAGGAGAGGCTTGGACGCGACTGGACCCCGCCTCGCCGCAGGGTCTCCACTGAATGGCGTCTGGCCATGTGATGTCGTCTCCACCGTCCCATCACACCCAGCCGTCCGCGAGTTCTGACTGACCTGCCCCGAGTTCGACGGAGTCCGCGAGGACCACTTGTCGGCGTCTTCGGGGTGAGGGTGAGCCGGAACACGGTCCTGCGGCTGGTCGACGCCCTCCTGGAACCTCAGCCACAAGTCCCACGGGTGGTCGGTGTCGACAAGTACGCGATGCGCAAGGACCGCGTCTACGGGACCTGGTCGACGTCGAGACCGGCTGGCCGGTGGACCTCCTGCCGGATCGTGGGGCAGGCGCTGTGGCGGCCTTGCCGGCCGAACGCCCGGGGATCGAGGCCGTCTTCCGAGATCGCGCCCGTTATTCGCTGAGGGTGCCGGCATCGGGGCGCCCACCGTAGTCCAGGTCGCGGACCGGTTCCGCCTCTGGCGCAACCTCGGCGAAGCGGCCGAGCGGTGCGTCCCCCTCCACCGCCCGTGCCTCCGTGCGACCTTCGCCGAGCCGGCACCGGAGAAGGCTCCGGCTGCGGCACCGGCCAAGAGCGGATCGCCATGGCCCACCGGGCACCCGGTTCACCGACCGCACCCGTGCCAAGCACGCCACCGTCCACGCGCTGCCGGCCACAGCCGATGCTCCATCCAGCGCCAGCTCGGCACGACCTACCGCACCGTCGAGCGGCTGACGGACGCCACGGCTCCGGAAGACCTGTTCCAGGGCAAGTTGGCAGAACCGCAGGACCAAGCTCCACGACTTCGAGCTGTACCTGCACCAGCGGTGGGCCGAGGGCTGCACGAGCGCCTGACACTCTGGGAAGAGATCAAGAGGGCTACGGAGCCGTCCGCGCCCACCTCCGACCGCTCCGTACAACTCCGACCGCACCGGCAGCCCGACCACCATCGCCGCGGACCGTCTCCGGGTAGATCATGCCCCACCCCGATGCCCTGCCGGAGAGCGAGCGCCCGAAACTCAAATCCGTCCTCGCCGGCTTCCCCGAACTGGACGCCCTCACCGAGCATGTCCGCACGTTCGAGAAAATGCTCGCCCAGCTCCAGGGCGACAAGCTACCGCAATGGATCAAGGCGGTCCGCGCCGACGACCTGCTCAGCCCCACACCGTCGTCAATGGCCTCGAACGCGATCTCGCAGCCGTCATCGTCCGCCTGACACTGCCGTGGACCTCCGGCGTCGTCGAAGGCCACGTCAACCGAATCAAAATGATCAAGCGTCAGCTGCACGGCCATGCAGGCTCCAACTTGCTGCGGATACGGGTTCTGTTCGCCCATGACCAGCCCGCGCCGTCTCGCCTGGTCGAAGAGAAAGACGTGGACCGCCTGGACGAGGACGTGGTCCACTTCGCGCATGAGCCTGTTGGTCGATGTGTTCACCGCTGACGAGAGTGGCGAGTCCCGCTTCCTCGACGTTCCCGAGGGATCGTCAGATCTTGCCGGTTTCGAAAGCTGGCGCACCACGGTCTGGGGATCGGACGCCGTCTGCTCGCTCGGCGCTCGGTTCTTTCCGCAACTGGCCTGCGGCCCGCTGTGTGTCGCCCCAGAAGATGTTCCGGACTTCATCCAGGAAGTCCTCCTACTCCAGAACAACATCGAGCCCATCGCCGCTCGCATGGAATCGCCCAAGCCCGTCGCCCAGCGTGCCAGCGAGATCACCGATCGGCTGAACAACATCCTCGATGCCGCGCAGCGGGCGTCGCAGATCCGTGGTGGAGTGCAGATCTGGTAATCGAGGGCTTGGAGCAACCAAGCCGATCACATACCGCGATCGACCACAGAAGTTGGACCAGAACCGCGACTTGCGTATAGAGCCAACCAA
The DNA here is from genome assembly GCF_002803145.1 of Kitasatospora sp. CB02891. Classification (NCBI taxonomy): domain Bacteria; kingdom Bacillati; phylum Actinomycetota; class Actinomycetes; order Kitasatosporales; family Streptomycetaceae; genus Kitasatospora; species Kitasatospora sp. CB02891. The sequence continues at coordinate 584,217 of NZ_NNBO01000002.1, read as the reverse complement.
CTCGGCGGCCAATGACCCGTGTTGGTCGCCAGCAGGCCCCCGCTCACGCGGGGAGGACGTCTCCGGCACAGCCGTCGGCGACACGCTCAGCGACTGACCCCCGCTCCCGCGGGGCCCGAACCGTTACGGCGGGACACCATCGGGACCAGCCGTCGACATGGTCCCGGGCCGGACAAGCGGATTCACGCAGCCACGGACGCGTCGATGTCCCGAGACGCACCGTCTCAGCCCTGCGACGGCGTCCAGAACGCAGTGATCCTCGCGGTACCGGGCCCGATGCCCTGCCAGGAACCGTCGAACTCGAGGACGGCTATGGAGGCGGTCGGGAACCCGGACTCCTCCACCAGCCGCGAGAGGTCGCCGCCAGCCGTTCCGACGAGGAGCCGGACCAGCCCGGGCAGACTCGGATTGTGTCCGACGACGACCAAGTCGCCCACGTCGTCCGAACTCCCCCGCACCATCGCGACCAACTCGCCGATCCCCGCTTCCCCCCGATGGATCTCCACGCTGAGGTCGTAGAGCCCCGGCTCGTGGACCGCCACGGGAAGCCGCGGCAACGCGGTGCCCACGCGCTCCCACGTCTCCGTGGTCCGGCGGGCACCGGACACCCGCACGAGATCGGGCGTGACGCCGGAGCCCGCGAGCCATCGTCCGGCCCGGGACGCCTCCTCTCGCCCCCGCGCGTCGAGACGCCGCTCCTTGTCGACCGCCGTCTCCCGTTCGGCCTGCGCATGACGGATCAGAACGAGCCTCCGGCCGGCACCCACGATCACACTGACCTCTCCACGTCCGCGGACCGCGGCGCAGCCCGGCGGAACCGCTTGATCCTTTGTGTCCGAACACTACCCGGCTCGGGATAAGCCGCTCCGGCCACCAAGTCGGCTCACACCCACCACCGACGGCCGATCAGGTCAGCTCCTGCCGGCAACTTCCCCGTCTGCGATACGCACCTTCATGGGCGCCGCCGGTCAGCCTCCGCCCGGTCCGGCTCGCCGCCGGCTGACCCCGCTCGCGCGGGGAAGACCCCGAGGACCTGCGCACGCTGGCCTGCCTGCGCGGCTGACCCCCGCTCGCACAGAGAGGACGAACCCTGAAAGCGTCATGATCTACCTCGCCGACCGCATCGATCCCGGATGCCTGCCCGACCAAGGCACACCTCGACAACTGGAGGACCTGTGAGCACCATGCCGCCCGACCAGGAACTGTGGGACTCGTTCGTCGAAGCCAATCGCCAATTGCACCGCCGACAGGCCGACTTCTACCAGCAGGCCAGCGACAGGCAGGCCGCGCTTCGAGCTGCCCTCGCTCCGGAAGCAGGGACCTGGCAGCAGAGCACCGCTTTCAACTACCTCCAGGCATTCCACCACGACGTCATCCCGCTGCTGCCCGACCTGTTCCGCTGGGCCGTCAAATCCGACCGCTGGGCCGGACCCGCCCGCGAGATCATCGCCCGCATCCCGAGCGACCAGCGCATACCACTGCTGGAACCGCTCTTTCTGGACCACCTCACAGCAGCCGAGGACGACGACTACCCGAACCTGGGCAGCCTGGCTGTCCGCTGCGAAACGTGGTCTCTTCTGGAACGAGTCGTCCAACAGGCCGAGACCCATGCCAGCCCCGACGTCCGCAAAGCCATCGAGCACTACAACCAGACCTACAGCCCCATGTGGCAGCACAAAGCCTGACAGGGTGTTCGACAGGGCCTCCCCCCAACTGTCAGGCCTTTGGCCGCGACGACACGGGCCCGGTTCCGCGATCTCGTGGCGGCCGGGCCCGTGTCCGCGAAAGCGATCAACTGCGACGGAGTGACGTCGGCACCCCTCGGACCTGAAGGACGATCAGTGACAGCCCGTCGAGCCGATGCCGGTGCGGTGGCGAGCTACCCGCGGGGAGGACGTGAGCTCAGCCGGCTCGGGCGGGGTGTCGTACGGCCGACCCCACGCTCGCGCAGGGAGGATCCGAGTGCCATGAGGGTGCGCACGCGGCGGGCCGTCCCGGAGCCCGCCGACCAGATCGCCAATCGCAAGCGGCGCGGCTCGCGAGGCGGACGTCCACTCGGTTTCGATCGGCAGGCGTATAGGCACCGCAACACCGTCGAGCGGTGCATCAACCGCCTCAAGCCGTGGTGCGGGATTGCGATGCGGACGAACAAGCTCGCCGGCCACTACCTTGCGGCACTTCACGTCGCAGCGACTTTCCTGGTGTGGGCGCGGGCCTGACGAGACGGCCGGTCACCGCTGCCGGGCAAGCGCGTCAACCGATGCGATGTCACCCGCCGCCAGCAGCCGGAAGAGTCGGAGAATCTCCTCGCGGGTCACCTCGCGCATTTCCACGGGAGCCACCGAGCCGTCCTCCGTGTTCTCCCAGATCAGCAGACCGCTGCGGAAAGCACTGAGGCACCACCCGCTCTCATGCGACAGCGACACGTCGGGATGCTCGTCGTCGGCGTTCGTCAGGTCATCCAGCACCCGCCTCATCGCCTCCGGATCAGGCTCATCGACCGTCCCGCCCATGACGTCGTACATGAAGTAGCTCATACGCCAATTACCTCACGCAGTGATCCACCGGACACTGCCCAGCTAGGCACTGTCCTGGCGATCACGCTGTGTTAGGTAGGTACGGACGAGATGTCGATCGCGAGGTAGCCCGAAGCGGTTCCTGCGGCGCGAAGTCCGCGGTGTTCCGTCAGAGCGTGAACCTGGTCTGCCAGGAGGAGTGTGTGCGGTCCTGGTGCGCAGGTCCCAGATCCGCACTGCCCCGTCGTGGCCGGCGGTGGCGAGGCGGGGGGTGCCGTCGGACGCGGTAACACCGCCACCGTCCGCACCCAGTCGGTATGGCCGGTGAGCGGCTCGCCCACCTGGGCGTCGGTGGCGGACTACTGGCAGCTGGTGGACGGGGTGCTACACAAGATCTGCACCGGTGTTCCGTGGCGGGATCTCCCCGCCGGCGCGGGCAGCAGACTCGCCAGAAGTCGTCGAGCGGCCCGCCGGGACCTCCGACGGGCCGCTCCTGTTCGCGCTACCTCGGGCCGGCGTTGAACGCCGCCTGAACCTTCTCGGGGTCCTCGCCCAAGTCCCGCAGCGCCTGGGCGAGGTATTGCGGCACGAACGTGTCCACGGACTCGGCGAGCCCCGCGTAGAACAACGGGATCCCTTCGCGAAGCACTTCGCGGCACTCTTCCCCGACGTCCTCCCGACCGTTCGCAATCGCTTCCTGATCCGCTTCACCATCGGTGAAGTTGATGATCAGCATGGTCAGGGTCCTCAGCGCCCGCACCGACAGCTCCTCGTCCCGAAAGGCGGCCAGCGCCATCCTCGCGACCGGAACCGCGGCCTCGGACAGCAGCCCGTGGATGGCGACATCGCCCAATAGACCCCTGCCCGTTGCCTCCTCGGCCGTCTGCGCAGCAAGCAGGCGGGCGAAGTCGGCCGGAACGTGCCGGGCGCCGACGGCACAGGAGCAACGGATCCCGGTCCAGTCGTACGAGTCTGCGATCTTCTCCCACTCCCGCACCGATCGTCCGGTCTCCGACGGCTGGGCTGTTGAGGAAAAGGAGTAGAGCTTGGCGTTCACGGGATGTCCCAGGCGGGCGTGTTCATGAAGATCGCGGAGTAGGGGATCTCCGCGGTTCTCAGTGGCTGGCTGAACCACGACCGTTCGATGGTCACGCCCATCACCCGTTCGGCGAGGAGGAACAGCTTCGGCCCCCAGAACTCGGTTGGGTCTTCGACGTCGATCAGGCCAGTGCACCAGGCGGGATTCCAACGGGCGTCGCCTTCTCGCAGCGGCGTGACAGGTCCGTGGGGTTCCTCGTGGACGACGAGGTCGCCGTCGACCGCGTAGTGCACGCGGTCGTCGCCGTTGATGCCGAGGAGGATCCCGAAGCATCTACCCCCGCGAGACAGGTCGCGCAGAACACCGGGCACCGCTCCGGTCGAGCCCACGACCTCCAGGGCGAAGACCACCCTGCCCACGGTTCCGACGCCCACGTGGCCGCGGTGGCCTGGACGGCTCGGCTGCAGATCGTAGATCTCGTCAGCCACCAGAAGGCGCGCGGTCCCGGGGTCGCCGCCGAACCGCCGGATCACCTCGTCTTCGGCAGTACCCTCGACGAGTGTGAGGACCGGGTAGAAGCCTTCCTCTTCATCGATCCAGTCGAACCGGTCGTCCTGAATGTCCATCGCGCATACATACCAGGCATTCCCGGCAGTCGAAGTACTGACCTGGGAAGCACGTGAGCGAATCTGGCCAATGTCCGAGCATGGGGTGGGGAGATCATGCAGCGTCGGGCGGCAAGCGTGTTCTGCGGCACCGGCTGCCCCCCGCTCGCGCGGGGAGGACACTTCGCGACCTGCAGCGCTATGGAGGCTTTGCAGTTTCATTGCCAGGCCTGGCTGGTGATAGGGGTTCAGATATCGAGGAGCGGCATGCCGGTGCATCGTGCCACGGTGGTGCGACGTTGCCGTGGACGGTCCTGGTCGTCGACCAGATCCGCACCAACGCCCCCAGTACGCCAGAATCCCGCTCGCACTGGGGCGGACTCCAGCGGGGAGCACACGGCTCCGATAGTCACCGGCTGCCCCCGCTCGCGTGGGGAGGAGGTGAACAGCATCGCCATCGCCTCCGACGAATCCTTCGGCGGCCGGACCAAGACCTTCACCGACCCCCGCCTCTGCGCGGCCATCGTCGACGGCTCACCTTCAACGGCACCATCATCGAGACCGGCACCGGCTCCTACCGCCTCGCCTCGACCCGGGTACGAACCGAAGCGCGCGCCGAGGCCGGCTGACCGCCACAGGCGCCTACTCGACGGCTCTCTGTCCTCCGGGCGGAGGGCCGTCGCCGCCTTCCGCTATGTTCTTCCGGACTCGCGCCGGCGAGCCGGACATGCATTTGAGGGGAAAGGTGCCAGCTGAGCGGCTTGACGCAGAGTGGGTCCGATCCTGGCGGGAGCGGGCCGATGCGGCGCTGACGAAGCTGATGCAGTCGTTTCTCCCGACGCACGGCTTCCCGCCCGGAGACAACGTCGTGGCACTCGCGACCGACGACAGCCACCGAGCGACGAGCGCGCTCGTGGACCTGACACCGTTCCTCTCCGACCTGACCACGCTCTACTGGGTGATCAGCGAAGCTTCCCTGCCCGATGTCGACAGCGGGTACTTCATCCACTCACCCGCGACGGTGGCGGAACACTTCCGCGATTACGGCCCCGCACCGATCGACGGCGAGTGGATCGCACTGGTCTTCGCCAGCGACGGCGGCGGCCGCCTGTTCGCGATCGGCGACAGCGGGCAGATCTGGAAGTCCGCCACGGCTTCCTGGTTCGACGACTTCGACGTCGCCGCAGCAAGCTTGCAGGAGTTCCTCGAACAGCTCGGCGGGCGGATCATCAACCAGTCCTGATCATCGCCGAAGCGCAGACCGTTGTGTCCGCCGTCGGGTGACGTCATTTCTGGTGAACATCTGCAGCACTCAAGATCGCCAACTACTGCCCAATCGCCGCTACTTCACGTGAACGAAGCCACCGGGGCAACGGTCCCGCGCCGCTGACTGCCCCCACTCGCGCGGGGAGAGCGAGCGCCGATGGTCCAGGTGCAATAGGGCGGCTGGCCCCTGCTCGCACAGCTACTCGAGATCGAAGTTGCCCTCCCAGGCCGGCAGCCACTCAGCAGCGACCTCCTCGGCCAGGGCGCCCCTCAGCCACTCGACGCAGGTCAGCTCGTAATCGATCCACTCGGCATGAGTGAGAACCCACACGGAGACCGTCCACCTGCCGTCCGGCCGAGGCACGAGGAACAACTGGTCGGAGTACGGAGTATGGCCCCAGTGCAGCATGCCTCCGGCGCTGGGAAGGATGAGACGGGGAATGTGCCGAGACTGCTCCAGGGACTCACGCATGCTCTCCGGGTGACCGTCACGGTAGAGCTCCGGGCCGAAGATCGTGAGGTAACCGGCGATCGACTGGTCCCCATAGGCGAGGGTCAGGTCCTTGAAGTCCTCAGGCAGCCGCAGTCCCCACTTCCCCTCCAACTCCTCGTAGGCATCGACGTCATCCACGGGAGCCGGCTCTCCCAGGAAAGCCGCGATCGATGACAAGTCGGTCATGAGTCGCCCCCTTGCTCCGCTACCTGATGCACGCGCGCAGCATAAGGCTGACCCTGCCCCACCCTTCGACGCCCCGTCTGCTGCCCTGCTCACCATTGCTCCTCAACACCCTGAAGAGGCCCGGCCGGCACCCGAACACCAAGTGGCGACCAGCGGCTGACCCCCGCAGGCGCGGGGAGGGCACGGCCTGGACCTTCTCCGCACTATGACTCGTCCCGCTGGTTGTGCCAACGATGAGCGTGACGGGCAGTCAGTGCCGGAAGCGAGCCGTCTCTCCTCGATCACCGCGAACCCGTGCACCGCGCGAGCTGGCAGAAGAAGGGCGCATCGCGGGGACAACGTGCCACGCTTCGGCGGCATTACGACACCGCTACCCTCCACAGACCGCCCGGCCCGTACGACAGCGCCGCTTCGCCTTCCTGTGGGTGATCTCAGGCAGGGGGCGTGATTAAAGGCCAATTTGTACGACTACGCCGTGCGTAGTTGCGGACAGGCTGCGTGAGCGAGTCCTACCTGTTGGCGGGAACCACCGGCCGCCGGGCGATCAGGACGTCGGCTTCGTGGTGCCAGCCCAGGGAGGAGTAGAGGCGCTGGCCCTCCGCGCTGGCGATGAGAAGGCCGGTACGGGCGCCGCGGGCCACGGCGGCCGCCGCCAGTGCGCTCATCATGGCGCGGCCCAGGCCGCGTCGGCGGTGCGCCGGGTCCGTCTCGATGCGATCGGCGATCGCATCGGGGCCGATCACGGCGATGGTGCCGCGCGCTGCGATCTCTCCGGAGGGGCCGTGGAGGGAGACGACCGTGACTGCTCCCTCCGTACGGACCTCGCTCTCGTAGGGCGCGGCGGGTGCGTGCTGCGGGTGCTCGGTCAGATCGGTCGTCATGAACCACTCGGACCGGTGGAGCAACTCCAGCCCGGCAGCGCCGACGACGGCTTCGACGGCGCCTGGGCGCAGCGTAGGCACCGTGAGCCAGGTGGTCTGCTGCGCGGCGGCGACGGATGCCGCCAGCCGTGCCAAGGACTCGGGGTCCTCATCCGCACGCAGCGCGAACACCTCGACCTCACGGCCGGGTTGGTCGCACGTGGACCGCAGACCGTCCCCAGCGGACTCGACCGGCTCGGCCTCAGGCAGCGAGCGGGCTACGGTCCAGCCGTTCAGCCAACGTCGTATCAGCTCTGGCTCGATCCTCGTCATCCGGCGATTAGAACATGACCGCACCCGGTGGACGGGCGAACGACCGTCCCCCGCCGCCGCACTCCGTGTTCCGGTCGGTCCGAAACCGGCACAGCTGGCAGCGGGTCAGAGAAACGTCCTCTTCTCGGTCACCACTCTGCGTATTCACTGGCCGCGAACGGCGACAGCTGACGGTGCGCCGGCAGAGCGGACAGGGCCGCCGGGCGGGTTCGGGTGGGGCGGTGGGTGGAACGGGTGGCGGGGTGAGTGGTGGTGGAGTGATGTTGGCGGTGTCGAGCAGCCGGCGGGTGTTCGACGAGGGGTGGGTGCTGGAGCGGAAGTGGGACGGGATTCGGGCGCTGGCGGTGCGGGACGGGGACCGGGTGACTCTGCGGTCGCGGACCGGGCAGCAACTGGAAAGCGCTTACCCGGAGCTGGTGGCGGCCCTCGCCGCGCAGCCGGTGCCCAGGTTCGCGGTGGACGGCGAGATCGTCGCCTTCGAGGGCGGCCGGACCAGTTTCGCCCGGCTCCAGCAGCGGATGGGGCTGCACGATCCGGTCCGGGCGCTCGCCAGCGGCGTCGCCGTCGACTACGTGCTGTTCGACCTGCTGGCCCTGCAGGGGCACGACACCACCGGCCTTCCGCTCCTCGACCGCAAGCAACTCCTCGCCGAGGCGGTGGAGTTCGACGCACCGCTGCGGCTGTCCGAGTTCACCGTCGCCGAGCCGGGCGTCCCCGTCCCGCTCGCCGAGGCGTGCGCGCACGGCTGGGAGGGACTGATCGCCAAGCGCGCCGCCGGGCGGTACCTGGCGGCCCGGTCCGGCGACTGGCTGAAGCTCAAGTGCGAGCGGGGGCAGGAGTTCGTGGTCGGCGGCTGGACCGATCCGGCGGGCAGTCGGGAGGCGTTCGGCGCTCTGCTGATCGGCTATCACGAGCACGGCCGGCTGCGCTACGCGGGCAAGGTCGGCACCGGATTCGGCACCCGCACGCTGCACGCCCTGCACCGCGCCATGCTCCAACTCGCCTCCCCCGTCAGCCCGTTCGACCCCGCCGAGGACGTTCCGCGGCGCACCTCGCACTGGGTGCGGCCGGAGCTGGTGGTGCAGGTCGGCTTCACCGAGTGGACCCGCGACGGCCGCCTCCGGGCGCCCCGCTATCAGGGCGTCCGCACCGACCGCCCGGCGGCCGAGGTGGTCCGCGAGCCCCCGGCCTGAGGCCCCCGACCTGAGGCCCCTACCGTCGTCCCGCCCCGAGCTGCATCCGATGGCCGATCCGACGCGCGACGCTCCCGGGCAGTCCGTACGGTGCGGTAGCGGGGGGCTTCCCGAGCGAGAGGTACGCACTGGCATGGCTGGCAAGTTCGAGTTGTACGTGGACGACATGGGCAACCACCGCTTCCGCCTGAAGGCGGCCAACGGCGCGATCGTGGTGACCGGAGACCCGGAGGAGTCCCGCGAGCAGTGCCTGAAGAGCATCGAGTCGATCCGGAAGCTCGCGCCGTACGCGCAGCTCCAGGAGACCGGCGCGAACGCCTGACCCGGACGGCGCTCCCCGTGCCCGCGCGGCGCGAGCGCCCGACCCGGACCGCTGCCGCCCGATACGCGCGGCAGCACACCGGGCCCCCGCGCGGGCCCGGAGTGACGAGCCTGTGACCGACCCGGAGGGTTGTCACGGGCTCGTCGCCATGACGGTTCGCGCGCCCGGTGCTGCGGCATGCTGGGAACGGCGAAGCGGACCGGGCGAGGGGGTTGGCGATGGCGGGGCGTGAACTGCTGGCGGCGGCGGGGGTGCTGTTCCCGGACGAGCAGGGGCGGGTGATGGTGGCCCGGGTGTCGTACCGGACGAAGCACCCGATCGAGGTGCCGGGCGGCGGCTGGGACGCGTCCGATCCGTCGCCCCGGTACACCGCCGTCCGGGAGATCCAGGAGGAGCTCGGCATCACCCCGGTGCTGCGCGAACTCGCCTGCCTGGACTGGTCCCGGGACCACCACCGGCCGCCCATCGCGGCGTTCCTGTACTGGGCCGACCCGCTCACCGAGGCGCAGCGGGCGGCGATCCGGCTGGAGGCCGAGGAGTTGGACGCGCTGGTGTACCTGACGCCCGACCAGCTGCTGTCGGCGCTGCCGCCGCTGCTCTCCCGGCGGGTCGGCTCGTGCGCGCTGGCGCCGCGTTCGGCCGCGCCGCTGGAGCTCGCGGACGGCCTGCCGGCCGGTCACACCGCCCGGCACCTGCGGCCCTGGCCCGCGCCCCCGTACACCGGCCCCGCCGGGATCGCGGCGCTGCTGCCGCCCGGCGGCGACCGGCCCGCGCCGCCGCCGCCGATGGACCGCGAGACGTACTACGCGAGCCGGCCGCGGATCCGGGGGAAGGCGCGGATGCTGTTCACCGACGAGCGCGGCCGGGTGCTGCTGGTGCGGTTGACGCCGTGGAACGGCGAGTCCGCGTGGGTGCTGCCCGGCGGCTCGATCGAGGCGGACCGCGAGCTGCCCCGGGAGGCCGCCCGGCGGGAGACCCTGGAGGAACTGGGCTGGCGGCGCGAGCCGGGCCGGTTGCTGGCGATCGACTGGGTGCCCGGCCTCGACGACCAACTCCCGCGCACCGTCCTGGTGTTCGACGGTGGGACGGTGACGTCCGAGCTGCTGTCGACGATCCGCCTCCAGGAGGACGAGCTCGCCGAGTGGGGACTGTTCACTCCCGAGGAGGCGCGGCGCCTGCTGCACGGGCCCGCCGGGCGGCGGATGGCCGCGTGCCTGGCCGTCCGCGACCTGCCGGCCGACGCCGGTCCGGCCGAACTGCTGGACGGCGTGCCCGAGTCCGGTTCGCCGTCGGTCGCCTCGGTCACCCGCCCGGGCGGGTCGCACGGGTAGCCGGGCCCCCGACCCGGGAAGGATCAGCGACAGGGAGGTACGGATGGAACGATCGACGGAGCCGGGCCTGGGTCTGGACGGGTGCGCGGTGCGGTCGCTGGGCGGCGGCGACCGGCTGGTGCTGCGCCTGGACGGCGGGCTGCTGCTGACGGTGCGCAACGACTTCCGGCTGCTGCGCGGCGCGAAGGTCGACCACTTCTACCCCGCGCTCGGCGTCACCCCGTCCGGCGCGCTCGGCACACTGGCGGACGCCACGGTCACCCGGGCAACCGTCACCCCCGCCGGGGGCCTGCACCTCGTCTTCGACACCGGGCACACGCTCGCCGTCGCCCCCGATCCGGCCCCCGACGGCCCCGTCCACCCGTGGCAGCTCGCCTCCCCCGCCGGCGTCCTCTTCACCGGCGGACCGGACGGCGGGCCCGGCAGGTGAACGGGCCCGGCGCATGAACAGGCCCGGCGTGTGAACAGGCACGGCGCATGAACAGGCCCGGCGCGTGAACAGGCCCGGCGCATGAACAGGCCCGGCGCATGAACGGGCCCGGCGCGTGAACGGGCCCGGCGCGTGAACAGGCCTGGCGCATGAACGGGCAAGCTGCATGAACGGGCCCGCTGCCTGAGCAGGCGCGCTGCTGCCCGGCTGCGCGGCAGGTCACGGGGGCGGAGGTCGGGTCGGACGTCGGACTCGTTACGCTCCAACGATGATCATTTCGCCCGCCCGTACCACGGTCTTCGACATCGACGGCACCCTCTGCTTCGACGGCAGGTCGATCGACCCCCGCATCCTCGCCGCCCTCGACGCCTGCGAGCGGGCCGGCCACGAGCTGGTCTTCGCCTCCGCCCGACCGATCCGCGACCTGCTCCCCGTGCTGGAGGGCGCGTTCCCGTCCGCGACGCTGATCGGCGGCAACGGGAGTCTGGTCTCGGTCGGCGGGCGGGTCCGGATGCGCGCCGCGTTCTCGACCAGGAGACTCGCCGAGCTGCTGGCCGAGCTCGAACGGTTCAAGGCCGGCTACCTCGCCGACGGCCCGTGGGACTACGCGTACACCGGCCCCGCCGAGCACCCGATCCTCGACCGGATCGACCAGAGCCGGGTGGCCCGCCGCGTCGAGGTCGCCGAACTCCCGGCCGTGGTGAAGCTCCTGGCGGTCTCCGCGACCGACCTGCACGCCCTCGCCGAGTCCTGCCGCGCCCTCGGCATGTCCGTCAACCACCACGTCGACGAGGCGATCGTCGACTTCGCGCCCGGCACCACCGACAAGCGGGAGGCCCTCGTCTCCCTGGGCATCGACCACTACAACGCCTTCGGCAACGACATCAACGACCGCACGCTGCTCCAGCACGCCCGCCACGCCGTCCGGGTCGGCGCCCACCCCGCCCTCGACGGCCTCGCCGCGGCGACCGTCGCCGCGCACCCGGAGGACGTCGCCGCGGAGATCCTGCGGCTGGCCGCGACGCCGGCTGCCTGACGCTCGCCGTCACCGACCCGCGCCGTCATCGCCCCGCACCGTGACCGGCCCGCACCGTGCCCGGCCCGCACTGTGCCCGGCTCGGGGCCGGAACCTCAGCAGGTGGGAACGCGTCACTAGGATGGCGGCCGGTCGGGATGGCCGACCGTAGAGGGGGGCGGGGGCATTGTTCGGGATCATCAGGCCGTGTCGGCACCGACTGTCGGAGCGGCTGCACGCTTCGTGGCTGGCGCACCTGTGCGGGTTGTGCCTGGCGCTGCGGGACGATCACGGGCAGTTGGCGCGGACGGCGACCAACTACGACGGCCTGGTGATCTCGGTTCTGGTGGAGGCGCAGTCGCCGCGCGCCGCCGACCGCCGCACCGCGGGCCCGTGCCCGCTGCGCGGGATGCGGACGGCGCCGGTGGCGCGCGGCGAGGGGGCGCGGCTGGCGGCGGCGGTCTCGCTGGCGCTGGCCTCGGTGAAGGTCCGCGACCACGTGCTGGACGGGGACGGGGTGTTCGCGCGCCGGCCGGTCGCGGCGGGGGCGCGGCGAATAACCCGGCGGTGGGAGCGGCAGAGCACGGGCAGCGCGGCAGCGGTCGGGTTCGACACCGGGGTGCTGCTGGCGGCGGCCGGACGCCAGGAGGAAGCCGAGCGGCTGGTGACGGCGGGCGGTCCGCTGCTGCTGGCGACCGCGCCGACCGAGGAGGCGACGGCAGCGGCGTTCGCCCACACGGCGGTGCTGGCGGGCCGTCCGGGCAACGCCGCGGCGCTCGCCGAGGCCGGCCGCCTGTTCGGGCGGTTGGCGCACCTGCTGGACGCGGCCGAGGACCGACAGCAGGACGAGGCGCAGGGCCTGTGGAATCCGCTGTCCGTGTCGGGCACCTCGCAGGAGGAGGCGCGGCGGCTCTGCCGGGACGCCGTGCACGGCATCAAACTCGCCCTGGCGGAGGTCGAGTTCACCGACCGGGCGCTGGTGCACCGTCTGCTGGCGCACGAGACCGGCGAGGCGGTGGACCGGGTCTTCGGCCGCGCCGGGCACGTCTGCGCGAGCACCGCGCCGCCCGGGACGGACCCCGACGCGCCCGCCGATCCGGACCTGCCGCCGTCCGGCCCGCAGAAGCCGCGCCGGGACCCGATCGTGGGCTGCGCGGTCTGGTTGACGATGGCCTGCACGTGCCAGCTGCTGTGCTGCGAGCACGACAATCCGTTCTCCCGGGAGCGCCAGAAGGGGTTCTGTCAGCGCAACTGCGACTCCTGCTGCGACTGTTGTGACTGCTGCAACGGCTGCGACCCGGAGTGCTGCCAGTGCTGCTCCTGCGACGACGGCTGTTGCAGTGGGTGCGACTGCGGCGGATGCGACTGCTCGTAGCCCGCGACCGGAAACGAATGGAGCACATCATGGATGACACACCGGAGTTCACGACGGCCGAACTCACCGACTGGGGCTGGCCGGAGGTCCAGGCGCTGGGCGGCGGTGCGGCCGACCCGTTCGAGACCGGGTCGCTGAACGTGACGTGGCGTCCCAAGGACCGGCACTTCGGGGTGTGGCACGAGGGTCGGGTGGTCGCGCACGCCGGGTTCGTGGTGGCACCGGTGGAGGTCGGCGGGCAGCGCTTCGACGTCGCGGGCATCGGCGGCGTCATCGTCGATGCGGCCATGCGCGGCCACGGCCTGGCCCGGCTCGCCGTCACCGGCGCGCTGGACGCCGCCCGCGCCGGCGGCCTCGACCGGGCCCTGCTGTTCTGCCTGCCGGACCGCGCGCCGCTCTACGCCCACCTCGGCTGGCTGCCCCTGCCCACCCCCGTGACGGCCGATCAGCCCGACGGCCCGGCCGCCGTCCCGATCGGCGCGATGTGGAAGTCGCTGACACCCGAGGCCGGTTGGCCCGAGGGCCCGGTCCGGCTGCACTCGCTGCCGATGTGACCTGCCTCGATGCCCGCTGTGGCGCCCCGCCGCCGAACGACTGCAATCCGGCGGCGGGGAACCGGAGTTGAGCCCTGGGCTACGGTGGGGGCATGACCACGGACGACTGGCTGACGGATATCCGGGACTCCTACGACACCGTCGCGGCCGACTACGCCGACCGCATGCGCGGGGTGCTGGCCGGGGCGCCGTACCTCCGGGCGGCGCTGGCCCTGTTCGCCGAACTGGTGCACGCCGGCGGGGGCGGGCCGGTGGCGGACGTGGGCTGCGGTCCCGGACACGTCACCGCTCACCTGCACGGGCTGGGCCTCGACGCGTTCGGCATCGATCTGTCGCCCGCGATGATCGACGTGGCTCGCCGCGACCGTCCCGACCTGCGGTTCGAGGTGGGATCGATGACGGACCTCGACCTTGCCGACGGGTCGGTCGCCGGGCTGCTCGCGTTCTGGTCGCTGATCCACCTGCCCGACGACGCAGTGCCCGCGGTCTTCGACCGGTTCCGGCGGGTGCTGCGTCCCGGCGGGCCGCTGCTGGTGGGCTTCCACGTCGGCACCGGGTCCCGGCTGAAGACGCAGGGCTACGGCGGCCACCCGATGAGGGTCCACGTCCACCGCCGCCGGCCCGACCGGGTGGCGGCATGGCTGCGCGACGCCGGGTTCACGGTGGAGGCCCACCTGCTGACCGACCCCGACGCGGAGGTGCCGGGGGCGCTGCTCTTCGCCCGTCGGCCGTGAGCCGCCGACCGTGAGCCGCTTTCACGAGCCGACGATCGTGAGCCGCCGACCGTGAACCGACAGCCTTGAACCGACGACCGCGAACCGCTTGCGAGAGCCGGCGGTCGTGAACCGACGACCGTTGCAGGGCTGTTGCCCGCACTGTGAGCCGGGTCACGGACCGGCCGGCCCGCGACGTGATCGACTCGTCGGATGTCTGCTTCCGCCGTGCGCCCCGCCGTCACCGTCACCGCTCTCACCGTCGCCGCCGCGCTGCTCGCGGGGTGCGGGTCGGTGACGACCGCCGGCGGCGGGGCGGCCGGGCCGTCGGCGAGTGCGGGGCCGTGCGGGGTACCGTTGGAGCGGCCGTTGGAGGGGTGGGTCCGGGACGAGGTGCGGATCGTCTCGGTGAACGACGCCTGCGCCGAGTTCGAGGTGACCAACGCGGGGAGCGAGGCCGCGGACTTCTCGGTGCTGTTCGGGTGGACGGGTGTCGACCAGCGGCTGGACACCAGCCCGACCGGCACCGTGACGGCGGTGCCGCCCGGCGCGACCGTCCGCGGCCGGATCGAGGTGGGCGCCCCGAAGCGCGCGGACGGGTCCCGGCCGCCGATCGTCCCGAGCGTGAAGATCTCCCGGGTGCGCAGCGTGCCGACGGCCGAGGCGCCGTCGAAGGGCGGGCCCTGCCCGGCGTCCGGGGTGCGGCTGTACGCGGACCAGGGCGACGCGGCGATGGGGCTGCGGGTGGTGGGCCTGCACCTGGTGAACTGCGGGACGTCGCCGGTGACGGTGGACGGCTACCCGCAGGTGCAGGCGCTGGACGAGAAGCACCGGGCGGTGGACCCGCTGCAGGTGTTGAAGGGCGGCGCGGCGATCGCCACGGGCACCGGGGCGGACACGCCGCCGCAGCGGATCGTGCTGAAGACCGGCGAGGGGGCGCGGTCCGCGGTGGTGTGGCGCAACACCAACGACAACGTCGCCTCGGACCCGGTGAACGCCCCGTACCTGCGGGTGCGGGCGACGCCCGACGCGGCGCCGGTGACGGTGACCCCGGAGCTGGACCTCGGCACCACCGGCCGCCTCGGCGTGGGTGCGTGGACCCGGGAGGACGTCCCGCAGTCCTGAGCGGCTCCCCGCACGGAAACGGAAAACGCTTTCCGAGGCACACTCGGAAAGCGTTTTCCCACTTCGATTGCCCCTGAACGGACGCCCGAACAGGTGCTAGCCGACGTGCACCCGCGGCCGCCGCGCCCGGTCGGGTTCGGCCTCGCGCAGCACCTCGCGGGTGACGGGGGCGACCTCGCCCTGGCCGAACAGGAAGAACCGCAGGAACTGGGCGAACGGGCTGCCCTCGGTCCACTCGAAGTAGATGTGCGGGAGCTGGCCGGTGGTGTCGCGGACGTGCAGCAGTATCGCGGCGAGCGCGTTCGGCACGCTGGAGTGTTCGAGCGTCAGCACCCGGTAGCGGTCGTGCAGCACCTCGCCGCGGACCTTCAGTTCGGCCTCGAAGTCGGACGGGTCGAGCACCGTGACCTCGACGAACACCAGGTCGTCCTCGACCGGGATGTCGTTGTCGGCGCGGATCTGGTGCACCTTGTCGCGGTACTCGGCGAGGTCGCGGGTGGCGGGCTTGGTGGCGATGAAGCGGATCGTGCGGTGCGCGGTGTCCCGCACGAAGCGTTCCGCGACCTCGTCCAACTGCACGTCGGTGACCCGCAGTTCGAAGGCGCGGGCGAGCCGGGAGGCGAGCGAGACCAGCACGATGCCGGCGATGAAGCAGGCGCCGATCTTCACGCCGTCGGGGCGTTCGGCGATGTTGATGATGGTGGTGTAGACGAACACCGCGGCGATGATCGCGAAGCCGATGGTCCACCGGTGCTGTCGGGCGGCCCGGGCGGCGATGGTGACGGCGATCGCCGCGGAGGTGATCAGCACCAGCACGCCGGTGGCGTACGCGCCGCCCTGCTTGTCGACGTTGGCGTCGAACAGCCAGGTGACCAGGAAGGCGATCGCGGTGAGCACCAGCACCATCGGGCGCACCGCGCGGGCCCAGTGCGGGGCCATGCCGTAGCGCGGCAGGTAGCGGGGCATCAGGTTGAGCAGGCCCGCCATCGCGGACGCGCCGGCGAACCACAGGATGGCGATGGTGGACAGGTCGTAGACCGAGCCGAAGGCGTTGCCCAGGTAGTGGTGGGCCAGGTAGGCGAGGGCGCGGCCGTTCGCGGGGCCGCCGGCCTTGAAGTCGTCGGCGGGGATCAGCAGCGTGGTGATGAAGCTGGTGGTGATCAGGAAGCAGCTCATGATCACGGCGGCGGTGGTGAGCAGCTTGCGGGCGCCGCGGATGCGTCCGGTGGGCCGGTCCTCGGTGTCGTCGGGGTCGCCCTCGATGTGCGGCATCACGGCGACGCCGGTCTCGAAGCCGGACAGGCCGAGCGCGAGCTTGGGGAAGACCACCAGGGCGACGCCGATCATCGCGATCGGGTTGCCGTGCTCCATGCTGAGCGCGTGCGCCCAGTCGGTGATCACCGACGGTGCGGTGACGACGTGCCACAGGCCGACCGCGACCACCACCACGTTCAACGTCAGGTAGACCGCGACCAGGACGACCGCGACGCCGATCGCCTCGCTGAAGCCCTTCAGGAAGACCGCGCCGAGCAGGGCGACCAGCAGGAGCGTGATCAGCACCTGGTGGCCGCTGAGCGCCTTGGTCAGGTGCGGGTTCTCCACCAGGTGTGCGGTGGCGTCGGCGGCGGACAGCGTGATGGTGATCAGGAAGTCGGTGGCGGCGAAGCCGAGCAGCGCCAGGACGAACAGCTTGCCCTTCCAGAACGACAGCAGCCGTTCCAGCATCGCGATGGAGCCTTCGCCGTGCGGGCTCTCCTGGGCGACCCGCCGGTAGACGGGCAGTGCGCCGAGCAGGGTGACGGCGACCAGCACGATGGTGGCGATCGGGGAGAGCAGACCGGCGGCGAGCGCCGCGATGCCGGGCTGGTAGCCGAGGGTGGAGAAGTAGTCCAGGCCGGTCAGGCACATCACCCGCCACCAGCGCTGCCCGTGCTGCTGGTCGGTGGCCTGGGCGTGCGGGCCGGGGTGCTGCTTGGCCATGTCCGACAGGCCCTCCAGCAGCCAGGCCCGCAGGCGCTGTCGCGCCGAGCCGGCGTCCGCGGAGGCGGAATCGACCACTGTGTTGCTCCTGTCGCGAGGTCGGGAGCCCCGGGCCGCCGGATGCTCCGGCCCACCGGGCGGACTCCCACGTCAATGTAGGTCACCTCCGCCACCGTCCAGGGCAGGCTGGATCGTAACGTCCCCCATCTGCGCAGGTCGGCAGCGGTCCCGGCGGCTTGACGTCCCGTTGGGGCGGCGTTGGGCTGCTGTTTGCCCGGCCGGTCGGGCACGAAGCGGTGCGGGCCCGACGGCTCCTCCCGTCGGCCTGCCGGACGAAGCCGCAGTCGTTCGAGCACGTCCGGATAGTGGCTGTCAAGGGCCGACCGGCCCCGGTCCGGGGACGGTCGGAGGCGGAGGGCCCTGTCGGCCTGCGGGTAGCGTTTGGCAGACTGCAGGGTGTCTGCGTCCGGGCGCCGGTCCGGACGTCCGCGATTTGCGCGAGGAGAGTTGCTGCCATGTCCGAGGGTTCGGCACCGATCAGGGTGTTCCTGCTGGACGACCACGAGGTGGTCCGCCGCGGGGTGCACGACCTGCTGGACTCCGAGCCCGACCTGGACGTGGTCGGCGAGGCCGGCACCGTCGAACAGGCGCTGGCCCGGGTGCCGGCGCTGCGCCCGGACGTCGCGGTGCTCGACATGCGGCTGCCCGACGGCGACGGCGTCTCGGTGTGCCGGGAGTTGCGTTCACGGATGCCGCAACTCGCCTGCCTGATGCTCACCTCGTTCGACGACGAGGAGGCGCTGCTCGACTCGATCATGGCGGGCGCGGCCGGCTACGTGCTCAAGCAGATCAGCGGCACCGACCTGGTCACCGCGATCCGCACCGTCGCCTCCGGTCAGTCCATGCTCGACCCGGGCGCGGCGACCCGGCTGATGGCCCGCCTTCGCGGCGAGGCCCCCGCGCCCGCCCCCGACTTCCCCAACCTGACCGAGCGGGAGCGGGAGATCCTCGCCCTGATCGGCGAGGGCCTGACCAACCGGCAGATCGGCGAGCGGGTGTTCCTCGCCGAGAAGACCGTCAAGAACCACATCTCCCGGCTGCTGGCCAAGCTCGGCGTCGAGCGCCGGGTGCAGGCCGCGGTGATCGCCACCCAGACGCTGAGCGCGCACTCCGCCGAGCGCGGCGCCTGATCGCGGGACGGTCCCGTTCGGGGGCCGGTGGTGTCGGGGCCGCTCGTTAGGGTTCCCCCGGGTGGCCGGCCGACCGTGGCGGCCGCCCGGAAGCCATCGGTTGTCTGGAGGAACAGTGCGGCGCTGGGAACTGGTCGGGGACGGTTCGGCGAAGTTCTGGGAGGCGGGGGCCGACGGCGCGTCCGTGCAGGTCCGCTACGGCCGGATCGGCACCGCGGGACGCGTCCAGGTCAAGGAGCTCGCGGACCCGGCCGCCGCCGAGGCGCACCTGGCGAAGCAGATCGCCGAGAAGGAGCGAAAGGGCTACCGGGAGACGGGAGTTGCCGCCGCTCCGACGGCAGCCCCGGTCACTGCCACGGCAGCAGGCCCACAAGCCGGTCTGGGCTCACCGGCTGGTGAAGAGCCCGCGCAGCCCTTCGAAGGCACCCGCGAGGACGCACCCGAACGCACGCCCGAAGACGCGCCCGAGGACGCGCCCGAAGACACTGTCCAGGACGCCGAGTTCGCCGAACTGCCGGACGAGGACGCCTTCGTGCTGCCGGAGTCCTGGTACCCGCTGGTGGTGCCGCGCCGCGGCGGCGGGGTGCCCGCGGGGCCGGCCCGGCCGCTGGTGGACGCGGCGGCGGCCGGGGAGTTGGAGTCGCTGCGGATCGCCAAGAACGAGACCTGGATCGAGCGGGTGCTCGACGACCCCAACTCCGAGCGGTACCTGGTGCGGGCCGCCCGCGCGTACCTGCGCGGGATGCCGGACCCGATCGGGGCGGCGGCGGTCGCGGCGATGCTGCGCGAGACCTGGCAGAAGGGCGGGATCCAGCAGGTCCTGGACTCCTGGATCGCCCGGTTCGGGCTGGGTTTCGCGGCCCGCGCCGCGGTGGCGTCCTTCGAGTTCGACTCGGGTTGCGCCCGGCCGAACCACCACCGGATCGGGCTGATCTCGGAGGGGTCGGGCCGCCGGGAGCTGCGCGGAGCGGAGTTCGGATTCGTGCTGGCGCAGGGGGTGCGGCAGGCGCTGGCGCTCGCCGACGAGCCCGAATACCGTTCCGTGCTGGCCGAGTTGACGGCGATCCGGACCCGGCGGGATCGCCGGGCGGCGACCGCCTTCCTGGCCCCGGAGGCGCCGGGCTGGGTGGACGAGTGCCTGGCCGAGCTGCCGACGTTCGGGAAGGTCAGCGAGGTTTCGTACGCCCAGCTGGTGCACTCGATCGGCACGGCGGAGCAGGTCGCGTGGATCGCGCAGCACCCGCTCCGCTCCTGGATGGACTGGCCGCCGAGCCAACTGCCCACGCTGGCCGATGCGGTGGGCGCCGCGTGCGTGCCGCTGTTCGAGCGCGCCCTGGACACCCAGTACGACCACGACAAGGTCCGTCAACTCGCGCTCCAGATCGCCGAGTTCCCCGGCGACGAGGCGTTCCGGCTGCTGCTCGACCGGATCGCCGTCCGGCACGTCCGGCCCGGTCTGCTGCACGCGATGCGCCGCTACCCGGTGCGTGCGGTACGGCTGTTGGCGGAGTTCGTCCGGCAGCACACCGGCCCGGAGGCGGCGAGCGCACGGCAGCTGCTGGTCAGTCAGGTCGGCGCGCTCCGGCCGCAGTTGCCCGCCGTCCTCGCCCGACTCGACGCCGACACCGCCGAGTTCGTCGCCGCGCTGGACGTCACGCAGCAGCAGCTGCCGGAGGCCGGGGCGGGCACGCTGCCGGAGCTGCTGACCTCGCCGCCGTGGTCCCGTCCGCGCCCCGTCCGCAAGCCGAAGGTGCTGGCCGGGATCACCGCCGACGACATCGCCCAACTGCTGTGGAAGGACGGCGAGTCGGAGCAGTGGCAGGAGGGCAGGTCGGCCCCGTGGTCGTCCTTCGGTCCGGGCTTCGACTGGGCCGCCGAGGCGAGGAGCCGTCTGACGGAGGCCGGCGGCCTCTGGTACGGCGCGGAGCTGCTGGCGCACGGCCCCGAGGAGATCGTGGGCCAGTATCTGGCGGGCTGGCGGCCCGGCGAGTACTGGAACGCGGCGGAGTCGCTGCGCCCGGTGGTGGCCAGGTTCGGTCTGGCCGCGCTGCCGCTGCTGCGCGACGGGGCGGCAGCCCAGCCGGGCCACGTGGTGCCGCTGCTGCTGCCGTTCCGTGACGCCACCGTGGCGGCGGTGATGGCGGATGCCCTGGTCCGGCTCAAGTCGCACCGGGCGACGGCCCGTTCGTGGTTCGTCCGGCACGGCCTGGCGGGTGCGCTGCTGGTGGTGCCGAACGCGGTCGGCAGGGCGGGCCGGGCGCGGTCGGCCGCGGAGAGCGCGCTGCGGCTGGTCGCGGCGGAGCAGGGCGCGGACGCGCTGCTCGCGGCGGTGCAGGAGCGTTACGGCGAGGCGGTGGCGGCCGTGGTCGCGGAGGCGCTGAGCGCGGACCCGCTGGTCAACGCGCTGCCCGCACGGATGCCGGAGTTCCCGGACTGGCTGCTGCTCGGTGCGCTGCCGCAGCTGGTGCTGCGCTCGGGCGAGGCGCTGCCGCGGTCGGCGGTGCGCCAGGTGGTGACCATGATGACGCTGTCGAAGCTGCGCGACCCGTATCCGGGGCTGCCGCTGGTGGCGGAGCTGCTCCGGCCGGAGTCGGCGGCCGCGTTCGCCTGGACGCTGTTCGAGGAGTGGCGGCAGGCGGGGATGCCGGCGGCGGACAGTTGGGCGCTGTACGTGCTGGGCGAGTGGGGCGACGACGGGACGGCGCGCCGGCTGGCACCGGTGCTGCGCGAGTGGCCGGGCGCAGGTGCGCACCACCGGGCGGTGGAGGGCCTGGACGTGCTGGCGGCGATCGGCAGCGACGTCGCGCTGCTGCAGTTGCACGGCGTCGCGCAGCGGGTGAAGTTCAAGGCGCTGAAGTCGCGGGCGCAGGAGAAGGTCGCCGAGATCGCCGAGGCGCTCGGCCTGACGGCCGATCAGCTCGGCGACCGGCTGGTGCCGGACCTGGGGCTGGACGCCGACGGCACGACGGTCGTCGACTACGGGGCGCGGACCTTCACGGTCGGGTTCGACGAGCAGCTGCGTCCGTTCGTGCTGGACGCGGCCGGCAAGCGCCGCACGGATCTGCCCGCGCCCGGCGCCGCCGACGACCCGCAGCTCGCGCCGGTCGAGCGCAAGCGCTTCGCCGCGCTGAAGAAGGACGTCCGGACGCTGGCGGCCGACCAGCTGAACCGCCTGGAGGCCGCGATGCTCGCCGGGCGGACCTGGACGGCGGCCGAGTTCCGCACCCTGCTGGTCGACCACCCGCTGCTCCGGCACCTGGTCCGACGGCTCGTCTGGACGACTGCGGAAACCGCTTTCCGCGTCACCGAGGACCGCACCTTCACCGACGTCCACGACGCGGCGTCCACGCTGCCCGAGGACGCCGTGGTCCGGCTCGCCCACCCGCTGCACCTCGGTGCCGACCTGGCCGCCTGGACCGAGCTGTTCACCCGCCACGAGCTCCGCCAGCCGTTCCGTCAGCTGGCCCGTCCGGTGGTCGCGTTGACGGCGGAGGAGGCGGCCGGGCACCGGCTGCACCGCTTCGAGGGGGCGAAGGTTCCGGTGGGCCGGCTGCTGGGCCTGACCAAGCGCGGCTGGCAGCGCGGCACGCCCGAGGACGCGGGGGTGGAGCGCTGGTTCCACAAGCCGCTGCCGGACGGCCGGCACCTGGTGCTCGACCTCGACCCGGGCATCTACGTGGGCGCGGTGGCCGAGTTCGCCGAGCAGACCTTCCGCGTGGTGTTCGTGGACACCCGGGCGCGCGACTACTGGGCGAGCCGCGAGTACCGCGAGCGGTTCGCGGACCTGGACGCCGTCACCGCCTCCGAACTCCTCGCCGACCTGGAGGAACTGACGGCCGACTGAGAACCCCGCCGGGGACCGCGACGAGCCTCCCGGTCCGGCGGTCGGGCGGGTCGTACGGTGGGAGGCGGCACCGAGGAGGGCTTCCGATGCGCAGGGTGATCTGCTCGATGGGCGTCTCGCTCGACGGCTACGTCGCCGGGCCGGACGGCGAGTTCGGCTGGACGGCGCCCGACGAGGCGCTGTTCCGCTTCGTCACCGACGAGATTCGCGGGGTCGCCGTCTACCTGCTCGGACGGCGGCTGTACGAGACGATGCTGTACTGGGAGACCGCCGGTCGGGATCCGTCGCTCGACGCCCCGAGGCGGGAGTGGGCCGCGCTCTGGAACGCGCTCCCCAAGGTGGTCTTCTCCACCACCTTGTCGTCGGTCCGGGGCAACGCCCGCCTGGCCATCGGGGGCTTGGCCGAGGAGATCGCGCGGTGGCGGGCCGAGCCGGGGCCGGGCGAGATCGCGATCGGCGGCCCGACGCTCGCCGTGCAGGCGGCCGAGTCGGGCCTGATCGACGAGTACCGCGCCAGGGTCCACCCGGTGCTGGTCGGCGGCGGCACCCCGTTCTTCCCGCGGGCCGGGCACCGGGTGGATCTGGACCTCGTCGAGACCCGCACCTTCCCCTCGAAGGTCGTCAACCTCCGCTACCGCGTGCGGCGTTGAATCCCTGGGCGGTCAGGCCGCCGCCGCCCGGGGAACCGGGGGTCAGCTCATGCCGACCAGCATGTAGAACATGCCGATGGCCATCACCGTGCGCCGCGCGGAGACCAGTCGGAGCGGGGCGAGCGGCCCGGGTCCGCAGTCAGGGGCCGGATACCGGCCTGTGGTCGGACGGGGCAGCAGGAGGGAGGCGACTCCGACGGCGGCGTAGGCCAGGAAGTACGCGGCCAGCAGGAACAGCGTCCAGGCCGGCACCGCGGCGTGGACGGCTTCGTGGACACCGCTGCCGCCGGTGTGGCCGTGCTTCGGCGCCACGGCCAGGGCGGCCATCGCGGACGCGCCGACGACGTGGTGGGCGTAGTGCGCCCGGGCTCCGGGCGACGCCGGATCGCCGTCGTGGTGACGCCCGGCGCGGGCCGGACGTCGGCGGGCCGGCCAGGCCGCGGACGCGGCGAGCAGGGCCGCCCACAGGCCCTGCGGCAGGGGGTCGAACGCCGGTGCCATCATCGCGACCACCGCGAGCGCCATCACGATCTCGGCCGCCTCCAGTCTGCGGTCCGCGCATCGGCCGCCCGCGATGCCCGACACGCCGTGCAACACGCACCAGCCGGTCAGGGCGATCAACAGGGCGGTGGCGATCACGGGTTCTCGCACCGGAACCTCCCTTCCGCGGCCGTGCCACCGCCACCGAACCCGGAACCGGAAGCGGCACCGCCGGCACCACTGGCGCCGGCCTCGCCACCGCCACCGGGCTACGCGTCCTGCACCAGCAGCCGCGCGTTGACGGTCGGGTTGCCGGCCTGCGCGAGCGGGAACGCGGTGCCGATCTCCTCGGGGTGCCCGGGCACGTCGATGCGGACGGACAGCTTCCGGTCCTGGAGTTGTTCCTGCGGCATCCGGAAATCGAGGTTGATGATGCCGTGCTTCACGCAGGTCGGGCACTTCCGCGGGGTCTTCGGCTGGAAGAAGTAGCGCTTCGCGACCGGCTCGCCGTCGGCGAGCAGCGTCACGAAGAACGACCCCGGGATGTTCAGCCGGTCGATGCCCTTCACCCGCACCGACACCGGGTCGGCGCTGCGGAACGCGAAGGGGCTGGCGGCGTCGGTGCTTCCGGTCAGGTTCTCCATGACGCTCTCCGCGGGGCCGGGGGCGGGGACGTCCAGGCGGTCGTACGAGACGGTGGTCTCGATCGTCTGGTCGGCCGTCGTGGTGAACGGCGGCAGGGCGTTGAACGGCGCGGTGAGCCAGCCGGTGTCGGTCCCCAGGGTGGACCGGAAGCCGGTCAGCGTGGTCGCCTGGGCGCGGGTCTGCCAGCTCAGCCAGAGGCGGTCGATGTTGCAGTGGAAGAACCAGAACACCGGGTCGAACGACGCGACGTTCTGGTCGGCCATCGTCGGCCCGATCGAGCCGTGGCCGCCGTCGTGGGCCTGGATCGAGAAGTCCTGGTACCCGTTCACGTTGTACGCGCCCCAGAGCGACTGGGTCAACGAGGTGGTGATGTCGTCCAGCACCCCGAAGTCCTTCACGTTCTGGGTGATGGTCGCGACGGAGAACCGCTGGGTGGTGTACGGGAAGTACCCGGTGACCGGCTGCGGCGTCGCGGTGGCACCGGGGTCGGCCGGCAGGACGTACTGGTCGAGCGGCGGGTGCTGGAGCCGGTCCGGCAGGGCGGTCGTGATGTCCCAGTAGGGGAGCGTCACCGTCTCGCAGCCCGGGACGGAGCGCAGCGCGTCCTCGAACTCGATCAGGTACTGGCGGTGCCAGGGGTTGAACCGGTCTTCGTGGTGCAGGCACCAGCTCTGCGGGAGACCGTGCTGCCCGGCCAGCACGAAGTAGCTGTCCGCCGCCGACGGGTCGCGGGCCATCAGGCCGCTGAACGCGGTCTTCAGCAGCGTGAACTCGGCGTCGGTCAGTGTGGTGACGTCCTTGCGCAGCCTGGTCGGGGCCGGTCCGCCCCCCGTGGACCCGCCGCCCGTCGCCGTACCGAGCGGCATGCCGTTGACGATCCAGTTCTTGAACGTCTGGGAGCGTTCGGCGCTCCACTGCCCGGCCTGGTCCGGGGGCATCTGCGGGTTCGGCGAGGAGGTCTGCGCGAGGATGGCGAGCGCGTTCTTCTTCACTCCGTCGTAGGTTCCGAGCTCGATCCCCTTGGCGGCCATGTGGGAGACGTCCTCGGGCCGGAAGTAGAAGCGGATGTCCGCCAGATAGGTGGGCGCTGCGACGACCTGGTCGGGGGTCGGGTTTCCTGGGGTCGTGGTCATGCTTCCTCCGCTGGGCTCCGGACGGGAGTGACGAGGCCGGCTGCGCGGTGCAGCCGTCGGGGCGGTCGCATCAGTCGCTCCGGGTGGCCGAGCACTTGAGGAGGTGGCTGCGCGACCGACGCACAGAGTCCATCGTCGGAGGGTCCGCGGCCGCCGGCCAGGCAGGCTGAGCCGCTCAGGGTGCGGCCGGACGGAGGAACGCCCGCCGGCGGAGCGGGAGCGGAGGGCCGGCCGGGGCGGAGCCGGGAGCGGAGAGCCGGCCGGGGCGGAGCCGGGAGCGGAGATCCGACGGGGGCCGAGGCGGGGGCCGGGAGCGGAGGGCGGGCGCGGGCGGGAGCCGGGAGCGGAGGGCGGGCGCGGGCGGGAGCCGGGAGCGGCATACGCTGATCCGGTTTCGCGCGTTTCGCACGGTCCGCCCGTCCAGGAGAGAGGCAGTTCAGGTGAGTTCACCCCGCCGGTCGCACAGTGTCGAGCCCCCGAACGAGGAGTCCGGCGAGGAGTTCCCCGAGGAGCCGGGCGAGGGGTTCCGCGCGGAGGCGGACGAGGTGCGCCGGTTCTGGGGCGGGCTCGGGCTGCCCGGGCTGATCGACGTGCACACCCATTTCATGCCGGAGCGGGTGCTGCGCAAGGTGTGGGAGTACTTCGACGCCAACGGGCCGCTGGTCGGCGGACTGGCCTGGCCGATCACCTATCGCACCGAGGAGGCCGAACGCACCGCCGTGCTGCGGGACTTCGGCGTCCTGGCGTTCACCTCGATGCTCTACCCGCACAAGCCGGGCATGGCCCGGTGGCTGAACGACTGGGCCGTCGACTTCGCCCGCCGCACGCCGGACTGCCTGCACACGGCCACGCTGTACCCCGAACCGGACACCGGGGAGTACGTCCGTGCGGCGCTCGACGCGGGCGCCCGGGTGTTCAAGGCCCACGTGCAGGTCGGCGACTACGACCCGGCGGACGAGCAACTGCACTCGGCGTGGGGGATGTTGGCGGAGGCGGGCGTCCCGGTGGTGATGCACTGCGGTTCCGGGCCGGCGCCCGGCCGGTTCACCGGGCCCGAGTCCGCCGCCCGGGTGCTCGCCCGGCACCCCCGACTGCGGCTGATCGTCGCCCACTTGGGCATGCCCGAGTACGACGAGTTCCTCGACCTGGCCGAGCGGTACCCGCAGGTGCACC
Organism: Kitasatospora sp. CB02891; assembly: GCF_002803145.1. NCBI lineage: Bacteria > Bacillati > Actinomycetota > Actinomycetes > Kitasatosporales > Streptomycetaceae > Kitasatospora > Kitasatospora sp. CB02891. The sequence continues at coordinate 557,766 of NZ_NNBO01000002.1, read as the reverse complement.
TCGACACCACCATGGCGTTCACCGACTTCACCGAGAGTTTCATGCCCTTCCCCCGGCAGGCGCTGCCCCGGCTCGCCGACCTCGGCGACCGCATCCTGCTCGGCACCGACTTCCCGAACATCCCCTACCCGTACCTGCATCAACTCCGGGCCCTGGAACGGCTGGACCTCGGATCCGACTGGCTGCGGGCGGTCTGCCACCACAACGCCGCGAAGCTGTTCGGCCGCTGACCGCCCGCACCCCGGCACCGCCGTCCGCCTGCGGGTGTCCGCCCACGGGCGGACGCCCGGCGGCGGCGGAGATCACTACCATCGCCGCATGGATCGGGACGTGCCGCGCGCGCCGTGGCTGAGGCGACTGCCGTCGGGGGTCTGGACGGCGCTGGCCTGGTGCGCCGCCGGGCAGTTGGCCCTGCTGCTCTTCATGTCGACGACGTTCGAGCTGGCCCCGCCGCTCGGACTCCGGCACCCGCCCTCCGTGGCGGGCCTCGCCCTGCGGGCGGCCCTGGCCGTGGTGCTCGCGCTGCCGGTCTGCTGGGCCAGGCGGTGGCCGACGCAGGTGTTCGGGGTGCTGCTGGCCGAGGCGGCGGTCGTCCTGCTGCTCGGTGAGCGGACCTGGCCGCTGTTCATGGCGATGGACGTCCTGATCGGCTACCTCGCAGCGGTCCGCCCGGGTCGGGTCTCCATTCCCGCGGGCCTCGCCGAATTCGCCCTCTGGCTGGTCGATTTGGCGATAACGAGGCGCGGCGCGGTGACGACCGGCGACATCGTGAGCAGCGCCGCGGCGTTCGCCGCCGGCATCGCGATTCCGTGGGCGATCGGCAACTCGGTCCACCAGCAACGCCGTTACAGCAGCGACCTGCGCGCGTACGCCGCCCGTCAGGCGATCACGGTCGAACGGCTGCGGATCGCCCGGGAGTTGCACGACGTGGTGGCGCACAGCATCGGCGTGATCGCGATCCAGGCCGGTGCGGCGAGCATGGTGCTCGACGTGGAGCCGGCCGGGGCCCGCCGGGCGCTGGACGCCATCGACGCCACCAGCCGGGAGACGCTGGCCGGTCTGCGCCGGATGCTGGTCTCGCTGCGGCACGCCGAGACCGGCGCCGACGATCCCTCGATCGCCGTGCCGCTCGCCGGACTTGAGGCCGTCGAGCGGCTGACGGCGACGATGGCGCAGGCCGGCGTCGAGGTCGACGTACAGTGGCGGGGACGGGCGCGCCCGCTGCCGCCCGAGATCGACCTGGCCGCCTTCCGGATCGTCCAGGAGTCGGTCACCAACGTGCTCCGGCACGCCGGCGCCGGCCGCTGCGAGGTGCACATCGCCTACCACGAGGAGGAGTTGGCCATCGACGTGATCGACGAGGGCCACGGCCGCACGCCCGACCGCCGCACCGGCGGCACCGGGTACGGCATCGCCGGGATGCGCGAGCGGGTCGCCCTGCTGAACGGCCGCTTCAGCGCCGGTTCCCGCCCCGAGGGCGGCTTCCGGGTCGCCGCGAGGCTGCCCGCATGACGGCCACCGACCGAATCGCCGTCGACCGAACTGCCGCCGGCCGGACCGCCACTGCCCGAACCGCCGCCGACCGGACGCCCGATGACCGCGCAACGGCCGACGGCGTCGGCTCGGCGATCCGGGTGCTGCTCGCCGACGACCAGGAGTTGGTGCGCGCCGGGCTGGGCATGGCGATCGGCCACTCCCCCGGTCTGGAGCTCGTCGGTGAGGCGGCCACCGGCGCCGAGGCCGTCCAACGGGCCGCCGAGGTCCGCCCGGACGTCGTGGTGATGGACATTCGGATGCCCGGCACGGACGGGATCGAGGCCACCGGGCTGCTCACCTCGGGCGCGGCCGGCCCGGTGCCCCGGGTGCTGATCCTGACCACCTTCGACGACGACGAGAACGTCTACGCCGCACTGCGGGCCGGTGCGAGCGGCTTCCTGGTCAAGGACATGGCGCTGGCGGAGATCCTCACGGCGATCCGAGTGGTCGCGGCCGGCGATGCCCTGATCGCGCCGAGCGTCACCCGGCGCCTGATCGCCGACCTCACCGCCCGGCCCGCACCGGTCGCACCGAAGCGCCGCCTCCCGGGCGTGACCGAACGCGAACGCGAGGTCCTGGTCCTGGTCGGTCGCGGTCTGTCCAATGCCGAGATCGCCGAGCAGCTGTTCATCGCCCCCGCCACCGCCAAGACCCATGTCGCCCGGCTGCTGGCCAAGTTGGACGCCCGCGACCGCGTCCATCTCGTCATCGCCGCCTATGACGCGGGCCTGGTGTCCCCGTCCGGTTGAACCCACCCGGACGGGGACACCGGCCACCGATCGCGTGCGCTAAGGGAGTTGGACGGTGACCTCCGGCATGTCCGGGGACGGCCCGTCGAACAGCGGCTCGGGCTTCCCCTTCAACTGCTGGTCGAAGAAGGCGCCGAGGTACGTCCGGGTGATCTCCACGCCGCGCACGGGGTCGATCGCTCCGGGCTTGGCGGGGATGCCCACGGCCCGGGCGAGTATCAGCAGGTCGCTGAAGGTGCCGTGCTCGCCTCCGACGACGGTGAGCCGGCGCTTCCAGCCGTCCAGCGCGGCCCAGGCGTCGTCCCAGCTGGGGTCCGTGCCCGGAGTCGCGCCGGGCTGGGCGCCGAACAGCAGGAACGGCCGCCCGCCCAGGCCGGTGGCCGGGACCGGCGCGAAGAAGGTGCCGTCCATGTTCACCCCCGCCTGCACCCGGCGGTCCGCGGCCATCGTCATGGCGGCGGCGTCACCCCCGATCGAGTGCCCGGCCATGCCGATCCGGTGGCGGTCGATCAGCCGGGCGTGCGCCCACGGCGACCGTTCCGACGTCAACTGGTCGATGACGAACGAGGCGTCCTTCGCCCGGCTCTCGGCGATGGCCGCCGGACCGCCCGTCGGCGGACGGTCGCAGATGGCGCATTCGAGCGTCCGGCCGTCCGGGAAGGTGACGCCGGTGGACTCGTAGGTGTGGTCGATCAGCGCGACCACGTACCCGCGGCTGGCCAGGTCCTCGGCGATGCCGGAGAACGCGGCCCGCGGGAACGTGAAGCCGGGCGAGAGCAGCACCAGCGGGAACCGGCCGCCCACCGGGCGGGCGTCCGCCCGCGCCCAGGTGCCCGTGTCGGCCATCGTCTCGGGCGGAATGCCCGATCCCGGGGCCTTCGCCGCCAGGAACAGCCGGGCCTCCTCGGTGGTCATGTAGGGCGCGGGCGTCCCGCTCCCGGCCCGGGCCGGGTAGTACATCGACACCATCAGCTGCCGGGCTCCCGCCGACGGCACCCAGGGGTCCTGGCGGTTCCGGTCGACGAGGTGCAGCAGGTCGCGTCCGACCGCGTACGGCCCGGTCGGACGGGGCAGCGAGACGACGGACCCGACCGGTGCCGGGTCCGCGGCGGACGGCGGCGCGGCGGTGGCGAAAGCGGGGGCCGCGGCGACGATCGGCAGCGGCAGGACGAAGGCGAGCGCGGCGGTCACGGCCGCGCGGCGGAGACTGGTCATGTTTTTGAACCTAGGCTGCGTGCACGCCACTTGACGTCTGCTCGGGAGCGGAGCGCCGGGTCCGCTCCCGGACGGATCCGGTCTCCGCCGCCGGGCGGACCGCGCCCTGCGCCCAGGAGCAGGGCCGGGCTGTCGGCGCGGCTGACTAAGGTCTCCCGCAACAGTTCGTCCGACCCGCTGCGCCTCCGGACCGCCGCTCGGGACGCCGGCCGGTCGGGTGGGTCAGGAGGACCGGTGCAGAGCGTCAACGCCGCTGAACGGCAGCTCGGTTGTGGCGAAGGGTCGCCGTTCGACGAGGACTTCGTGATGCCCGCGTCGTGGCGCCCGCTGGTGCTGCCCCGGCGCGGCGGCGGCGTCGCGTCGGTGGCGGACCTGCCGGGCCCCGAGGCCGTCGCCGCCGAGGACGCCCTGATCGCGGAGCACCGGGAGGCGATCGAGCGGGTGCTCGCGACCGGCTCCCACGATCCGGAACTGGTGGCCGCCGCCCGGGCGTATCTCGCCGGTGCGGCCGACCCGTTGGGGGCGGCCGTGCTGCCACGGCTGCTGCCGCCCGGCGAGTGGTGGGGCGACGGGCGGTGGGCCGACCTGGTCGACGCGTGGACGGCCCGGCACGGCCTGGCGTTCGCGGCGCACGCGGCCGTCCTGGCGCTGGACGTGACGCGGTGCAGCGCAACGGAGTTCGGGGACCTGGTCCGGCAGGACGTGCTGCGGGAGCACTACCACGCCGTCCCCGACGAGTACGGCCTGGTCCGCTGGGCGCGCCACCTGCTGACGATCGCCGACGAGCCCGCGTACCTGGCGGCCCGCGCCACGCTGGAGGCGCTGCGCACCACGCCCGGCCGCCGCGTCCTGGCCGCCCACCTGCTGCCGGACGTCGCCGAGTGGGTGGACGACTGCCTGGCCGAGGAGCCGACGTACGACCACGCCGGCCCGGTCCTCCGGACGCTGCTGCTGGCCGCGCTCGGCAGCCGGGCCCAGCTCGACCGGCTCGGGCACCGCCCGACGGTGACGTGGCGGGCCTGGACCATCGCTGCCGTCGCCACCCTCGCCGACGGCCTGGGCAACGCGTGCGTTCCGCTGCTCGCCGCCGTGTCGGATCCGTCGGAGAACACTCCGTGGATGCACGAACGCGCGGAATTCCTGCTGGAGTTCCGCACGGACGAGGCGTTCCGGGCGCTGCTGGCCGGCCTGGAGATCCGGCAGGTCGCCCCCGTCCTGCAGGAGGCGCTGCGCCGCGACCCGGTGCGCGGGGCGCGCCTGTTGGCCTCCGCCGCCCGGGGCGGCGGCGAGGCCGCCCGGCAGGCCCTCGACCGGCACCTGCGGGTCTCGTCGGCCCGACTCCCCGAGATCCTCGCCCAACTCGACTCCCCCACCGCCCGGTTCGTCCGCGCTCTGGACGGCGCGCAGCCGCTCGCACCGGCCGCCGCACCGGCCGCGCTGCCCGAACTGCTGGTCTCCCCACCGTGGACGCGCCCGCGCCGAGCCCGCAAGCCGGCGGTGATCACCGGCCTCCCGCTCGACGAGTCACGTCGACTGCTGTGGCGGGAAGGCGAACAGGCGGCCTGGGTGGACACCCGGCACTTCGACGACTGGTGGAGCTACGGCGAGGACACCGACTGGGCGGCCGAGGCGGCAAAGGGTCTGGAACCCCAAGGCCTGTGGTACTCCTGCCGATTGCTGCACCAGGGCCCGGTGGAGGTGCTGGCCCCGCTGGTCGCCGCCTGGCGTCCGCGCCGCTTCAACCTGGGCCTGGAGTACCTGCGGCCGGTGCTCGGCAAGTACGGCCTCGCCGCCGTGCCGATGGCCCTGCACGCGGCCCGCTCCAGCCCGGCCGCCATGTCTCCGCTGCTGCTGCCGCTGCTCGACATCGAGGCGGCCCGACTGCTGGCCGCCGGCCTGACCCGCCTCAAGTCCGTTCGAGCGACGGCGCGTTCGTGGTTCGCCCGGCACGGCGTGGCGGGCGCGCTGCTGCTGGTCCCGGACGCCCTCGCCAAGCCGGGCCGGGACCGGGCGGCCGCCGAGGCGGCACTGCGCCTGGTGGCCGCGCCCGACGCCGGCGAGGCGCTGCTGCGGGCCGTGGCCGAGCGGTACGGGGCGGCGGCGTCGGCGGCGATCGGCGCGATGCTGGCGGTGGACCCGCTGGAGAGCTCCCTGCCCGCACGGCTGCCGCAGGACCCCGAGTGGCTGGAGCCCGCCGCGTTGCCGCAACTGCTGCTGGCGGGCGCGGAGGCGGCGCTGCCGGAGTCGGCGGTGCGTCATGTGGTGGTGATGGCGGCCCTGGGCAGGCCCGACGCCCCCTACCCGGGTCTCGCTGCTGTCGCCCACGCCTGCCGTCCCGACAGCCTCCCGGCGTTCGCCTGGGCGCTGTTCGAGGAGTGGCGGCGGGCCGGCCTGCCCGCCTCGGACAGCTGGACGCTCACCCTGCTCGGCGAGTGGGGCGACGACGGGACCGCCTGCCGGCTGGCCGCCGTCCTGCGCGAATGGCCCGGACAGGGCGCGCACCGACGGGCCGTGGAGGGGCTGGACGTCCTCGCCGCGATCGGCACCGACACCGCGCTCCGCCAACTGCACCTGCTGGCCCAGCGGGTGAAGTACGGCGCGCTCAAGGCCCGGGCGGCCGAGAAGATCGCCGAGGTCGCCGAACACCTGGGCCTGACGGCCGATCAACTCGCCGACCGACTGGTTCCCGACCTCGGCCTGTCCGCGGACGGCACCACCGTCATCGACTACGGCTCGCGCACCTTCACCGTCGGCTTCGACGAGCAGCTCCGCCCGTTCGTCCTCGCCGCGGACGGCAGCCGCCTCAGGGATCTACCCGTCCCCGGCGCCAAGGACGACCCGCAGCTCGCACCCGCCGAACGGAAACGTTTCACCGCCCTGAAGAAGGACGTCCGCGCCCTCGCCGCCGACCAGATCCACCGCCTCGAAGCCGCGATGCTCACCGGCCGGACCTGGACCGCCGTCGAGTTCCGCGACCTTCTCGTCGCCCACCCGCTGCTCTCGCACCTCGTCCGCCGCCTCGTCTGGACCACCACGGAAACCGCTTTCCGCATCGCCGGGGACCGCACCTTCGCCGACCTCCACGGCCACGCCTTCACCCTCCCCGACGACGCCGGCGTCCGCCTCCCCCACCCCCTCCACCTCGCCGAGGACCTCCCCGGCTGGACCGAGCTCTTCACGGACTGCGGCCTCAGCCAACCGTTCCCCCAACTCGCTCGCTCCGTCCGCACTTTGACCTCCGAGGAAGCAGCCGGCCACCGACTCCGCCGCCACGAGAACCGCACCGTCCCCGTCGTCGCCCTCCTCGGCCTGGTGAAGCGCGGCTGGCAGCGCAACGGCGCCTCCGACAGCGGCGTCGAATCCTCGCTCTCGAAGTCGCTGCCGGGCGGCCGATGGCTGTCCGTCACCCTGGACCCCGGCTACAGCGTCCCGGTGACGGCCGATTCCCCCGAACAGACCGTGCAGGAGGTCTGGCTGGGCACCCGCCCGGGCGACTGCTTCCCCGGCGCCGCCCAGCACCACTGCTTCGCCGACCTCGATGCCGTCACCGCGTCCGAACTGCTCACCGACCTGGAGCAGTTGACCGCCTCCTGAACCCGAACGGCCCACCCTCGGACGCGAGGGTGGGCCGAGACTTCAGGGCTGCCGCTGGCGGTGGATCAGTTCCCGGTGCGACTCCTGCATGCCCTCGGGGAGGTCGTCCGGCGAGAACCACCGAGCCTCCAGGATCTCGAACGACTCGACCTCGATCCGCCCACCGACCAGCTGCGCCTCGTACGCGACTTCGAGGCGCAGCTTGAACCCGCTCTTCAGGTACGCCAGTTCGCCCACCTTCACGGTGAGCCCGGTCTCCTCCCGAACCTCCCGGACGACCGTCTCCTCGAAGCTCTCCCCCTTGTTCGCATAGCCGCTCGGCAGCCCCCACTGCCGCCCCTCCGGCCACAACCGGTGCTTCAGCAGCAGCACCCGGCCTTCGTCGTCACGCACGATCCCGGTGACCCCGACCATGAACTTCGCGTGCCACACCCACAGCACCCGCCACTGCATCGGCCCCCGGATGATCCGCCAGAGCTTCACGGCGACCTTCTTCATGGCCCCACCCTTCGTCGATGTCCCGCCCACCGGCCGCGAACGCGAAAACACCCACGATCCCGCACCGGACGCCTGCGACGCCAAGCGGACCGGCGCCGCCGCCTCCACCGGCTCGAACGTCCGCTGCTCCGACCGGGCTGGTTCGCCGTGCCGCTCTCCGCTCCGAGCACCTGGCGGAGCGCGGGACCGGTGCGCCGGGCGACGCCGAGAACACTTTTACCGCCAAGTACTCCGATATCGTAGTATTCGAAACCGTGAAGTCCGAATCCGTATCATCAAGCGGGTCGGCGCTGCTGGCCTTGCAGCGCGCGACCCATGCCACCCTGCAGCTGATCGCCGCCGAACTCGTCGACCTCGATCTGACCGCCTCCGAGATCAACGCGCTGGCCAACCTCGCCGACGGCCGGGGCCGCACCGTCTCCCAGCTGGGGGCCGCGGTCGGCACCCGCCCGACGACGCTCACCGGCGTGCTGGACCGGCTGGAGCGCCGCGGCCACATCACCCGCGGCACGCGCACCGGCGACCGCCGCTCGGTGCTCGTCGAACTGACCGACTCCGGGCGCGCGACGGCCGCCGTCATCACCCGGACGCTGGCGACCATCGAGAACCGCGCGCTGGACGGCCTGCCCGCCGAAGCAGTCGCCGGTTTCCACGCCGTTCTGGACGCGCTGGTCAAGGTGGGCTCATGACCACGCACACCCATGGCCCGCACTCCGGCCGCGACGCGAACAGCACGGAGGACGAGGCTTCGCCGTTCGCCGAGTTGATGGGCGAGACGATGGCGACCGCCGAGCGGTTCGGGCACCGCCAGCACCTCCGGCTGACCTGGCTGGCCGTCCGACGCTACGGCACCGGTGCAGCTGTCGACCTGGTCAGCGACGGCATCCGGCGCACCGCCCGCTACGCGGGCGTACCGCAGAAGTACAACGCCACCGTCAGCCGGGCCTGGGTCGAACTCGTGGGCCACCACGCCGGGCAGTCGGCCACCGCCGACTTCGACGCCTTCGTCGAGCAGCACCCCGCGCTGCTCGACAAGAAGCTGCTCACCCGCTTCTACCGCTCGTCGACGCTGGCCGGCGACCCGGCCAGAACCGGCTGGGTCGAACCGGATCTCGCTCCGTTTCCCTGGCAGCAAGCCGGCCGGTGAGTCCCGGCACGACTGTTCCCGGGAACGAGTGCCGACCACGCATCCGGCGCTCCTGCAGTCCGCCGACCACGCTGTCGAGTCGGCGCCGCTGGAAGCCGGGCGCCGAATGACTCCTTCAGCCCGGAAGCCGGTCCGCCGACGAATTCGAACGCCGGTCGGGCCGGTCAGCGCAGCAGGAGGTCGACCACGCCCGTGAGGTCCTCGTCGCCACTGCCTTCGGCCAGGCGGCGGCGCATCAGGTCGAAGTAGGGGGTGAGGAGTTCGGGGCTGACCCCCTGCTGTTCGGCGGTGTCGAGGAAGGTCGGGGTGCCGGCGACCTGCATGGCGAGGGTGGAGACGACGCCGGTGGTGTAGTCGCCGGTGCGGAGCTGGTCGGCGGTGCGGTGGACGGAGGGGGCCATCGCGGTGAGCCAGTCGGCGAGGAGCGGGGCGAGGGTGGCGGGGTCGATGTTCTCCTTGCGGATCAGGGCGAAGGCGTGCGCGGCGCCGGCGAGCATGCCGTACATGGCGCTGAGCAGGGCGATGTCGTGCAGGGCGGCGAAGCCCGCGTCCTCGCCGACGTAGGCAGTGGCGAGGGGGACGGCGAGGGTGGCGCGGTGACGGTCGAACAGGTCCTGCGAGCCGCTGTAGAAGACGTAGCCACCGGCCTGCGGGACGCCGACCATCGGGGGGACGGCCATGATGCCGCCGTCGAGGTAGCGGGCCCCGCGCTCGCGGGCCCACTCGGCGCGGGCTCGGGCCTGGGCGGGGGTGCTGGTGGTCAGGTTGACCACGTCCCGGCCGGTCAGGTCGATCGCGGTGTCGGTCGCGCTCTCGCCCAGGACGTCGCCGATCGAGGCGTCGTCCAGCAGGCAGAGCACGATCAGGGTGTTCGCGGCGACCGCCTCCGCCGCCGTCCCGGCGACCGTCGCCCCCTCGCCGACCAGGGCCTCGGCGCGCGCCGCGGTGCGGTTCCAGACGGTGAGCGGGTGGCCGGCGGCGAGCCAGGTGCGGGCCAGTGCGGTGCCCATCGTGCCGAGGCCCAGCAGGGCGACGGGAGTCCTCTCGACAGCGTGGGCGGTGTCGGTCTCAATGGTGTTCTGTGCCATGCGGATTAGGCTGGTCCACGGCCCGAAGGTGATCAAGTACGCACTTCGCAGTGGGTGGTTACCCCGGGGTGAGTGAGCACGTCGGAAGGGGTGGGAGCATGGCGACGCTGAACCGGCCGGGCACGGCGGAGGGACACGTCTGCGGGATCGACACCGCGATGGAGGTGATCGGCGGCCGGTGGAAGGTCCTGGTCCTGTGGGCACTGCACGAGCAACCGTGCCGCCGCTTCGGGGAGTTGCGCCGACTGCTCCCCGGGATCACCGAGAAGGTACTGGCCTCCCACCTCCGCGAGCTCGAGGCCGACGGCGTCGTGCGCCGCGTCTCCTACGACGAGGTCCCGCCCCGCGTCGAGTACTCGCTCACCGAGGACGGCCTCCGCCTCAACGACGCACTCCAACCACTGGCCGCCTGGGCCCGCGAACGCCAGTCCCGCCAGTCCCGCCAGGCATAGGGCCGCCGTGCCGGCTCGGCGCACGTCGCCTCGCCCCGGCCGTCGAGCCGCGAGCCGACGCGGGATTTCTGGACTTGTTGGTCCATTTTCACCTCCCTAACGTACGGACTGCGCCCGGAACAGCGGGCCTCCACAGGAAGGTGTCATCCCATGCATGCGATTCGTATCGAGGAGCACGGCGGCCCCGAGGTCATGCGCTGGACCGAGCTGCCGGATCCGGTGCCCGGCACCGGGGAGGTGCTGGTCCGGTTGGGGGCGGCGGGCGTCAACTACATGGATGTCGGTGCACGGGCGTCCGGCGCGCCGGGGTGGGCGGCGCCGTTGGTGCTGGGGGCCGAGGGGATGGGGTACGTGACGGCTCTCGGTGCGGGGGTGACGGAGTTCGCCGTCGGCGACCGGGTGGCGTGGTTCTACCACCCGGGCAGCTACGCCGAGTTGCTGGCGGTTCCGGCGACGTCGCTGGTGAAGGTGCCCGACGGGGTCTCGGACGAGGTGGCCGGCGGTCTGCTGATGCAGGGTCTGACGGCGAGTCACCTGAGCACCGAGACGTACCCGATCGGGCCGGGCGACACGGCGGTGGTCCACGCGGCGGCCGGCGGGGTGGGCCAGTTGCTCACCCAGCTGGTGAAGGCCCGTGGCGGGTCGGTGATCGGGCTGGTCTCCCGGGCGGACAAGGCGGCGGTGGCCGAGGAGGCCGGCGCGGACCACGTGCTGGTGCACTCCGGCGCCGGGTTCGAGGACCGGGTGCGGGAACTCACCGGCGGACGGGGGGCCGACGTGGTCTACGACGGCGGCGGCGCGGACACCTTCCGCTCCTCCCAGCTGGCGCTGCGCACCCACGGCGTGCACGCGTACTACGGGCCGTTCATGGGTGTGCCGACGCTGCGGCCCACCGATCTGCCCAACAGCATCCTGCTGACCTACCCGACGGTGCACCATCACGTCGCCACCCGCGAGGCGCTGGTCCGGCGGACCGGCGAGGTGTTCGACCTGGTGCGGAGCGGGCAGCTGACGCTGCGGGTCACCGGCCGCTACCCGCTCGCCGAGGCCGCCCGAGCCCACGCCGACATCGAATCGCGCCGCACCACCGGCAAGTTGATCCTCTTTCCCTGACAGACTGGGCGCCGGAGTCCGGGCGGGTTCCGGACGACGTCGACGGCTGGAGGATCCATGACGTTGACCCGCAAGGGCCTCGCGACCAGGCAGCGCATCGTCGACGGTGCGGCCGAGCAGATCCGTGAGCACGGGGTGTTCGCGGTGCGCCTGGAGGACGTGATGGCCCGCACCTCGACCAGCAAGAGCCAGCTCTTCCACTACTTCCCCGGCGGCAAGGACGATCTGCTGCTCGCCGTGGCCCGGCACGAGGCGGACCGGGTGATCGAGGACCAGCAGCCCGAACTGGGCTCGCTCACTTCCTGGGACGCGTGGCACCGGTGGCGCGACAAGGTCCTGGCCCGCTACCGCACCCAGGGCAGCGACTGCCCGCTGCACACCGCCCTGGCCCAGCTCGGCGGCGTCACGGACGCCACCCGGTCGGTGGCCCGCGAACTGCTCGCCCGGTGGCAGCGCCAACTCGCCGACGGCATCCGCCGGATGCAGTCCGACGGGTCGATCGCCCCGCACCTGGACGCCGACCGCGAGGCCGCGGCGCTACTGGCGGGCGTCCAGGGCGGCGTGCTGATCCTGATGACCACCGGCGAATCCACCCACCTGGAGGCCGCCCTCGACACCGCCCTGGCCCGCCTCCGCGAATCCCGCTGAGCCGGACGCCGCCCTCGACACCACCCTCGTCGGCCCGCCCGGGCAGTCTCCGGCGAGGGCATCGGCAACGCCGCCCGATCTGCCCCGACAGGAGCGGGCGAGCGGGGCGTCAATGCCCCAGTGGGGCCGTCCAGTTGAGGGTGGTGCCGCCGTTGGGCGGGGCGGTGACGGTGAGGGTGCCGCCGAGGGAGCGGGCGCGTTCTTCGAGGTTGCGCAGGCCGCTGCGGCGGCCCTGGGCGGGGATGCCGACGCCGTCGTCCTGGACGGTGAGGACGACCTGGCTGCCGGTGGCCTGGAGGACGACCTCGACGCGGCCGGCCTTTGCGTGGCGGGCGGCGTTGCTGAGGGCTTCGCCGAGGACGGCGACCAGGTGGTCGGCGACGGCGGGCGGGACGTCGGTGTCGAGCAGGCCCTCCATGCTGAGGCGGGGGGCGAAGCCGAGCGCGGAGTGGGCCTCCTCGACCACGTGGACGGCGCGGGCCCGCAGGCCCTGGCCGACGCCGGCCTCGCGGACCCGCAGGCCGAAGATCGTCGACCGGATGATCTTGATGGTCTCGTCCAGGTCGCCGACCGCCCGCAGCACCCGGTCCGAGGCCCCGGGGTGGTCGATGAAGCGGGAGGCGCTCTGCAGCGTCATGCCGGTGGCGAACAGGCGCTGGATGGCCAGGTCGTGCAGGTCGCGGGCGATCCGGTCGCGGTCCTCCAGGACGGCCAACTGCTCGGCGTCGCGCCGCCGTTCGGCCAGTTCCAGGGCCAGCGCGGCCTGGTCGGCGAAGGCCAGCAGCGGATCGGTCTCGCGCTCGGTGAACTCCGGCTCGCCGGGGCCGCGCACCAGCAGCAGCACGCCCTCGGTGTGGCCCTCGGCGCGTCCGAGCGGCACCGCGACGGCCGGGCCGAGGCCCGCGTACCGGTCCGCCCGGGCCGGGAAGCGCCGGTCCTCGGCGAGGTCGTGCGAGGTCACCGGCGCGCCCTCGACGCACGCCGCGCCCGAGATGGTGCCCTCCAGCGGGATGTCCGCGCCGGCCCGGCCGGTCAGGTCGCCGCCGAGCGAGAGCTCCACGTGCAGGCCGTTCCCGGCGGGCAGCACGGTGAGCACGTCGGCCTGCCGGGCACCGCTGATGTCGCACGCCCGCTGGGCGATCAGCTCGACCACCTGGGTGCGGGAACTCCCGGACAGCAGGCGGCGGTTGATCTCGGCGGTGGCGGTCAGCCAGCGCTGCCGGCGCTGCGCCTCCTCGTACAGGCGGGCGTTGTCGATGGCCACGCCCGCCGCCACGGCGAGGGTGGCGATGACCGACTCGTCGTCGTCGTCGAACCCGGCGGCGCCGCGCTTGTCGGTCAGGTAGATGTTGCCGAACACCTCGTCGCGGACCCGGACCGGCAGGCCCAGGAAGGTGCGCATCTCGGGGTGGTGGGCGGGGCAGCCGGTGGACGCCTGGTGCTCCCTCAGGTCGTCCAGGCGCAACGGCTGCGGGTGGCGGATGAGTTCGCCGAGCAGGCCCTTGCCGGTCGGGTAGGGGCCGATCCTGGCGATCTCCTCGTCGCTGAGGCCGACGGTGAGGAACTGCGAGAGGGTGTCGCCGTCGGGGCCGATCACGCCGAGCGCCGCGTACTTGGCGTCGGCGAGGACGGCGGCCGCCTCGACGATCCGGCGCAGCACCTGAGTGAGTTCCAGCTCCCGGCCGACCGAGAGCACGGCCTCCAGCAGGCTGTGCACCCGGTCGCGGGTGCCGCGCGCCACGTCGATCCGGGCCTGCAGTTCGGCCAGCAGTTCGTCCAGCCGAAGCTGGGGAAGCCGCGACCGCGGTTCCTCCTCGCGCACTGCGTTCCTCCTCGTCCGTGGGCCCAGCTCGCCGCCCGATTCTCGCAGACGGGGCGGCGGGAGTGGACCCACGGGGTCGTCGGAAGGGTCACAAAGGGGCAGGTATGGGGCGGATCACGGGTGGCGGCGGGCCCACTGCGGGCACATGCACATGTCAGCCGGCCCTCGGCTCCCGAGCGGCGAGGGCGGCGAGGGCCGCGAGGGCGGTCCGGACGGCCAGGGCGGCCAGTGCCTCGGGCGCGCCGGGCTGGTGGCGGATGCCGGGGAAGGCGTTGACGTCGACGGCGATCGGGCCGTCGGGGCCGGGCAGCAGGTCCACGCCGTACACATCGAGGCCGAAGGCGGGGCCGGTGGCGAGGGCGAGGGCGCCCTCCTCGGGTCCGGGGGTCCAGGGCCGGCGGGCGGGCCCGCCGGGGTGGAGTTCGGAGCGGCGCCGTTCGGCGAACAGCTGTCCGTCGACCACCCAGAGTTTGCGGTCCCAGCCGTCGCCGGCCACCGGCCGCTGGGTGATCACCGGCTCGCCGGGCCACCGGTCGGCCAGCGCCTGCCACTGCTCGGCGGTGTCGGCGCGGGCCACCAGGTCGTCGCGCCGGCTGTGCCTGCTCTTCACCACCACCGGCCCGGACCAGGCGAGACCACCGATCGGGCCGGAGTCGACGGTGGCCGCGAACGGGATGCCGGCGGCGCGGGCGAGCCGCTCCATGGCCGCCCGGTCCTGGCAGAAGGCGGTGGCGGTGGCCGAGTTGAGCACCGGCGTGCCGGACTCCTCGTAGCCGCGGGCGACTTGGAGTGCGGCGGCGCTGCGCGCCTTCAGCAGCAGCAGGTCCGCGTCCTGCCCCGCCGGCACCGTCAAGTGCCCCTGCGCGGACAGCAGTCGACGGGTGGCGGCGAGCAGCGGGTGGTCGAGGTCGCGGGCCAGGACCGCGATGCGCAGCGCCGTCACCGGGCGGCGGGGGCGAGCAGGGACCCGGCGCCGGGGGTGGGCCAGGAGGAGCCGGTGCGGGCGAGGCGGACCACCGCGTCGGCCACCCGCTCGACGGCGTGCGGGACTTGGCGGAAGCTCGGGAAGTCGTTGATGTCGACGACGGTGGGGCCGTCCGGTCCGAGCAGCACGTCCAGGCCGTACAGGTCGAGGCCGAACACCTCGCCGACCTGCGCGGCGAGCGCGGCGACCTCGCGCGGCAGCGGGACGGGCCGTTCGGTGGCGGGCCGGTGCGGGTGCAGCGGCGAGGTGCGCTGGGTGGCGAAGAACTCGCCGCCCGCGCAGTAGACCTTGAGGTCGAGTCCGTCGTTGGCGACGTACGGCTGGGCGATCAGCAGCGCGCCGTCCGCGGGCGCTGCCAACTCGGCGAGCTGGGAGGAGTGTTGGATCAGGTGGACGGCGCGCCCGGAGGAGCCGTCGGCGGGTTTGACGACCAGCGGGTAGTGCCGCTCGGGTATCGCGGCGAACGCGGCCGGGTCGGCGGCGGCCCAGGTGCGCGGCATCGGCAGCCCGTGCAGGGCGGCGACCACGGCGGTCTGTGCCTTGTCGCGGACCGGGCGGATCGCCCGGGCGTCGTTGACGGTGGTCAGGCCGGCCGCCGCGGCGGACTCCAGCAGGCCGAGTCCGGGCCCGCCGGAGACGGTCTTCAGCACCCATGCGTCGTGCGCGCCGCCGCGCACCAGCCGGGCGAGGTCCAGCAGTTCGGCGCCGGGGCGCAGCACGTCCACGGTGTGGCCGGCCGCCCGCAGGTGCTGGACCACCTCCAGCGGCATCCCGTCGTGGCGGTAGTGCTCCTCGACCAGGAAGCAGAACCTCATCTGTGCCCACCCATTCCCCTCTGTCCCCCCGTGCGCGTGCCGTGGGGCCGTTCACATCCGTCCACCCTGTCACGGAAGTTCGGCGCGAGAGCGGCCAGGGTGTCCGGGAACGGCCACAGGCACGTCACAGCCGTATTGCCGCAGGTCTGGAACCCTTTGCCCTGGGCATGTCGTTGACATGACGTTCTCTTGGCACACTCTTGAGGGGGACCGTGTGCATTCACAGCTGCGCCCGCACGCCCGGCACGACCTGACGGACCGTCCGGCGCCGGCCGTGCTGGCCTACCCGGTGGACGACGTCCTGGTGGTCTCGGGCCTGCCGGGCAGCGGCAAGAGCACCTTGATGGCGCGCTGCGCCCGGGCCCGGGTGATCGATTCCCAGCACACCCGGCAGCGTTTCGCCGCCGCCCTGCCGGGCGTCCCGTACCCGCTGTACCGGCCGCTGGTCCGGGCCGCCCACTACCTGCGGCTGCACGCCGCGCTGCGGGCCGGCGGACCGCTGGTGGTGCACGACTGCGGGGCGCTGCCGTGGGTGCGCCTGGTCGTGGCCCGCACCGCGCACCGGCAGGGCCGCCGGCTGCACCTGCTGCTGCTGGACGCCACGCCCGCGCAGGCCGCCGACGGGCAGCGGCGGCGCGGCCGCCGGGTCTCCCGGTACGCGTTCGCCCGCCACCGCCGGGCCGGCGCCGCGCTGCGCGGCCTGGTCACCGCGGACGGGCCGCTGCCGGCCGGGGTGGCGTCGGCGGTGCTGCTGCCGCGCGCGTCGGCGGCGCGGCTGGCCGCCATCGAGTTCACCGGCCACGCGGTCGACCCGCGGGTGACGCCCCGTCACCGGATGCCCGCGGCCCGCCGGGCGCAGCTGCCGGCCCGGACGGCGGCGGGCGCTGCGGCGAACGGCTGAGCCGGTCCGCGCGTCGCCCGCCGCCCGGCCGCGCGCTGGCTAGTCTCCGGCCATGCGCACCCCCGACCGCACTCCGGACGCTGCCGCTCCGGACGCCTCCGCATCCTCCCGGCCGCCGCGCGGCCCGCAGGTGCGGCGGATCGCCGACCGGCTGTCCG
The DNA here is from genome assembly GCF_002803145.1 of Kitasatospora sp. CB02891. Lineage (NCBI taxonomy): Bacteria > Bacillati > Actinomycetota > Actinomycetes > Kitasatosporales > Streptomycetaceae > Kitasatospora > Kitasatospora sp. CB02891. Next base: position 541,045 of record NZ_NNBO01000002.1, on the reverse strand, counting down.
TGCAGTTCCGCGTCCCGATCGAGCCGCAGTACGAGCAGGCCGGGCGCCGCTGGACGCTGCGCTGGTACGACGGTCCGACCGTCGGGGCGGTGCGCTGCGCGCTGGAGCGGCTGTTCCCGGACGGGGAGCGGCTCGCGGTGCGGCGCGACCTGACCACCCGGGCGCTGGTGCTGGCCGCGATCCGGGAGACCCGGGCCGGGGCGATGCACCGCTCGGTGGGCAGTTGGGGCCAGCGCTACCACCTGGAGCAGCTGCTCGCCGACCAGGAGCACCCCGACCGGACCGCCGACCCGCGCGAAGCGGTCATGCTGGAGCGCCTGTTGGAGGCCTCCTCGACCACCCGCGTCCACGGCGCCGCCGCACCGGACCTGGCCCGCGCGTTCGACCTGGTGGCCCGCGACGGCATCGCCCGGCTGCTGCCCGAGCACCGGCTCGCCGGGCCCGCCGAGCGGGACGCCCTCGCGCTGAGCCCGCTGGAGTACCTGACGTCCCGCTACGCGACGGGCGTCCACCGCACCGCGTGGGAGACGGCGCTCGCCACCCTGCCGCTGCGCACCGCCGTCGCCGCCGCCCACCAGGACCCGCAGCCCGACCCGGACGCGGCCCGCGCCGCCCTCACCCTGCTGCCCGCGCTGCGCGCCCAGGCGTCCGCCGAACTCGACGCGGTCGAGGCCCGGTTGGCCGCGGTGGTCGCGGCCGCTCCGGCCCGGGACGTCGACGGCGCGGCCGCCGATCCGGGACGGCCGGCGGTCGCGGGCGATGCCTCCGGCAGCGTGTCGACCCCCATTCTGCCTGCTCACGCGCCCGCGCGGTAGGACCGGACGCACACTTCTCCGCCCTTGTCCGGGCGGCCGGTTCGGCCGCAGACTCGTCCGCATTCCCCCCTTTGGACGAGTCGATGGGAGTCGTGTGTCCGCACACGTCGATCAGGAAATGGCCCTGCGTGCCCGGGTGCTGCTGGCCGGCAGCGAACCGCCCACCCCGTGGCAGGCCTACCGGGCGCACCGCCTGCTGGCCCGCGACAACCCGGCGGTGCACCTGCCGAAGCTGGCCCTCGCGGCCGTCGAACTGACCCGCCACCACCCGCTACTGCTCCGCCGCGACCTCCAACTGCGCCTGTTGGACGAGGCGTTGGAGGCGGCTGCGGCGATCCCCGCCGACGATCCGTTCCGTGCCGAGGCGCTGGCCCGGATCCGTCACGAGCATGCGAAGCGCCTCAACGAGCTGCGGATGCCGACGGGTTGACGCTCCGGCCGGGCGCAGCCCCGTCCGGCTGCGCCAGGCTGCGGAAGTGCTGCTTGTCCACCAGCAGGCCGTTGTCGAAGCAGAACCGCACCACGTCCTGCCCGTCGCTGGGGGCGGTCTCGACGTCGCCCGCGAACCATCGGCAGTGCGCGCCGTCCGGCGCGGGCGGGCCGTACTTCTTGAAATCGCCGGTCAGGAAGTCGCTGCCGATCGGCAGCCGGGCGTTCACCACGCCCTCGGACTGGCCGACCTCGATCGAGTCGTACAGCGAGGTCGACACGGTGGCGTCCCGCATCGCGCCGACGAACATCAGCACCCCGACCGCGCCGACCACCCCGACCGCGCCGAGGACCGCGAGCGCGCCCAGCGCACAGCCCATCGCGGGGCTCCGGCGGCGCTTCTCCGGTCCGATCAACTTCCCTGCCAGCTCGCGCAGTTCCTCGTCCTCGGGGACGGCGTCCAGCGCCCCGTCCGAGGTGTACGGGAGCCGGCCGCTCAACCGGAAGCCGCCGTCCGACTCCCGGTCCGCGTGGATCGACCCGCCCAGCAGGCGGGCCCGCTCCCGCAGACCGGTCAGGCCCTGACCGCCGGAGACCGCCGCCGTACCGTCCCCGCCGGGCCCGTTCAGCACCTCCACCATCACCGCGTCGCGCTCGTACCGCACCGTCAGCACGATCTGCGCGCCCCGCGCGTGCTTGTGGGCGTTCGTCAGGCCCTCCTGGGCTATTCGGTACGCGGCGTGACCGGTCGCGGCGGCGAGTTCGCGCGACGTGCCCTCGTGCCGGAGCTCCACCAGCGTGCCCGCCGCCTGCGAACTCTCCGCCAGCCGGTCGATCGCGTCCACGCCGCCCGCCGCCGGCACCGAGTCGTCCCGCAGCAGACCGACCACCTCGCGCAGCTCCCGCATCGCGCCGGTCGCCGCCTGCCGCAGCACGCCCACCGCCTCGCGCTGCCGCTCGCCGAGCGTGCGGTCCACCTCCAGCGCGCCGGTGTGCACGGCGATCAGCGCCAGCTGGTGCCCGAGACTGTCGTGCATGTCCTGGGCGATCCGGTGGCGTTCGCGCAGCCGCGCCTGACGGGCGATCATCACCCGCTCGCGCACCAGCTGCTCGTTGCGCTCCCGCAGACTGTCCAGCAGCGCGCTGCGCTGCGCCCGGTACCGGCCGAGCAGTGCGGGCAGCACGCCCAGCAGCAGGAACCCGACCACGCAGATGCCCAGCAGCGCGGGCACCGGGAAGTGGTCGCGGCGGTTCTGCAGCACGCCCACCGCGAAGTTCAGCACGAAGCCGAGCCCGAAGACCGCCGGCGCGTACCAGGGCCGGGTGATCCGCCGACCCGCCGAATACCCCGCCGCGACCAGCAGCGGCAGGAACCCGCCCGGTCCGCCGACACCCGCCGACGCCAGCACCAGCACCGTCCCCGGCAGCCCCCGCCGCAACAGGAACAGCACCCCGGCGGCCGCCACCACCAGCCCCGACGGCCAACCACCGCTGTCCACCGCCTGCAACAGCGCCGCCAGCCCGCACACCACGAGCCCGCCCAGCACCTCCCGGACCACCAGCCGCCAAACCCAAGGCCCCGGAACCGCCCGCTCCACCCACGTCCGCATCACCCCCCGACCCTAGCCGCCCCGACCCGCCCCCGGCCCCACCCGGCCCCGGCCGCCGACGCGCCTGCGCAACGCCGCCGGGCCACCACCTGCTGCGGTCGCACCGAACTCCAGGAGCAGGTCGACGGGTTCGAGGCGCCACCGGCAGGAGGTACGCGCCGTCGGTGCCCGGCATGCCGACAGGCCTTGACGGCGCGGAGGAGCCGAACAGCGTCGGTCCGCTCGCGGGTGGGCTACCGGGGCACGGTCCGTTCGTGGTGCTCACCGGCGCCGTCGCTCACACCGGGGCCGGGTCGTTCCTCTCCTCCTCCGGGTGCGTGGCGGCGGGCCAGCGCGGGCCGGTGCGGGGGTCGTCGGCCCAGACGAACTGCTCGGTGGGGGTGCGGGTGAGGCCGTAGTCGTAGACGCCGGGGCGGCCGATTGTCTCCCACTGGGACCAGGCGGCTTCGACCTCTTCGGCGAGGTGTCGCGGTCCGCCTTCGGCGGTCCAGGCGCCGCCGGCGGTGCGGGCGGACAGGACGGCCCAGGAGGTGTGGCCGTCGGTGATCCATGCGCTGGTGCCGTCCGCGTCGTGGCCGGTGTGCACGGACAGGTCCGGGAGGGCGACGCGCAGTGCGAAGCCCAGCCCCCACGGGTCGGCGAGCTGTGTCGGGTCGCGGTCGGTGCTGCCACTGCGATCGGTTTCGACCGAACCACGGACTTCGCCGAACGTCCGTCGCCGGTGCGCTTGTTGGGTGCGGGTGGGCATGAACCGGGCCAGGCCCTGCAGCCAGCCGGTGGCGGACTTGCCGTCCTCGGCGACGGTGAGCGCGACGTGGCCGAGGCGGCCCCACGGAGTGACGATCCGCCCGCCGGGCGCGGTCTGCTCGACCCAGGGCCAGGGGATCTCCTCGACGGCGTAGGTGGCGATCACCCGATCGAACGGGAACTCACCGGGCACCCCCAAGTCGCCGTCGCCCGTGCGGACTTGCACCTCCAGGCCGGCGGCGGCCAGACGTACGTCGGCCGCGGCGGCCAGGACCGGATCCGCCTCGACGCCGACCACTCGGCCCGGGCCGGCGCGGTGGGCCAGCAGGGCCGCGTTCCAGCCGCTGCCGGTGCCGAGTTCGAGGACGCGGTGCCCGGGTTCCAGGCGCAGGCTGTCCGCCATGTCGGCGACCACGGCCTGACAGGACAGGCTCGACGTGGGCAGGCCGTCCCCGAGCTGTGTCACCGCCGCCTCGTCCGGCGAGCGGTACAACTCCCCCGCCCAGCCTGCCGGATCGGCCGCCCGGTCCACCGGTTCCCACGCCCGGCCGTCCCACCGCCACAGCCGTTCCGGCGCGAACCCGTCCCGGGGCAGCGCCGCCACCGCCTCCCGCACCCACGGCGATCCCTCGGGCCAGGCCCCGCGCTCGGCCATCACCCGGTCGAGCCGCGAGCGGTACGCGGGCAGATCCAATTCCTCGGCCACCGCGTCTACTTGCGCCGCTTGCCGGTGCCCGGCGGCGGGGGCGGGACCTGCCCGTCCGAGTTCCCGGGCGGCGGGGTGCCCTCACCCGGGTCCGGTGCGGGCTTCTCGTGCTCACCCATCGCGACCACTCCTCCCTTGACGACGACCGCCGCGCACGCGGCGAAGAGCCCATCCTCCCGTCCCCCGTCCGCCAGCAGTAGGGCGCGTCGGGGTCGTACGGGGGCGCACCGTCCACACTGGCGCTCTCGCGACGACCGCCCGACCACGGAGCGTGGCGAACGGGGGACGGCAGGCGTCCGGCCGGGTGACGGGCGGGTTGGTGGCTGTACGACGAGGGGATCATCGGCCGGTATGTCGACGAAAGACCGTGACCGCAGGGGCCCGTGCCGCCGTCACCTCGCCGTGCTCGCCGTGCTGGCCGTCCTCGGTGTCGGCTGCTCCGCCCTGCGGGCCCAGGACGGGAGTGACGGGCGCGCCTCCGCCCCCGCTGCGCCGCCGGTCGCAGGGCAGCCGGCCGTGGCCGTTCCGCAGGGTGCGGCGGGGCAGGAGGTGAACGGTCGGCTGGGGGTGGCCGAGCGGGAGTCGAGGCAGCAGCAGGCCGAGCTCGCGGCCGCCCGGCACTGGGGGCTGGCGGCGCTGCCGCTGAAGGCGCCCGTGGCGCCCGCGGAGAAGCCGGAGCTCGTCGCGGGGCCGAACGTCCTGCTCGCGGACGGTCTGCCACCGGTGGTTCGCCGCGTTCCCACCGAGGACAACGTGGTGTTCCTGACCGTCGACGACGGCGCGACGAAGGATCCGGAGTTCGCCGAGATGGCCGCCGGCCTGGACGTGCCCCTGTCGGTGTTCATCTCCGACTACCTGGCGCGTTCCGACTACGGCTACTTCCGCGCCATGCGCGACCGCGGCGTGTCCGTCAACAACCACACCATCAACCATCCCGACCTGCGCCGCCTCGGCGCCGATGCGCTCCGCCGCGAGATCTGCGGCCAGCAGGACCGCCTCGAACAGGAGATCGGCACCCGCCCCTGGCTGTTCCGGCCGCCCTACGGCGAGTACACCGCCGCCGCGCTGCGCACCGCCGCCTCCTGCGGCGTCACCGCCGTCGCCCTGTGGACCGAGGAGGCCTTCCCGGACCACCTCGAGTACCGCTACTCCGACGAGAAGCTCCACCCCGGCGACATCATCCTCACCCACTTCCGCGACCCGGCCCCGGGCTGGAAGGGCACCATGGCCGACATGCTCCGCCGCGTCATCGACACCGCCACCGCCGAGGGCTTCGCGATCGGCCGTCTGGAGGACTACCTCTGACCGCGCCGGGTCGGAGGGGCGGCTCGCCCCTCCGACCCGCCGCACGTCAGTTCTGCCCGGCCGCCGCGACGGCCCGCTCCCGGTACCGGGACCACCACGTGTCGTCCGTCGCGGGCATCCGCCCGGCACCCGGCCGGTGGCCGACCCCGCCGTCGATCGGCTCGCGGACGAGGTCGGCGTGGCCGACGTGGCCGACGTGGTCGGCGTGGCCAGCGTGCCGCTCGGTCTCGACGACCAGGTGGACCAGCACCCGGCACAGGCGGGGGGCGGCGTCCGGCCCCGGCCACTGCGGGACGTGGCCGACGGCGTCCAGCGGCAGTTCCTCGGCGGTGGCGTCGGCGTGCTTCCAGGCCGCCCAGTGGGTGTCGACGACGGTGGCCCAGTGGTCAGTGTCGGTGTCGGGTTCGGGTCCGGCCGGGCCGAGCAGGTCGGTCCCGGTCGGGGTGGGCGGGCGGCGGAGGTCGCGTTCCGGCAGGCCGTCGAGCTTCCACCGGACGGCCTCGCGGGCGTCCGGCAGGTAGCGGCGCAGGTCGGTCCCGGGGTCGGTGATCGTCATGGCGGATCCCTTCGCTCAGGCGCCGAGCAGGCCGACCGGGTTGCCGTCCGGGTCGTCGAACACGGCGATCCGGCCTCGTCCGGGCACGGCCTGCGGCTCCATTCGGCGACGGCCGCCGAGCTCCTCGGCCTTGGCGAGCGCCAGGTCCACGTCCGCGACCCGGAAGTAGACCACGATCCCGGTGTAGGGGCTGCCGGGGCCGGACTGGCCGATCCCGCCGGCCGGTTCGCCGTCGGCCGCCCCGACCAGTGCGTAGGTGGCGTCCAGTGCGTCGACCTGCCAGCCGAACAGCTCCCGGTAGAAGCGGTGGGCGCGCGGCGCGTCGACTGCGGAGATGTCGAACCAGGCCGGTGTGGACGGGAATTCGGCGTTGCCGGTGGTGGCGCTGGTCATGAGGTCCTCCTCGGGTACGGAAAAAGCCGGTCGAAGAGGTGACTCCCGCCGTGCGGCAGAATCGTCGTCCGTGAGCGAGGAATCCTGCGCGACCCCACCCCCCGTCGCCGCCGCCGACGACCTGACGCTGGCCCGCGATGGCGACGGCGCCGCCTTCACCCGCCTGGTCGCGCCGCTGCGCCGCGAGTTGCACGCGCACTGCTACCGCATGCTCGGCTCCACCCACGACGCGGACGACGCGCTGCAGGAGGCGCTGGTGCGCGCCTGGCGCGGCCTGGAGCGGTTCGAGGGCCGCAGCTCCCTGCGCGCGTGGCTGTACACGGTGGCCACCCGCACCTGCCTGGACGCCGTCGACCGCCGCGGCAGGCGGGCGCTGCCGATCGACCTGGGCCCGGCCTCCCCGCACGCGGTGCTCGACGCCACGCCGTTGACGGAGGTCGCCTGGCTGGGCCCGTACCCCGACGCGGGCCTGCCGATCGGGCCCGCCGGCCCCGCCGCCCGCTACGAGCAGCGCGAAGCCGTGGAGCTCGCGTTCGTCGCGGCCGCGCAGCACCTGTCGGGCAATCAGCGGGCCGCGCTGCTCCTGTTCGACGTGCTGGGATTCTCCGCCGAGGAGATCGCCGCCATGATGGACACCTCCGCCACCTCGGTGAACTCCGCCCTGGCCCGGGCCCGGCGGAAGCTCGCGGCGACGCTGCCCGAGGTGTCCCAGCAGCAGACGCTGCGGATCCTCGGCGACACCCGAGTCCGGGACATCGCGACCTCGTTCGCCACCGCCCTGGAACGCGGCGACGCCGACGCCCTGGTCGCGCTGCTCACCGAGGACGTCACCTGGTCGATGCCTCCGCTGGCGCACTGGTACGCCGGTCTCGGCGCGGTCATGGACTTCGCGGCGGCCGTCCCCCTCACCCGCTGCCCGAGCTGGCGCCACCGCCTCACCACCGCCAACGGGCAGCCCGCGGTGGCGTTCTACCTGGGAGCGGCCCCGGACGCGCCGCACCCGGCCTGGTCCCTCACCGTCCTGACGCTGCGCCGGGACTCGGTGGCGGAGATCGTCTCCTTCCTCGGCCCGGAGCACGTTCTGGCCGCCGGCCTGCCCGCGGAGCTCTGAGCCCGTGCGTGGAACGCCCCCTGACGACACGTCGAAGAACGCGCACCAAATCGGCCGGGCGCCGATCGCCAACGAGCTGCTGCCGCACGTCCCGCGCGAGCGCGTGCCCGCCGTCGAGCCCGTCGTCCGGACGCCGCTCGGGCCGCTGACCTTCGCCGCCGCGCTCGGCGGACGTCCGCTGCCCGGCGTCCCCGACACGCTGTGGCGGCTGCCGTCCGGCGCCCGGATCGCCCGCTGGGCGGGGCCCGACGCCGACCTGGAGCTGCTGCTCACCGCGTACCTGCCGGAGCCGACCGGCTTCTCCCGGGTCGTCACGGAGGCCTGGGCAGCGGTCTGGCACCTGCGCGCCCACCGCACGGTGCGCCGCCCGGCGCCGGCCGTGCGGCTCGCCGATCCGCCGCCGGGCACCGAGAGCGGCTACGGCGGCGGCCAGTACCTCGCCGCCCTGGAGATCACCGGCGCCGGTCACGACCTCGCCCTGGCGGGCGAGGACGCGGAGGCGATCTGCCGCCGCGCGGCCGACGGGACGGGCGTCCCGGCCCGCTGGGCCGGGGAGTCGGCGGCGGTCGAGGAGCACCGCCACGGCTGGGGCGAGGAGTACCGGTGGGACCGGCATGCCCTGCACTGGACCCTGCCGGACCTGCTGCCGGGCGAGCACCTGCTGCTGCCCGTCGCCACCGCCTGGCTGCCGGCCGGCCCGGACGACGACACGTCCGCGCTGTGGGCGGCCGACCTGCGGCTGGAGGTGATCCTGGCCGCCGCCGTGGGCCCGGGTCTCAGGGGGTGACGAAGCCGGAGCGGTAGGCGATGACCACGGCGTGGGTGCGGTTGCGGGCGGCGAGTTTGCTGAGGATGTTCGCGACGTGGGTCTTGACGGTCTCCGCGCCGAGGAACAGGGTCCTGGCGATCTCCGCGTTGCCCAGGCCGGCGGCCATCAGGCGCAGCACCTCCTGTTCGCGGTCGGAGAGCGGGTGGGGGAACGGGGTGGACTCGCGGCGGTGACGGAGCGCCAGGTCGCGCACCGAGTCCGGGAACATCAGGGTGTCGCCGAACGCGGCCAGTCGGACGGCCTGCACGATCGCCTCCGGGCGGGAGCGTTTGAGCAGGAAGCCCGCGGCCCCGGCGAGCAGCGCGTCGTGGACGCTGTCGTCGTTCTCGAAGGTGGTGATCACGACGACGCGCGGGGCGGGGACGACGGTGTCGAGGATCCGCCGGGCGGCCTGGATGCCGTCGAGGGCGGGCATCCGTACGTCGGTCAGCACCACGTCGGGTGTCAGGTCGCGGGCCAGGGCGACGGCGCGGGCGCCGCTCTCGGCCTCGCCGACCACCTCGATGTCCGGTTCGGCGGAGAGGATCACCGCCAGGCCGGAGCGCACCAGGGGTTCGTCGTCGGCGATCAGGACCCGGATCGGTGTGGCGCTCAATGTTCCCTCCCGGGGCGGTCGTTGGCCCGGCCGAGGGTGAGCGGCAGCCGGACGGCCACCCGCCACAGCCCGTCGACGGGTCCGAACTCGGCGTGTCCACCGAGCAGTTGGGCGCGCTCGGCGATGCCTCGGGTGCCGCGGCCACCGCGGTGGCCGGGGCGGCGCGAGGCCGGCAGCGGGTTGCCGATCCGCAGGCGCAGCTCGCCCGCAGCAGCGTCGATCGTCACGTCGACGGGTGAACCGGCCGCGTGCCGAAGGGCGTTGGTGAGGGCTTCCTGGACGATCCGGTAGGCCTCGCGGGAGACCACGGCGGGCATCGCGTCGAGGTCGCCGACGGTGAGGGCGACGGGTGAACCGGCGGCGCGGGCGGAGTCGGCCAGGCGGTGCACGTCGCGCAGGTCCGGTTGGGGGGTGCGGCCGGGGCTCTCCTCGCGGAGCAGCCCGAGGACGTGGTCGAGTTCGTCGGCGGCCGAGCGGGCGGCCTCCTCGATCGCGGCGAGGGCGCTACGGGCGAACACCGGGTCCCGGTCGAGGACCCGGCCCGCGGCGGCGGCCTGCAGCGTCACCACGCCGAGCGCGTGGCCGACTGAGTCGTGCAACTCCCTTGCCAGCCGGTTGCGTTCGGCGAGTCGGGCGCCGAGGCGTTCGGCTTCGGCGAGCCGCTCGGCGGCGGACGGCCCGAGCAGTGCGGGCGCCGAGCGTTCCAGGGCCCGGCCGGCCGCCCACGCGGCGGTCGGCAGCAGCAGCGCGAGCAGCACCCCGGCGACCGGTCCGAGCCCGGCGGGCACCGCGTTCAGCCAGCCCGGCGGATCGTCCAGGAACGGACGCACCGTCAGCAGCACGACGACGGCGGGCGGAACGGCCAGGGTCGCCCCGGAGACGGGCGCGCCGAGGCCGAGGTGCAGCACGGCCCAGGCGACGGTCCGCCCGCGCGAGGCCTCGGCGTCCTGCGGCCGCTCCCCCAGCGTCCCGGCCGGCAGCAGCGTCCGGACGATCACGAACTCCAGCTGCCGGACGAACGGGAGGACCGCTGCGGCCGCCGCGACCAGGGGCAGCGCCGCCAGGTACGCCCCGAACTGGATCAGCAGCGTCCCGCCGAGCGAGGTGGCTCGGAACAGCGGCGCGAGGGCGACGTTCATCACGAACCAGAACGGCGTCATCATCGCGCCGCCCAGGATCAGCAGCGCCCAGCGCCGCAGGGCCGCCCGGCTGCACAGGGCAAGGCCCGCCCGGCCGCACAGGGCGAGGCCCGCCCGGCTGCACAGGGCCGGGGCGGTCCGGCGGAACTCCCCCCGTCGAGTCACGCCTGGATCATCCCACTGCGGTCGGCCGCGTTCTCCGATGCCCCCGCCGCCTCCGTGACCAGCAGGGCCAGCACGGTGGCGAGCACCGCGCCCACCAGTGCCTGCAGGCCGCCGACCAGGGCCAGGCCGCGCATGTCCTGGCCCTCGTTGAGCGGGGTGTGGAGGGCGGAGGTCAGCAGCCAGAACAGCCCCCAGCCGAACGCCGTGCCGGTGCCGACCCAGGCCGTGATCAGCGTCCGCAGGGCCGGCCGGCCGTCCGGCCGTCGGGTCAGTGCCGCCATGGCGACCAGCCCGGCCAGGACGAGGAGCGCGAAGCCGGTGTCGATGACCAGGGATTCCGCCGCGGTGCGGGTGTCCTCGGGGCGCAGGGCGTGGCTGCCGAACGCCCAGGACAGTTGGACGGCCACCGGGATCAGTCCGAACGCGGCGACCCCGGCCACGATCAGCCGCCGCGTCCCGGCGGCCGGCCCGGCGGGCAGGTCGCGCAGCCGCAGCGCGAACACGCCGGCCCAGCGCTGGCGGGCGTGCATCACGAACCCGGCGACCAGGCCGATCGCCTGGAGGCCGAAGCCGCCGTAGACCACGGCGTACACCCAGCCCTCGATGAGGTCCTGGCTCGGGTCCCCGGAGGACGCGAAGCCGCCGGTGAACGCCCCGGCCACGGCCGCGACCGGCACCACCAGGGCGATCGGCGCGAGCAGCCCGGTGGCCACCCACATCGGCAGGACCAGCAGCCAGCCGGGGACCCGCCGGCCCCACGGCCGGGCCAGCGCGAGCGCCAGCACGGCGGCGATCGCGTCCATGCCGAGCGTCGCCAGGTTGGCGCCGATCATGGTGCCGCTGCGCATGCCGTCGCCGTGCACGCCGATCCCGCTGCCCGTGACCCAGGCGATCTTCAGCGCGAGGTAGGGCAGCGTGGCGGCGATCGTGCCGACGCAGACCGCCGTCCGCAGGCGTCCCGGGCTTCCGAAGTTCTGCATTGTCGTCATGCCATGACCTTCGCAACCGACGGCGCGGCCCCGATTCCCCCGGACAGGGGACGCCCCTCCCCCGTTCGGGGGAACGGCCCCGTTCGGGGGAAGGTCCGCCACGCCTTCGGCGCCCGCACCCGGCGCCGGGCGGCCGGCCGACGCGTCGTCACCTCGTCGACCCGGTCGCAGCCGTGGAGCACCGGCACCACCGTCGCGCCCGCCACCGCGAGCCGTACCGCACTGCACCGCACGCCGTCCGCCTCCTCGCCGTCCGCACCGCGGCCCGGCCGGGCTCCGGCCGGGCGACCGGGGCCGTGCGGCGGCCCTTCCGCCGCGCGGGGGTTCACACCCCCGGGTGACGGTCCGCGCCGGTGGGCGGTGGGTGCGGCACGGTCGGGCATACGCGGGGTGCCGATCAGCGAGGAGGGACGGGCCCGTGAATCCGATCGAACGCGCGCTGCGCGCCGTCGACCGCACGCAGCAGCGGCACCGGGTGCCGGCCGCGGTGTTCGGCGTGATCAAGAAGTACGGCGACGACCGGGGCGGGCTGCTGGCCGCGCTGATCACCTATTACGGCTTCGTGTCGCTGATCCCGCTGCTGCTCCTGCTCTCCACCGTGCTGGGGTTCGTGCTGCACGGTCATCCGGAGGCGCAGGAGGCCGTGGTCGACTCCGCGCTGGCCGATTTCCCGATCATCGGCGACCAGTTGCGGGAGAACGTGCACTCCGTGCAGGGCAGCGGACTGGCGCTGGTGATCGGCATCCTCGGCCTGCTCTACGGTGCGCTGGGCATCGCGCAGGTGCTGCAGCACTCGATGGCCGAGGTGTGGAACGTGCCCGGCGTGCGGCGGCCCGGCTACTGGCCGCGGCTGGCGCGCAGCCTGGCGCTGTTCGGCGCGCTCGGCCTCGGCCTGGTGGTGACCGCGGCGGCCGCGGCGCTGGTCGGCACCACGGCGGGCGGCACCCTGGCCCGGGTCGGCGGGCTGCTGCTGTCGGCGGTGCTGAACACCGCCGTGTTCGTGGCCTGTCTGCGGATCCTCACCCCGAAGGAGGTGCGGACCCGCCGCCTGCTGCCGGGCAGCCTGGTGGCGGGCCCGCTGTTCACCGTCCTGCAGGCGTTCGGCGCGGCCCTGGTGGCGCATCAACTGCGGCACGCCAGCGCCGTGTACGGCTTCTTCGCGACGGTGATCGGCCTGCTGTCGTGGCTCTACCTGGCGTCCCAGATCACCGTGTACGCGGCCGAGACGAACGTGGTGCTGGCTCGCCGGCTGTGGCCGCGCTCGCTGCTCCAACCGCCGCTGACCGGCCCGGACCAGGAGGTGCTGGCCCTGCTGGCCCGCCAGGAGGAACGCCGGCCCGAACAGCGGGTGGAGGTCGAGTTCGAGGCGCCCGAGGACGAGGACGACGGACCGGAGAAGGGGCGTTGACCGTCGGGCCCGGCGAGGTGTCGGTGGCCGCCGGTACCGTCCGGATCATGACTGATCGTGAGACGTACGCCCCGCTGAGGTTCTTCGAGTACGACCACCGCCCCGGCTCGTACTGTCTGATGCTGACGGACGATCGGATGGTCGAGGTGGACGAGGTGTTCGAGGCCGCCGGTCAGGACAACGGCGGCTACGGCTGGGAGGCGGTGGCCCGCTCCGCGGTGCGTTCGCGCGCCCCGCAGCTGGAGGGCCGGTTCCGGTACGACCCGGAGGCCGGCATGTTCGTCGCGTACGGCCAGGACGCGGAGGCCCTGCGCGAGCTCGGCGCGCTGCTGTCCGCGGCGTTCCGCGACCGGCCGACGCTGCGCGAGCTGATCGACGCCGCCGAGCCCGACTGGTTCGACTGATCCGTGCGCCCGGGCGGACGCGGAAACGCCGACGGCCGCTCCCTCCGGGAAGGAGGGAGCGGCCGTCGGCGGGTGCGGGTGGTCCCGCGGGGTCAGCGCGTCACCGGGTCAGCGGGTCAGGCCGGCCTTGACGGAGCACACCGGCCAGGCGCCGGGGCCCTGGGAGGCGAGCACCTTCTCGGCGACGTCGATCTGCTGCGCCTTGGTGGCCTGGTTGGCCTGCGGCGCGTAGGCGGTGCCGCCGTACGCGGCCCAGGTGGAGGAGGTGAACTGCAGGCCGCCGTAGAAACCGTTGCCGGTGTTGATGGACCAGTTGCCGGTCGACTCGCACTGCGCGACCTTGTCCCAGGTGGACGCGTCGGCGGCGTGGGCCGAGGTCGCCGTAAGGAGACCGGCCACCGGCAGGACGGCCACGGCGGAGCCCGCCACGATGGCGGCGCGGACGCGGCTGCGGGTGCGGCTCCCCTTCTTGGCGGTGGTGGCGGTCGTGGCGGCGGCGGTCTCGTTACGGAAGATCATGCGATTCCTTTCGGCTGCCCCGGGCAGGCAAGGCGGAACCAGGGCCCTGGCGGGCCGGCTGTTTCACGCTTGTGGATCGGACGGGGCCGTCGCTTGCCGACATGCTCTCCGTCGCGGTCACCCTGCCCGTTCGGTCCGGCTCGGTGGCCGTTCCGGGGCGTTGGTGTCGGGTGATCCCGGGTAGTGCGCCCTGCACTGGTTACGAAGTTACGGGCGTTTCGGCCGATGTCCAAGCATTCGAAGGTCTGCGCAGGTCAGAGCCGCGTTACCGGCGGTACATCGGGGTTCCGGGGCGCACTGCCCCGCGATTTCTCGGGCCCGGCCCGCGCGTCCTGTGACCGGCCTCACCGGCTTTGGACCCCTTCCGCCGGGGAACCGCACACGCCGCGCGACCCGGCGGTGGCCGACCGTCGACCGACCCGCCTCCGGGCTATGGGCCGGGCCACAACGGTCACGCTCCGCCCACTTCCCGTTGACCCGGCGTGGCCGAAATGCCGTCTCAGGACAGTGCGGTGAGCACTCGCGGCCCGTCCTCGGTGATCGCCACGGTGTGCTCGGAGTGCGCCCCGCGCGAGCCGTCCGCCGACCGCAGCGTCCAGCCGTCCCGGTCGGTCCGCAGCTCCGCCGTGCCGGTGCACCACCACGGCTCCAGCGCCAGGGTCAGCCCGGGGCGCAGTTCCAGGCCGCGCCCGGGGCGGCCGACGTTGGCGACGTGCGGGTCCTCGTGCATGGTGCGGCCCAGGCCGTGGCCGCCGAAGTCGGTGTTGATCCGGTAGCCGGCCCCGTGGCCGACCTCGGCGATGGCCGCCGAGAGGTCGCCGATCCGGTTGCCGGGCACGGCCGCGGCGATCGCCGCGTCCAGCGCGGCCCGGGTGGAGTCGATCAGCCGGACGTCCTGCTCGGCTGCCGCGCCCGCGACGACCGTGACGGCGGAGTCGGCGACCCAGCCGTCGATGGACACCGCGAAGTCCAGGCTGATCACGTCCCCGTCGCGCAGCACATAGGGGTGCGGCTGCCCGTGCAGCACCGCGTCGTTCACCGACAGGCAGATCACGTTGCGGAAGGGCCCGCGGCCGAACGACGGCGCGTAGTCCCAGTAGCAGGAGACCGCCCCGCGCTTCTCGACCAGCTTCCGGGCCCGGTGCTCCAGGTCCATCACCTGGCGGCCGGGCTCGACCAGGCCCGACAGCTCGGCCAGCGTCTCGGCCACGAACCGGCCGGTGACGGCCATCTTCTCGATCGCCTGCGGGGTCTTGTACTCGATCACGACACAGCTCCTGAACAGCGGCGGCGCGCCGCCCACTCGATGACGCTGCCGGTATTTGAATACCGGCGGGACGGGGACACCCTAGCAGCAGAGCGGTATTTAAATACCGCTCCGGGGGCCGCCGCCCGCCAACATCGCCTCGACGGCGGCACGCGCCTGCCGGGCCGGGTCGGGACTGCCGGAGATCGCGGCGGTGACGATGGCGCCCTCGGCAAGCAGCTGGACGGGCGCCGGCTCGGCGAGGCCGGCGGCGCCGGACCAGTCGGCCAGGTGCCGGTGGAAGGCCTCCTTGTGGGAGCGGACCTCGGCGAGCACGGCCGGCGAGGCGGGGCCCAGTTCGCCGAAGGCGTTGATCCAGGCGCAGCCCCGGAAGCCCGGTTCGGCGCACCACCCGGCCAGCCAGTCGAACGCGGCCAGCAGTCGGGCCCGCGGGTCGGCGTGCGCCTCGGCGGCCGCGACCAGCCGCCCGCGCCAGCGCCCGTCCCGCCGGCGCAGCACGGCCACCACCAGGTCGTCCTTGGTGGGGTGCAGGCGGTAGATGCGCTTGAGCGGCAGCCCGGAGGCGGCCCGAACCTCGTCCATGCCGACGGCCCGGATGCCCTTCTCGTAGAACAGTGCCTCGGCGGCGTCGAGCAGTTTCTCGTGGTCCTGGCGGGCCTGTTCCTCGGTGAGCGGGGCGGGCATCGGCGCACTCCTGCGGCGGATCGACGGTGACGGATTGACGGTGACGAATCGACGGCGACGGATTGACGTGGAGAACGGTCGTTCCCTACCCTAGCGCCCACTGCTGGTCGAGAACGTGCGTTCTCCACCTCTCCCACCCTTCGAGGAGCCCGCCATGACCGAGGACCGCCCGCCCCGCCCGCCGTTCACCCGCGACACCGCCCTCGCCAAGGTCCGGGCCGCCGAGGACGCCTGGAACAGCCGCGACCCGCAGCGCGTCGCCCTCGCCTACACATCCGACTCGGTGTGGCGCAACCGCGACGCCTTCCTCACCGGCCGCGCCGAGATCGTCGCCTTCCTCACCGCCAAGTGGGCCCGCGAGCACGAGTACGCGCTGCGCAAGAACCTGTGGGCGTTCGACGGCGACCGGATCGCCGTCCGCTTCCAGTACGAGTGGCACGACGACGAGGGCCAGTGGTGGCGCAGCCACGGCAACGAGCTGTGGGAGTTCGACGCGCACGGGCTGATGCGGCGGCGCGAGGCGAGCATCGACGACGTCCGGATCGACGCCGCCGACCGCCGCATCCTCGGACCCCGGCAGGACGACGAACCGGAGCTGCCGGTGCGCTGAGACCGGCTGCCTCCCGGGCGATGCGACGCGGGGCCGCCGCGTTCAGTAGCGTGGCGGCATGGTGCGAGTCCCCCTCACCCCCGAGCAGATCGAGGCCGGCCGGCGTCTGGGCGCGTTGTTCCGCGAAACCAGGGCCGGCCGTGACCCGGTCGCCGTCGCGCAGAGCGCCGGCATCTCCCCCGAGACCCTCCGCAAGATCGAGATGGGTCGGCTCCCCAGCCCCGGTTTCGGCACCGTGGTCGGCCTGTGCGCCGCGCTCGACGTGCCGTTGGACGACGCCGCGCAGGTCTGGCTGGGCGTGGTCGCCGACGACCGGCGCGCCGCCGGCTGACCGGGGGCGTCAGACGGTCGCCACCACGGCGTACCGCTCGTCCGCCACCGGGCCGCCCCACAGTGCGGCGTCCGCCGACAGTGGTTCCACCCGCAGCTCGCGCACCAACGGCCTTACCGCACGGGCCAGTTGATCGGCGCTCGCGCCGCCGGCCCAGGGCAGTTCGCCCGCGCCCGGGGTGTACGGCTCGGTGACCGCCTCGCGCCAGCGGCCCTCGATCAGCACCAGCCGGCCGCCGGGGCGCAGCAGGGTCGTCCAGTGGCGCAGCGCCGCGTCCGGGTCGGGCAGCGTCCACAGCAGGTGGCGGCAGAGCAGCGCGTCGAACCGTTCGGCGCCCACCGGCGGCCGCGACGCGTCGCCGACCAGGAACCGGCCGGGCAGTCCCGCACCGGCCAGCTTCGCCCGGGCCCGTTCGACCATGCCGGCCGCCAGGTCGACCCCCGTCACCCGGTGCCCGGCCTCCGCCAGCAGCCGCGACAGCGACCCGGTGCCGCAGCCCGCGTCGAGCACGTCCAGCGGCCCGTCGGGCACCCACGCGCGCAGTCTCCGCTCCCAGGCCTGCCGGGTGGCCTCGGCGGTCAGCCCGTGGTCGGGCTCCTGGTCGAAGGCGGGGGCGGCGTCGTTCCAGTACTCGGCGATGGCGTGCAGACGGGTGTCCATCGGAGCACTGTCCCACCGGCCGCCGACAACCGGGTGTGGGCCGGGTCACGGTTGAGGTTGACCTCGGGGCAGGGTGGAGGCTCCTCGCATCGGCGCCGCGCCGATCCGGCAACACGATGCGAAGGAGCCGAACAGCATGTCCACCACTGTGTCCGACCGGGGGCCGGAGCGCCCTGAACTCCAGCGAGTGATCGGGGAGTTGGTCGAGTCCGGTTTCGTCGGGGTCCGGCTCCGGGTGAACGACGAACGGGGCGAATGGGTCGGCGGCGGCGGTTCGCGCGCGTTGGACCGCAGCGCCGGGCCGACGGTCGACGGGCACTTCCGCATCGGCAGCACCACCAAGAACCTGGTCGCGGCCGTGGTGCTCCTGCTGGTCGCCGAGGGCCGGCTCGGCCTGGACGACCCGGCCGGCGACCACCTGCCCGGGTTCGGCCTCGACGGGCGGATCACGGTGCGGATGCTGCTGCAGCACACCAGCGGGATCTTCAACCACACCGGCGAGCTCTACGAGGACGGGACGATCGTCCTGGGCGTCCCCTGGCAGGGCAAGGAGTGGGTGGCGGGCCGCTTCCGGACCTACCTGCCCGAGGACCTGGTGCGACTGTCGCTGTCCCGGCCGCCGCGGTTCGCGCCGGGCGCGGGCTGGAGCTACGCCAACACCAACTACGTGCTGGCCCGGCTGGTGATCGAGCGGGTCACCGGCCGCCCGTTCGCGGTGGAGCTGCAGCGGCTGGTGCTGGGTCCGCTGGGGCTGACCGGCACCGTCGCGCCGGGCGTCTCGCCCGAGCTCCCCGAGCCGCACAACCGCAGCTACTACCGCTACCCGGACGCCGGGCGGGAGCGGATCGTCGACGTCACCCGGCAGAACCCGTCCTGGGTCGGCGCCGGCGGCGATCTGATCTCGACCACGCGCGACCTGCACACCTACTTCTCCGCACTGATGGGCGGCCGGCTGCTGCCCGCCGAGCTGCTGGCCGAGATGCGCGCGCCGGAGGCGACGGCCGGCTACGGCCTGGGGGTGTTCGCCCAGCAGACGGACGCCGGGACCGTCTACCACCACAACGGCGCCACCATGGGCTCGGCGGCGCTGATGTACGGCACGGCCGACGGCGCCCGGACCCTGACCGCCGGGCTGACCTGGGTGGACGACGCCGACCTCACGATCGCCCCCGCGTTCCTGACCGCCCAACAGCGGCTCGTCGACGCGGTGTTCTGCGGCACACTGGCCCGATGAGCAACGGAGTGACGATCGGTCGGGCGGCGGCCTTCGTCGGTGTCACGGTGAAGACGGTGCGGCACTACCACCGGCTCGGCCTGGTCGCGGAGCCGGAGCGGGACAGCTCCGGCTACCGCCGGTACGGGTCCGCGGAGTTGCTTCAGCTGGTGCAGGTCCGGACGCTGGCCGCCGCGGGCGTGCCGCTCGCCGGGATCGGGGCCGTGCTCGACGCCGAGGCCGCGCAGTTCGGCGCGGCGCTCGCCGATGTCGGGCGGCAACTCACCGAACGCATCGACGAGTTGGTCGCCCGCCGCGACACCTTGCAGCGGCTCGCCGACGGCGACCGGGCCCTGCTGCCCGACCGCGCCTGCGCGGTCCTGGACCGGATGCGCGACCTCGGCCTCGACCCCGGCTACGTGGCCGCGCAGCGCGAGGCCCTGGTGCTGGCCCGGGCGCTGGTCCCGGCCGGCTTCGACGGCTTCCTGCGTCAGCTCGAACGGGGGCTGCACGACCGGGAGTTCGTCGAGCTGACCAGACGCGCCTGGGAGGCCGAGAGCTGGCAGCCGGACGATCCGAGAATCGAGGAACTCGCGACCGCCATGGCCGACCGCTACCTCGCCGACCCCGCGCTGCTCGGGGATCACGCCAGCCTGCGGGCCTGGGCGAACGCCCCGGCCCAGTACCGGCTGATCAACAACCACCGCGAGGACCGGGCGCCGGTCGCGGCCCGACTGACCGCACTCACCGAGGCCAGGCTTCGCGCGGCGGGCGTCCCCCTGCCGCAGCGCTGAGGCGAGCCCTCACCCCCGGCCCGGCGCCGAGCAGCACAGCAACTCGGCGATCCGGTCGGTGAATTCGACCAGCCAGTCCGGATCGCCGTGCTCCCGCCCCCAGTGCGCGGCGCGCACCGCGCGGGCCTGCGCCCACCGGCGGACCCGCTCGTGGTCGAGTTCGGCGGCCTCCGCCCAGATCGCCAGCCGGCGCAGCACCGCACGGTGCAGGTCGTCCGCGGCGAGCAGGTCCTCGAACCGGCTGCGGATCAGGGCGACGGCGTCGAACGCGGGGTCGCCGGCCTGGCCCTTGGGGTCGACGGCCAGCCAGGGTTCGCGCTCGGCCCGCAGGATGTTGGCGAAGTGCAGGTCGCCGTGGACGAGGGTGTCGGGCTGGTCGGGCCCGAGCTCGCGAACGGTGGCGATCGCGGCGTCCACCACCCGGCGCGGCAGCGGCCGGGGCAGCCTGTCGGCGTCGTCGCGGAGCCGCTCCGCCCACTGCCCGGCCCGGTCGCTCAGCCTCGGCAGGCCCGGCGGCGCGGCCACCGCGAGCCTCCGGGCGAGGCGACCGGCGACGGCGACGGCCTCGTCCACGCCCACCTCCGGACGATCGGCGAGCGTGCGCCGGTCGGCCCGCTCCAGCAGCATGGCGAACCGCGGGTCGTCGCGCCGGTGCAGCCGCACCGCCCCGCGACCGCCCCAGACGTCGAGGGCGTCCGGCTCGTGCACATTGCCGGGGTGCGGGAAGGAGACCTTCAGCACGGCCGACGCGCCGTCAATCACCTTCACCGGGACCACGATTCCGACCTGCCCGTGCCCCACCGCCCCGTCCGGCCGGCACTCCCACCGCTCCCCCAGCTCCCCGACCAACCCGGGCAGCCCGGCCAGCCACTCCCGCCCGGCCTCGCCCTCCCGCGCCACGACGGTCCGCGCGAACTCCTCCGGTATCCCGATCACGCCTGCACCCTACGGGCTGCCCGTCGCCGACCGCTGTCACGAGGGCCGGGTAGCCTGCCGGAATGACAGACACGGACCCGCTGCTCGCCGTCCTGGCCGGAGTCGTCGTCGACCTCGTCCGGTCCCTCGACGAGTGCGACGACGACGTGGTCGACCCCGACTACGCGGTGAAGCTGCTGGAGAGCGCGAGCTGGACACTGACCCGACTGCCCCGGGACCAGCGCGACCGGCTCCTGCGGGTCCTCTCCGACCTGGCCGAGGCCGAGCCGTCGCCGCAGCGGCGCGAGTTCCTGGCGTCCTTCCCCGTCGCTGCCGGCCTCGCCGAGCAGCCCTCGACCTGAACTCCCGAGCACGGCAAGCAGGTCGGCCGAAGGCCGCGGTCCGGTCGGCGCAGGCCGTCCCACAGGGCGGGGTCCTGGCGGCCCGTCCGCAACCGATTTCCGACACCTGATCACCAGTCACAACACCGGCAGCCACTGCCCGTTCAGCCGCGGAGAGCCATCCGCAGCGCGAGCACGGCGACCAGGCCGTAGCCCGCCGCGTAGGTGGAGCGGCGCAGCCGGGGGCCGAGCTTCGCGCCGGCGAACGCGCCCGCGGCGGCGAGGAGGTGCTGCCAGGCAAGCGAGGCGAGGAAGACACCGGTGACGAAGGCGGTCGCGCCGGCGCCGGTGTCCGAGCCGCGGGCGGCGATCAGGGCGGTGAAGTAGACCACGGTGGTCGGGTTGACGAGGGTGAGCAGCGTGAAGCGGGCGAAGGCGCGGGCGGCGCCCCCGGGTGACGGGGCGTCCGTGGGCTCGACGGTGCGGCACAGGCCCAGCAGCCCGTGGACGGCGATCGCGCCGAGCAGCAGCGCGGAGACGACCCGCACCGCGGTCTCGTGGCCGGCCAGCAGGTGGGCGACCCGGGAGCCGGCCAGCACGGCGACCGCGGCGTACCCGCCGTCGACCGCCGCGACCGCCGTCGCCCCGCCGGCGGCGGGGGCCCAGCCGCGGCGGCCCTCCTGCAGCAGCAGCACGCCGACCGCGCCGAGCGGCACCGCCACCCCGAGTCCGGCCACCACGCCTTCGACCGCCGCGCCTGTCGTCATTCCTCCACGATGGCGTCCCGGCCCGACCGCCTGCACCTCATTTTCGACCGGTCGGAACACTCGCCGCGCCGGTGCGCGGCCCGCACCGCCAGCACCGAGCGGTACGACAGCAGGGCGAGCACCGACTCCGCCGAGAGCACGGACGCGGCGCTGCGCCAGGAGCCCACCGACAGCGCCGAGCACGCGGAGCCGACGCTGCCGAGCGACAGCGCCGATCCCACCGAACCGATCGACAGCACGGAGTACGCCGATCCGATCGACAGGAACGATCCCACCGACCCGATCGAGAACCCCGCCTCCAGCGCCCTGCGCCAGCCGTCCCGACAGTCCATCACCGTGCCTCCTCCAGGCCACCCGCGACATCCGACAGTCCGTCAGTCATACCTGATGACGGGCCGACGGCCGAGGATCCGCCGCCGTCGCCGCCCGACCTGCCCGCCTGGACGGGTCACCGGCCGCCCGATGGGCGGAACGCCGCAGGTCGGCGGGAGCGGCAGGGGCGCGACGAATTCGGGTGCGGGGCCGCCGAATCGGCTCCGACAATGGCCGCCATGACTTCGAACGGACTGATCGAACTCGGCGACGGCGCCGTCTGGGCCGAGGACAGCGGGGGCGACGGCCCGCCCCTGGTGCTGCTGCACCCCGGGGTGGGCGACTCCCGGATCTGGGACGGCCTGTGGCCCGAACTCGCCGCGCAGCACCGGCTGGTCCGGTACGACGTGCGCGGCTACGGGCGCTCGCCGGAGCCCGTCGCCGGGTACTCGAACCTCGCCGACCTGCACGCGGTGCTGGACGGCTTCGGGCTCGACCGGGTCCATCTGGTCGGCTGCAGCATGGGCGGCGGAACGTCCCTCGGCTTCGCTCTCCGATATCCGGGGCGGGTGGCGTCGCTGACGCTGCTCTGCCCCGGCGTGGTCGGCTACCCGTGGCCGGCCGAACCGGAGTCGGACGCCGAGTACGACCGGCTGGTGGCCGCCGGCGACGTGGCGGGGCTGACCGCCTTCGGCCTGCGTGAGTGGGCGGCGGCCGGTGCGGACCCGCAGGCCACGGCCCAACTGCGTTCCGCCGCCCGGGCCTGGCCCGGCGAGGACGTCCACCAGCGGCCCGACCCACCGGTCTTCGACCGGCTCGGCGAACTGTCCGGCCTGCCCGCGGTGGTGCTGATCGGCGACCTCGACCGTCCCCCGGCGATCGACTGCGCCGAGCGGACCGCCGAGCGGCTCGGCTGCGAACTGGTACGGCTGCCGGGCGTCGACCACCTGCCGCCGCTGCGGGCGCCGGACGCGGTCCTGGCGGCGGTCCGGAAGGTGACCGTGCGCGGACGCCCCTGACCTGCCCCGACCGGCCGTGCCGCCGACCGGCCGAAGAACCCGGGCGGCCCGGATGAACCCCCACCGGCGCCGCCCGACCCTCGTGACACGGCCCGTCCGCCAGGTCGTAGGGTCGTCTCCGGCCCTGATCGGGGAGATTTCCCCAGGTCGGGAGATTGCCCCGCACTTTTCCGTTATCCGCCGGCCGCCGGTGGATCTCCGAGGGGTGTGAGGGCACGACGCGAGAACACGAGGACGGTCAGGGCTGTGGACAGTGGGCAGGTGGCGACGCTGGTCGGTCGGGCCCAGCACGGCGACCGGCAGGCGGTGGCGGAGCTGGTGGGCGGCCACCTGCCGCTGGTGTACAACGTGGTGGGCCGGGCGCTGTCGGGGCATCCGGACACCGACGACGTGGTGCAGGAGACCATGCTGCGGGCGGTCGACGGGCTGTCGGGGCTGCGGGATCCGGCCGGGTTCCGCAGTTGGCTGGTGGCCATCGCGCTGAACCAGGTGCGCCGCCGGTTCCGGGACGAGGACGTCGAGGGCGCGGCGCGCCAGATGCCGGACCCGGTGGCGGTCGCGGACCCGGCGGCGGACTTCGTCGGGCTGACGATCGTCCGGCTGGGGCTGTCGGAGCAGCGGCGGGAGGTCGCGGAGGCGACCCGCTGGCTGGACGAGGGCGACCGGGACCTGTTGGCGCTGTGGTGGCTGGAGGCGGCGGGCGAGCTGTCCCGGGCGGAGCTGGCGGCGGCGCTGGAGGTGTCGCCGCAGCACGCGGCGGTGCGGGTGCAGCGGATGAAGGGTCAGCTGGAGGCGGCCCGGGTGGCGGTGCGGGCGCTGGCCGCGGTGCCGGTGTGCACGTGGCTGGCGGAGTTGACGGCGGGTTGGGACGGCGTGCCGAGTGCGCTGTGGCGCAAGCGGATCGGCCGTCATGTGCGCGAGTGCGCGGGGTGCGGCGAGCACCGGCGCGGGCTGATGCCGGCCGAGGGGCTGCTGGCGGGTCTGGCGATGGTGCCGCTGCCGGACAGTCTAGCCGCGCTGCCGCTGGAGCCCGCGGGTTCGGCGCAGGGCGCGGTCCCGCACCGGCGCGGGCCTGCGGACGGCGGGCCGCGCGGCGGTTCGCACCGGGCGGGGTCCCGGCACGGCCGGCGGGCGGCGGCGCGTCGCGGCCCGCAGCGGGTGCTGGTGGGCGGCGGGGTGGTGGTGACGGTCGCGGTGGGGCTGCTGGTGGCGGTCGGCCTGCCGGAGTCGTCCTCGACGACGGGCGCGCCGGAAGCGGCGCGGCAGCCGGCGGCGGCCGGTCCCGAGCAGGTGGAGGCGCTGGCCGTCCCGGCGGGCGGCACCGCGCCGTCGCCGTCCGCCGCCCCGTCCTCGTCCGCCTCCCCGAGCGCGAAGCCGTCGGCGTCGGCTTCGCCGTCGGCGTCCGTGGCCGGCAAGGCGCCGTCCGCGACGGCCTCCCCGCGGTCCACCTCGACGCCGGCCGCGAAGCGGATGGCGGATCTCGGGCAGCAGGTGCTGGATCTGGTCAACTCCCAGCGTGCGCAGGCGGGTTGTAAAGCGGTCAGGGCGAACGGGCAGCTGACGGCGGCGGCCCAGGAGCAGTCGGACGACATGGCGGAGCGCGCGTTCTTCGACCACACCAACCCGGACGGCGAGGGTCCGGAGGAGCGGATCGACGCCGCCGGGTACCAGTGGAGCGGCTGGGGCGAGAACATCGCGCGCGGCCAGAAGGACGCCGCCGCGGTGATGGCCGGCTGGATGAACAGCCCGGGCCACCGGGCGAACATCCTGAACTGCGCGTTCACCGAGCTGGGCGTGGGGGTGCACCAGGGCACGGGTGGGCCCTGGTGGACGCAGGATTTCGGCACTCCGGGCTGACGGGGCCCCGCGGCCACCGAGGCTGCTGCCGATCCGGGTGGTGCGCGGGCGTCGTCGACGCTGCGGGGTCGCCGCTGCCGTCGCCGTCGCCGCTGCGCACGGACGGTTGCCGCTGCGGGTGCGGCCGTCGCCGTTGACGGCCGCCCGCCCGCCGGGCGGGTCGGTGCGGGTCAGTCGGCGACGGCGCGGCTGCCCTCGCGGGGGCGTGGGACGGCCTCGGCGCCGTCCGCGGCCGCGGGCGGCCTGGTCTCGTTCATGACCGTCTCGCGCAGGTCGGCGAGGGCGTCGTCGACCGAGTCGTGGACGTCGAAGATCCGCTGGATGCCGAAGAGTTGGAGGATCTTGCGGGTGTGGGTCTCGGGGCCGGGGAGGACCAGCCGGAGCCGGCCGCCGCGGGAGGACAGCATGCGGCGGGTGGCGACCAGGACGGCGAATCCGGTGGAGTCGCAGAAGTCGACCCGGCTGATGTCCACCACCATGCGCAGACAGCCTTCGGTGACCAGTCGTTGCAGGCGCTCGCGGAGTGCCGAGACCCCGCTGATGTCCACCTCGCCGGCGACCTGGACGACCGTCCAGCCGTATCGCTCCCCGTAGCTCACGCTCAGTGCCACTCTGGTGCCTTTCTCGTGGTTTCGCTGGGGGTATGCGGCCTCTGCCCGATTCCGGCGGCCCGAACCCTGTTCCTGGTGACGATTTCGCGGTCAGAGGGAGGAATTTCCGCGAAATGTCATGCCCGGGCTCCGTTCGACGGTCGAATTCCATGCTCCACCCGACGATCTGCACAGGATTTCCTCCGCTTGGCGGTACCGGAGAACGTCGCCCGCCGTCCGGGCCGGGACGCGCCGGGCGGGGGCCGGTGACAGGCTGGGTAGGGAGTGCCCGGCGAAGGGAGACCGCCATGATCACCACCGACTTCGTGCCCGGTTCACCGTGCTGGCTGGACCTCGGCGCGCCGGACGTGTCCGCCGCCGGGGACTTCTACAGTGCGGTGCTGGGTTGGGAGTTCGCGCCGATGGAGGGCTCCGACGGCGCGTTCGGGCTGGCCACCTCGGACGGTCGCACGGCCGCCGGGATCGGGCTGCTCACCGAGCGGGGCGCCCGCTCGGCGTGGATGGTCTACTTCTTCACCCCGGACGTCCACGAGACCGCCGCCTCCGTCCTGCGGGCGGGCGGCACGGTGCGGGTGGAGCCGCAGGACGCGGACGGCTGGGCGTCGGTGGCGCAGTTCACCGACCCGCAGGGCGGCCAGTTCGCGGCCTGGACGCCGGGCCGGGCGCGCGGCCTGGAGGCGACCGACGACCCGGGCGCGCTGTGCTGGACGGAGCTGTACACCACGGACGCGTCGGCGGCGCTGGCGTTCTACGAGACGGTGTTCGGCTGGCAGCGCGAGGACATGAAGATGCCGGGCGGCGGGGGCGAGACCTACACCATCGTCACCCCGGCCGGGCAGCCCGCCGAGCGGATGCACGGCGGTGTCCTGCAGGTGCCGCCGGAGCAGCTGTCGCTGTCCCGGGGCCTGCCGTCCTGGCACCCGGTGTTCACGGTATCCGACTGCGACGCGGCCGCCGCGACCGTGCGCACCAAGGGCGGCGAGGTGCTGATGGGCCCGGCGGACGCGCCCGGCATCGGACGGATGGCGGTGTGCGCGGACGGCGCGGGCGCGGACTTCGTGCTGATGACCCCGGCGGAGGCTCCCGCATCCTGATGCACCGTCAATTCGCCTCTTCCTGATCGCCCTTGAGGCTCTCGCGCGCCTCGCGGAAGCGGACTCCGGTGCTCTCGGGGGCGATCAGCGGGGCGGGGTAGTCGGCCGGTCGGCGCCGGGCCCGCCAGGGGCGGTGGATCTCCCGGCCGGACAGCGCGGCCAGTTCGGGCACCCAGCGGCGGACGTACGCGCCGTCCGGATCGTAACGGTCGGCCTGGGCAAGCGGGTTGAGGACCCGGTTGGGGCGGGTGTCGGTGCCGGTGCCGGCCACCCACTGCCAGTTCAGCTGGTTGTTCGCCAGATCGCCGTCGACCAGGTGGTCGAGGAAGTGCCGGGCGCCGAGCCGCCAGTCCAGGTACAGGGACTTGGCCAGGAAGCTCGCCGTGAGCAGCCGGGCCCGGTTGTGCATCCAGCCGGTCTCGGCGAGCTGCCGCATCCCGGCGTCGACGATCGGGAACCCGGTGCGGCCCTGCTGCCAGGCGGCGAACTCGGCCTCGTCGGTGCGCCAACTGTCGTGCCGGGTACGGTAGTCCGCGTGGGCGGCGGCCGGGCGGGCGGCCAGCACCTGGTGGTGGAAGTCGCGCCACACCAGCTGCCGGACGAACGCCTCCGCGCCGGGCCCGCCGCGCCGTTCGGCGAGGTGGACCAGCTCGTTCGCGGACAGGCAGCCGAAATGCAGGTACGGCGACAGGTGCGAGGTGCCGTCGGCGGCCAGGTCGTCGTGCAGCTGCGCGTACTGCGCGACGCGCCAGTGCTGCCAGGCCCGGCGGGCGGCGCTCTCGCCCGCCGCGGGCAGGCTGCCGGCGGTGGGCTTCACGCTGCCAATATCGCTTCCTTGCAACCCCGTTGGGGTGTTGAGCGGCCCCGGGACGGGCAACGGGGCGCGGCGGCCGACCTGCTGCCAGGCCCGCTGGTACGGGGTGAACACCGCGTAGTGGTCGCGACCCGCGGGTGTCACCGCGCCGGGCGGCACGGCCGTCAGCGATCCCTCGTGCACCCGCAGGCGGTCGCCGAGTGCGCGGCGCAGCCGCTGTTCGCGCCGCCGGGCGTAGCCGCTGACCCCGGCGGCGACGTGCACGGCCACCGCGCCGAGTTCGGCGGCCAGTCGGGCGGCCTGCTCGGCGGTGTCGCCCTCGCGCACCAGCAGCCGGCCGCCGAGGCGGCGCAGCGAGGCGTCCAGGTCGGTGAGGCAACCGGCCAGGAACGCACGGCGGTTGGGGGCGGCGAAGCCCGCGGCGGCGATCGCCGGGTCGGTGACGAACAGCGGCACCACCTGGTCGGCCGCGGCGCGGGCGGCGTACAGGGCGGGGTTGTCGTGCAGGCGCAGGTCCTGGGTGAACAGGACGACGGCGAGGGTCATCTCGGTGCGCGGCTTCCATGGTCGGCCCGGCGGGGCGTGGAACGAGCGGTCGCCCGGAGTGACCGGGCGGGCCGCCGGGGACGGCCGTCCCCCTCTGCTCATCGGCGCGAACACCGCCGCGGATGAGCGCCGGACGCCGACTGCCCGTGCACGGTACGCCGCGCGCGGGAACATCTCGGCGGGCCGCCTCGTTCCTCCGAGGTCCCGTCGCCTCGCTGCCCTGGGAGCACCATGCCCGAAGCCACGCCCGCCATGTCCGCCGCGCACTCCCGCCTCACGCCGCTCCGCGTGCAGGCCGAACGCCTGGTCGAGCTGGGGGTGCACGAGATCGTCGGCCTGTCCGCCGCCGAACTCCGCGCCTTCGCCGCGGCCGCCGAGACCACCGCGCCCGCCGACGGTGCCCTGCTCGCCGTCCATCCGGACCGCGCTCCCGCCTCCGTGCTCGCGCCGCTGCTGCGCCGCGACGGCAGGCCGGGCTTCGTCGTCGTCGACATGCCCGACGTCGACGCCTTCGCCCCGCTGGACACCGTCGAACTGCCCGACGCCCCGCTCTACCTCGTCACCGGCCTCGACCGTGGTGACCGGATGGCCAACTGGAGCCCCGACGAGGCACTGCCGGCCCTCGCGGCCGAGGACCGCACCCCGCTGCTGCTCACCGAGGGCATCCACTGGGTGCTGCAACAACCCGAGGTCCTGGCACGCAGTCGCTGCTTCATGACCATCGGCTCCCGGCTGCGCCGGCCGAACGGCACGCTCGACGCCCGCACCCCGGCGATCTGGATCAGCAACGGCACCGGGCGGGACGGCCGCGAGCGCCGCAACGCCCCGAAGGTCGGCTGGTGCTGGGCGGGCAACCGGCACACCTGGCTGGGCTTCGCGTCCGCGACGGGCCGCAACCCGTAGCCGCCATCCGTAGCCGCCAGCCGTCACCGCCGTCCGTCACCGCGGCCCGCAGCGGCGACCCGCCACCGCGCCGCACCGGCGAGGTGCGGCCGGAAGGTACGGTCGGGTTCGACCGATGCGGGCCTCGCGGGCCCGCGCACCCTCGATGCGACAGGAGCGACAGCGTGCACCAGCTCACGTACGGCGACATCAAGGCGGCCGGCGACCGGATCGCCGGCCGGGTCCGGCCCGTCGCGGTGGCCCCGCTCGACGTCGCCGGCGGGGAGGTCTGGGCGGCGCTCGAACTCCTCCAGCACACCGGCTCGTTCAAGGCCCGGGGCGCGCAGAACTTCATCCGGGCGCACCGGGAGGCCGGCACGCTCCCCGACGCGGGCGTCACCATCGCGTCCGGCGGCAACGCCGGCCTGGCGTGCGCCTGGGCGGCGCAGGAGCAGGGCGTCCGGGCCACCGTGTTCCTGCCCACCAACGCCCCGGCGGTGAAGGTGGCCCGGCTGCGCGGCTACGGGGCCGAGGTGCGGCTGGCTGGCCACGAGTACGCGGAGGCGCTGGCGGCCTGCGAGGAGTTCGCGGCGTCCTCCGGGGCGCTCGCCTCGCACGCCTACGACCACCCGCTGGTCGCGGCCGGCGCGGGCACCCTGCTGGACGAGATCCGCCGTCAACTCCCGTCCCTGGACACGGTGGTGGTGTCGGTCGGCGGCGGCGGCCTGTTCGCGGGCGTGGCCACCGCGGCCCGCGAGCACGGGGTGCGCACCGTCGCCGTCGAGCCGGAGGGTTCGCAGGCCCTGCACGCCGCGGTGGCGGCGGGCCGCCCGGTGGACGTCCCCGTCGACTCGGTCGCCGCCGACGCCCTCGGCGCCCGGCGGGCCTCCGCGGCCGCCCTGTGGGCCGCCCGCCAGGACGGCGTGCGCACCGCCCTGGTCGCCGACTCCGAGATCGTCCGCGCCCGCCGACTCCTGTGGGACGGCCACCGTCTGGCGGTCGAGCACGCCGCCTCGACGGCGCTCGCCGCCCTCACCGGCGGCGCGTACCGGCCCGCCGAGGGCGAGCGGGTGTGCGTGGTGCTGTGCGGGGCCAACACCGACCCGGGCACGCTCGCCTGACACCGCGTCAGCTCTCGATTTTCCGACTGTCGGACGGCGGCACTACGGTGCCGCCCATGACCTCACACCACACCCCGGCCGCGAGCGGCTGGGACCGTCAACTCGCCGACGCCTTCGCGGTGATGCTCGGCCGGCCCCTGCACGAGTACGACCCGGACGCGGTGTACGCCGCAGGCGTCGGCGGCAACCTGATCCACGAGGTCGAGTTCGACCGGGACGCCGCGTGGGTGCGGCCGCAGGCGCTGAGCGGCGCCGAACCGGTGCGCTGGGACTGCTCGTTGTTCGACGACAGCGAGCGCACCCCGGTGTTCGACGCCGCCGGTTCGATCTTCGCGATACCGGCCGACCGCGATTCGCCGGCCCTGCCGGAGCCGTTCGCCTCCGCCGTCGCCGCGGCCTGCTTCGCCGAGGGCCTGATCCGGGGCGCGGACCTCGCCCCGCTGGTGGTCGAGCACGGCGTCGACCTGGCCGACCACCAGGGCAGTTGGGCGGTCTTCTTCGCCCGGCTGCGCTCCGACGGCACCCTGCTGGACGCGTTCCGCGCCGCGCTCGACACCGGCCGCTCCCCCGAGGACCTGGTGCCGTTCGAGGCCACCCCCGCCGACGACTGGGAGGAGGACCTCGCCGCCGTCGAGCACCCCGGACTGCGCGCCCACCTCGCGTACTTCCTCACCGACGGCGAGGAGGGCCTGATGCCGATGGTCGAGGACGCCCCGGCCTGGGGCCTCGACGACTTCGGCTGCGAGCCGGTCATCGGCTGGGAGGACGGCTTCGGCCAGCTCGACCTCGCCGTCGTCCGCCTGAGCCCCCTGGCGGCCGGCCCCCGCCCCTGACTCCCGCACCCGCCGCCTCGCCCGTGCGGGGCGGCGCCACTCGACCGGGCCCGCTGTCGGCGGAGTTCGTCCCCCTTGTACGCATCCCGCAACGGCCCCCTCCCCCTTACTTCCGAGGACCCTGTGATGACTGCTGAGCCCGTGTCCCGGCAACCGCTGGACGACGAGCGGATCGACCGGCGCCTGGCCCGCATACGCGAACTGATGGCCCAATGGGCCGCCCTGCGGCCGGGCGACGGCGAGGTGTGGCGGACCGGCTTCTGCGCGTTGACGGAGGCCGAGGTGGTGGCGGCGGAGACCCGGCTGGGGCTGCGGCTGCCGGAGAACTACCGCCGGTACCTGCTGGAGTTCGGCGAGCCCGCCCACCTGCTGATGTCGTACGCCGGACGGCTCGTCGCCGAGCAGAAGGGCCCGCGGCCCGCCGAGCCCTTCCCCCTCGACCGCCCCTGGGCCGGCCTGTCGGCACAGATCACCGACTGGGAGGAGACCGAGGGGACCGACTTCTTCGAGGACGGACCGGGCGAGTTCTACGGCTGGCTCGACGATCCGGAGGACGCCTTCTACGACCTCCCGGCGGGCGCCCGGCACACGGACGGCACCCTGCTCCTGGGCGCGACCCGCAGCCACTTCCTGGCCCGGCTGGTGCTCAACGGCCCCTGGGCGGGCACGGTCTGGCTCGACAGCTTCGGCAACGACGGCGAGCTGATCCACCTGGCCGACGAGACCGAGGACCCCTACCAGGACTACACCCTCGGATCGTTCGTCAACGCCCAGGAATGGCTGCCGCTCGCCGAGCTGCCGTGGTTCCCCGCACCGGAGGCCGGCCCGGCCGACCCGGCCCCGGGGGACTTCCTCGACCTGACGATCGCCGTGCTGTGCCGCCGCGTGCGGCGGGCCGCGGCCGAGCGGGCCTGCGACCGGCTCGACCCCACGGACCTGCAGGACGCCCAGCTGCGGCTGCGCAGCCCCCGGGCGCACGGCTTCCCGGCCGGGCACACCTACGGAAGCCTCGCGCCCTGGTTCTCCGGGCGGGTGCGGGACGAACTGCTGCGGGCCACCCCGGACCCGGAGGCCGCCGAGCACCTCCTGGCCCTGCCGGACCCGCGCGGCCGACCCGCGGCGCTGATCCTGGCCGGGCGCTGGGCCGAACTGGCCGCCCACGAGACCGACACCGTCCCGGACGACGGGCGCAGCGCCGTCAACCTGGCCCTGGCCGCCGAACTGCTGGACGCGGAGCCCGGGCCCCTGCCCGTCCCCACCGCGTCGGACGCCCGGCGCCCGGACAGCGAGCGGTGGGCCGTCCTGAACGCCCTCGCCCGCCTCGACGCCGGGCGGCGGCAGCGCTGCCTGGACCGGATGCCCGTCCCGGACGCCGCCGCGCTGCGCCCCCTGCTGGAGATCGCCGCGCTCCCCGCGGACGCGGAGGCCCTCGACGGGCTGCTCGCCGGGGAGCTGTCCGGCCCCGAACGCATCGCGGCCACCGTCGCCCTGGTGCGGGCCCTGCACAGCGCGGCCGCCGCCGGCGTCCCGGATCCGGCGCTGGTGGACCGGTTGTGCGCCCTGGCTGTCGCGGTCGACCGGGTCGGTGAGGTCTTCGACCTGCTGGCGGCCGTGTCGGCGGGCCGCTGGACCGACTGGCGCGCCGCGGGCGCAGCCGGGCAGCGTCGACTCGACGTCCACCGCGCCCCCGCCCGGTAGCCGTCCGGTCGGTCACGGGGCGGGGCGGTCCGTGGGCGGAGTCAGCGGCACCCGGCCGACGGCGCGGCCGTGGTCGTCGAGGAGCCAGCCCATCCGCTTCGGGGTGTGCAGCACGATCGTGCGGTCCTTGATCTCCAACCCCGGGAAGGAGGCGGCGAGTTGCGCCTCGAACTGGTCGATGTCGGAGAGGCTGTGCAGCAGCACCTGGACGAGGAGGTTGTGCGGGCCGGTGACCGAGGCGCACAGCCGGACCGGGCTCAGCCGGGTCAGGCCCTGCCCGGCCTGCGCGAGGAGGCGGTGCGGGGACGCCATCCGGTACACGGCCGTCGTCCGCAGACCGGCGAGGGGGTGGGCGAAGTCGCAGCGCAGCCTCAGGTCGCCGTCCCGGAGCATCCGCTGCACCCCGCGGCGGGCCACGTGCTCGCTCAGCCCGGTCGCGGCGGCGAGCGCCGCGTAGCCGAGCCGGCCGTCGCCGCTCAGCGCCGTCAGGATCGCCTCGTCCGGCGCCGCCCCCCGGGTGCCGGCGCGGACGGCGTACGGCGTACGGCTCGGCACGCCGGGGGCGCCGAGTCCGGCGCGGCCGGCCGGTTCCATGGCCCGGATGCGCCAGTCGCCGCCCTCGCCGAACAGGGTGACGCCCAGCTGCATCCGCATCGCCCGCACGCCCGACAGGCCGCCGACGGCGCGGTGCACGGCCCGGCCGAGATCGGCCGGGCGGAAGGCGCCCACGGACAGCAGGAGATCGAACTCGCCCGACGTCTCGTCGACGCTGAACACCCAGGGCAGCGCGCACGCCTGCGCGCTCACGGCCTGGTGGGCACCCGGTTCGCTGCTCACCTCGACGAAGCCCACGGCGCCGTTCCTGGCCGAGTCGTAGGCGGTCACCCAGGCGAGCCCACCGGCCGTCAGCCGCTCCCAGCGGCGGGCGGCCGTCGTCGCGTCGATGCCCAGGGCCCGCCCGACGGCCGACCACGGAGCCCGCGGCGCCGACTGCAGGGCGTCGACGAGCGCGAGGTCCTGCTCGGTGAACTGCACGTCGGCCCCGATGCCGTGGGCCGGAGCGCCGGAATCCTGCATGGTCGACTCTTCCCCGTAGTTTTCCTGCAATTCGGCGGGCTGTGCGCCCGCGAGCCGGATCTTAGGTGCACTTCCCGGCCGAAATCCTGCTGCGGCCACTGGTGACAGGAGTTCCATGTCTGCTCCCGCTGTGCCGCCCTCGGACACGGATCCCGCTGCCGTCGACCCGGCCGCCCCGGCCGGCCGGTCCGCCGCGGCCGAACGTGCCGTCAGGACCACGGTCGTCCTGCTCTTCACCGCCTGGCTGATCGACTACGCGGACCGGCTGGTCATCAACTTCGTCCTGCCCTCGGTCGGCGAGGAGTTCCACCTGACGCACGGGCAGCAGGGCCTGATCGTC
Organism: Kitasatospora sp. CB02891; assembly: GCF_002803145.1. Lineage (NCBI taxonomy): Bacteria > Bacillati > Actinomycetota > Actinomycetes > Kitasatosporales > Streptomycetaceae > Kitasatospora > Kitasatospora sp. CB02891. Next base: position 507,539 of record NZ_NNBO01000002.1, on the reverse strand, counting down.
TCGGCGTTCTTCCTCGCCTACGCCCTGGCGCAGATCCCGGGCGGCGTGCTCACCGACCGCTTCGGCGCCCGCCGGGTCATCACCTGGGCCCTGCTCGCCTGGTCCCTGTTCACCGCGCTGACCGGCTTCGCCTGGTCCTTCGCCGCCCTGCTGGCCGTGCGCTTCCTGTTCGGCGCGGCCGAGGGCGTCTTCCCGCCGGCCTCGATGAAGGTGCTGGTCGAACGGACTGCTTCCGAGCAGCGCATGGGCGCCAACGGTCTGATCATGAGCTCCAACGCCGTCGCCGCCATCGCCGCTCCGCTCGCCGTCGCCCCGCTCGCCGCCGTCTTCGGCTGGCGCTCGGCGTTCTTCTCGGCCGCCGCGCTCGGCGTGTTCGTCGTCCTGGCGATCCGGGCCTGGCTGCCGGCTCCGCTGCACCGCGGCGGGCCCGGAGCGGCGGAGGAGCGGCACGGCATGCGGCACGTCCTGCGGATCGGCGTGCTCTGGCGTTTCGCGGCGATGCTGTTCGGCCTCAACGTCGTCCTGGGCGGACTCCTCACCTGGGCCCCGTCGTACCTCAGGACCGAGCTCGGCGTCCCGCTCGCCACGGTCGGCGTGCTGATGATCGCGCCGGCCGTCGCGAGTGCCGCCGCGACGATCATCGGGGGGCGGCTCTCCGACCGGCTGGGCGGTCACCACCGCAAGCTGATCGTGCCGAGCATGGCCGTCGCCGCGCTCGCGCTGCCCGCGATGGCCTTCTCCTCCTCGCCCGTCGGTTTCGTGGTCTTCGCCACGGTCGTCGTCATCGCCGCCTCCCTGGCCTACATGCCGATCCTCGCGGCGCCGCTGAGCGGCCTGCCGCCCGCCTACGTCGGCGTGGGAAGCGCCGTGATCGTCCTCGGCGGGCAGGTGGCCAGCATGGTGGTCCCGCCCGTCATGGGCGTGATCACCGACGCCTTCTCGTTCGAGGTCGCGTTCGCCTCCCTCGTCGTCGGCGCGCTCGTCGCCGCGCTTATGGCCGTCCTCACCCCGCAGGACTCCGCCTCCTTCCGCGCCGCGTTCGGCGCGTCCGCCCGCATCCGCCCGACCACCGACTCGGAGCAGTCATGACCACCGACTCCGCCGCCATCGCCACCGCCGCCGATCTGTTCACCGGCGTCGCCGAACGCGTCCCCGCGCTGCGGGCCCTGTACGAGGACCTGCACGCCCATCCCGAACTGTCCTTCCAGGAGATCCGCACCGCGGGCATCGTCGCCGGGCGGCTGCGCGAACAGGGCTGGCAGGTGACCGAGCACGTCGGCGGCACCGGCGTGGTCGGCGTCCTCGCCAACGGCGAGGGCCCGGTGGTCCTGCTGCGCGCCGACATGGACGCCCTTCCCGTCGAGGAGAAGACCGGCCTGCCGTACGCCTCGACCGCCAAGGGCGTCGACGGCGACGGCAACGAGGTCCCGGTCATGCACGCCTGCGGCCACGACATGCACGTCACCTGCCTGCTCGGCGCCACCGCACAGCTCGCGGCCCGCCCGGAGCACTGGAGCGGCACCGTCGTCGCGGTCTTCCAGCCCGCCGAGGAGGTCGGCGGCGGAGCGGCCGCCATGATCGAGGACGGCTTCCTCGACCGCTTCCCGCGGGCCGACGTGTGCCTCGCCCAGCACGTCCTGCCGGCTCCCGTCGGCATGGTCGCCACCCGCCCGGGACCGATCATGTCCGCCTCCGACAGCTTCCGGGTCCTCCTCCACGGGCGGGGCGGCCACGGCGCCGCCCCGCAGCTGACCGTGGACCCGGTCGTGATGGCCGCCGCGATCGTCGTGCGCCTTCAGACGGTCGTCTCACGCGAGGTCGCCGGCACCGAGACCGCGGTGGTGACCGTCGGCGCGATCCACGCCGGCACGAAGGAGAACATCATCCCCGACACCGCGGAACTGCTGATCAACGTCCGCAGCACCACCCCCGCGGTGCGCGACCGGGTCGTCGGGGCGGTCCAGCGCATCATCCGCGCCGAGGCGGCGGCGTCCAACGCCCCGAGGGACCCGGAGATCACCGCCCTGCCCTCCTTCCCCGTGACCCTCAACGACCCGCACGCCACCGCCACCGTGGTCACCGCCCTCGGCGGCGCCCTGGGCCGGGACCGCGTGGTCGTCCTTCCCCAGCCCATCACCGGCAGCGAGGACTTCGGCGCCTTCGGGACCGCTCTCGGCGTCCCCTCCGTGCTGTGGCACTTCGGCGGCACCGACCACGCCCTCTTCCAGGGCATCAGCCCCGAGGACCTGGTGGCCAACGGCCTGCCCGACTCCGTCCCCACCAACCACTCGCCGCACTACGCCCCGCTCCCCGACCCCACCATCCGGGTCGGCGTCACAGCTCTCCTGGCCGCCGCCGCGCACTGGCTCCCCCGCCCGACCGGGAGCTGACCGCTCCCCGGCGGGGCACGGGCGCGTCCTACCAGAGGGTGGACGGTCCCCCGACGACCCAGCCGGCGTCAACGGGCTTGACCCAGAAGCCCAGTGCCACTTCGAGCGTGCGCGCGCGGTGGGCGACCTCGACGTAGAAGTGGCTGCCGGCGGGCCCCCAGTGGAAGCCGGCGAGTTCGAGTTCGCCCAGCCACGACAGGTCCTGTTCCCACTCGCCGTCAGCGGGACCGCCACCCGCGCCGTCCGCATCGGGGCCCGCTCCGACCGAAGCGGCCCGGAGCGACTTGAGCACGTGCCGGACCGGCGGGTGCTCGACGAGTTGCTCGGCCTCCGGGATCCTCCCGGCTCGGAGCAGGCCGAAGTAGCGGCGGACTTCCGCCTCGACGTCGGTCTTGGCGGGCGGCTCCGTCCAGGTCCTCACCCCCGGGACCGTAGCGGTGCCGAGTGACGCTCGCGGCCGCTTCGGACGGCGACGGGCGCCGGGTGGCGGTCGCGGAAGGTGAACGCGTCCGGGCCGGTGCCCAGGTCGCGGATCCGGGCGATCCGGCCCATCGCCTCGGGCAGGCCCGGGCGGTGGCCGGCCGGCACCCACCACAGGGCCTGGTGCGGGCCGTCCGGGCGCTCGAACCACTCCCGGCGGCGGCTCAGCGCCCGCAGGTGGTCGCTGCGGTACGCGTACTCCCAGAGCGCCTCGACCGACTCCCACACCGAGCAGTTGATCTGGAACCGCGCGTCGGCCACCTCGGGGAAGGCGGCCACCGCCGCCGCGTCCGGGTCGTCCACCATCCGCCAGACGAAACCGGGGCTGCGCTCGGCGAGCGCGTTCATCTCGCCGAGCTGGCCGACGAATTCGGCGACCCGCGGGTCGCCGGGCGGGGCGACGAGGCGGCCGACGTTGATCTGGGCGAGGTGAAAACCGGTCATGGGCCAAGCATGGCCCGGCCGATGTTCTAGCGTCAATGATTTTTGTTTTTAGAGAGCGCCACGCAGCACCCGCCCGCGCACGCGTCCATCGCGGGCGACCACTCCTCCCCCGCCAGGCCGTCCAGCAGCGCCAGGTTCATCCCGCACACCAGCCCGGGGAACTCCTCCGCCAGCGCGTGGAACGGGCAGTTCCGCAGGCGCAGCACCTCGCCGTCCCAGAACGGCGCGTACCCGCGCGCCCGCAGCACCTCCTCCAGGTCCGCCCCCGAACCGGCGCCCTCCGGGTCCGCCGCGCCCGCGGCCTTCGCGGCCGCCTGCAACTCCCGGTCCAGCCCGGCCCGCTCCACCGTCTCGGCGAGCAGCCGGCCCGCCGTGTCGTACGAGCGCGGCGGGACGGACACCGCGAACTCCCCCTCCGCCCGCCGGTACAGCTTCGCCGGCCGCCCCGCACCCGGCCCGGTCCGACCGGACAGTCGCCGGTAGGAGACCGCCAGCAGCCCGGCCTCCACCAACTTGTCCAGGTGGAACGCCGCCAGCGACCGGGAGACCCCGGCCGCCTCCGCCGCCGCGTCCCGCCCCACCTCCTCCGGCGCCCCGGCCACCTGCCGGTACAGCCGCCGGCGCACCGGGTCCGCAAGCGCGCCCAGCACCGTGTACGAGTCGTCCTCAGCAGTCATCCGCCGAGTTTATGACCAACGGTCGTACCCGAAAGAGCCCGGTGGCGCGAACCCGCTGCCCGCACGGCGACGTTGCGCCATGCTCGGGGATTCCCCGCCACCACTATCTACACCTCTGTAGAGTGATCTCCACCGATCGGACTCGAAGGAGGCCGCAGTGCTCCCTCCGCAGCTGCAGACCGACCCCACCTGGTCCCCGCCGGAACCCGAAGTCCGCCCCGCCTACCAGCCCGTCGAGGTCCGCCTCGACGACACCGCAACCGGCACCTGGACGCTCGGGCGCATCAACGCCTGGTGGCAGGCCCCCGACGGCACCCCCTGGTGCCGCCTGCGCCTCATCGGCGCGGAGCCGGTGTGGTGCCCGTACGACCCGGACCGCATCCTGCTGCTGCCCAGCATCGGGACCTGACGGTCAGTCGGCCGCCGGCGGCGCCGGCTCCTCGGCGTCCAGCACCAGGTCCACCAGCAGCGGGACGAGCTCGGGGGCGACCCGGGCGAACTCCTCGACCACCTCGTCCCACGGGGTCAGCGCCAGCGCCTCGGCCAGCAGCAGCCGGCCCGCGGGGCCCGGCCCGCGCCGGGCCCCGAGCATCGCGAGCGCCCGGCCCCGGGAGGCGGGGTCCTTGAGCCCGTCGGCGAGCTCCCTGGCGGCCGGCCACTGGTCGTCGTCGGCCAGGCAGGCCGCCAGGTGCGGGGCGGTGCGCTCCTCCAGCGGCGACGCCTCCAGTTCGGTCCGCCACCGTTCCGCGCGGGCGACGTCCCCTGCGGCGGCGGCGCCCCGGACCATCGCGGCGACGCTGTTGTTCCACTCCACCTCGTAGTGCACGTCGGCCACCAACGCCTCGGCGGAGTCCAGTTCGCCCTGGTCCACCAGCGACTCCACCACCAGGTGGAGCAGCACGGCCGCGTCCCAGTCGTTGTCGAAGCTCTTGACCAGCTCCAGGCACGGCTCCAACCGCCCGGCCGCCAGGCAGGCCTGCGCCGCCGCGTTCCGCAGCCACACCAACCGGGTCGGGCTGCGCTCCGCCGCCACCCCCGCCAGCAGTTCGTCCGCGATCCGCCCCGCCGAGTCGCGGTCGCCGATCGCGCCGAACGTTCGCGCCACCTGCGCCAGCGAATCGCCGCGCTCCGCCGGGTGTTCCATCCGCCGACCGCGCTCCGCCTCGGCCAGCAGGAGGCTTCTGGCCTCGTCCCCGAGCCCGGCCGCGTGCAGGCCCAGTGCCACCCCGAGCCGGTCGAGCGTTCCGCCGAAGTGGTCGGCCAGATAGCCCTCCTGACGCTGGAGATGGCGGACCAGCCGGATCGCGCTGTCGCGGTGGCCCAGTCGGCCCAGCGTCGCCGCCGCCTCTCCGAGGGTCCGGCTGTTCGAGACGGCCACCGCACCGCGCCGCGCGATGGCCGCCGCGGCGCTCAGCACCTCCGACGCCTCCCGACCGCGACCGGCCTGCCACAGCACGTCGGCCGTCCGGACCCGCAGCAGGGCCCCCGCATGATCGGCGGCCGACTGCGCCGCCAGGACGGTGTCGTGCTCCAGCACGACAGCGGCGGCCTCCTCGGCCCGGCCGTCCCTCAGCAGTCTCCGTGCGACCGCGTACCGGACCGTCCACCTGTTCTCGGGCTCCGTGATCCCGTCGAGCGCCGCCACCGCCCCGTCGACGTCACCGGCCCGGGCCCGCCCCGCCGCGATCCGCGCGAGCGCGTACGCCCGGTCCTCCCCCGCAAGCTCCGATCGCTCCACCAGCGCCCGCGCGTCCTGGTGGAAACCGCCCCGGGCCAGGTCTTCGACGATGTCCGGCAGCGACCACTCCAGTTCGGCGGGGTCCAGCCGCCCGACCGCCCTCACCGCCGCCTGCCGGCACCTTCGCAGCGGCTCCCGAACTCCGCCGCCGCCCGCCGCCCGTCCGACGATCTCCGCGAACCACACCGCCCGCACACTGTCGTCCGACTCGGCGTCGGCGATGTCCTCCGCCAGGAGCAGCAGTTCCTCCGCCCGTCCCCGGTCGCCGAGCAGATCCCGCGCGGCGGCCTGTGCGGCCAGCAGCTCCAGCTGCCGCAGACCGCTCTCGAGTCCGGCGGCGGCCAGCAACGCGTCGTGCGCGACGGCCCCGGCGAACTCCGGGTGCTCCGCCGCGACGCGGTCGGCCGCCATCGCGCCGAGCAGCGCGGTCAGCGCACCCGCCCGGCGCCCGGCATCGGCCAGGCTCCGACCCAGCTGCCACGCCTCCCCGAACCGCCGCGCGTCGACGAGCCCGCGCACCACCCCCTCCCGGCACTTGTCGCGGTCGATCGCGGCGTCCAGCCCGTCCGCGATCGCCTTCGCCCGCGACAGCTCGCCGTCCTTCGCCAGCACCCGGGCGACCTCGGTCAGCGAGACGATCCGGTCGTACGGGTCCCGGTGCGACAGCGCCAGGTTGATCGCCCGGTCCGGGTGGCCCAACGTCGCCCAGCAGGCGACGAGTTCGGTCGGCATCCGGGAGGTGAGGTCGTGCAGCCCGTCCCGGGACACCGCGAGCCGCAGCGCCCGCTCCACCGACACCTCGCCGCTTCGGCCGGCTCGGGCCACCAGCTGGCCTGCGGTCGAGCCGAGTTCGCCGAGCGCGTCGAAGTCGGAGCCGGTGACCTCCCAGAGCCGGTGCTGGCGCGCCCGGTCGGCGACCAGCTCCACCAGCCGTTTGTCCTCGCCGAGTTCGCCCAGCAGGCGGCCGTAGCCGCGCAGCAGGTACTCGGGCGTTCCGGCCGGCCAACCCGCCGCACGGTGGCTCTCCGCCCACCGGTGGAGCCGCGTCCGGTGCTCGGCGAGCTCCCGGCGGTCCAGCAACTCCTCGGCGCTGCGCCGGATCTCCTCGTGCGCCAACAGGTAGACCCCGGGGCCGGCGGCGTCCCACTGGCCGGCCCGCCACTGGAAGCTGCGGCCGTGCACGGCCGACAGCTCGCGCTCCACCAACCGCCGTGGCCGGTCCACCAGTTCGGCCAGGTCGTGCGCACTCAGACCACCACCGGCGGCGACGGTGAGCCCGACCAGCTCCCAGCCCAGGCCGCCCGCTTCCCGGAGGCGCAGCAGGTCCTCCTCCGCCTCCCAGCGGATCGCCTGTGCAGCCTCCGACAGCTCCAGCGGATGGTCGATGTCCGTCGTCCGCAACGGATGCCCGGACGGCACGTCGCCGGGCACGGGCGGGTGCGGGCGGCCCGCCAGGACGAGGCACAGGCCGTGCGGCGGGGTGTGCGGGAGGAGGGCGGCGATGCTGTGGCAGTCGGGGCCGGGACGGACGCCGCGGTCCTCGTCCAGGCCGTCGATCACCAGGGCCAGGCGGCGGCCGCGCCGGGCGCAGTGTTCGGCGGCGCGGTCCAGCGCGAGGCGGAACTGCTCGTCCCGGCTGTGCGGCGTGCTGAGGGGTTCCTCCTCCCCCAGCAGGGCGTACAGCTGACGCTGCACCACCTCGCAGAAGGCGGCGACGTCGGCCTGGCCGGCCAGCCGGGAGGTGATGAAGAACGCCGCCACGTCGACCGCGTCCGGCGGGTGCAGCACGAACTCGGCCAGCAGCGCCGACTTCCCCGCCCAGGCGGGCGCGAGCCACCGCCAGTACCCACCGGGTCCGGGCTCCGCACAGAACCTGCGCAGCTGCGCCAACTCCTGTTCCCGGCCGACGAATGCGCCCGCGGCGAGGGCCCGCACCTGGTGCAGGTAGCCGGAGACGGCGATCGACCGGCCGGCGCCGAGGTGAACGTCGCCGAGGTGGACGCCGCTGTTGGCGTAGCCGCCCGTCCGGGCGCTCGCCGTGCCGCTCCCGCGTACCGTCGCCCCGCTCACGGCGCGACCGATCAGCCCTGCCGGTGGCCGGAGTTGGCCACGCCGCCGTCCTCGGCCCGGGCCTCCCCGGTGCCCGTCACGCGGACCTGCCCCGCCGCCGGGGCGGAGCCGTCGCCCTGGTGACCGGTGTTGGCGATGCTTCCGCTGCCCGTGGCGATTGCCGCACCGGTGTTGGCGACCTCGATCGCGCCGGGCCGTGACCCGCGGGCGGGGACCAGCGCGGCGACGGCCGCGCCGAGGGCCGCGATCGCGACCAGGCCGGAGACCACGCCGGACACCTTGTTGGCCTGGTCCCAGGTCAGGAACGACAGCACTCCGGCGAACAGGGCCACCGCGCCCCCGGTCACCACGATCACGGTCCGCTGCACGACGAGCTCCCCCACATCCGTCGACTGGTGCCCATACTTCAGCAGACACCCGCCTGCGCACGCAAAACCGGACGGTGCGCTCGCCCCGCGCACCGCCCGGCGCCGCTCGCAGGCCTCAGCGTCAGCGTCAGCGCCTGGTGCCGCAGCCGGGGCAGAACGCCGAGCCGGCGGGGACGTCCGCGTGGCAGGAGGTGCACTGCGGGGGCTGGGCGAGGCGGAAGCCGCAGGAGGGGCAGAACGGGGTGCCGTGGGTGTCGGCGCTGCACTGGGGGCAGACGAGTTGGCGCGGGGCGGTGACGTCGAAGTGCTGGGCCTGGGACTGGCCGTGCTCGTAGGCGTTCTGGGTGACGGCGTCGTTGAGGCCGCGCTGCTGGGCGGCGACGGCTTCGGCGGCGGTGTCGGGGGCGCAGCCCAGGCACAGGCCCTGGGCGGCGTTCCAGCAGCGCCCGCAGACGTACTGGGTGCAGCGGGCGCAGCGGTTGAAGTGCTGCTGGGCTTCGCCGATGGCACGCTGGAAGGCGGTGTCGCGGCCGCTGCCCCAGCTGGCGCCGGCCAGGCCGTCGGCGGCGTTGGTGAGGCCGCTGGAGGCGCTGCCGCCGAGCAGGCTCCACGCGGCGCTGACGCCCTTGTTGATCCAGCTCGCGGCCTGCCCGGTGCGGAACGGCTCGAACGGCGAGCGCCAGGTGTCGTAGCAGCGCGAGCAGGAGAACTCGAACTGGAATCCCGCGCCGGTGCCGTGCTGCTCGCTCAGGTCGCGGTAGTTGTTGCTGAAGTAGATCTCACTCATGGCCGCCGCCCCACCCTTATACATCTTTCACAGTTTCGACGCACAGGCTGCCACACGGGTGTGCGGAGCCGGAACCGGGGTGCCGGTCCGAACCTCGGCCTGCGGGAAATCTCTTGAGGAAAGGTCAGCGGCCGAACAGGACAGGTCCCAGCACGGAGGGACGGAACAGCGTGCTCGGCGGTTCCACCATCGCGGTGACGCGGTGGAACGCGGCGGACACGGCGGCGTCGGTGGTGGCGCGGGCGAGGACGCGGTCGAGGAAGCGGTGCTGGAGCCGGGCGACGGGGCCGCGCGGGCCGCCGGTGGTGCCGGCGAAGCGGACGTCCTCGCTGCCGGCCATCAGCCAGGAGTTCCTGGTGGTGGCGGCGATCGCCCGGCGGGCCTCGCGGACGGTGGCGGGCCCGAGTCCGCCGTGCCGGCGGGCGGCTTCGCGCAGGGCGCGGGCGCCCAGCGCGGCGACGGTGATGCCCTGCCCGTAGACCGGGTTGAAGGTGCAGGCGGCGTCGCCGAGGGCGAGGAAGCCGGCCGGGTCGGTGCGTTCGTGGTGCCGTCGGACGCTGGGACCGGCGACGAACCCGCGGGCGGGGCCGACGGGTCGGGCGTCGGCGACGGCCTCGGCGATGGCGGGGTCGCGGAGTTCGCCGAGCTGCTTCTCGAACTCCTCGGGCTGGATGGACGGTTCGAACCCGCGCATGCCGCCGACGCCGACCAGCCAGCGGTTGCCCTCGACGGGCAGCAGCACGCCGAACCGGCCGTGTTCGGGGGCCCGGCACTGCACGTACAGGGCGGGCTGGTCCTCGCGGCCGGGCGGGCGGTGGTAGAAGCGGCTGGCGTAGGAGACGCCCGCGTCGATCCGCTCGGCGGGGGTGGGGGGAAAGCCGAGCCCGATCAGCCAGCGCCCGGAGCGGGTGCCGCGACCGGACGCGTCGATCACCAGCTCGGCGGAGAGTTCGGTGACGGGCGCGCCGTCCGGGCCGCGCTCGCGCAGCTGCACGCCGGTGACGGCCCGTCGGCCGCCGAGCAGGCCGACCGCCTCGGTGCCCTCCAGGATCTCGATCGTCGGCTCGCTGCGGACCCGGTCCAGCACCACCCGGTCGAGCAGCGGACGGCTGCAGCTGAGCATCGCCAACTCGCTGTCGTGGGAGGCGAGTCGGCCCGCCGAGGTGAGCCACCGCAACCCGCCGGGGACGGGCACCAGCTGGGCTCCGGCGGCGAGCAGTTCGGCCCGGGCGCCCGGCATCAGCTCGTCGATGGTGCGGTGCCCGGCCTCCAGCAGCAGGGTCCCGTGCCGGGCCTGCGGCACGCCGACCCGGAAGTCCACGCCGTCCGGGTAGCGGTCGCTCTCCAGCACCACCACCCGACGTGCGACACCGCGCAGCGCCCACGCGGCCAGGCACCCCGCCGGTCCACCGCCGATCACCACCGCCGTGCCGCGGTCCCCGACCGCCCTCCCCGCAGGACTCATGCCCCGTACAGTAGGCGACACGACGCGCACCGTCACCGGGCCGCGCACACCCGGCCGAAGCCGCCCCCGCCGACCACTGCCGACCCTGCCCACCGCTGCCGCCCGGCGGGGCGCGCCCGCCCGGCGGGCGCCGCGCCCCGGGGGCCGACCGCGAATCGGCTGCGCGATTAATTCGGATGACAGTGCCACGAGCGCCGCCTACGGTGTCTCCCGGACGCCTCCCGATGCGCTGGGTCTTCCGGTTACTTCCTGACTATGACGCACCGGCACCCGCTTCGATCACGGGGGGCGTTTCCTCGGCCTGCCGTGTTTTCCGGCCGCCACTCATTCGACCGACCCGCCTGGGGGACTTCTGCATGGCCCGTTTCAACCGTCAGCGCAGCAAGGCCGAGACCAGGGCGGAAATCCGCACCGAGACACCGGAGTTGTTCGCAGGCGGGGCCAGCGGGGCGCTGGTGATGCACGGGCAGTGGCCGGTCGCCCCGCGGGCCGCACCGGCGCCGGTCCGGTCGCCGGTGCCGCAGCTCGGCCTCCCGCTGGTCAACCACCAGGGCGGGCCCGGATGGGAACGTGAGCCCCGGTCGGAGCTGTTCGTGCTCGCCGTGACGCACTTCTCCGGCCAGCAGACCTTCTACGAGAGCGCCGACAGCCGTGAGGCCCGCTTCACGTCGCTGGTGCGCCGCTTCGCCCTGGAGGATCCGGAGTGGACACTGGGCCTGCTGCGCTGGCTGCGCACCGAGGCCCACATCCGGTCCGCCGCGGTGGCCGGCGCGGTCGAGTTCGCCCGGGCCAGAGCGGAGGCGAAGGCCCCCGGCCACTCCCGGCAGGCCGTCGACGCGGTGCTCCAACGCCCGGACGAGCCGGGCGAGTTCCTCGCTCTCTGGACGGCCCGGTACGGCCGCCGGCTGCCCCAGCCGGTCCGCCGCGGGCTCGGCGACGCGGTGCGCCGCCTGTACACCGGCCGGGCCCTGCTCAAGTACGACACCCCCTCGCACGCGTTCCGCTTCGGCGACGTGCTGGAGCTCACCCACCCCTCCCCAGCCGCCGACCGGCCCTGGCAGGGCGAGCTGTTCCGCTACGCCCTGGACCGCCGCCACCGCCCGCGGCGCGCCCTCCCGCCCGCCTCCGAGCCGATGCTGACGGCCCATCACCGCCTGCTCGCCGTGCCGGTCGCGGAACGCGGCGCCCTGCTGGACGGCCCGGACGCCGCCGGGATGCTCGCTGCCGCCGGAATGACCTGGGAGGCGCTGGCGGGCTGGCTGCAGGGGCCGATGGACGCGGCGGCGTGGGAGGCGGTCATCCCGTCCATGGGCCCGATGGCCCTGGTGCGCAACCTGCGCAACTTCGACGAGGCCGGCATCGACGACCGGGCCGTGGCCGAGGTCGCCGCACGGATCTCCGACCCGGCCGGGGTGGCCCGCTCCCGCCAGTTCCCGTTCCGCTTCCTGGCCGCCCACCGCGCGGCCCGCTCCGCGCACTGGGCGGACGCGCTGGAGGCCGCGCTCGGCCACTCGCTGGCCAACGTCCCGGCGCTGCCCGGCCGGACGCTGGTCCTGGTGGACCGCTCCGGGTCGATGTTCTTCGCCCCCGAAAGCCGCACCTCGCTCACCAGGGCCGACGCGGCGGCGGTGTTCGGCAGCGCGCTCGCGCTGCGCGCCGAACAGGCCGACCTGATCGAGTTCGGCACCGGCAGCCGCAACGTGCCGCCGGCGCCGGACGGCTCGCTGCTGCGCACCGTGGACCGCTTCCACGACCTGGGCGGCACCGACACGGCGGGCGCGGTGGCCCGGCGCTACCAGGGCCACGACCGGGTGGTGGTGATCACCGACGAGCAGCCGCACTACTCCGGCGCGGCCGACCCGTTCGCCCCCGTGCCACCCGAAGTCCCGGTCTACACATGGAACCTGGGCGGCTACCGACTCGGCCACGCCCCTACCGGGCCGCACCGCCACCTCTTCGGCGGCCTCTCCGACGCCGCCTTCCGCCTGGTGCCGCTGCTGGAGGCCGGCGGCCTCGACCGGTGGCCGTGGGAGTCGCCGACCGCCGACTGATCGACCGCCCCGGGACGACGAGGTGCTCTCCCCCGTCAGGACAGCAGGATCGGGTTGGTCAGCGCCGCCATCCGCCCGTCCGGGTGCCGGACCTCCACCCGGACGAAGCAGGTCTCGGCGGCCGAAATGCGCCCGCCCGCCTCCCACGGGGCCTTCCCGCGCTCGGTGTGGACGCGCACCTGCGGGTCGGGGACGCCGGCCAGCGCCAGGCGCAGCTCGACGGGACGGCCCCCGGTGGCCAGGTGCTCGCCGACACCGGCCTCGCGGCCGTCCGCCTCGGCGGTGAACTCCAGGTGCACGGCGGCGGATTCGGCGATCCAACTGCGCCCCGCGCGCATTGCCGCGAGGATCGCCGGGGCGCTGAGCCCCTCGGCGAACACCACGGTCTGCGGGGTGCCGAGCCGGCCGACCAGATGGGTGTCGCTGTTGCCCAGGGCAGGCTGCCAGTGGCCGGCGCGCACTCCGGCGGCCAGGCGGCGGCCCCATTCGGCGTGCGCGGCGGCGTTGTCGGCGTTCCACGGCCGGTCGGAGGCCCATGCGCCGTTCCACACCTCGACCGCGTCGAACGCCTCCAGCGGGAACATCAAGTCCCCGCCGGGGTACGGCGCGTGGGGGTGCGCGGCGACGCTCAGGCCGCCCGCGGCCCGCACTTCGCGCAGGGCCCGGCGGAAGGTCGGCTCGCCCACCCGGTGCCGCCAGTCGACGAGTTGGCCCGGACGCAGGCCGAGCGCCAGCCAGTGGCCGGTGCGGGTGGTGACTTCCTGACCGAGCAGGATCAGCAGGTCCTCGCCGCCGAGCCGGTCCCAAGTCCCGGCCCGCGCAGCGCGGTTGTGCTCGGTGACGGCCAGGAAGTCCAGCCCGGCGGCGCGGGCCGCCGCGGCGAGTTCGGCGGGGGTGAGCTCCCCGTCCGAGTGCACCGAGTGCACGTGGCAGTCGCCCCGGTACCAGTCGCCCATCGTCGGCCTCCCCGTCTCGTCAACGGCGCTGCACGGCCGGGGAGTTCCGTGTCCGGCTCAGCCCGGGGAGAACCACGGGGCGGGGCTGTCGGCGAGGGCCTTCTCCAGTAGGAAGGCGTCGTTCGCGGAGAGCGGCGGCAGGGCGTCCAGCGGGAACCAGTCCACGGCGAGGGATTCGTCGTCGTTGACGTGGGCGGTGCCGGCGAGGAAGCGGCAGCGGAAGGCGACGTTGAGGAACTGGACCTGGTCGCCGTTGGCGCAGACCGAGGCGGGGAGGGTGTGCACGCTGGTGATCCGCTCGGGGCGGACGGTGACGCCGGTCTCCTCCAGGACTTCCCGCACCACCGCGCCGGCGGGCTGCTCGCCGGGTTCCACGATGCCGTGCAGCAGCGCCCAACGCCCGCTGTCGGAGCGGCGGTTGAGCAGGATCCTGCCCTCTTCCACGATCACCGCGGTGACGCCGGACAGCCACAGCGGAGCGTGTCCGATGTGCTCGCGCAGGTCGAGGATGAACTTCGGGGTCGCCATGCCCGCACCCTACGCGACCGGACGGGCGCACCGACGCGGCGCGCCGCCGCCGACCCCGCGAAGGGGCCGACGGCGGCGCGCCGGTGTCAGAATCTGACGGGGCGTCAGGCCAGCGTGGCGAGCGCGTCGTTGAAGGTCTTCGACGGGCGCATCACGGCGGCGGCCTTGGCCGGGTCCGGCTGGTAGTAGCCACCGAGCTCGGCGGGCTGACCCTGGACGGCGATCAGCTCCTCGACGATGGCCTGCTCCTGCTCGGCGAGGGCCCGCGCGAGCGGCGCGAACGCGGCGGCGAGCGCGGCGTCCTCGGTCTGGGCGGCCAGCTCCTGGGCCCAGTACAGGGACAGGTAGAAGTGGCTGCCGCGGTTGTCGATGCCGCCCAGGCGGCGCGACGGCGACTTGTCCTCGTTGAGGAAGGTGCCGGTGGCGCGGTCCAGGGTGTCGGCGAGGACCTTGGCGCTGGCGTTGCCGGTGGTGGTGGCCAGGTGCTCGAAGGAGGCGGCCAGCGCGAAGAACTCGCCGAGCGAGTCCCAGCGCAGGTAGTTCTCCTTGACCAGCTGCTGCACGTGCTTCGGGGCGGAGCCGCCGGCGCCGGTCTCGAACAGGCCGCCGCCCGCCATCAGCGGGACGACCGACAGCATCTTGGCGCTGGTGCCCAGCTCCAGGATCGGGAACAGGTCGGTCAGGTAGTCGCGCAGCACGTTGCCGGTGACCGAGATGGTGTTCTCGCCGCGGCGGATGCGCTCCAGGGAGAGCTTGGTGGCCTCGACCGGGGAGAGGATCTGGATGGTCAGGCCCTCGGTGTCGTGCTCGGGGAGGTACTTGTTGACCTTCTCGATCAGCACGGCGTCGTGGGCGCGGTTCGAGTCCAGCCAGAACACGGCCGGGTCGCCGGTGGCGCGGGCGCGGGTGACGGCCAGCTTGACCCAGTCCTGGATCGGCAGGTCCTTGGTCTGGCAGGCGCGGAAGATGTCGCCCGGCTGGACGGCCTGCTCCAGCACGGTCTCGCCGTTGGCGTCGACCAGGCGGACGGTGCCGGCGGCGCCGATCTCGAAGGTCTTGTCGTGGCTGCCGTACTCCTCGGCGGCCTGGGCCATCAGGCCGACGTTCGGGACCGAGCCGATGGTGGCCGGGTTCAGCGCGCCGTGGGCGCGGCAGTCGTCGATGACGGCCTGGTAGACGCCCGCGTAGGAGCTGTCCGGCAGAACGGCGAGGGTGTCGGCCTCCTGGCCGTCCGGGCCCCACATGTGGCCGGAGGTGCGGATCATGGCCGGCATCGAGGCGTCCACGATGACGTCGCTGGGGACGTGCAGGTTGGTGATGCCCTTGTCGGAGTCGACCATGGCGAGGGCCGGGCCGTCGGCGATCTCGGCGTCGAAGGAGGCCTTGATCTCGGCGCCGTTGGCGAGCTTGTCCAGGCCGGCCAGGATGCCGCCGAGGCCGTTGTTCGGGTTCAGACCGGCGGCGGCCAGGTCGGCGCCGAACGCGGCGAAGGTCTTCGGGAAGAAGGCGCGGACCACGTGGCCGAACAGGATCGGGTCGGAGACCTTCATCATGGTGGCCTTGAGGTGCACCGAGAACAGCACGCCCTCGGCCTTGGCGCGGGCGACCTGCGCGGCCAGGAACTCGTTCAGCGCGGCGGCGCGCATCACGGACGCGTCGACGACCTCGCCGGCCAGCACCGGGACCTTCTCGCGCAGCACGGTGACGGCGCCGTCCTCGGCGACCAGCTCGATGCGCAGCGCGCCGTCGGCGCCGATCACGGCGGACTTCTCGGTGGAGGCGAAGTCGTTGACGCCCATGGTGGCGACATTGGTCTTCGAGTCGGCCGACCAGGCGCCCATGCGGTGCGGGTGGGTCTTGGCGTAGTTCTTCACCGACAGCGGGGCGCGGCGGTCGGAGTTGCCCTCGCGCAGCACCGGGTTGACGGCGGAGCCCTTGACCTTGTCGTAGCGGGCGCGGACGTCGCGCTCCTCGTCGGTCTTCGGCTCGTCCGGGTACTCCGGCAGCGCGTAGCCCTGGGCCTGCAGCTCCGCGACGGCGGCCTTCAGCTGCGGGACGGAGGCCGAGATGTTCGGCAGCTTGATGATGTTCGCGCCGGGGGTCTTGGCCAGCTCGCCCAGCTCGGCGAGGGCGTCCGCGATGCGCTGGTCCTCCTGGAGGTACTCCGGGAAGACGGCGATGATCCGACCGGCCAGCGAAATGTCACGGGTCTCCACGCTCACACCTGCGGTGGCGGCGTAGGCCTGGACAACCGGCAGGAAGGAGTACGTGGCGAGGGCGGGGGCCTCGTCCGTGTGGGTGTAGATGATGGTCGAGTCAGTCACCGTAGCTCCAGCTTCCACGTCTGCAACGTCTTGACGTCAAGATATCTCGACTCGGGGGCATCTCCGCAACCAACCCCCCGTACGCGTCGCGCCGACCGGCCCCACCGGCCCGCTCCGGAGCCCGTTCACCGGCGCCCGCCTGCGGTCAACGGCGCTCCGCCCGGGCGGCGATGTTGCGGGCCATCCCGCCGAAGACGACCGCGTGGAACGGCGCGACCGACCACCAGTAGGCCTGGCCGGCCAGGCCGTGCGGGTGGAACAGGGCGCGCTGGCGGTAGTGCGCGCCGGCGCCCTCGGGGGTGACGGTGAGCTCCAGCCAGGCCAGGCCGGGCAGCCGCATCTCGGCGCGCAGCCGCAGCAGCCGGCCGGGTTCGATCTCCTCGACCCGCCAGAAGTCCAGCGAGTCGCCGACCCGCAGCCGCCCCGGCGAGCGCCGGCCGCGCCGCAGCCCGACGCCGCCGGCCAGCCGGTCGAGCGCGCCGCGCACCCACCAGGCGAGCGGGAACGAGTACCAGCCGTGCTCGCCGCCGATGCCCTCCACCACCTGCCAGAGCGCCTGCGGGTCGGCGTCCACGTGCCGCTCCCGGACGTCCTGGTACAGGCTCCCGCCGGCCCAGTCGGGGTCGGTGGGCAGCGGGTCGCTGGGCGCGCCCGGCAGCGCGGCAGAGGACCAGCGGGTGGCGACCTCGTCGTCGCGGATCCGGCGCAGCGCGAGGGCGACGGCCCGGTCGAAGCCGATCGCGCCGCCGGGCGGGTCGGGGATCCACCGGGCCAGGTCGTGCTCGGCGCACACCACCTCGTACCGCAGCGACTCCACCAGCGGCCGGGCCAGCCCGCCGGGGACGGGCGTCACCAGGCCGACCCACTGCGAGGACAGGCCCGGGCTGAGCACCGGCACCGCGAGGATCAGCCGGCGCCGCAGACCCGCCGCGCGAGCGTAGCGCTGCATCATCGCCCGGTACGTCAGCACTTCCGGCCCGCCGATGTCGAACACCCGGCCGGTGTCCGGGCCGGCCGGCAGGCCGGCCGCGCCGACCAGGTACCGCAGCACGTCACGCACCGCGATCGGCTGGATCCGGGTGTCCACCCAGCGCGGCGTGACCATCACCGGCAGCCGCTCGGTGAGGTGCCGCAGCATCTCGAACGAGGCCGACCCGGAGCCGATCACCACCGCCGCCCGCAACTCGGTGACGGCCACCCCGCCCTCGCGCAGCGCCCGTCCGGTGGCGACCCGGGACCGCAGGTGCGGCGACAGCTGCCCCTCCGGCACGTCACGGGGCACCAGCCCGCCCAGGTAGACGATCCGCCGGACCCCCGCCCGCGCGGCGGCCCGCCCGAACGCGCGGGCCGCTTCCCGGTCCACCGCCTCGAAGTCCGGCCCCGTGCCGAGCGAGTGCACCAGGTAGTACGCGACGTCCACCCCGTCGAACGGCCCGTCGAGCGTCTCGCCCCGGGTGACGTCCCCCGCGACGACCTCCACCGCCCCCCGCCACGGATGGTCCCGCAGCCGCGCCGGCTCCCGCACCAGACACCGCACCTCGTGCCCGGCCGCCAACAGCTCGGGCACCAGCCGCCCCCCGAGATACCCCGTCGCCCCCGTCACCAGACACCGCACCGCCACCACCGCCTCCTCGCTCCGCCCCGGTCAGTTCAGCCGATCATCGCCGTCCCGGCCAGCGCGGGGCCCGGCGGTCCGGGCGCGGCGGTGGGCGGCGACGCGTTCGCGGGTGGCGCAGCGGCGGGAGCAGTAGCGGCGCTCGATGCCGCTGCCCTGGGCGAGGTACACGTTCCCGCAGCGGGACGCGGCGCAGCTCCCGCCGGGCGGACGGCCGCGTTCCCACACCAGGACGGCGAGGGCCAGGCAGGACGAGGCGATCAGCCAGTCGTCCCACGGGGCGTCGTCGTCGTGGTCGAGGTGGGGGTGCCAGCCGGTGGCGCCGCCGTGGGTGGTGAGCCGCAGCGGGCCGGTGCGTTCGCGCAGCAGGCGGTTGAGGACGGCGGCCGCGCCGTCGGTGTCGGGCGCGACGAACACCTCCCGCAGGAGGGCGGCGGCGGTGCGCAGGGCGTCCACGTCGCCGGCGGTGAGATCGACGGGGTCGGGTTCGCCGTGGGCGCGCAGGATCGCGGCGAGGTCGGCGGGGGCCGGCTCTCCGGCGAAGGCGTTGATCACGGCGGCGGCGCGCCGGGCCGAGGTGAGGACGGACGGTCGCAGCGGCGGGTCGGTGGCGGCGGGTGTGGTCGGCACGTCGGCAATGTAACGCATCTTGTCGAGTTTTCCGTTACCGACGTAGCGTCCGGCAGGTGATCAGGTGTTCTTTCCTCGGACGGTGTCTGACGGGGGCCGCGATGGCCCGAACGGGCGACGAGATGTCGGGGCCCGCCCTGCTGCTGGCGGGTTTCGCCGCAGCGGGTTCCACCGGCGAGGCCTCGGCCCTGCTGGCGGCGCTGACCGCCGCATCGGCGCTCGGCGGCCCCCTGCTCGGCGTCCACCTCGACCGCGCCCGCCACCCCGGCCGCCTGCTCGCCCGGGCCCTCGCGCTGTACGCGGCAGGCCTCCTCGCCGTCCTCGCAGCCCTGGGCCGGCTCCCGCTGCCCGCGGTCCTGGCCCTGGCCGCCGCGACCGGCCTGCTCGGCCCCGCCCTCTCCGGCGGCTGGACGGCCCAACTCCCCCGGGTGGCGCCGCCCGACCGCCTCCCCCGGGCGAACGCCCTCGACGCCATGACGTACGACACGGCAGCCCTGGCGGGCCCGGCCCTGGCCGGCACGGTCGCGGCCACCCTCGGGGCGGACGCGGCGGTCCTCCTCGCGGCAGCCCTGATCGCCGCCGCCCTGCCGGCGGCCTGGACCCTGCCCGCCCGCGACACCGCCTCCGGCAGGTCCCGCCCAGGCCGGAACGTCGCACCCGACCAGGACGCCCGCCCCAGCCGGGGCATCGGACCGAACCGCGACGAAGCCCACTCCGACCGGGGCCGAGCCCGACCGCGCAGCGACCGCACCCGCCCCCAACGAGACACCAGGTCGAACCACGACGAACCTCTGCCTGACCGCAACGAAGCCCACTCCAGCCGGGACGACGCCCAACCGAGCCACAACCGCACCCGCCCCGAACGAGGCACCAGATCGAGCCACGACGAACCTCTGCCTGACCGCGACGAAGCCCACTCCGACCGTGGCCGAGCCCGACCGAGCCACGACCGCATCCGCCCAGAACGTGGCACCGGGTCGAACCACGACGAACCTCCGCCTGACCACAACGAAGCCCACTCCAGCCGGGACGACACCCGACCGAGCCACGACCGCACCCGCCCCCAACGAGGCACCAGATCGAACCACGACGAACCTCTGCCGGACGGCGACGACGCCCGCCCACGCCCCGTCGACGCCTGCCCTGGCCAGGACTCCCAGCCCGACCGTCACCGCGCCCGCCCGGACCGGCACGCCGCCTCGCACCACGACGATCCCCGCTCCGACCAGGACCCGGACGGCACCCGCCCAGCCCGCGACTACGGCTCCATCCGCTCCGAACTCGCCGCCGGCCTACGGTTGTTGACGTCCCGCCCGGCGCTGGCCCGGGCGACGTTCGTCTCGGTCGGCGTCTGTGCGGCCCAGGGCATACTGGCGGCCTGCCTCCCACTGCTCGGCGAACGCGCACTGGGCGGCGCGAGCCGTGGCCCGCTGCTGCTGACGTGCACGGCGGTGGCCGCCCTGCTGGCGAACGCGGCGCTCGCCCGGCGTCCTCACCTGCTCGCACCGGACGCGGCGGTCCGCCTCGGTGCGCTGCTGCAGGCCGTCGCGCTGGCCCTGGCCGCGACCGGCGCCAACGGCCGGCCGTGGGTGCTGCTCGCGGCGGCCGCCCTGGCGGGCCTCGGCGACGGACCATTGCTGACCGGCCTGTTCGCCGTCCGGCACCGCGAGGCACCGGCCCACCTGCGGGGGCAGATCTTCACCACCGGCGCCAGCCTCAAGATCACCGCTTTCGCCCTGGGCGCCGCCCTGGCCGGCCCGCTCGCCACCCACTCCGTCCCGGCCACCCTCGCCGCGGCCGCCGCCCTGACGGCCGCCACGGCGCTCGTCGGACCGCGAGCCGCAGAGCCCGCGTCCGACGGGTGAAACTGCTCGTCGTCGGCTTCGTCCCGCCGCTCCCACACACCTGCGGCAACCAGTTGGAGAAGCACCTCGTGCAGCGCGTTCCCCAACGGGTTGTCGGTCCAGAAGACCCACTTGACGTGCGTGAACGTCACGGGCTCGGCAAAGGTCCCGAGCTCGAAGGCGGCGCCGTCCCGATCGGTCCAGGCGCGCAGGCACTCGCGGAGATCCATGGGCCTGAGCCTGGCCAACTCGCTTTCACCGCAGGCGACTCCGTCAGGTGGCCGACGCAGTGCTGATCGTCCGTCCGGTGACGGTCGCGGGGGTCAGGCGGACCCAGCGGCCGTGGGCCGAGGGCTGGGGGAGTTCGGCGAGCAGCGCGGGTTCGGTGACGTAGGCGAGGGGGCCGACCATCAGGACGCTCCAGCCCTGGCGCAGGTCGGGGTCGGCGTGGTCCACCTCGAACGCGGCCTCGCCGCCCGCGGCGGGGGCGAGCACCCCGTCCGGGTTGGTGCGGTAGAGCACGGTGCGGTCGTGCACCAGGTAGCTGACCGGTCGTACCACCGGGCCGTCGGGGCCGGTGCGGGCGAGGCGGCCGAGGCCGCTCGCGCCGAGGCGGTCCCAGCAGTCGGCGGTGCCGAGTTCGCCGAGGACGGGAGGTCCGACCATCGGGAGGCTGTCGGAGCGGGGTGCGGCGCTCGCGCCGTGGACGCGTTCGGCGGGGCGGCCGGAGACCAGTTCCTGGTAGTCCAGGCCGAGGACCGCCGCGAGGCGCAGCAGCGCCGGCGGGTCGAAGTCGCTGTCGAGTTCCAGCACCCGGCGCAGGTAGGCGATCGACATGCCGGCCCGGGTCGCGGCCTGCGCCTCGGTCAGCCCGAGGTCGGCGAGGCGGTCGGCGAAGCGCCGGGCGCGCGCGGTCTGCGGGGCGGGGGCACCGGCTGCGTGTTCGTTGGTCACTTCGGTCACCTCCCTGGCGGTGGCGGTACCCCCATGGTGCGCGCCCGGGGGCGACTCCGGCAGAGGCGTTGGGCCCGTTTGGACCCACCGCGACGCCCGATCCACCGAAGGGACCAACGTCCCACTCGGCCGGGCCCCGCGACCCTGGCGGGCCTTCTGGCGCGGGGGAAGAGTGGTCAGCGATCCCGAGGCGGGCCAAGAGGCCCGCGGGGAACCCGAACAGGGAAAGGCACTGCCATGACTCGTCCCGTTCTCGCCGCCGTCGACGCGTCCGTCCGCAGCCGGGCCGCCGCTCACTGGGCGGCCCAGGAGGCCGGCCGACGGGGCGCTCCCCTGCGGCTGCTGCACGCCTGGCCGTACCTCGGCCGCAGGGCCAACGACCTGGTCAAGATGGACGACCTGGAGATGGGCGCGCAGACCATGCTGGGCGACATCGTCCAGGAGCTGGCCGCGGCGTACCCGGGGGTGGCGGTCTCCTCGGCGCTGGTGCCGGACTCGGCGATCGACGGTCTGACGGAGGCCGCCGAGGAGGGGCAGCTGCTGGTGATCGGCACCCGGGGCCTGGGCGGGTTCCGCGGACTGCTGGTCGGCTCGGTGAGCCTGGGCGTGGCCGGCCGGTCGAAGACGCCGGTGGTGCTGGTCCGCGAGGGCGGCCCGGCCCTGGAGTCGCCCGAGCCGGAGGTGACGGTCGGCTTCGACGCACTCGAACCGGCGGACGCCGTCCTGGAGTTCGCGTTCGAGGAGGCGCAGCTGCGCGGCGCCCGGGTGCGGGTGGTGCACGGCTGGGAGCTGCCGCCGACCTACGGTTACGCGGGCTGGGTCCCGGTGGAGACCGAGCGCCAGGAGCTCGGTGCGCTGGCCGTCGGCATGGTCGCCGACGCGGTCGCGCCGTGGCGGGAGAAGTACCCGCGGACGCTGGTGCTGGAGGACGTCCGGACCGGTGGCGGCGCGGCCGCCCTGGTGGAGGCGTCCGCGCAGTCGGACCTGGTGGTGGTGGGCCGTCGCCGCCGTGCCATCAACATCGGCCCGAAGCTCGGCTCGGTCGCGCACGCGGTGATCCACCACGCGCAGTCCCCGGTGGCGGTCGTCCCGCACGACTGACACCCCTCGACTCCCGGCCCCTCCCCCGGGCCGGGTCGCCAGGCCGCCCCGTCCTCACCCACCGCCTCCGGGTGACGACGGGGCGGCCGCGCGTTGTCGTACCCGGCGGGCAGGCTGGCCGGCATGGACAACGACGAGTTCTGGCAGCTGATCGACTCCGCCCGGGCGGCGGCCACGCCCGCCGTGCCGTTCGAGCGGGCCCTGGTGGATGTCCTGGCCACTCGCCCGGAGCCGGAGATCCTGCGCTTCGAGGCCTGCTTCGACCGCCTGCACCACGCCCTGTACCGGTGGGACGTCTGGGCGGCGGCGTACCTGATCGGCGGCGGCTGCTCCGACGACTCGTTCATGGACTTCCGGGCCGGCGTGATCGCCGAGGGCCGCGCCTGGTACGAGAAGGTCCTCGCGGGGCCGGACGTGATCGCCGAGCACCCGGCTGCGGTCGGCGAGAACCGCTTCGAGGCGGAGGACGTGTTCTTCAACGAGACCGTCAACTACGCCGCGTCGTACGCCTTCGAGCGCCGCACCGGCGACCGGGCCGGCTTCCACCTGGCCTACGAGCGCCACCGCGCCGAGCTGGGCGTCGCCCGGGTCGGGCCGGTCGAGCGGGACGCGGGCATGGGCGAGCCGTTCGACTTCGACGACGACGCCGAGATGCACCGCCGCCTGCCCCGTCTGGCCGCGCTCTACCTCGTCGACTGACCATCTGTGCAACACAGTTGACGCCTCGTCAGCGGTCGAATCGGAACGCCAGCAGCGTCGCATCGTCCTCCGACAGCGGGCCGGACATGTCGCGGACCACGGCGTCCACCAGGTCCTGCAGGGTGGGCTCCGCGGCGTGCGCCTCGACGGCCGCGCACAGGGCGTCGAGGCGCACGTCGATGTCCTGGTCGCGGCGTTCGATCAGGCCGTCGGTGTAGAGCAGCACGGTGTCACCGGGCCGGACGAGCGTCTCCGCGGCGCGGTAGGCGGCCTTCGGCAGGACGCCGAACGGCGGGCCGATCTCGGCGGGCACCAGGGTGGCCCGGCCGTCGCGCAGGAGCACCGGCGGCGGGTGGCCGGCGCAGATCCAGCGCAGCAGGTGCCGGTCGGGGTAGTAGCGGGAGACGATCGCCGTGGCGGTGGACTCGTCGCTGTCGTCGCAGGCGATCCGGTTGAGCCAGCCGCCGAGCGACTCCACCAGGGCGCCGGTGAACGCCAGCCCGGCCAGCGCGTGCCGCAGCATGGACATCAGCGCGACCGCGTCCAGCCCGTGGCCCCGCGCGTCGCCGACCGCCAACAGGGCTCGCCCGTCCGGGAGTTGGCGCACCTTGAACCAGTCGCCGCCGACCCGGCCCTCGGCCGGACGGTAGGCGACGGCGGTGGTGACGCCGAGGCCGATCAGCGTCGCGGAGCGCGGTTGCAGGGCGTCCTGGAGGCGTTGGACGACGGAGTGCTCGGCGTCCGCGCGGCGGGCCTGACGCTCCGTCTCCTCCTGCTGCTCGCGCAGTCGGCGCTGGCTCTCGTACAGCTCGGTGACGTCCTGCAGGACGGCGCGCAGGCCCTCGATCGGGCCGCCCTCGTCGCGGACCACCTCGGCCACCAGCCGGACCCGGCGGGGCCGGCCGACGCCGTACAGCTCGGTGAGCACGTCGATGTCGGCGCCGGTGGTGAGCAACCGGTCCAGGGCGCGGTACAGCGCGGGGCGGGCGGTCTCGGTGACCCGGCCGAGCATCTCGTGGAGGGTGAGGGTCTCGGTGTCGGGGGTGCGGCCGAGCAGCACGGCCAGGCCCGGCGAGATGTCGAGCCGGCCGTCGCGCAGCGTCCACTCGGCCCAACCGACCCGGGCGATCCGCTGCGCGGCCCGGGCCACCTCCTCGGTCCGGTCGTCGGTCCACAGCAGCAGCAGCCGGCGGCCCAGCCGGTGCACCGTGAGTCGCTCACGGCGGCTGCGGGCGCTGCCGTCCGGGCCGGCGCCGTCCCACCGCACGGGCACGCCGCGCGCGGCGTGCCCGGTGCGCAGCACCTCCTCGACGGCGGTCGCGACCGGCTCCGTCCACAGCCCCGGGTACGCCTCCCGCAGCGACACGCCGTGCCCCTCGGCAGCCACCCCGGACAGCTGCTCCGGGTGGTGCGGGTGCCGGACGACGGCCTCGTTGGCGATCACCACCGCCAGGTCCAGCACCGCGCCGTCGGAGCCCCGGACGGGTTCGGCGAGCACGGCCGCCTGCGGGACGGCGTCCAGCAGCCGGTGCAGGTCCTGCTCCGGCGGGCGGGCCAGGTCCGGGTCCAGCGCGGCGTCCGGGACGATCGGCGGCGGTCCGGGCGCGAGCTCCGGCCAACGGGCGGGGTGCTCCTCGCGCAGCCGGCGGACGGTACGGCGCAGCGCCTCGCCCCAGTCGGCCTGCTCGGCTCGCCCGTACAACCCTCGCCCCTCTCCGCTCGGCGTTCCCTGCCACTGTTCCGGCCCGCCCCGCCGCCCGACGACCGCACCGGCCCGGACGGGTGAGCGCCGCCACCCGCCCGGACCGACACTACGTCACCACCCGTCCACGGACCGGGGAACCCCCAGCTCAGGCGGGGCGTTGTCGGCACGGAACGATCTTCGGTTCAAGTGGAGGACCAGCATGTCAACGGCCTTGGCCAAGGGCGCCAACGTTCCTGTGCTCCGGGACGGCAAGGGCTCGGCGAGCGTCCTGATCGGCCTCGGGTGGCAGGCCGCCGGCGAGTACGACCTGGACGCGAACGCCCTGCTGTGCGACGCCGACGGGAAAGCGGTTTCCGACCAGCATTTCGTCTTCTTCAACAACCTCACCAGCCCCGACGGCGCCGTCACCCACCTCGGCGACCCGGGCGACGGCACCGACCGCGAACGGCTGCGCGTCGACCTCGGCGCGGTCGAGGACCGGGTGGAGCGGATCGTCCTCACGGTGGCGATCTACCAGGCCGACCAGCGCCACCAGGCGTTCGGCTCGGTGCACGGCGCGTACGTCCGGGTGGCGGACGCGGCGGGCGGCGGCGAGCTCGCCCGCTACGAGCTGGGCCCGGAGCTGACCACCGAGACCGCCGTCGTCTTCGGCGAGCTCTACCGGCACGGCGGCGGCTGGAAGTTCCGCGCCATCGGCCAGGGCTACTCGTCCGGCCTGGCCGGCATCGCCGCCGACTTCGGCGTCGCGGTCCTCGCCCCGACGCCGGCCGCGCCCGCGACACCCGCCACGCCCGCGGCTTCCGCGGCTCCTGCTGTGCCGCCGATGCCTGCCGCTGCCCCGGCCCCCGCGGCCGTCCCCGCACCGCTTCCCGCGCCATTGCCCACGCCCACGGTGGCGGTGCCTGCCGCCGTCCTGCCCGAGCCCTCCGGAGGTTCCCCGGTGACCTGCTTCTTCGACCCCGCCCACGGCCCCGGCACCGCGGCCGTCCTGTGGTCCCCGCAGTGGGGCGTCCCGCGCCAGATCCAGTCCTGCGGCGCCTGCGCCCAGCGCGTCCAGACCACCCCGCCGCCGTACTACACCGCCCCCGCGGCCGCCGGCTACCCGCAGCAGGGCTACCCCGCCGCCCAGCCCGGCTACCCCCAGCAGGGCGGTTACCCGCAGCAGGGCGGCTACCAGCCCGAGCAGCCCCAGGGCCGCCGCTTCGGCACCGGCGCGCTGATCGGCGCCGGCGCGGCCGGCCTGGTCGGCGGCGCCCTGCTGAACGAGGCCTTCTCCGACGACGCGCCGGACGTGGTCGTCAACAACTACTACGAGGACTGATCCTTCCCCGGCTGCGCCCCGGCCGGCGATCCCGGGCCGGGGCGCAGCAGCCGGAAAACGCTTTCCCGCTCCGGCGTGCCGGTGCGCGCACGCCGCGGGCGAAACCGATCGCCGGCACTTGCACTGGCACTGGCACTCGGCTCCGTCGACAGGGTGAAGTTCCCTCCGGGCGATTGCTTGATGCTTCGTCACCGCTCTACCGTGCTCCGGGAGTTCCGGCGGGCAGGCGCGCCCCGCCGCCCGGGCGAGAGAGCGGAGGCAGGAATGCCGGCTGATGTGAAGAACCAGAAGTTCACCATGCTCTTCGACTGGTTCGACCAGGGCGGCGACGGCGTGCTCACGCACGACGATTTCCGGGCGATGGGGGCACTCTTCGGCAGGCTGGCCGCGCCGGACGACCGGGAGAACGTCTCGGCGATGCGGAGCGCGTTCGAGGAGTGGTGGCGCGTGCTGCTCGCCCGCGGCGACGCCAACGGGGACGGGCAGATCGACCGCAAGGAGTTCCTCGACCTGATGGTGGCCGACATCACCGCTCCGGAGCACTTCGAGAAGGCGGTGCTGGCGATCGCGGACGCGCTGATGCGCGCACTGGACACCGACCATGACGGCGTCCTGAGCAAGGACGAGTACGTGCGCATGTACGACGCCCTGGGGATCCCGCCCGTGCACTCGGAGGATGCGTTCCGGCGGCTCGACCGCGACGGAAACGGGGCGATCAGCCATGACGAGTTCCGGACGGCCATCACCGAGTTCTACCTGAGCAGCGACGAGAACGCGCCCGGGAACTGGCTGATCGGCCCCATCCAGCAGGGCAGCTGACCCGCGCCGGGACGCGCACCGGCCCCCGCCTGCCGAGGGGGACCGGGCACGAACTCGGCGCTGCGCGAACTCGGCGCTGCGCGAACTCTTGACGGTGCATCGACCAACACCTACGGTGCGGACACCGGTGGCCCCGGGCGGGTGGCCACGGCATCCCCCGTTCCGCGCCAGGAAGGGCGGCCGCGTTGCCCGTTCACCCGCTCCCCCACCCGAGCGGCGCCAGCCCCCAGCCGGGCGGCGCCGACCCGATCCCGATCCTCGACCGACCCGAACGATCCGACCGGCTCGACCGGCTCGACCGGCCCGCCCCTGAGCGGCCGTCGTCCGGGCCCGGCCCGACGCTCGCTCAGGTCGCCGCGCACGCGGGCGTGTCCAGCGCCACCGCGTCCCGGGTGCTGAACCGGTCCGCGCCGGTCTCGGCGCAGATCGCCGCGCGCGTCGAGTCCGCCGTCCGCGAGCTGCGCTACGTGCGCCGCCGGGCGTCCGCCGCGACCTCCCGCGACACCGGCGCGATCGCCGTCGTCGCCTTCGCGGACGTCCTGCGCTTCCACGCCGACCAGTTCCCCGTCCGGCTCCTCGCCGGGGCGCAACGCGTCGTCCCCGACCGGGAGTTGGTGGTCCTCACGGCGGGGCCCGGGCCGGCCAGGCCGTCGCTGGTGCGGTACCTGTGCGGCGGCCACGTGGACGGGGTGCTGCTGGTCGGGCGGTGGGGCGATCCCGCGCTGCCCGGGCTGGTGCAGGCGGCGGGCGTGCCCGTGGTCGCGCTGGGGCGGCCCCCGCAGTCGCAGCGCCTGGCGCACGTGGACGCCGACAACCTGAGCGGCGCCCGCGCCGCCGTCCGTCTGCTGCACCGGGCCGGCCGCCGACGGATCGCCACCATCGCGGGCCCGCCCGACACCGCCGCCGGCGCCGACCGCCTGGCAGGGTATCGCCGCGCCCTGCTCGACCACGGCGACCCGGCCCGCTGCGCGGTGGCCTACGGCGACTTCGGGTCCCGCTCCGGCGAGCACGCCATGGTCCGGCTGCTCGACCAGTTCCCGGACGTGGACGCCGTGTTCGCCGCCTCCGACGCGATGGCCGTCGGCGCCCTGCGCGCCCTGCGCCGACTGGGCCGCCGCGTCCCGGACGACGTCGCCGTGGTCGGCTTCGACGACTCCCCCGCCGCCGCCTCCGCCCGCCCCGGCCTGACCACCGTCCGCCAACCCGTCGAGGACCTCGGCGCCCGCGCCGTCGAACTCCTCCGCGACCCCTCCCCGACCCGCTCGGTCGTCCTCCCCACCCACCTGGTGGTGCGCCAGTCCTGCTGAGCGGCACGGCGTCGGCTCCAGGCGCAGTTCCGGCCCCGTGACCGGCTCCGGCGCGAACCCGCGCGCAACGGGTCGTCGGGGCCGTCCGGGGCGGACCTGGTGGACCTCGCGCGGCAACCGCGTCGGCGCGGACCCGATCGTGCCGCACGGCTCGGACGTCGTCGCTGCCCCGGTGGTGCCCACGGAGCCTCCTCGGCGAGGACAGCCTCGGGCCGACTCTGCGATCATCGTCGAAATCCGGGCGCCGACACCGGCGAACCACTGAGCAACGAGGACGCGAGGGCGACATGGCAGACACCTGGCGGCAACTCCAACCCCTGCGCGTGGCACCGGCCTGGGCGATCGACATGAACAGCCTCTACGCCGTGGACCCGTCTCCCGACACCATGGAGTGGTTCTACGGATCCGTGCTGATCAGCGGCCACCTGGCGCACAACGGGCTCTGCTTCGACGCCCGTTGGGAACCGGAGGGGGATCCCGACGGCTGCTACCAGGTCGACTTCCTGCAACTCGCCGGGTTCCCACGCAAGGGAACCGCCACCGGCGTGCACGCCTGGCTCGGCACCTGGACCACCCGGAGCCGGACCGAACTCGTCGCAGTCCTGGAGGAGTTCATGTTCACCAGGAATCCGCCGTCCGGCATCGTGCCCCCGCCTCCCGCCCAGTGACACGCCCCGTCGACCGCGGCTCCGCCATCAGCACCACCCGATCCGCGACGGGATCGAACCCGAGCACCGGATTCCCGTGGTCGCCCTCGGCGGTCATCGCCACCACCTTGGACTGGGTGACATTGCCGTTCCCGAGCTACAACTCCGTGATCCTGCCCGGCGGTTCGACCTCCTTCGGCTTCGACGGCAACTGGACCACGGCGAACAACGCGCCGTCCGACATCACCCTCGGCAACGCCGTCTGCGCGGTGAAGAGCGGTCGGCGGCAGGCGAGTTGGGCTACCGCGCGGGGGTGATCTCGATCCGGGTGACCAGGCCGTCCGGGTCGAGGCGCAGCCGGATCAGCGCGTAGGGGCGGCCGGCGGGGGCGATCACCGCGCCCGGGCGGCCGTCCAGCAGGAGCGGGGTGGCGAGCGCGATGCGGGCGGCGAAGGCGCGGGTCTCGGTGGCGATGGCGTCCGCGCCGTGCACCTCGGTGGGGGCGCCGGGCGGCAGCAGGCGGGGGTCGGCGGTGCGGACGGCGTCGGGGGCCAGCAGGGCGACCAGGCGGCCCAGGTCGCCGCCCCGGGCGGCGGCCAGGAAGGCCTCCACGACCAGCAGTTGGGAGGCGGCGGGAGTACCGGGTTCGGGCCGGCCGGCCCGCAGCGCGGTCCGGGCCCGGCTGGCCAGTTTCTTCGCCGCGCCGGGTCGGACGTCGAGGACCTGGGCCACCTGGTCGAACGGGACGGCGAACAGGTCGTGCAGGACGTAGGCCACCCGCTGGCGGGGCGGGAGCGCGTCGAGCAGCACCAGCAGGGCCCGGGAGACCTCCTCGCGGCGCAGGAACGCCTCTTCGGCGGCGAGCTCCTCGGAGCGGAAGTCCAGGTCGAGCAGCGGGAGTTCGGGCCGCCGGGCGCGGGCCCGCAGCTGGTCGACGCAGAGCCGGGCGGTGACGGTGGTCAACCAGCCGTCGGGGTTGTCCAGGGTGGTGGTGTCGAGGGCGTGGACCCTGGTCCAGGCGGTCTGCACGGCGTCCTCGGCGTCCTGCTGGGAGCCGAGGATGCGGTGGGCCAGCGAGAGCAGTCGGGGCCGGGCCGCCTCGAAGTGTTCGATCAGTTCCACGACAGGGGTCACCTTTCGGGTGCGGGGGTCGTCAGGAGGGGCGAGAGAGAACGACCGGCCAGGGCCCGGACGGGTTTCCGCCCGGCCCCACCTGCACCTTCGAAGTGAATCGTGGAGTCGTGATGAGTGTACTGTGCGCCGATCCCCCGTCCTGGCAGGCGGATTCGTCGGACCTGGGGTGGCGGCGGTGAGCGGGGTGACGCAGGCGGTGCTGTCGGCCGTCACGGTGTGCTGCGTGCTGGCGAACGCCTTCGAGGTCGGGGCGAAGGCGTTGCGGGCCCGGTTCGTGGTGCAGAACGCCACGGAGGTGGGCCTGGCACCGCGCTGGATTCCCGCGCTGGCCGTCCTGGAGGGCGCGGGCGCGGTCGGTGTGCTGGCCGGCCTGTGCGGGCTGCGGCAGTTGGGGCTGGCGGCGGCCGTCGGCCTGGTGCTGTTCTTCGTCTGCGCGGTGCTGGCGCACCTGCGGGCCCGGGTGCTGCACAATCTGGCGTTCCCGCTGGTGTTCCTGCTGCTGGCGGCCGCCGCTGTCGCCCGTTTCCGGTGAACCCACCTGCTCCTGCCGTCAGTCGACGGCGGGCTTCCAGCCGAGCAGCGGGCCGAGGCGGGTGGCCAGGTCGGTGAGGATCTGCGTGTAGTCCTCGGGTTCGAAGGTGAACGGCAGCGCGACCGCCACCTCGTCCACCTCGCGGAACGCCTCGTGGGCGTACAGCAGTTCGGCGAGCTGCTCGGCGTTGCCGACCAGGTCGGGGGCGAACAGCAGTCGGGCCGGGCCGTGCGGAACGAGCGTCCGGGCGTGCCGGGAGGCCGCGTACGCCCGGTACTTGGCGCGCTGGGCGGGGGTGGCGCTGTCGGTGGGGATCACCACCAGGCCCTGTGAGACCCGGGCCCGTTCGCCGTCGGGGTGGGCGGCCCGGAAGGCCTGGATCTGGCCGAGTTGGATGCTCGCGAACTTCTCGCCGTCCTGCTCGGCCTTGACCACGTTGCTGGTGAGCAGGCGCAGGCCCTGCTGCCCGGCCCAGCGGGCGGAGCGCAGGCTGCCGCCGCCGTACCAGACCCGCCCGGCCAGTCCGGGGACGTGCGGCTGGACGCGCTCGGAGTACGACTCGATGCCCTCGACGCCGCGGAAAGCGCTTGCCGTGTCGCCGCGCAGCAGGCCGAGCAGGCGCTCGACCCGGCCGTAGCCGAAGTCCTCTCGGTCGGCGGTGTCGGGGTACAGCGCGTCCTTGACGTCCTCGTAGTGCGCGGGGACGCCCACGCTGACACCGGGGTTGAGCCGACCGCCGGACAGCACGTCGACGGTCGCCAGGTCCTCGGCGTAGCGCAGCGGGTTCTCCCAGCCGAGCGGGGTGACGGCGGTGCCGAGGGCGATCCGCCGGGTGCGCTGGGTGGCGGCGGCGAGCACGGTGAGCGGCGAGGAGATGCCGTACTGGAGGTGCCGGTGGCGCAACCAGGCGCTGTCGAAGCCGAGTTGCTCGCCGAGTTCGATCAGGCGCAGCGTCGCTTCGTGGCCTTCGGCGGGGCGGCGCTCGTCGAACAGTCCGATGGTCAGAAAGCCCAGCGAACGCAGTGGCCGGTCGGGGGTGGGCACCGGGTTCCTCCTTGCACGGCGGCGACCCCGTGCGGCCGCCCGTCCCGCTTCCGTCACGCTCACACACCGGGGGCGGCGCGATCAACGGGGCGGCGGGTGATTGTGACGCGGTGCAATCCCGCCGCAATGGTGCGAAATCCGGCCGTCCCACCCGACGGGGTCGCCGGGGCGCAGTCGACGCCCCGGCGGAGGCCGCCGCCGAGCAGGCTCCGGCCCGCCCGGTCGTGCCGCGCCCGGGCTTCCGGCGTCCCGTCAACCCCGGTAGGTCTCCAGCAGCCGCAGCCACACCTCGCTGATCGTCGGGAAGGCGGGGACGGCGTGCCAGAGCCGGGAGAGCGGGACTTCGCCGGCGATGGCGATGGTGGCGGAGTGCAGCAGCTCGGCGACGCCGGGGCCGACGAAGGTGACGCCCACCAGGGTCTCCCGGTCGAGGTCGACGACGGCGCGGGCGCGGCCCCGGTAGCCGTCGGCGTACAGCGAGGCGCCGGCCACGTTGCCGAGTTCGTAGTCCACGGCGCGGACCCGCAGGCCCGCGTCCTCGGCCTGACGTCGGGTCAGGCCGACGGCGGCGACCTCGGGGTCGGTGAAGACGACCTGCGGGACGGCGGTGCGGTCGGCGGTGGCGACGCTGCGGCCCCAGGGCGCGAGGTCGAGCGGGCGGCCGGCGGCGCGGTCGGCGATCACCTGACCGAAGATCCGGCCCTGGTACTTGCCCTGATGGGTGAGCAGCGCACGGTGGTTGACGTCGCCGGCCGCGTACAGCCAGCCGCCGGGGACGCCGGTGGCCACGCCGCTGTCGTCGGTGGCGATCCAGTCGCCGGGCGTGAGGCCGACGCTGTCCAGCCCGAGGTCGGCGGTGTTCGGGACGCGTCCGGTGGCGAACAGCGCCTCGTCGGCGGGCAGCCGGGCGCCGTCGGACAGGTCGAGCGTGAGCGTGCCGTCCTCGGCGCGGTGCACGGCGGTGACGGAGACGCCGAGTCGGACGTCGACCCCGGCCTCGCGCAGCCCGTCCGCGACCAGCTGCCCGGCGAAGTCCTCCGTCCGGTCGAGCAGCCGCCCGCCGCGCACCAGCAGCGTGACTTCACTGCCCAACGCCCGCCAGGCGGTGGCCATTTCGACCGCGACGACACCGCCGCCGACCACCGCGAGCCGCCCGGGCACACTGCTCGCCGAGGTGGCCTCCCGGCTCGTCCACACCTTGGCCTCGGCCAACCCGGGGAGCTTCGGAAGCGCGGCCCGCGTCCCGGTGCAGACGGCGACGGCGTGCCGCGCGGTGAGCGTGCGCGAGCCGCCGTCCGAGGTCTCGACGGTGACGCGCCGTTCGCCGTCGAGCCGCCCGTGCCCGCGCACCAGCTCGACGCCCACGGACTCCAGCCAGGCCACCTGCCCGTCGTCCTGCCAGTTCGAGGCGAACCCGTCCCGCCGCTTCAGCACCGCCCCCGCGTCGAGCTCCCCGCCGACGGCCTCCCGCACCCCGGCCAACCGCCGCGCATCGGCCAACGCCGCCGCCGGCCGCAGCAGCGCCTTACTGGGCATGCACGCCCAGTACGAGCACTCGCCGCCCACCAGTTCCTGCTCGACGACCGCGACCGTCAGCCCGCCGGCCCGCGCCCGATCCGCCAGATTCTCCCCGGTCGGCCCTGCCCCGAGCACCACCAGGTCATAGCTGTCGCCGTCCGCACCCATCAGCAACCGCCCTCCCGCATCCGTCGTCCGTGTCACTTGGCCCGGGCCGCACACTGCCGTCCCGTCACGCCCATTCGTACACCACGGACCGCAGCCTGCACACACGCCTCACGGGAGGCCGGCCCGACGCACCGCCGGGCCCGCTACCGCCGCGTCGCCAGGACCAAGTTGTCCACCCCGGTCAAGGCACTGGCCATGGTCGGGGTCGTCCTCGCCAGCGGTGTCGGCTTCCTCGTGGTGGCCGTGCTGATAACCGTCGCAGTCGGCAAGTGACGACCGCCGAGGCCCTGCGACGGTCATCCGCCGCTCCCCGCCTCAGAGTTGCGGTGCGGCCGTGGGCGATCCGGAGTCGGTGGCGGCCGGGTCGGGGAGAGGGATGGTCACCGTCCAGCGCTTTCCGTCGAGGTCGATGCGGACATCCAGGTCGGGGTCGTCGGCCAGCTCCCGGAGCAGGGCTTCGTGCAGTTCCTCGCTCTGCTTGCGGGTGGCGCTCCAGGCCCGGCTGTAGTGCACCAGGCGCTTGGCCTCCGACCGGGGGACGAGCTCCAGGTGGACCACCGCGAAGATGCAGTCCCCCTGGCGGAAGCCGAGCTCCTTGAACCATTCCAGGAGCGCCTCGACGTCGGTTCCCGCGGCCAGCCGGCGGCGGGCCTCGGCCAACAGGTCCTGGTAGTCGGGGCGTTGCACGGCGATCATGGTCAGCGGCCTCCTGGGCGGGACTTCGGCAGGTCGACATCATGGGCGAGCGGCTGGACACCGGCGCGGTGGGCGCCGAAGCGCTGCGGGCGGCGATCGGCCGGGTCGCCTCGGACCCGGTGGTGCGCGGCAGCCTGGCGGGAATGCGTCGAGCCGTGCTGCGCGGGGGTGGAGCCGCGCGTGGCGCCGACCCGGTCGGGCAGCGCCTGCGTCACGGGTGATCGGTCGTCAGGGGCGGGTGCGGGCCCGGGAAGAGGGTGGACGGGTCGGTGGGGGCGGGCTGGTGGGCGGGCTCGGCGCCCGGGGGGACGAGGGTGTGGGTGGCGGAGAGGAATTCCGCGAGGAGGGCGGTGGGGGCGAGGACGGTGGCCCGGGCGCCGTCGGCGCCGCGGAAGGCCAGGCGGAGGCGGCCGTTGGGCCAGGGGCGGATCCGGACGGCGCCGTTGCCGGCGGGGCCGGTCAGGCCGGCGGCGAGGAGGTCGCGGGCGATCAGCCAGGTCACGCCGCCGTCGGGGGCGCCGTCGGGGAAGGTGAGCCGGACGGCGTACGGGTCGCCCGGGTGGTAGCCGAGGACCATGGCGCGCCGTCCCCCGGTCGGGCCGAACACGTGGACGGGCAGGTGGCGTTCGACGCACGTGCGCATCAGGCGGGTCTCCTGGTTCCGATGTCCGCAACCGCCTTCCCCGGGTGGGGTGTTGCATGCGTCCGAAGCCCGGACGGGCGGGCCCACATGGTACGGCCAGGGCGGGACGACCGAACGTCCGGGCGGCGCCTCGCGCCGGGAGGCCCCGTGACGGAGCGGCGCCGGGCGCGGGCGGAGGCCCTCGAACCGCGTGCGCGCGCGGCCCGCCCGGACACCCGGTCGGACCGCGGAATCGCGCCGCTGAAGACCTGACGACCAGTCAGGCCTGCTTGATGGCGGAGACGTCGAACTCCAGCACCACCTTGTCGCCGACCAGCACGCCGCCGCCCTCCAGCGCGGCGTTCCAGGTGACGCCGTAGTCCTTGCGGCTGATGGTCACCGAGCCCTCCAGGCCGACCCGCAGGTTGCCGTACGGGTCGACCGCGTTGCCGGTGTACTCGAAGTCGATGGCGACGGGGCGGGTGGTGTCCTTGATGGTGAGGTCACCGGTGACCCGGTAGTCGCTGTCGGAGCGCTTCTCGACGGCGGTGGCGCGGAAGGTGATGTCGGGGAAGTTCGGGGCGTCCAGGAAGTCGTTGGTGCGCAGGTGCTGGTCGCGCTGCTCGACGCCGGTGTCGATGCTCTCGGCCTTGATGACCACCTGTCCGGTGGAGCGCGACGGGTCGGCGCCGTCCAGGTGCGCGGTGCCCTCGAACTGGTGGAAGGCGCCGCGGACCTTGGTGACCATGGCGTGGCGGGCGACGAAGCCGATCCGGGTGTGCGTGGGGTCGAGGACGTAGTCCCCGGTGAGCTCGGTCAGGCTGGCGGACATGGTCGGCGCTCTCCTCGTGACGTGACGGCATGACGACGTGACGGCGAAACGGCATGACGGCGTGGCGAGGTGGCTCCGGCGGGTGCACCGGAGGCCGCTCGCCCCGCTCGCACCCGTCCACGCTAGGCGCTTCCCGCGGTCCGACCCGAATGTGACACACCGTCACCCGGGTCGGACCCGCAGCCGCACTCCCCGGAGCCGCGACGCTCAGCCGAAACGGCCGTTGACGTAGTCCGCGGTGCGCGGGTCCGCCGGGTCGGTGAACAGTCGCTCGGTGGGGCCCGCCTCGACGATCCGGCCGGGGGTGTCGTGGGAGGCGAGGAAGAACGCGCAGGACTGCGAAACCCGCTGCGCCTGCTGCATGTTGTGGGTGACGATGACGATGGTCAGGCGGTGGCGCAGTTCGGCGATGGTCTCCTCGATGCGGCGGGTGGAGGTCGGATCGAGCGCCGAGCAGGGCTCGTCCATCAGCAGGATGTCCGGGGAGACCGCCAGCGAGCGGGCGATGCACAGGCGCTGCTGCTGGCCGCCGGAGAGTGCGCCGCCGGGGGTGCCGAGGCGGTTGCTGACTTCGGTCCACAGGCCGGCCTGACGCAGGCTGGACTCCACCAGGTGGTCGCGTTCGTCGCGGCTCGCCTTGATGCCGGCCAGCTTCAGCCCGCTGATCACATTGTCGTACAGCGACATCGCGGGGAACGGGTTGGGCCGCTGGAACACCATGCCGATCCGCCGCCGGACCTCGGCGGGGCGGCGGCCGGTCGCGTACACGTCCTCGCCGTCGAGCAGCACCTCGCCGGCCAGCGCCGCGCCGCGCACCATCTCGTGCATCCGGTTGAGGATCCGCAGGTAGGTGGACTTGCCGCAGCCGGACGGGCCGATCAGCGCGGTGATCTCGCCGGCCCGCATCTGCAGCGAGACGCGCTCCAGCACCTTGCGCTGCCCGAACCAGGCGGTCAGGTCGCGGGTCTCCAGGCCGGACAGCGGCCCCGACGGCCCGTCGGCGGGCACCGCCGGCAGCGGAACGGTCGGCGGATCGACCGGCGGCGAGCCGACCGGGCCCTTGTCGAACGCGGCGGCGGGGTACGGGGGTTGTGCGGTGTCGGTCATCGTCGGGCGGGTCCTCTCCGGCGAGCGGGAAGTGCGGAAGGAGCAGAGCGGGTCAGTAGACGTTGGGCAGCAGGGCGGCGGCGTTCTCGTACACCGCCCAGAGCAGCGCGGCGACCACCGGCGCGAAGCACAGGTAGCTCGCGCCGCGACGCCAGTGGCGTGCCGCGACGCCCGCGCCGACGACGGCCGACAGCAGAGCCAGCGACCAGAGTTGCAGTGCGGACAGGGCGCCCTTGTCGGCGGCCAGTGCCTTGTCGGTGGGCGCGGCGGCGGGGCGGCGGGCGCCGAGCGGCTGCGGGTCGCCGTCGAGCCGGGCGCCGATCAGCACGGTGCTGGTGGGGATCCAGTCGGAGTCCCCGGTGACCAGCACCAGCCGGTTGGGCGCGGTGTCGGTGATCGGGTGGTCGCCGTCGCCGGAGGTGTTGACGGTGTAGTGGAAGCTGCCCTGGCCGGTGGTGATGTCGATGCCGTCGCCGTCCCGCAGCCCGGCGAGGCCGGCGAACGGTGCGCCGAACGCGGTGGAGCGGCCGAACAGCACGGCCACGCCCGGCTGTCCGGGCAGCACGGTGTCGCGGCGGTGGCCGGGGCCGCGCATCAGGTCGCGGCCGCCGGTGCCCTCGACCACCACCGCCTGGTGGAGGCCGAGCGCGGGAATGTCCAGCACGGCGAGCGGCGCGCCGTCGGTGGTCGGGCCGGTCGGCGCGGTGGCCTTGCCGAGCTGGTCGCGCAGGGTGGCGTACGCGGTGGACTGGTGGCGCGCCTCCTGCAGCCCGGAGAGGGCGAACAGGTAGCCGACGAAGCCGAGCAGCAGCACCGCGGCGAGCGTCACCGACCAGGCGACGGCGGCCAGTCGGCGCCGGGCGGGACCGCCCGCCGGTGCGGGGGCAACTCCGGGGGCGGTGGCGGCCCCGGCCGGGGCCGAGGTGGGCCGCTCCAGGGCGGTCGCGGTCATCCGGTCTCCTCGGGTGCGCTGCCGGCTGTGCCTGCCGGCGGTCGAACTCGTGCTGTCCACGGGCAGGTCGAGAGGTGCCGACGGTCGTTCATCGGGGCCCCGCCGGGGCGTTGCGGCGGCGCCACCAGGCGGCGAGCAGCGGCGGGACGGTGACCACGCCGAGCAGTTCGAGCGCGGTGAGGGTGGACAGCAGCCAGTCCTGCGGGCGGCCGCCGAGCGCGACCACCGTGCCGGGCGCGTTGCCGCCCGCTCCGCCGCCGGTGCCGGAGTCGGCGACGAGTTCACCGGTCTGCGGGTCGACGGCCTGCGGTCCGGCGTCGCCGGTCGTCCCGGCCCCGCCCGTCCCGCCGCCGTTGCCGGTGCCGCCGCTGTCCGAACCGCCCTTGTTGCCGGCGGAGTTGCCGCCGTTGCCGGCCTTCACGGCCTGGCCGTTCTGAACGGTGCAGTCCAGCGGGCTGCCCTTCTTGTCGCACGGGCTGGGCTGCGGCGCGTTCTTCAGCACGGTCAGCACACCGGACGGGTCGAACGTCGGGTTGGGGCAGTTGTTGAGGCTGTTCGGGTCGACGGGGCTGGCGTTGCCGGGGATGTGCTGGGTCTGGAGCAGTCCGCCGCGCACCAGGTTGCGCGGGATCGGCGAGTAGCCGAGGTCGTCGGCCTCGGCCTGGCCGGCGCACAGCACGTAGGCGAGGTAGCGGCTGAGCGCGCTGCCCTTGTCGTTGGTGAACTTCGGCGTCACCGGGAGGCCGGAGCCGGCCCGCGGCACGATCAGGTAGCTGTAGGACGAGATCGGGTAGGAGCGCGGGTCGTTGTTGGTGTAGACGCCGTCGAGGTTCTGCTGCAGGTAGTCCGGGTCGTTGGCGGAGGTGTTGTCGTCCACGCCGCGGATCTTCGCGGCGGTCAGCGCGACCGCGACGTTCGAGGCGCTCGGCAGGGTGTAGTAGCCGGCCGGGTTGAGCACCTTGACGACGGGCCAGCCGCTGCGCTTGGCGAACGCGTACTCGTCGTAGCCGATCGCGCCGATGCCGGTCGGCGACTGGATGTAGCCCGCCACCACGTCGGAGCCGTTCTGCGCGGTCATCCGGCCCGCGGCGGGGTAGAACTCGGTGTAGTCGCCGCAGCTGACGCCGTTGACCTGGGTGCAGTAGGCGTCCCACTCGGCCTTGTGGGTGTGCTCCATCCAACGGGTGAACTGGGCGCTGGCGCCGGAGCCGTCGGAACGGACCACCGGCGTGATCGGGATCTTCGGCAGCGCCCGCCCGTAGTCGGCGGTGATCTTCGGGTCGTCCCAGGAGGTGATCTTGTTGGTGAAGATGCCGACGATGGTGTCCGGGGACAGCCGCAGGTCGGTGACCCTCTTGCCGCCGACCTCCAGGTGGTACATCAGCGCGGTGCCGCCGGCGGTGATCGGCACGTACGAGTAGCCGTACACCGGGTTCTCCGCCTGGCCCTGGCCGGTGTTGGCCCGGCCGCCGCCGACGCCGCTGTCGGCCTTCGAGCGGAACGGCACGTCGGAGGCGGTGAAGTCGTCCTGGCCGATCGACCACTGGACGCGGCCGGCGGCCGAGCCGATCGGACTGAAGTCGATCTCGATGCCCATCGGTTGGACGTCGTGCCGCCACTGGTCGATGGCCGGCCCGGCCCAGCTGGAGCCGTCGGCCTTGAGCGAGGTGGAGGCTTGCGCGGGTGTCGCGCCGAGCAGCACGGCGGGCAGGGCGAGCGCGACGGCGAGCAGTGCCGACGTCAGGTGACGGAGTCGCACGGGACCGGTCTTCCTTCTCGTACCGAGGAATTGAAGGTTCATCAGTTCGCCGCCCGGGCCTTGGAGTTGGCGACGAGGGCGGCAGTCGGCGCAGCGGCCGCGGTGCGGGCCCGGCGCAGCGGGCGGCGGGTGCGCCGGTCGCCGGGGGCGCGGTGGCGGCCGAGGACGCGGGCGGTGACGAACAGGATCAGCACCACCGCCATCAGGGTGAGTCCGCCGGCGAACGCCCGGGCCACCATGTCGGGGTAGGGCTGCTTGACGTAGTTCCAGATGAACAGCGGCAGGCTGGCCTGGTTGCCGTGGAAGGCGTCCAGGTTGAGCCGGGCGGTGAATCCGGCGGTGAGCAGCACCGGGGAGGTCTCGCCGACGCCGCGGGCCATGCCGAGCACCACGGCGGTGGTCAGGCCGGGCCGGGCGGTGGGCAGCACGACGTGCCACACGGTGCGCCACTGGCTGGCGCCGAGCGCGTAGGACGCCTCTTTGAGGGTGCCGGGGACCAGCCGGACCACGACCTCGGCGGCGCGGGTGACGATCGGCATCATCATCACGGTGAGCGCGAGGGAGGCCGCGAAGCCGCTCTTCTCGACGCCGAGGGTGAGGATGACCACGCCGAGGACGAACAGTCCGGCGACGATCGACGGCAGCGCGGTCATCGCCTCGACCAGGACCCGGACGGGCTTGACCAGGCGGGCGCCGCGCCGGGTGTTTCCGGCCTCGACCAGGAA
The DNA here is from genome assembly GCF_002803145.1 of Kitasatospora sp. CB02891. Classification (NCBI taxonomy): domain Bacteria; kingdom Bacillati; phylum Actinomycetota; class Actinomycetes; order Kitasatosporales; family Streptomycetaceae; genus Kitasatospora; species Kitasatospora sp. CB02891. The sequence continues at coordinate 467,530 of NZ_NNBO01000002.1, read as the reverse complement.
GACGGCGGTGAGGATGCCCAGCGGCACCGAGAACAGGGTGGCCATGCCGAGTTGTTCGAGCGAGCCGACCACGGCGTGCAGGCAGCCGCCGGAGGTGATCGGGGAGAGCGCGGCGGTGCTGCGCATGGATTCGGTGAAGAAGTTCAGGTGCCGGGCGGCGTCCAGGCCGCGGATCAGCACGTAGCCGATCTGGTCGGCGATGACGCCGAGCACCAGCAGGCCGGAGCTCCAGGCGAGCGCGGTCGCCAGTCGCTCGCGGACCGTCAGGGCGTCCCACTGGAGGCGGCCGGCGATCGTGTAGAGGACGAGGAACAGCAGGTACCAGCAGAGCAGGAAGCCGAACGCGCCGCTGAACGGCAGGATGCGTTCGTACAGCAGCCAGTCGAGGGCGAGCGAGCCCGCGCCGGCGCCGGCCAGGGTGAGGACCTCCTCGCGGGTGACGCCGCCGAGGCGGATCCGCTGCTGTTCGGGAGCGGGCGGGGCGTCGGCGGTCGACGGGGCGTCGGGGACGCTGCGGGTGGTGACGGGTGCGGACATCGGTGGCCTCCGGTCAGTCCGAGGTGGTGGCGCCGGACCGGGACCGGCTGATGATGAACCCGGCGGCCACGTTGACCAGCAGGGTGAGGGCGAAGAGCACCAGCCCGGCGGCCATCAGCGCGGACAGCGAGAGGCTGTCGGACTCGCTGAAGCGCAGCGCGATCAGTGAGGAGATCGAGTTGCCGCCGTTCTCCAGCACGTGCCAGGAGACCCGGAACACCGGCGAGATGATCAGCGCGACGGCGATGGTCTCGCCCATCGCCCGGCCGAAGCCGAGCATCACGGCGCCGACCACGCCGCCGCGCCCGAACGGCAGCACCACGGTGCGGACCATGCCCCAGCGGGTGGAGCCGAGCGCGTACGCGCCCTCGCGTTCGCCGGCGGGGGCCTGCGAGAACACCTCGCGGCTGAGCGAGGCGATGATCGGGATGATCATCAGGGAGACCACGGTGCCGGCGATGAACGTGGACGAGGTGTAGGAGGTGGCGATGTCGCCGGTGCGCACCTCCAGGAACGGCAGTGCGCCGCCGAGGTGGACGGCCAGCCAGCGGCAGAGGCCGACGATCCGCGGCTGCAGGAAGAACAGGCCCCACAGGCCGTAGACGATGCTGGGGATGGCCGCCATCAGGTCGACCAGCGAGATCAGCGTCGGCCGCAGCCGGACCGGCGCGTACTCGGAGATGAACAGGGCGGCGGTGAGCGCGACCGGCACCGCGATGCACAGCGCGATGACGGCGATCAGGATGCCGTCGGGCAGCACCGCGGCGATGCCGAAGGAGTGCGCGGCGGTGCGCCAGCGCTGCTCGGTGAGGAACGACCAGCCGACGGCGTCCAGCGCCTCGGTGCCGCGCAGCAGCAGGAAGAACGCGATCAGGCCCATCAGGGCGAACACGGACAGGCCGGCGGCACGCAGCAGCCCGCGGAAGGCCCGGTCGGCGGGCGAGGCGGGGGCGCTGATCGGGCGGGGACGGTCGGCTTCGGGCGGTGGAACGCGGTACTCCGTCGGCTGGACGGCGGCGGTCATGGTGTCAACTCTCCGCGCGGTGAGGGTTCGTGGGGTGGGACGGCGGGGGTGGCCCCCGGTGGGCCGGGCGGGCGCGCGGGGCGCCCGCCCGGCGGGGCGGGTCAGCCGTTGCGGCCGAACAGGCGGGCGCGGATCCGGCCGGTCCCGCGACGCAGTGCGGCGCCGGCGGGGGTGCCGCCCAGCAGCAGCGCGGCGGGTCCGCCGACCAGCAGCACGGCGCCGGTGGCGAGCACCACGGGCAGCATCAGCCGGGCCAGGCCGGCCCGGTCGGCGGCGGCCTGGCCGGCGGCCGCGGCGCCGAGCCGGGGCGACGCCCCGGCACTGGCCTTGGCGCCGGCGCTGGGGCCGGTGGCGCCCGGGAGGCCGGCCCCGGCGGGCGTGTCGGCGCTGGTGTAGGAGCCGTTGTCGGTACCGGAGTTGGCGCCTGCGCCGGTTCCGGTGCCGCTGCCCTGGCCCTCGCCGCCGGCTGCGGGGCCGTTCCCGTTGCCGGGTGCGGTCTGGTTGCCGGGCAGTGCGCCGTCCTGGGCGGCGACGTGGCCGGCCGCGGCCTTCGCCGCGGCGACCTGACTGTTCGTCAGGCCTGCGAACCCTACGGCGAGTTGGCCGGGCTGACGGCCGTAGATCTGGCCCTGCGCGGGGTCGGTGGCGGTGCGCACGAAGCGGGCGATCGCGGCCGCCTTGTCCGCGGAGACGCCCTGGGTGGGCAGCATGGCGTACTGGACCATGGTCAGCGGGTACGCCCTGCTGTCCTTGGCGTACGCCGATTCGGCGTCACCGTAAGGAAGTTGCTGGGTGCCGGTGACGGCGTCGAGCGGCATGTCGGCGGCCGCGGCCTGCATGGAGCCGATCGTCGGGGTGGTGAAGGCGCCCGCGGGGTTGGGGAGTTCGGCCTCGGGCAGGCTCATCGCCTGGGCCTGGCCGGCGTCCATGACGGCGAACAGGGCCCGCTGGCCGTTGTCCTGGCTGCGGCACTTGGCGTGCTGGCCCTGGATCTCGTCGGGGCTCAGGCAGGACGGCCGGACCTCCAGGGCCATCCGCAGCACCTGGCCGAGGCCGCCGAGCACCGGGTTCCACTCGTACTGCTTCCAGTTCTTCGGGCCGCTGAAGTCCTGCGGCTGGAACGCGTCGGCCGGGAAGCCGGGGTAGCTGGAGCGCAGGTACTTGGTGTCCAGGTGCATGCCCCACGGGTCGGCGGCGCCCTGCAGGAACTGGGCGGCGTCGGGGTCGGCGGCGATCCAGGTGGTCAGCCGGGTGACCAGGTCGGTGGTGCCGCCGACCACGATCGGGGCGGTGGCGGCGAAGCTGCCGCCGGCCAGGCAGCCGGGCCAGTTCGGGCCGTTGTCGCCGGTGGGGTTGAGCTTCAGGAACTCGGGGTCGGCGAACAGGCAGATCGGGTTGCCCTTGACGCTGTCGGTGTCGTCGCCGGCGTCGAGCCGGTAGCTCTGGGTCAGCATCTTGGCCAGCAGCCGCTGGTTGAGCCGCAGGGTGCGGATCTGCCGGCGACTGACGCCGTCGTCGACCAGGTAGACCACCGAGATCGCGCTGGTCGCCAGCGGCGCGTACACGTACGGGCGGGTCGGCGGGTTGCGGTCGGGGATCGCGGTGAGCGCGATGTCGCCGCCGGAGCGGCGCAGGAAGGACCCGCGGGCCTGCGGCTCGCCGCCGCCGGAGGTGTACTGCACGGTCAGCGGGCTGCCGTCCTGGCACAGGCCGGTCCGCCACTGCTGGACGGCGCGGTCGGCCATCTCCAGGCCGATCGCGGAGAAGTCGGAGTTCCGGGCGGTGCAGGCCGCCGGGGTGGGGCCGAAGCTCAGCGGCACCACGACGTGGTTCTTCCAGGCGCAGGCCTCACCGCTCGCGTAGCGCTTTCCGCCGGTGTTCTCCACCGCCACCACGTTGTCGCTGGCGGTGTTGAACAGGCCGTCGGAGTCGGGCGAGTGGTCGTCGCAGTTGATCTCGCCGGCCGGGAACTGGTAGGCGCCGACCGAGTCGCCGCCGTAGTTCGCCTCGATGACCAGCGAGCACTTGTGCGTGGGGTCGCAGCCCAGGGTCTGGCTCTGCTGCGCGGTCCACACCTCGATGTCCGCCTCCCCGGTGCCGTCCGGGCGGGTCGCGGCGATCACCATGTTGGACGGGAACTCGGGCGTGGTGGTGCCGGGCTTCGGGAAGTCCTGCAGGAAACCCTTGGCCGGGTCCGCGCCGTACAGGCTGGAGCCGTAGCAGTCGGTGATCTGCGGCTGCTCGCCCTTGCACTGGTAGATCCGCACCGGGTAGCGGGCGACCTTGTCGAAGCCCGAGCTGCCGTGCGGGTTGAGCACCACCGGGACGGGCTGGAAGTCGGCGTCCACGGTCGGCGTGAAACCGCTCCACGTCACGTGCAGCACCTGGTTGCCGAGGCCGCTGGTCGGCGTCACGGTGACGGAGCCGGGCGGGCCGCTGGTCCAGGTGAACGGGTCCCAGCGGTTGGGGCCGGGCACGGTCGTGCCGGCGGCGGCCTGCGCCTGCTGGACGCCGGTCCCGCCGAGCGGCAGCAGCACCGCGGCGGCGCCCAGCGTCCACGTCAGGACGGCCGCCAGCCAGGCCTGCAGCGGTCGTGATCCGATTCTCGGCCCTGACGGGCGGACTCTCATGGGCACAGCACCTCCGGCGACGGGCGCGCCGGAGCAGGCACGCACGGGTGACAGGGAGCGGAGCGGCGGCGTTCGACGGCTCCGACGATATTCGGCCAGTGGCGTCTGACCGGATGCTGTCCACCAGATGTACGAGACCCCAATTAGTGCTCGAATCAAGGGATTTGACGTGTCATCAGGTCCGAAAACGCGCGCACCGCCCGACCGTGCGGGTCGGGCGGTGCGGGTGTGGCGCGTGGTGCGCCCGGTGCGAAGGGTCAGGAGGCCGGGGTGTACGTCACCGTGAACGTGCCGACGCTCTGGCCCGCGGTGAAGAAGGAGGTGCGCAGCTTGCTGTCCAGGAACTGCGCGCCGGCCGGGTCGAGGGCCAGCGAGGCGGCGGACAGGTTCTGGGTGGCGCCGGTCCGGGTGACCACGGTCTCGCCCGCCGGGGTGAACAGCGCGACGGGGGCGGTGGAGCCGTCCGGCACGCCGACGACCTGGTAGGTGTCGGAGGAGAACGCCAGCTGGCGGAAGGCCACCGCGCTGCCGGTGCGCGCGTCCACGAACAGCAGGCCGCCGCCGAACTGGATGCTCCCCCAGAACTCGGCCAGGCTGCCGGAGCCGTTGGTGACGGGGAAGCTCGCCGACAGGCCGCTGGCGGGGTCGTACCCGGCGGTGGCGGTGGGCAGCGGCACGGCCACGATGCCGGCCTGGGCGGCCTGCTGGAAGAACGCGTTGCTCTCGTGGATCACCGCGTTGCCGGCGGCCGGCGCGGCCGAGGCGCTGGTCGCGGAGGCGGCGGTGACGGCGAGCGCGAGGCCGGCGGCAGCGGCGGCGACACGGGCGAACGTGCGGGACATCGTGGCTCCTTCAAGCTGAGTGCTGGGTGCGGGGGTGCGGGGCTCTCGTCGTGCGGGGTTCTCGTCGTGCAGGTGTGGCGTGGTGCGGGCGGGCATCTGGTGCGGCGTGCTGGTGGTGCGGGCGCCTGGTGGTGCCAGGTGCGTCGTGCACGGCGGGTGTGCCGCTACGGGCCGCCGCCCGTCCCCGGTGCTGCGGGACGGGCGGCGGTGTGGTGCGGGAACGACGTGTGGTGCGGGGTGGAGCGGTGGTGCCGGGGCGTCAGTGGATGATCGCGCCGCAGCCGGTGCCCGGCAGGTTCAGGAAGCCGTAGCTGGCGATGTCGGCGCGGCCGGTGGTGCCGCAGATCCAGCCGGTGGGGCTGAAGATGGCGCGCAGCGCGGTGCCCTGGGTGGTGTTGGCGGTGTAGTCGCCGTCCCGGACCACGTTGAACAGGACGCGGCCGTAGCTGCCGCCGGCGAACGCCGGGTTCAGGGTGTTGGTCGCGGTCAGCGGCGGGACGTTGTTGATGTTGCGCAGGGTCAGGACGCCGGGGGCGTCGCTGCCGCTGGCGTGCCCGTTCAGCTGGCCCACGTAGTGGCCGACGGAGTACGGGAAGACGCTGCCCAGGTTGGCGAACACCGGGTCGGTGCCCTCGTTCTCCTCGGGGGTGCTGGTGACGCAGGCGCCCGGGGTGATGTTGCCGATCGCCTGGAGGAAGAACGAGCGGGTGCCGGAACCGGTCTGCGGCAGGTACGGCTTGATGGCGCCGGCGGTGCCGCCGAGCTGCGACCAGTCGGTCTTGACGCAGGTGTAGATGTCCACCAGGTTCGCGGTGGTCAGGTTGTTCGGCGCGTAGCCGCCGGTCGGGGCGGACCAGGTGACCGCGTCCTTGGCGAAGGCGATGAAGTCGAAGGTCGACGGGTCGGTGGCCTGGGCGGCGCGGGAGGAGCGGGCGAAGTCCAGGGTGGTGTTGGTGGTGGTGTTCAGCGCGCCGATGCCGGCGCCCGAGCCGTTCGGGCGGGGGATCGAGGCGCCGCCGGTCTTCGGGGTGATGGTGCTGGGGGTGCCGGTGGCGTCCCAGCTGTACAGGCGCGGCGTGGTGGTGTCGGTCGCCGGCAGGGTCGCGTTGTAGTCGGTGGAGAACTTGCTGAACAGCGCCTGCGTGGTGTCCGAGCCCACGCCCACGATGTCCTTGGCGGCGGGGGTCACGGCGGGGTCCGCCATGGCGGGAACGGCGGCGACAGTGGTCAGGGCGGCGGTGATCGCAACGGCCGCGAGCGCCTTGGCAGCGGTGTGACGCATGGTCCTCTTCCTCCGAGGGGGATCGTGCCTCGCTTGACCGGTCCTGGCGGGGTCCGGTACCGGGCAGCTCCGCGGCTTCCCGGCGGAGTGATCCTCGCCGCCGTCGACCGCCGTCCGGAAGCCTCTCCCGGCCCGCCCGCACCGCCTTCCGGCGGCGTCACCGCACCCGAACTCCGCTGGTCAGAGGGGTGATTGACGGTCCTTCACACCTTCTCCCCGACCTGGTCACGTTCTTCTCCAGGTGTGCTCACGGGGGCACCTCGGCCATCTCCGCTTCACCCCTGCACCACCGACACCTCCGCTTCGCCGGCGCCGACCGGACGTGCCCGGACCTGGGGGCGGCGCGGGAAGGACTCCCGCGCCGCCGACTCACCAGGGGCTTCCGGCCGTTCGCCGCATCCGCTGGACGTGCTCGACGCCCTGCAGGAAGCCGGTCACGCTCTGCCGGCACTGGTCGCGCCGCAGATAGCCGCGGGCGCTGCGGGCCACCGCCTCGCCGCCGCCCGACCCCGCCCGGGTGCTCCGGGCCGGCAGGTACGCGGTCCACGCCCACTGCCGGTCCTCGCGTTGGCTCAGCACGAACCGCAGGGCCGCCCGCTCCGCCAGCAACTCGGCCACGCCCGCCGCGAGTTCCTGCTCCGAGCGGTAGCCGCGGACGGCGGCGGCCAGCCGCCGCCCGTTCGCGGCCACCAGCGACCACCCGGCCCGCCCGTCCGCGCCGCGCACCGGCACCAGTCGCGGGCCGCGGCCCGTCTCGGCCGCGCTCACGGCGCACCGCCGGGCAGCGGAGCGGCCTCCGCCATCCGGGCCAGCAGCGCCATGAACCGCCGGAACGCGTTCTGGCAGGTCGCGTAACGCTCGTACGCCCGGCTGGACTTGACCAGCGGATTGCCTCGCGCACCGGGCACCACCCAGGTCCAGCCCGGCCCGCCCCGCACATGGGTGATCCGGGCGACCAACGCCGGCCCCAGGGCGACCAGTTCGGCGAACGCCCGCTCCGCGTCCCCGGCGGAGTCGTAGACGGCGGCGGACACCGCCACCACCCGCCCGTTCATCGCCTTCAGCTGCCACTGGAACCGTCCGTTCGCCGCCCGCTCCGTGAACAGACCCTCCCCGCGCACCGCCCGCTACCCCCCGGGTCTCCGCCGGCCCGAGGCCCGTCCTGGGCCGCAGCACCGCATGGCCCGTCCGGTCCGTATCCCTCACGAACCGGACGCACATCGTCACGCTGCGAACGCTATGTGTGCACAGACGACCACCGGAAGTGGAATGCCTCCTGAGCTGCCTCTGTTCGCCCCGAAGTTCTCCCTTGTTAATGCGCCGCCGACGGTCGGTGCGCCCCGACCCGGCGGCCCACCGCGCCGACGGCCGTGACATGCTCGGGCGCGTGACAGAACTCCCCGCCGACAACCGGTCGTTCACCGCGGCGCGCGGGCCCGCGCGGTTCGCCGCGTGCGAGGAGGACGGCGTCCCCGGCGTGGAGCACGCGGCGGGCGCGCGCGGGACGCTGTGCGGCATCCCGGACGCACGCATCACCGTTTACCGCCGCCTGTTCGTCCCCCGCCGCCTGCCGACCCTGCGCGGCCGACGGTCCTGCGGGCGCTGCCGCGACATCGTCCGCCGCTGACGGCCGTTCACTCGTCTGCGCCCTCAAGTCCACGGCGCACCCGGACGATCTCCTCCGGGGGGCGACCGTCACGGCCTCCGTCCGTTCACCGAGGAGAGACCGTGCCACGTACCCTGTCCCGCCTGGCCGTTGCCGCCGGCACTGTGGCCCTCGCCGCCGGCCTCGCCGTCCCCTCCGCGGCCGACGCGGACGGCCGGTCCGACGCCCTCCGGTGGGTCGCCCTCGGCGACTCGTACACCTCCGGGCTGATCCCGGCGACCGGGGAGGTCTTCGAGAACCCGCCGGACGGCTGCGCCCGCACTGTGCAGTCGTACCCGGAGATCGTCCGCCGGGAGCTCCGCTCCCTGGTCGCCCTGCGGAACGTCAGCTGCGGCTCCGCGACCGTCGCCGACGTCGCCCGGACGCAGCAGACCCCGCCCGGCCGGCCGGCGCCGCCCGGCAGCACCGACCCGGACGGCCCGTTCCGGCCCGTCCCGCCGCAGATCGACGCCGTCGGCCCGAGCACGAACCTGCTGACCGTCGGGATCGGCGGCAACACCCTGGGCTTCGCCGAGATCCTCAAGAGGTGCACGGAGCTCGGCGACGGCAGCAACAACACCGGCACGCCCTGCAAGGACGAGTTCGCGGCGAGCCTGCCCGGCCGGTTGGAGAACCTGCGCCGGCAGTACGACCAGATGCTCACCGCACTGCACTCCAAGGCGCCGCTCGCCAAGGTGATCACCGTCGGATATCCGCACATCGTCCCCGAGAACGCCGGCAGTTGCCGGTTCGGCGACATCCAGCAGTTCCACACCATCACCACCGGCGACCTCGACTGGTCCCGCCGCGCCGCCCTGGAACCGCTCAACTCGGTCATCCGGCAGGTGACCGCCGCCCACGGCGACACCTTCGTCGACCTGTACGCCGCCAGCGCCGGCCACAGCGTCTGCGACTCCGACCACTGGGTGGACGGCGTGCTCAGCAGCGTCTCGCCGCTGAGGCTCGCCTACGTGCACCCCAACGCCAAGGGCCAGGCCAACGCGGCGCGGCTGGTCGAGGACGCCGTCCTCGGCGGCTGAGCGTCGGCCGCGGGCGGGCGCGCTCCTACTGTGCCGCGCTCCGGCTCCCCGGGAACGGCGGCGTCCGGTCCATCGCCCGCAGCAGCCTTCGGGCAGGTTCCGCCTCCTCCGGCCGCACGGAGGAGGCGACGACCGGCCGGCCGGCGTGGATCGCCGCCCTCGCGGCCGTCTCCCGGCCGAGTCGGCGCCGGTGGCCCGAGGTCTGTCCCGTGGCGGCGGAGTGCCACCGGGCTGCGCGACAGAGGTTCGCCGGCAGGTCCCGGAGCGCGGGCCGGCACACACCATGCCCGGGGACGCGGCCAGTTCGAGCAGGAACGGGACGGCGGGCGCGGTCGCCTCCGCCAACACCAAGCCCAACCCGCGGACGCCGTGGGCCAGTTCGTCCACGGCGGCGCACGCCGTCCGCTCGCCCCCGGACGCGATCCGGGACAGCAGCGCGGGAATGCCGCTCGCCGGTGCGCCCGTCGCCTCGCGGAGGTCTCCCCAGCGGACCACCGCGACACCCTTCAACAGTTGCCCCGCACTCAGCTCCTGACGCTCTCGCCGACCGTCTCCACGAGGCGACACCGCGCCGTCCGGCGTCCGGCCCGGGCGCGGCGGGCGTGGTCCAGCGTCACCGCCGCCAGCAGCGGGCCCCAGGCCACCAGCGGCAGGTAGCAGAGCGTCATCACCGCGCCCGCGAGGCCGTGCGGCGAGTCCGGGTCGCTCATGTTCCGCTGCCACGGGCCGAGCGCCGCCGACCAGGTCACCGCCGTCACCGCCAGCGCCCCCAGGCCGGCCGGGACCAGCACCGTCCACGCGGGGAGCGTCCGTCCGCCGAGCGACGGGACCCGGCGCGGCACCCGGCGCCCCCACGGCCGGACCAGACCCAACGTCAGGAACGCCAGCCCTTCCGCCACCGCGCTCAGCCCCACCACGTACACGGTGCCCCAGCCGGGCATCCACCGGCCGAACATCCGCTCCAACTCGCCGTGGAAGCCCACCGGCAGACCGAAGCCCAGTGCCACTCGCCACAGGCCCGACGGCACCACCGACCACGCCGCCGCCCGCGCCGCCCGCACGGCCCACCGCGGCGCCGCTTCCATGTTCCCCACCATCTCAGGCCCTCTTCTCGACTCCCGCCGGTCCGACCGCCGGCCACGCCGAGGACTCTGCCGCCGGGCCCCACCCCGCCGGCAGATGTCGAACGGCCACTCGACCGTCGCTCCAATGTGCCGATCGGCACACCCGCCACGCCCCACCCGCCCCTAGGGTGATCACATGAACGGGGACACGGGGGTAGCCGCGCGCACGCGGGAGCGCCCCAGCACGAATCCATCCGGTCCGGGTGCTGCGCCCACGCCTGCCGGGGCCGCCTCATGAGCGGCGAACCCGCCTGGGACGCGGCGGGGTTGATCGTCCCTGCCGCCGTCGCCGGGTGGGCGCTGTACCGGCCCCGGCAGGGCTGGCCCGCGGCCGGGCTCTCGCTCGCGCTGAGCTGCGCCGCCGGGTGGGCCGGTCCGTACCGGGGCGGGGCGCCCGTGGTGGGGCTGGCCGGGGTGGTCGAACTCGCCGCGCTGGTGGGCCTGGTGGTGCTCGCGGTGCGTCGCGGCCGGTACCGGTCGGCGCTCTGGACGGCGCTCGCGGTCCTGGGCTGGCCGATGCGCTTCGTCGGCTTCGATCCGCTGCTGCCGGTGTTCGGCGCGCTCGCGCTGGCCGCCGCCGGCACGGCCGGCCGGTACCTGCACGCCCTGGACCGGCAGCGCGAGCGGGCCGTGGCCGCTGCCCGGCACGCCCAGCGGCTCGAACTCGCCCACGATCTGCACGACTTCGTCGCCCACGACGTCAGTGGCATGGTCGCCCAGGCGCAGGCCGGGGCGCTGCTGGTCCAGCAGTCGCCCGAGCGGGCGGCCGCGCTGTTCGCCCGGATCGAGCAGGCCGGGCAGCATGCCCTCGCCGCACTGGACCGCACCGTCGACCTGCTGCGCGCCCCCGACCAGCAGGACGGCGGCGGTCGCGCGGCGCTCGGCGGCCTGGACGAACTCCCGGACCTGGCCGCCCGGTTCACCGCCACCGGCGGCCCGCGGGTCCAACTCGCGCTCACCCCGGGCCCGGTGGGACGCGAGTGCGCCGCCACCGTGCACCGGATCGCCGTCGAGGCGCTCACCAACGTCCGCCGGCACGCCCCGACCGCCCGTACCGTCCGGATCGAACTCGCCCGCACCGCCGACCGGTTGGAGCTGGTCGTGCACAACGACGGCCCGGCCGCCGCCCGGCGTTCCCGGCCGCGCGGCGGTCACGGCCTGGCCGGCCTGGCCGCCCGGGTCGAGGCCCTCGGCGGCACCTTCCGGGCCGGGCCCGTCCCGGACGGCTGGCAGCTCACCGCCATCTTCCCCACCCCGACCCCTCTCCCGGAGACCCCGTGACCACCCGGATCCTGCTCGCCGACGACCACGAGGACATCCGCACCGCGTACCGGATCATCCTCGACGCTCAGCCGGACATGCAGGTCGTCGCCGACGCCCCCGACGGCCTCACCGCGCTCCGGCTCGCCCGCCGCATCCGGCCGGACGTCGTCCTCGCGGACATCCGCATGCCGCACCTCGACGGCCTGGACCTCACCCGGCAGCTGGCCGGCCCGGACGTCGCCGACCCGCTGCGGGTGGTCGTCGTCACCACCTTCGACCTCGACGAGTACGTCCACACGGCGCTCGCCAACGGTGCCGCCGGGTTCCTGCTGAAACGTTCCAGCCCCGCACTGCTCACCGAGGCGATCCGCGCCGCGATGGCCGGCGACACCCTGATCAGCCCGCAGTTGACGCTCCGTCTGCTGCGGCACTACGCCCCGCCGGAGCCGTCCCAGCAGGCCCCGCGCGAGGCGCTCAGTCCGCGCGAGCGGCAGATCGCCACCCTGGTCGCGGACGGGGCCACCAACGCCGAGATCGCGGCCGAGCTGTTCCTCTCCCCCGGCACGGTCAAGAACCACCTGGCCCACATCCAGCGCAAGCTGGGCACCCGCAACCGCGTCGGCATCGCCACCTGGTCGCTGACCCACCGTCAGCGGCTGCCGTAACCGGCGGCGTCAGACGAACAGCTTCTGGCCGGCCGGGGTGAGCGTCCAGTCGCCGAGCAGGCTCTCGCCGATCCGCACCGCGTACAGCTCGCCGTGCGCCCCGAGGTGGAACACCGCGATCCGGGCCTCCCGGTCCTCGCCGGTGTAGGCGAGGGTCTTCGGGGCGTCCGGCGCCGGGTCCCCGTACACCACCGAGGGCTCGCCGAACTCGGCCAGCACGTCCGCCAGTCGGCGCCGGTCCTCGGACCAGTCCAGGACCCGGTCGAGCAGCTGCCCGAGTTCCTCCTCGCCCAGTGCGCGGTCCAGCCGCAGCCAGCCCCGCCGGTGGGCGTCCTCGCCGTACTGGGAGGCGACCAGTGCCGCGTCGGCCTCCCCGAAGCTGCCGCGCAGCAGCGTGCTGATCGTGCGGGAGGCGGTGTCCGGGATCCAGGCGGTGCCGAGCCCGCTGTCCGGGTCGGCGGCGGCCAGGGTGTTCAGCAGCTCGACCACGGCCGCGGTGCCGCCGAGGAGTTCGGGGTGCCGGACGGCCGCGTTGAGCGAGTCCAGCAGCTCGGCCCGCCGGACGTCGGTGAGCGGCGGCCGGGCGCTTCCGCGCGTGGTCGGGGCGGCGGTCGACCCGTCGGCGTCGGCGGCGTGGGTGAGTGCACTCATGGGGTCAAGTGTGCCGGTTGCGCGGTCCTTCGACGGCCACCGGGCAGCTCATCCGCCGCCGGTGGTCCAGTTCCCGCTCCGGGCCGGTGAGTTCGAGCCGGACGGTGTGGCGGACGTCGGCGCTGGAGGCGGCCAGCCGCAGCCGGATCTCGCCGGGCTCCACGGTCCGGCGCCCGTCGGGGCCGGTGCAGGAGGCGAGGTCGGCGTGGAACCGGAACCGCACCCGGCGGCTCTCGCCGGGCCCGAGCGGCACCCGCGCGTAGCCGATCAGCCGGGCGTCGGGCCGGGTGGTGCGGGCGACCGGGTCGTGCAGGTAGAGCTGGACGGTCTCGATGCCGGCGCGCCCGCCGCTGTTGCGGACGGTGAGCTGCACGTCCGTGCCCGCGTCGGTGGCGAGTCGGGGCAGCGGATCGGGCCCGGGCGTCCACTCGAAGCGGGTGTAGGACAGACCGTGGCCGAACGGGTGCAGCGGCGTCGGGTCGAGGCTGCTGACGCCGTTGGCCAGGCCGAGCGGGGGCTGGAGGTACGTCCAGGGCTGGCCGCCGGGCTCGCGCGGGATGCTGACGGGCAGTCGGCCGGACGGGTCGACGTCGCCGGTGAGGACGGCGGCCAGCGCCGGTCCGCCCTCCTCCCCGGGGAAGAACGCCTGCACGGCGGCGGCGCAGCGTCCGTGCCAGCGGCCGAGCGCGTACGGGCGGCCGGTGAGCAGCACCAGCACCACGGGGGTGCCGGTGGCGAGCAGCGCGTCGAGCAGGTCGCCCTGGACGCCGGGGAGTCGGAGGTCGGGGGCGTCGCAGCCCTCGCCGGAGGTGCCGCGTCCGAACAGTCCGGCCCGGTCGCCGAGGACGGCCAGGCAGAGTTCGGCTCCGGCGGCGGCCCGGACGGCGTCCGCGAAGCCCGCGGTGTCGGTGCCGTCGACCGGGCAGCCGGGCGCGAACTCCAGTGCGGCGCCGGGCAGTCGGTCGCGCAGGGCGTCGAGGACGGTGGGGATGTCGAGGCCGAGCGGGATATCGGGGTGGTGGGCGCCGACGTGGCTGGGGAAGGAGTAGCAGCCGAGCATCGCGAGCGGGTCGTGGGCGCGCGGTCCGACGACGGCGATCCGGCGGGCGCCGGGGGCGATCGGTAGGGCGCCGGCCGGGTTGGTGAGCAGGACGACGGACTGTTCGGCGATCCGGCGGGCGAGCGCCCGGTTGCCGGGCGGGTCGAGGTCGATGCCGCCGCGGACGTCCTCGGGCGCGGTGTCGGCGCCGCAGCCGGCGGGCAGGGCGGGCGGCAGCGGGCTCCAGTCGGGGTCGAGCAGGCCGAGTCGGCACTTCTGCAGCAGGACGCGGTGCAGCGCCCGGTCGACCAGCCGTTCGGGGATCCGTCCGTCGCGGACGGCTTCGACCAGGGTGTCGCCATAGGCGCGGACGGTGGGCAGTTCGACGTCCACACCGGCGGTGAGGGCGAGCCGGGCGGAGTCGGCGCGGTCGGCGGCGACCCGGTGCAGGGTCTCCAGGAAGCCGACGGCGAAGTAGTCGGCGACCACGGTGCCGGTGAACTGCCAGGTGTCGCGGAGCAGTTCGGTGAGCAGGGCGGGGTCGGCGGCGACCGGCAGGCCGTCGATCTCGGTGTAGGAGTGCATGACGGAGTCGGCGCCGCCTTCGTGCAGGGCCATTTCGAACGGGGGCAGCAGGACGTCGCCGAGTTCGCGGGCCCCGACCCGGACGGGGGCGAGGTTGCGGGCGCCGGCGGAGGCGGAGTAGCCGACGAAGTGCTTGAGGGTGGCGACGAGGCCGGCGGAGCGCAGTCCGCGGACGTAGGCGGTGCCGATGGTGGAGACCAGGTAGGGGTCTTCGCCGATGGTCTCCTCGACGCGTCCCCAGCGCAGGTCGCGGGCCACGTCGAGGACGGGGGCGAGGCCCTGGTGGATGCCGACCGAGCGCAGGTCGCGGCCGATCCGGTGGGCCATCTCGGCGATCAGCTCCGGGTCGAAGGTGGCGCCCCAGGCGAGCGGCACGGGGTAGGCGGTGGCGCCCCAGGCGGTGAAGCCGGCCAGGCACTCCTCGTGGGCGACGGCGGGGATGCCGAACCGGCCGGCGGCGGTGAGCTGCTGCTGGGCGCGGGCCAGTGCGAGGGCGCCGACGGCGGGGTCGACGGGGGCGGTGCCGAACGGGCGGGTGAGCTGGCCGAGACCGTGCGCGGAAAGCGCTTTCAGGTCGACCGGGTCGCACATTTCGTTCTGGTGCGGGGCGACGCCGTCGCCGCCCGTGTCGGCGCCGACCCACACGCCGTACAGCTGGGCGGTCTTCTCCTCCAGGGTCATCCGGGCCATCAGGTCCGCGACCCGGACGTGCGGGTCCTGCGCGGGGTCGCGCCAGGGTCCGGCCGGGCGCGGATCGTCGGCGGCCGGTGCGGGGTGGGTCGTCATCGGACGGCTGGGTCCTTCCGCTGCGGGGTGGTGGACGATCGGGCGGGCCGCTCAGCCTTTGACGGCGCCGGCCATGCCGCCGACGATGCGGCGCTCGGCGAACACGAAGAAGCCGAGCGCGGGCAGCATCGACAGGGCGGTGTAGGCGAGGATCCCGGCGGTGTCCTGCGAGTACTGGGACTGGAAGGCGGCGACGCCGAGCGGCAGGGTGAAGTGCGCCTGCTGGTTGAAGACCAGCATCGGCAGTTGGTAGGCGTTCCAGGAGCCGAGGAAGGCGAGCACGGCGACGGTGACCAGGGCGGGCCGGGCCAGCGGCAGCATGATCCGCCACAGGAAGCCGAGCCGCCCGCAGCCGTCGACGGCGGCGGCGTCCTCCAACTCCCCCGGGATCGCGGCCATGAACGGCCGCAGGATCACCACCGTCACCGGCAGTCCGAACGCCGCCTCGGCCAGCGCGACGCCGAACCAGCTCTCCAGCAGGTGGAGTTGGCGCAGCAGCAGGTACACCGGCAGCGAGGCCACCCCGAGCGGGAACAGCAGGCCCGCGGTGAACAGCGTGTAGACGCCCTCTCGACCGCGGAACCGGTAGCGGGCCAGCGCGTACCCGGCCGCCGCGCCGAGACCGCAGGTGAGCGCGGTGGCGGTGACGGCGATCAGGGCGCTGTTGCCCATCAGCCGCCAGAACACCGAAGACGCCAGCACGGAACGGTAGTTGTCCAGCACCCAGGGGCTCGGCAGCCCGGTCGGGTCGGCGTTCAGCTGCGCGTTGGTGCGGAAGCCGCCGAGCACCACGAAGGCGATCGGAACGAGCGTCACCCCGGCCACCAGCAGGGCCGCCAGGTACCGGCCGGGCAGCGTCAACTGCCGTGCGGTGATGATCGGTTGCCGCCGCGCGGCGGGCGGTGCGGTCACGGGATCAGTCCACCCTTCCGGTGAGCGCGCCGCCGGTGTCGCGGCGCAGCGCGAACCGCTGGTAGGCGAGCGCGAAGACGAAGCAGACGGCGAACAGCACCACCGCGACGGCGCTGCCGTAGCCGAACTGGTAGCGGCGGAAGCCGCGGTCGATGACGTAGGTGGCCATGGTCGCGGAGGAGCCGGCGGGGCCGCCGAGCGTCATGATCCAGACCAGCTCGAAGAGTTGCAGCGAGCCGATCACCGAGAGGAAGATCCAGATCCGGACGGTCGGGCCGAGCAGCGGCAGCACCACCTTGCGGGTGGTCTGCCAGGCGGACGCGCCGTCCAGGGCGGCGGCCTCGCGCAACTCCGTTGGCACGCCCTGGAGTCCGGCGAGGAACAGGATGATGCCGAAGCCGAGGTACTTCCAGGTGGAGACCGCGAACAGGGTGTACAGCACCAGGTCGGGGTCGGCCAGCCACTGGTGCACCAGCGAGTCGAGGCCGACCGAGCGGAGCCCCCGGTCGACGGCCCCGCCGGGCTGGAGCAGCACCAGCCAGGCGACGGCGGTGATCGCCTCGGACAGCACGTACGGGGTGAAGGCGACCAGCCGCAGCAGGGCCCGGCCGCGCAGTCGGCCGTTGAGCAGCAGCGCGAGGGCGACGGTGAGCGGCAGTTGGACCGCCACCGACAGCACGGCGAACACCAGGTTGTGCCGGACGGCACCCCGGAACACCGGATCGGCCAGCGCCTTGCGGTAGTTGGCGAGTCCGACGAGCCTGCTGGGCGGGCCGAAGCCGTTCCAGTCGAAGAAGCTGTAGTAGACGGCGGCGGCGATCGACACCAGCACGAACAGCGCGAACAGGGTGAGCGCGGGGCCGAGCAGCAGGGCGAGTTCGGCCCGGGTGCGGCGGCCGGTGCGCCGTCGGACGGAGCCCCGCGACGGGGTGGCGGAGCGGGCCGGGGTGGCGGCCCGCTCCTCGACGGTGCTCATCCTCACCCCGCCGCGTTCACCGCGCGGGCCACCGAACCGGCGTCGCCCTTGCCGGCGAACAGGTCCGCGGCCGCGTCGTTGAGGGCCTGCCCGACGGCGGTGGGCAGCGCGACGTCGAAGTACACCTGGACGTAGCTCGCCCGGGCGTTGTAGTCGAAGATCTGCTTGACCACGGGGTCCTTGACGGCGGCGACGGCCGCCGGGTTGACCGGGATGGTGGCGGCGCCCGAGTCGACCAGTTCGGTCTGCACCTCGGCGCTGGTCAGGTACTTGAGCAGCTGCGCGCAGTCGGCGGCCCGCTTCACGGTGCACGAGAAGCCGTCGCCGCCGCCCAGCGCCACGCTCGGGTCGCCGGCCGCACCGGCGACCGCCGGGAACGGGAACCAGCCCAACCGGCCCCGGTAGGACGGGTCGGCGGCCAGGCCCTGCATGACGCTGGGGTTCCAGTCGCCCTGGAGTTCCATCGCGGCCTGCCCGGCGGCCACCATCCCGGCCGAACTGCCGCTGCCCTGCTGGGCGGGAGTGCCGTTGAAGCCCTCCTGGAACGGCTTCAGGGCGATCAGATCGAGCACGTCCTGACCGGCGCTGGTGAAGCACGGGTCGGTGAACCTGGCCGCTTTCACCGAGGACTTGAGGGTGTCGACGGCGCACTCGCGGACGGCGAAGTAGTCGTAGTAGAAGGCGTCCGGCCAGCGGTCCTTGCCGCCGAGCGCGATCGGGGTGCTGCCGGCGGCCTTCAGCTTGCCGATGTCGGCCTTCAACTCGTCCATGGTGGCGGGAGGTTGAGTGATGCCGGCGTTGGCGAACAGGTCCTTGCGGTACCAGAACCCGACCACGTGCGAGTCGTAGGGGACGCCGAGCTGCTTGCCGTCGGCGGCCCAGCCCTGGGCGGCGGGCCCGAGGTCCTTGATCCAGTCGGCGGTGAGCGAGGTCAGGTCGGCGACCCGGCCGGACTGCGCCTGGGTGGCGAGCAGGCCGCCGCCCTGGTTGAAGTAGACGTCCGGTGGGTTGTCGGACTGCAGGGCCAGCGGGACCTTGGTGGGGAACTGCTCGTTCTGGATCGGCACCACGTCGAGTTTCGAACCGGCGTGGGCCTGCTGGTAGTTGGCGGCCGCGTGGGCCCAGACGGTCCTCAGCGGGTCCTGGGTGCCGTTGTGCCACCAGGTCAGCGCGCCGCTTCCGGACCCGGAACCGCCGCTGCCGCAGGCGGTGAGCAGGGTGAGCGCGACGGCGGCGGCCGACGCGGCGACGGGCAGGCGTCTGCGGACGAACATGGTGCGGGCCTCCTGGGGCGGGGAGCGGCTCGAAAGTTTCGGGACCGGTGACACGGGTGGCGCCGGGACTCAGTGGGGCCGAAGGTGGCGCGACAGTGCTGAGCTGCGAGAGGTGCCGTCGCGGGGCGGCGCGAGGCGGCACGATCGAACGATTCGAATGTTTCGCTGGCTGTTCGAATGTTGCGAGGAAGCTACGGCGGCCGCGCGGGCGAGTCAAGGCCTCCGACCGAACCGGACCGCCGTTCGCACACCACCTTGCCGGGCGGGCCGCGGGCGCTACTATCCGTGCCATGAGCGCCGCTGAACTCGAACCCGACCCCGCGCCGACGCTGTCGGAGATCGCCCGGGCGGCCGGCGTCTCGGCGCCGACAGTTTCGAAAGTCCTGAACGGACGGACCGACGTCGCCCCCGCCACCCGCGCCAAGGTCGAGGAGATCCTGCGCCGCACCGGCTACCGGCGCCGCCGCACCACCGCGCCGCCGTCCCGGCTGCTCGACCTGGTCTTCCATCAACTCGACAGCGCCTGGGCGGTGGAGGTGATCCGCGGCGTGGAGAACGTCGCCAGGGACGAGGGGCTGAGCATCGTGCTCTCCGAGTCCGCGGGCCGGCTCACCCCCGGCCAGACCTGGGTGGACGGCGTCCTCGCCCGCCGCCCCGCCGGGGTGGTGCTCGTGCTGTCCGACCTGGACGCCGCCCAGCGCGACCAACTCACCAGCCGCGACATCCCGTTCGTGGTGCTCGACCCGGCCGGCGACCCCGCCGACGGAGTGCCCGCCGTCGGCACCGGCAACTGGCAGGGCGGCCTCGCCGCCACCCGACACCTGCTCGACCTCGGGCACCGCCGGATCGCCGTGATCTCCGGCCCGTCCGGCATGATGTGCAGCCGAGCCAGGGTGGACGGCTACCGCACCGCGCTGGAGACCGCCCGGCTGCCGGTCGACCCGGAGCTGATCCACGAGGGCGACTTCCACCACGAGGCCGGGTACGCCGCCGCCCGCGCCCTGCTGACCCGCGACGACCGGCCCACCGCGATCTTCGCCGGCAACGACCTGCAGGCGCTCGGCGTCTACGAGGCCGCCCGCGAACTCGGCCTACGGGTGCCACAGGACCTCTCGGTGGTCGGCTTCGACGACCTGCCGCTGGCCCGCTGGGTCGGCCCGCCGCTGACCACCGTCCGGCAGCCGCTGGTGGAGATGGCCGAGACCGCCGCCCGCCTGGCCGTCGAACTCGGCCGCGGCGAACACCCCGCCGCCACCCGCGTCGACCTCGCCACCAGCCTGGTCGTCCGCGCCTCCACTGCCCCGCCGCCGGCCGACTCCCTGCCCCTGCCGACCCGTTGACGCCCGCCCGGCCACCGGCACTCCGCCCCCCGGTCACTGACGGGGAGTCAACGTGACACCACCTTGGGTCGATTGGCCGAATCGTTGCACGAGGGTGATTCCCGACAACTCACCACATAGCCAACCATTGCGCCTGGTACGTGAGTTGACTTGTGTGAACAGTGTGGAGAAATTGGTGCCGCCTCGGACCTTCCGTGGCGTGTCTCCGATCCCATGCGCCAGTGAGTGAGTTGCCCATGCGCCACCCCAGAGCCTTCCGCGCCGCCGCCGTCACGGCCGCCGTCGGTCTGATCTCCGCGCCCGCCGTCTACACGGCCTTCGCGGCGAGCGGCAGCACCTACACCGTGAACCTGCACCAGGCCAAGGACCTGCCGCTCACCGCGGCCGGGTTCAACGGCCACAGCACCTGCAACACCGTCCCGAAGACGCAGGACGGCTGGCACTTCGTCCTCTCCGGCAACAGCACCGAGTTCGTCACCCTCACCGTGACCTTCGAACCGGGCGGCCGCCAGGTCGTCACCGACTTCGGCCCGCCGAGCGGCAAGCACGCCTACGTCGGCTCGGCCAAGGGCGCCAAGCTCACCTCGGCGGTCGCCGAAGTCCGCGGCGGCGACGTCAACAAGCTCAACTTCAACCTCGGCGACACCTGCCCCGCGACCCAGACCGGCCCCACCCCCTCGGGCTCCCCCAGTCCCTCACCGTCGGCCAGCCCGAGCCCGTCGCCCTCGGCAAGTCCGAGCCCCTCCCCGTCGCCGTCGGCGAGCCCGAGTCCCTCCGATTCGCCCTCGGAGAGCCCGAACCCGTCCGCTTCACCCTCGGAGAGCGCGAGCCCGTCCGCTTCGCCCTCGGAGAGCCCGAGCGAGAGCCCCACCGAGTCGCCGTCCCCGAGCGCCTCCCCCTCGCCGGAGCCGTCCGCGAGCAGCTCGCCGACGCCGGAGCCGTCCGAGTCCCCGGCGCCGAGCAGCAGCCCGACGCCCTCGGAAAGCCCCACGGAGAGCCCGGCCGAGAGCCCCTCGCCCTCCGACAGCCCCACCGACAGCCCGACCGACAGCCCGTCGCCGTCGGCCGGCCCGAGCGAGAGCCCCGCCGAGTCGCCGTCCCCGAGCGGCTCGCCCTCCCAGGACCCGTCCGAATCCCCCGCCCCGAGCACCAGCCCCGCACCGTCGACGAGCCCGTCCGACGGCCCCTCCCAGTCCCCGTCCGAGTCCCCGTCGGAATCCCCGTCCGGGTCTCCCTCCGGCAGCCCCTCGCAGTCCCCGTCCGGGTCTCCGAGCGGCAGCGCCAACCCCTCCGGCATACCCTCGGGCACGCCCGGCCCGACCGCCCCAGGCTCGGACGGAACGGGCGTCGGCACGCCCGCCGCCACCGGCCAGCAGGGCGACAGCCTGGCCTTCACCGGCGCGGATGTCCTCGGCACCACCGTGGCCGGCCTGGCGCTGATCGGCGCGGGCGGCGCCCTGGTGCTGCGTCGCCGCAAGGGCGCGCACAGCTGAGAGCCTTCGCTCGCAACGGAGTTCACGTCCCGCCCGGCGGGGCGCCGGTACCCGGATTCGGGACCGTCGCCCCGCCGGGCCCGTGTCGGGCCTCGCGCAGCGGGGCCGCCGGCAAACGGTGGTCAGTGCGACGCCGGGCGTCGGGCTCAGACCGTGTCCGGCTGCCAGAGCGACGCGGGGTCGGTGTGGAGGCGGCGGACGGTGGTCAGGGCCGCGCCGAGGACGGGGCCGCGGCGGCCCAACGGGGAGGCGCGGAGGGCGTCTTCGGGCCACGGGCGGACGCGGATCAGCGCGGCGAGTTCGGTCCGCATGGGGGGCAGCAACCAGCGCGCGAGGTCCGCGTAGGCACCGCCGAGCACCAGGGTGGTCGGGTCGATCAGATGGACGGCGGCGGCGAGCGCGGTGCCGAGGGCGGTCCCGGCGTGCCGCAGGGCGCGCAGCACGGCGGGGTCGCCGGCCTCCGCCCGGACGACCAACTCGCCGACAGCGTCCGCAGAGTGATGGATCGTCAGCTCAGCCGTGCGCAACACAGCGGCGAGACCGGCGTACGGTTCGAGGCAGCCGCGGGCACCACAGGAGCAGGGGCGGCCGTCGGGGCGGACGGTGAGGTGGCCGAGTTCGCCGGCGAAGCCCTGGACGCCGCGGAACAGGCGTCCGTCGAGGACGAGCGCGCCGCCGATGCCCTCGCCGGCCGAGATGTGGACGAAGGTGCCGGAGCCGACGCCCTGTCGGAGTTCGGCCAGCGCGCCGAGGTTGGCCTCGTTCTCGATCGCGGGGGCGGTGCCCGGGCCGGGCCACGCGGTGGGGAGGTCGAGGTGGTGCCAGCCGAGGTTCGGGGCGTGTTCCAGGTAGCGGCCGGGGCCGTCGAGCGGGACGCGCACGCTGCCGGGCACGGCGAGCACCCGGCCGACCACCCGCAGCCCGAGGGCGACGGCCTCCGCCTCGGCCTGCGCGGCGAGTCGGGCGAGTTCGGTGAGGGTCTGCTCGGCGGAGCGCGCGGCGTTCGGGGCGGGACGGTGGAGTTCGACCCGGACGTCGCCGCGCAGGTCGAGGACGCAGGCGCCGAGGTGCTCGACGCCGACCTCCAGGCCGAGCCCGGCCGGTCCGCTGTCGGGGAGGACGAGGGCCCGGCCGGGTCGGCCGACCCGGCCGCTGCGGGCGAGTTCGCCCTCCACCAGCAGTCCGCCGCCGATGAGTTCGTCGACCAGGCTGGACACGGCGGTGCGGGTCAGTCCGGTCCGGCCGGCCACGTCGGCGCGCGACAGCGGGTTCGCGGCGACGACGGTGCGCATCACCAGGGCGAGGTTCTGCCGCCGCATGTCCTGCTGGGAGGCGGGGCCGCGCCGCGGTGCGGGTGCGCTGTCGGCCGGCTGCTGCCCGTCCGCTGCCACGTCGATCGGTCTCCGCTCCACTGCCGCCCGTGCCGAGTCCGGGTCTGTTCGCCGTCCGCTGCTACCGGCCGCCGCCCTGCAGGGCCGCCGTCTGCGAAATGGTAGTCGCGATCCGTTCGAGCGCCGCGTCGTCGCGTTCGAGCGCGGGCAGCACCGGCCCGTCGGCGGTGCCCCAGCGGCGGGCGACGGCGTCGGCGGGTTCGCCGGTGAGCAGCGCGGCGGCCTGGGCGGCGGCGCCGAGGGCCACGAGTTCGCGGGCGGCGGGCAGTTGGACGGGGCGGCCGGAGAGCCTGCGCACCGTGTGCTGCCAGGCCGGGCCCCGGGCGCCGCCGCCGATCAGCAGCAGCGGCTGCGCGGGGTCGGGGGTGTCGGTGCTGCCGGCAGTGCGGGTGGCACCGGCGGTGTCGGAGCTGCCGACAGTGCCGGTGGTGCCGGCAGTGCGGGTGGCGCCGGCGGTGTCGGAGCTGCCGGCGGGCCGGTCGACGGCGAGGACGTCGTCGAGGGCGGCGAGCAGGGAGTACGCGGCGCCGTCGTAGGCGGCCTGGAGGAGTTGGCCGGCGGTGGTGTCGTGGCGCAGGCCGTGCAGCAGTCCGCTGGCGTGCGGGAGGGCGGGGGTGCGTTCGCCGTCGAGGTAGGGCAGCAGGACGGCGGTGCCGTCGGGTTCGACGGCTTCCCGGTCGCGGCCGAGCAGGGTGGCGATCCGGTCCACGGCGAGCGTGCAGTTGAGAGTGCAGGCGAGGGGCAGCCAGTTGTCGAGGGCGTCGGCGAAGCCGGCGACGGTGCCGCTCGGGTCGGCGGGGCGGGTGCGGGCGACGGTGTAGACGGTGCCGGAGGTGCCGAGGCTGAGCACGGGGGTGCCGGCGGTGAGGCCGAGTCCGAGGGCGGCGGCCATGTTGTCGCCGGTGCCGGTGGCGATCGGGGTGCCGGGGCGCAGTGGTCCGCCGGCCCGGGCCTGGCCGGCAGGGGTGCCGGTGGGAGCGACGGCGGGGAGCAGGGCGGGGTCGAGTCCGATCCGGGCGAGGACGGCGGGGTGCGGGCCGGCGGGGGTCCACCAGCCGGTGCCGGAGGCGTCGCCGCGGTCGGTGACGGCGTGCCCGGTGAGGCGTTCGGTGAGGTAGTCGTGCGGGAGTCGGACGGCGGCGGTGCGGTCGGCGTTCGCGGGTTCGTGGGCGCGCAGCCAGGCCCATTTGGCGGCGGTGAAGGACGCGCCGGGGACGCTGCCGAGTTCGGCGGCCCACCACTGCGCGCCGAACTCCCGTACCAGTTCGGCCGCCTGGGGTGCGGAGCGGACGTCGTTCCAGAGCAGCGCGGGCCGGACGGGGCAGCTGGCGGCGTCCAGGGTGACCAGTCCGTGCTGCTGTCCGCCGATCGCCAGCGCCTGGGCGCGGTCGGCCCAACCGGTGGCGGCGACGGCGGTGTTGAGGGCGTCCCACCACTGCTCGGGGTCGCTCTCCTGTCCGTGCCGGGAGTCGACCCGGTGCGCGGCGCGGCCTTCGCCGAGGACGCGTCCGGTGCCGGTGTCGACGGCCAGCGCCTTGGTGGACTGGGTCGAGCTGTCGACGCCGATCACCACCTGCGGGTGTGCCATGGGCTCGCCACTCCTGTCTCTTCCGAACGTGTCCTGCCCGAACCTGTCCTGCCCAGACGGGCCCGGCCCGAGCGCGCCCGGCCCGGCAGGCCCTGCCCGGCAGGCCCTGCCCGGATGCGCTCTGCCCGGATGCGCTCTGCCCGAGCACGTCCCGTCCGAGCACGTCCCGTCCGAGCACGTCCTGCCCGAGCACGTCCCGTCCGAGCACGTCCCGTCCGAGCACGTCCTGCCCGAGCACGTCCCGTCCGAGCACGTCCCGTCCGAGCGCGTCCTGCCTGAGCACGTCCTGCCTGACCGGTTCCGCGCGGGGGCTTCCCCCGCGGGCCGACCCATATTAATTTGTCTTCCGGCCTGACGAATAGACTCGCGTCGTTCCCGGTCGATCCGCCGCGGTCGATCCCCAGCGTTTGGAGTGCCCGATGAGCCGACTCACCCCCACCCCCGCCGACAAGTTCACCTTCGGCCTGTGGACGGTCGGCTGGCAGGGCCGCGACCCGTTCGGCGACGCCACCCGGCGGGCGCTGGACCCGGTCGAGACGGTGGAGCGGCTGGCGTCGCTGGGCGCGTACGGCGTGACGTTCCACGACGACGACCTGATTCCGTTCGGCTCCTCGGACGCCGAGCGCGCGGCGGTCGTCAAGCGGTTCGCGGCCGCCCTGGAGTCCACCGGCCTGCGGGTGCCGATGGCCACCACCAACCTGTTCACCCACCCGGTGTTCAAGGACGGTGCGTTCACCGCCAACGACCGCGACGTGCGCCGCTTCGCGCTGCGCAAGACCATTCGCAACATCGATCTGGCCGTCGAGCTGGGCGCCGACGTCTACGTCGCGTGGGGCGGCCGCGAGGGCGCGGAGCACGGCGCGTCGAAGGAGGTCCGCACCGCGCTGGACCGGCTGAAGGAGGCGTTCGACCTGCTCGGCGAGTACGTCGTCGGGCAGGGCTACGACCTGCGCTTCGCGATCGAGCCGAAGCCGAACGAGCCCCGCGGCGACATCCTGCTGCCGACCATCGGCCACGCGCTGGCGTTCATCGAGCGACTGGAGCGTCCCGAACTGGTCGGCGTGAATCCGGAGGTCGGGCACGAGCAGATGGCGGGCCTCAACTTCCCGCACGGCATCGCGCAGGCGCTCTGGGCGGGCAAGCTGTTCCACATCGACCTGAACGGCCAGTCCGGCATCAAGTACGACCAGGACCTCCGGTTCGGCGCGGGCGACCTGCACCAGGCGTTCTGGCTGGTCGACCTGCTGGAGTCGGCCGGCTACCAGGGCCCGCGCCACTTCGACTTCAAGCCGTCGCGCACCGAGGACTTCGACGGCGTGTGGGCCTCCGCGGCCGGTTGCATGCACAACTACCTGCTGCTGAAGGAGCGCGCCCGGGCGTTCCGCGCCGACCCCGAGGTGCAGGCCGCGCTGCGCGCCGCCCGGCTCGACCGGCTCGCGGAGCCCACCGCTGCGGACGGCCTGGCCGCCCTGCTCGCGGACCCCACCGCGTTCGAGGACTTCGACGTCACCGCCGCCGCCGAGCGCGGCATGGCGTTCGAGCAGCTCGACCAGCTCGCCCTGGAACACCTCCTCGGGGCCCGCTGAACCCGCTGCGCCCACTGCGGTCGACCCGGTCGCGGTGGCGGCGGCCGCCGGCGGTCGACCCGGTCGCGGCCGCTGCCGACGCCGATCGCGGTGGCGCGGCCGCTGCTGGCGCTCGACGGGAGGTTTCTGGCAGCATTGCGCGAGCCGCAGCAGGTGGATACCGCCCCGGCGCGCCGAAGGGCCGGAGCCCCGCGCGCCCGACGCACTGTTCCCGGCCCGATGACATATCGCCTGCCCGCCGTCGAGCGGCAGTCCCGGTCCGTTCCGACGCAGCGGCGCACCGCACCCCATCGACCGGAGAGGTCCGCTTCCGCATGCGCCCCACCCTGTTCACCGTCGAGCGGCCCGGCCCGGGCCGCCTGAGCACCATGGCCCGGCCGCGCGGCGGCGACTGGCTGCCGGACGAGCTGGCCGCGCTCGCCGCCGCCGGTGTCACCGACCTGGTCAGCGCCCTGACCTCGGCGGAGTGCGCCGAGCTCGGACTGACCGCGGAGCCGGAGCTCGCCGTCGCCGCCGGGCTGCGCTTCCACAGCCTGCCGATACCGGACTACACCACCCCTTCGCACACCCAAGTGCGGCCCAAACTCGACGAGTTGACCGGCCGACTGCGGGCCGGCGGGCAGCTGGTGTTCCACTGCCGGGCCGGTATCGGCCGGTCCTCGCTGCTCGCGGTCTCCGTCCTGATCCTGGACGGCATGGACGCCGACACCGCGTGGGAGCGCCTGGCCCACGCCCGCGGCCTGCCCGTCCCGGACACCGCCGAGCAGCGCGCCTGGACCGACGCCCTCCACTCCCCCGCGGTCTGACGCCCCCTCCGGTCTGACGCCCCCTCCGGTCGGCCGCCGATCTCGGCGTTCGGGTGGTCCGTCCGTGTCGCGGCACACGCGCGCCCGCGCCGGACCCGGGCCCGCCTACCGTGGGACCCCCGGTCACTGTGCGTGGTGACGGTGGGCCGATGGGAGGGTTGATGTCCTCGTCCGCATCGAACCGGTCCGAGCACCCTCCGGCGGCACCGCGCCGGGGGCTGCTGTGGCGGGTGGGCGGCTGGTGCGCCCGGCACCCGGTGGTGGTGATCGTCGGGTGGCTGCTGGTGCTGGCGGGCGTGCAGGCGGCCAACCGGACCGTCGGCGGTACGTACTCGGACGATTTCTCACTGCCCGGTTCGCAGTCGCAGCACGGCCGCGACGTGCTCCAGGCCCACGAACCGTCCGCGGGCGGGACGAGCGCGCAGGTGGTGCTGCACGACGACCAGCCGCTGACGGACTTCCAGTCCCAGGTGAACCAGGCCGTGACGTCCCTGCAGCACCTGCCGCATGTGCTGTCCGCGCAGGACCCGCTGCCCCCGCCGGGGCAGAGCGCACAGCCCGGCGGCCCGCTCTCCTCGGACGGGCGTACGGCGTACATCACGGTCCGGTTCGACGCCAATCCGTCCACCTTCGGCAGCGACTACCTGCCGCAGGTGGACGCCGCGGTGGCGCCGCTGCGGCAGGCGGGGGTGCAGGTCGAGTACGGCGGGCCGCTGGGCGAGTTGGCACGGCCGGCGCCGGACGACCGGGTGAGCGAGCTGATCGGGTTCGCGGTGGCGGTGCTGGTGCTGCTGGTCGGGTTCGGCAGCGTGATCGCGGCGGGGCTGCCGCTGGTCAGCGCCCTGGTCGCGGTGGTGGTGGGGCTGGGGCTGCTCGGTCTGCTCGCGGTGCTGACCACGTTCGCGACGGTCGCGCCGACGCTGGCCACGATGATCGGACTGGGCGTCGGCATCGACTACGCACTGTTCCTGTTGACCCGTCACCGGCAGAACCTGATGGACGGCGCGGACCCGCCGACGGCCGCCGGCCACGCGGTGGCGACCAGCGGGCGGGCGGTGCTGATCTCCGGCTGCACGGTGGTGATCGCGCTGGCGGGCCTGTCGGTGTCGGGCATCGCCTTCATGGCGAAGCTGGGCCTCGCCGCGGGCGTCACCGTGGTGACGGCGGTGTGCGGCGCGCTGACGCTGCTGCCAGCAATGATGGGCCTGATCGGCCGCCGGATGGATCGTTTCACCGTGCGCACGCCGGTCGCGGAGGGCACCGGGGCGGACGAGGCGTCGGCGACCGGCATGTGGCACCGCTACGCGCGGCGGGTCGAGCACCGCCCGTGGTGGTACCTGGCGGCGGGGCTGGCGACGGTGGCGGTCCTGGCGGTGCCGCTGCCGTCGATCCAGCTGGGCCACATCGACGACGGGGCGGATCCGGTGTCGTTCACCGACCGGCGGGCGTTCGACCTGATGTCGGCCGCGTTCGGGCCGGGCTCCAACGGGCCGCTGACGGTGGTGGTCGACCAGACGAC
Organism: Kitasatospora sp. CB02891; assembly: GCF_002803145.1. Classification (NCBI taxonomy): domain Bacteria; kingdom Bacillati; phylum Actinomycetota; class Actinomycetes; order Kitasatosporales; family Streptomycetaceae; genus Kitasatospora; species Kitasatospora sp. CB02891. Next base: position 439,532 of record NZ_NNBO01000002.1, on the reverse strand, counting down.
GGTCCCGGCCGCGGACCGTCCCGCGCTCGCGTCCTCCGTGCAGCAGGCGCTGACGAACGTCCCGAACACGGCGAGCACCGCGCCGTTGCAGACCAGCGGCGACGGCGACGTGCTGTTCACCACCGTCACTCCGGCGCAGGTCCCGCAGGACCGGGCGACCACCGACCTGGTGGGCCACCTGACGGACACGGTGCTGCCGGACGCCGCCCGGGGGACGTCGGCGGCCACGTACGTCACCGGCACCACGGCCGCGCAGGTGGACTTCCTCGATCTGGTGGCGAGCCGGCTGCTGCCGATCATCGCCGTGGTCGTCGCCCTCGCCTTCCTGATCATCCTGCTGGTCTTCCGGGCGCCGCTGGTCGCGTTGAAGGCGGCGGTCCTCAACCTGGTGTCGATCGCCGCCTCGTACGGGGTGCTGGTCGCGGTGTTCCAGTGGGGCTGGGGCGGGCCGGCGCTGGGCGTGGCGGGCAAGGTCCCGATCGAGAGCTACGTCCCGATGATGATGTTCGCGATCGTGTTCGGACTCTCGATGGACTACGAGGTGTTCCTGCTGTCCCGGGTGCACGAGCGCTGGCTGCTCACCGGCGACAGCCGGGGCTCGGTGGCGCACGCGCTGGAGACCACGGCCCGGGTGATCGGCTGCGCGGCGCTGATCATGGTGAGCGTGTTCGCGGCGTTCATCGTCAGCGACAACGTGGTGATCAAGATGATGGGCCTCGGCCTGGCCGTCAGCGTGCTGATCGACGCGACGGTGGTGCGGCTGCTGATGGTCCCCGCCGCGATGACGCTGCTCGGCGGCGCCGCCTGGTGGACGCCCCGGTGGATGGACCGGGTGCTCCCGCACATCGACACCGAAGGCACCGGCGCCGCACCCGCCGAGGGGAGTTGATCGCGCGTCGCCGAATCCGAGCGCACACGTCCCACTTGTGTGCGAACTGTGAACTCGGCGTGTCCCACCCTCTTGTCAGGTGCACCAATGCTCCCTACCTTCATCCTCCAGGACTCCAGCCCCACCGGGCCGGAACCGTCCACGGCGTTCACCCGAGCCGCGGAGCAACGCCGGAGACACCACAACCTGGAGGCGTCACATGCCCGTTGCCACCCTCACCGAGATTCGCGACGCCGGTCCGCTGCTGGTCGACGACGAGATCCTCGTCTTCGAGGACGACGACCGCGCCGACCACGACCCGACGGCCTGCCTGGCCGACCCGTGGGTCACCGCCACCACCCGCATCGCCTGCGACCGCTGACGGTGACCGCGCCCATCGCCGGCCGCCGCGCCTGGTCCGACGAGATCTGGTCGTACCAGCACGATCCGCGGATGCCGGCGATGGAGCACGGATGGAAGCTCCACGTCTCCGCCCGCCCCGGCACCCTGGACGCCGTCCACGCCGTCGTCCTGCCGCTGCTGGAGCAGCACGTCTGCCACGCCAAGTGGGCCCGCGACCCGGCCACCCTGCGCGCCCTCAACTCCGGTACCAAGAACGCCGCTTCGGTCGGCAAGGCGTTCACGATCTACCCCGCGCCGGACGAACTCCGGCCGCTGGCCCACGCGTTGGTCACCGCGCTGCGCGGTCACCGGGGCCCGCAGATCGTCAGCGACCGCCGCCTCGACCCGGACGCCCCGGTGTACTACCGGTACGGCCCGTTCACCGGCGACTACCGCACCGGCCGCAGCGGACGCCTGGAGTCCGTGATGACCGGCCCGGACGGCCGCGTCTTCGACGGCCTGGCCGGCACCGCGTACCGCTGCCCGCCCTGGGCCGAGGACCCGTTCGCGCCGCCGCCCTCCGGCGCCGACCCCGGTTTCGGCGGCGGCCGCTACCGCGTCACCGGCGGCATCACCCGCAAGCCGCAGGGCAACGTCTACCGGGCCCTCGACCGGACCACCGGCGCCCCCGTGGTGGTCAAGCAGGCCCGGGCGTACGTCGCCGAGGACGAGCACGGCGCCGACACCCGCGACCGCCTGCGCCACGAGCGGGCCGTCCTCGCCCTGCTGGCCGACACGCCCGGGGTGCCGCGCGAGCTCGACTACTTCCGGCACCGCGACGACGAGTACCTGGTGATGACCAGCTGCGGCGACCGCGACCTGCGCCGCGACGTCCACACCCACGGCCCCTACGCCGAGGCCGAGTCGGGCCCGCGCAGCCTGCTTCCGCTGGCCCGCGAGCTGCTCCGGATCCTGGACGGCGTCCACCGTCGCGGCGTGGTCGTCCGCGACCTGAAGCCCAACAACGTGGTGCTCGCCCCCGACGGGCGCCCCCGGCTGATCGACTTCGGCACCAGCGCCGTCCGCGGCACCGGCCCCGCCGGGTCGACGCCCGGCTACAGCGACCCCGTCGTCCGGCCCGGCGTCGCGCCCGAACCCGCCGACGACTACTACGGGTTGGGCATGACGCTGTACTTCGCGGCCACCGGCATGGACCCGGTGATCCTCGACCCCGACGACGCCGTCAACCGCGAACGTACCCTCGCCGCCCTGGAGTTCGCTCTGCCCGGCCCGGCGCACCGCCAGGTCCGCACGCTCGTCGGCCAGTTGACGGACCTCGCGCCGACGGTCCGCACGGCGGGCGCGGACCGCCTCCGCACCCCCAGCCAACCTTCTTCGTCCGCACCGAAGTTGATCCGCTCCGACCCGTGCCTCTCCGCCGACCTGCTCGCCGAGATCCTCGACCACACCACGGCGTACTGCGTCGCCGAGGCCCGGCGGATCGCCGACCCCGAGCTCGCCGCCCGCGCGGCCGTCCCGACGCCGATCGACCTCTACAGCGGCAGCGCGGGCCTCGGCCTGGAACTCCTCCAGCACCTCGACCGCCCGGGCGTCCGCGACGCCGTCACCGCGCTCGCCGACTGGACCTCGCGCCAGAACCGCACGCTGCCGGCGGGGTTGTACTCCGGCCGGACGGGCGTCGACCTCTTCCTCACCGCCGCCGGACTCCCTCCCGACACCACGATCGCCCTCCCGACCCGGGGCCCGGACGGCGACCCGCCGGAGGCCGACCTGATCGACGGCGTCGCGGGCATCGGCCTCGGCCACCTGCTCCTCGCCCGCCACGACGACCGGCACCTCGCCGTCGCCACCGCCTGCCACGAGCAACTCACCACCGGCCGCGCCCGCCTCACCCCCACCGACGCGCCGCGCCCGGGGGACGCCGCCCTGGCCCAGGGACTCGCCCACGGCGACGCCGGGGTCGCGTACTTCCTCCTCGAGTACGCCCGCACCACCGGCGACCCGGCCGCGCTGGAGCACGCGCACCGCGCCTGCGCCGAGCTCGCCGCCGCCACCCCCGCGATCATCGCCGCCGCCAACCACCCTGCGGCCACCCGCCGTTACGGCTCCTGGTGCCGCGGCCTGGCCGGCATCGGCACGGTGCTGGCCCGCGCCGCCGACCGGCTCGACGACCCCGGGTGCCGCACCCTCGCCGAACAGTCCGCCCGCACCTGCCTGGCCATCGCCCCGCGGATGCCCCTGGTCACCCACTGCTGCGGCCTGGCCGGCGTCGGCACGCTGATACTCGAACTCGCGCCCGCCGCCGAGGAGTTCCGGGCGGCCGCCGGCACCGTCGCCGCCCTCCTCCGCACCCGCGCCGCCGGCCCCCCGTCCCGCCCCGTCTTCCCCGACCCCGGCCTCACCGGCCCCGCCTTCCCCTACGCGACCGGCACCGCCGGAGTGCTCGCCTTCCTCCGCCGCCTCGCCGACCTCACCGGAACGGAGGGCGAGGGCCGTCGGAACGAGAGTCGGCGCCAAGGGAGTTGGGACCTGCTCGGCGGCTGACGATTCAGCCGGGGAGGGACGCGAGCCAGGAGGTCAGCAGGTGGTTCACCTCGTCGGGGCGCTCCTGCTGGATCCAGTGCCCGCAGCCGTCCAGGACATGAGCGGCGGTCAGGCCGGGGAGGGTGGCCGGGAAGGCCTCGATCGCCTCGGCCAGCCAGGTCGTGGAGGCGTCCAGGGCGCCGCCGACGAACAGGGACGGCTGCTCGATCGGAGCGCCGGCGTACGGGGCGAGGTCCTCCCAGTCGCGGTCCATGGCGCGGTAGCGGTTGAGGGCCCCGGTCATGCCCGTGCGCTCGAACTCCCCGGCGTACACGTCGAGATCGTCCTCGGTCAGCCAGGCGGGCAGCCGGCCGTCGGGGAAGCGGTCGCGCAGTCGGCCGCCGGCGCGGGCCACGAAGTGCGGGTCCGGCGCGCCGTCGGCGGGCATGGTGTCGGCGGACATGGCCGCGTAGAAGCCCGCGAGCCAGCCCCGGACGTCCGGCTCCACCTCCGCTTCGGCCCGGCCGGGCTCCTGGAAGTACGAGACGTAGAACTCCTGGTCGCCGCCCATCCGCGCGAAGACGTCGGTGGGGCGGGGGCCGCCGGGCGGCGCGTAGGGGACGCTCAGCAGTCCGACGGCGCGGAAGAGCTCGGGGTGGAGCAGTGCGGAGGTCGCCGCGATGTTGGCTCCCCAGTCGTGCCCGACGACCACCGCCGTCTCCTCGCCCAGGGCGCGCACCAGGGCGACGTTGTCCGCGACCAGATCGAGCATCCGGTAGGCGTCCGTCCCCGCCGGCTTCGAGGAGCGGCCATAGCCGCGCACGTCGAGCGCCACGGCCCGGTACCCCGCCGCCGCGAGGGCCGGGAGCTGGCGGCGCCAGGAGTACCAGGACTCGGGGAAGCCGTGGACGAGCAGGACCAGTGGTCCGGCGCCCTGCTCGACCAGGTGCAGGCGCCCGGCGGGCGCCTCGATGGTGCGGTGGCGCAGGTCGGCGGACGGCGCGGGCTGGTGCATGGCTTCTCCTCGGTTCACGGGCGGCCGCGGTGGTCCGCCGATCTTCCGACGCGGCGACCGCCCGACGCGAACACTCTTGCCATTCTGGCAAGCTTGCAGGACAGGGCGGTGGCAACGACACGGCCGGAGGGAGCGCAGCGATGACGATGGACGACGGCACGGCCGAGACGCTGGCGGCCATGGGCCCTCGGCTGCGGGCCGCACGGGAGCAGCGCGGCGCCACGCTCACCGGCGTCAGCCGCGCGACCGGCATCTCGATGAGCACGCTGTCGCGGATCGAGACCGGTCGGCGCAAGCCGACCCTGGAGGTGCTGCTGCAGCTCGCGAAGGTGTACGGCGCCTCCCTGGACGAGCTGGCCGGCACCGCGCCCACCGCCGCGGCCGCACCGCGCATCCCGCCGCGGCAGCGCGCCGGCGACGACAAGGTGGTGCTGCCGCTGACCCCGTACGTGGGGGGTCTGCACGCCCACAAGCACGTCCTGCCCGCGCTCGACGCACCGCCGGCGCGGCCCCGGCAGAGCTCCCACGACGGCCACGAGTGGCTGTGCGTCCTGTACGGGCGGCTGTGGCTGGCCCTCGGCGAGCAGGACCTCGTCCTGAGCGCCGGCGAGGTGGCCGAGTTCGACACCCGCACCGCCCACGGGGTCGCGAACGCCGGGCCCGACGGACCGGTCGAATACCTGATCATGTTCGGGCCGCAGGGAGAGCGCCCCCGACCGCGCACCCCGGCCCTCGGCCACCGAGCCCCGAGGTCCTGACGTCAGCGATGGCGTATCCTGTCCGGTTCGCCGCCGGGCGCACGCCGACGCAGGGTCGGCCGAGTGTCAGGAAGCCGAGATGGCAACGGAGTTGTGGGAGCGGGTGCTGCACCAGCGCGGTGCGGCGACGAAAGTGGCGGTCACGGACGAATCGGTCCTGGTGCACGAGCGCACCCGCCTGGTCTGCCTCGATCCGGCCGACGGAGCCCTCAAGTGGGAGGCCCGGGTGGGGCATTGGCCGGACGCACTGCTGGTCGTCGGGCCGCGCGTCCTGGTGCTCTCGCCGGGCGGGGCGCTGCACTGCCTGTCCCGCTCCACGGGCGCCGCCCACTGGCGGGCCGAACTGCCGCCCTGGACTCGGCATCTCGCGGTCGCCAACGGGGTTGCCCTGGCCGGAGGTTGGCGCGGCTACACCGCTCAACGGGCCTTCGACCTCGCGGACGGCCGACTTCGCCGGCAACTCCCGAACCCCGTCCTCACTCACCGTCCGGTGGCCTGGGCCGGCGGGTTCCTGCTCGGCAACGGGACCAGGGCCTGGCTGATCGACCCGCTCACCGGCCGGGAGCAGCAGTCCTGGCAGCTGCCCGAGCCCCTGCCGGACACGGACTTCCAGGACCTGTTCACCGCCGTCGACGGCGACCGCTGCGCCGTCCGCTGCGGGACCTCCGGCGTCGCGCTCCTCCAACGCGATTCCCCCCGCGCGAAGTTGCTGCTCACCCACGACGCCCCGCTGCACTACGAGCCACCCCTGCTCGCCCAGGGCCTGCTGTGGCTCCGCGGCCACCGGCCCGACTGCGCCGTCGCCGTGGACCCGGCCGACGGCACGGTCGTCCACCGGATCGACGCCCGCCACCCCCTCGCCCACGGCGTCGTTCCGCCGGCCACCGTCGTCACCCAGGCCGGCACCCTCCTCCACCCGGACGGCGCCACCACTCGCCTCGGCATCCGCATCGCGGCCGTCCACGACCTCGGCGGCGGCCGCCTGCTCACCGTCACCCGCAACAGCGTTCGGGCGTACCGTCTCTGACGAGCCATCGGACCGTCTCGGCCAAGGGCGCCGGGAGCCACACCTAGCGGTGTCGGCCAGGCCCCGGGCTCCGACCGGCGGACCCTCAAGTCCGCCCGGTTCCCGGCAGGGCCTGTCGTCCGGGCGCTCCCGGCGAGGCGATCAGACGCCGTCCTGCACCGGCAGCGCCGCCACGACCGGGTGGTCGTGGCCGATCGGGCCGAGCCGCGCGCTGCCGCCCGGGGTGCCGAGGTCGGCGGAGAACTCGACGTTCGCGGTGGTGAACTGCTGCCATTCCGCCGGGACGTCGTCCTCGTAGTAGATCGCCTCGACGGGGCACACCGGCTCGCACGCGCCGCAGTCGATGCACTCGTCGGTGTTGACGTAGAGCATTCGCGGCCCCTCGTAGATGCAGTCGATCGGGCACTCGTCGACGCAGGCCTTGTCCTTGACGTCCACACAGGGCAGGGCGATGACGAACGTCATCCGGCCGCCCTCCTTTCCGGGTCTCCGTTGATTGCCGCTCCGGCGCTGCCGACCGTATGACCTCAAGTAATGTTGAGGTCAATGGAAGGGCGGTCCATGACGGGCTACGCACACGACGACACCGGAGCCGCCCCGGACGACTGGCTGGGCATCGGAGAGGTCAGCGCGCGCACCGGGGCTGCCGTGTCCGCGCTGCGGTTCTACGAGGAGCTCGGCCTGATCGCCTCCGAACGCGACGCCCGCAACCAGCGCCGCTACCCGCGCCACATGCTGCGCCGGATCGCCCTGATCTCGGTGGCGAAGCGCATCGGCATCCCCCTGCAGGACCTCCGCGAGGCGTTCGCCGACGTCCCCCTCGACCGCCCGCCGAGCCACCACGAGTGGCAGCGCGCCTCCCGCGGCTGGATGCGGCAACTGGAGGAACGCCGCCGGACCATCGAGCGCCTCGAAGCCGAACTCACGGGGTGCATCGGCTGCGGCTGCCTCTCCATGAAGGCCTGCGCCCTGCTGAACCCGGGCGACGCACTCGCCGAGGACGGCGTCGGACCCCGCCGGCTGTGAGGCCGGGGCAGCCTCCGCGGGGCGGTGCCGCCCACCTGGCCGGGGAGCGTTGACGATGGGTCAGGGCGCGCCGATTATGCGTTGGTTGTCCGGCGGAGCGAGCGGTTACCATCTGCTGGCATGACCAACACCTCTCCTCGCCCGGGCGTGCCCGACAAGCCCACTCTCGACGGCCTCGAGGCCAAGTGGGCCCCCTTCTGGGACGAGCAGGGTGTGCACGTATTCGACCGTTCCGCGCCGCGTGAACAGGTGTACTCGATCGACACCCCGCCGCCCACGGTCAGCGGCTCGCTGCACGTCGGCCACGTGTTCAGCTACACGCAGACGGACGCGATCGCCCGCTTCCAGCGGATGCGGGGCAAGCAGGTCTTCTACCCGATGGGGTGGGACGACAACGGGCTGCCCACCGAGCGGCGGGTGCAGAACTACTTCGGGGTGCGGTGCGAGCCGTCGCTCCCGTACGAGCCGGACTTCACCCCGCCGGAGACCCCGGGCAAGCAGCAACTCCCGGTCTCCCGGCGGAACTTCATCGAGCTCTGCGAGCGGCTGACGGTCGAGGACGAGAAGGTCTTCGAGAGCCTGTGGCGCCGGCTGGGGCTCTCGGTGGACTGGGGGCGCACCTACCAGACGATCGGCGGCAACGCCCGGGCGGTGTCGCAGCGGATGTTCCTGCGCAATCTCGCGCGCGGCGAGGCCTACCGGGCGGAGGCGCCGACCCTGTGGGACGTCACCTTCCGGACGGCGGTCGCCCAGGCCGAGCTGGAGGATCGGGAGCGGCCGAGCGCCTACCACCACCTGCTGTTCCGTCGCGACGGGTCCGCAGAGCCGCTGGAGATCGCGACCACCCGGCCCGAGCTGCTCCCGGCGTGCGTGGCCGTCGTCGCGCACCCGGAGGACGAGCGGTACCGGGCGCTGTTCGGGACTTCGGTGACCACACCGCTCTTCGGCGTCGAGGTGCCGGTGCTCGCGCACCGCCTGGCCGACCCGGAGAAGGGCACCGGCCTGGTGATGGTGTGCACCTTCGGCGACACCACCGACGTGGTGTGGTGGCGCGAGCTCGACCTGCCGACCCGCAGCGTCCTCGGCCGCGACGGCCGCTTCCTGCCGGACGCCCCGGCCGGGCTGGACGGCGAGCAGGCCTCGGCGGCGTACCGGGCGCTGGCCGGTGCGACCCCGCACACGGCGCGCGAGCGGATCCTCGAACTGCTGCGCGCCGAGGGCTCGTTGGTGGGCGAGCCGCGGCACTTCAACCACATGGTGAAGTTCTACGAGAAGGGCGACAAGCCCCTGGAGATCGTCACCAGCCGCCAGTGGTACCTGCGCAACGGCGGCCGGGACGCCGAGCTGCGCGAGCGGCTGCTGGCCCGCGGCCGGGAGCTGGCCTGGCACCCGGAGCACATGCACGGCCGCTACCAGGCGTGGGTCGAGGGCCTCGCGGGCGACTGGCTGATCAGCCGTCAGCGGTACTTCGGCGTGCCCGTCCCGATCTGGTACCGCTGCGACGCAGCGGGCAACGCGACGGACGAGCTGATCCTGCCGCCGGAGGAGACGCTGCCGGTCGACCCGACCAGCGACGTCCCGCCGGGGTTCACCGCCGACCGGCGCGACGCCCCCGGCGGCTTCACCGGCGACCCGGACGTGATGGACACCTGGGCGACCTCCTCACTGACCCCGCAGATCGCCGGCGGCTGGGGCTTCGACGACGACCTGTTCCGGCGCGTCTTCCCGATGGACCTGCGCCCGCAGGCGCACGAGATCATCCGGACCTGGCTGTTCTCCACCGTGGTCCGCGCCGAGCTGGAGCACGATGAACTGCCGTGGCGCAACGCCGCGATCAGCGGCTGGATCCTCGACCCGGACCGCAAGAAGATGTCCAAGTCGAAGGGGAACGTGGTCACCCCGCTGGACCTGCTCGACCAGCACGGCTCGGACGCGGTGCGGTACTGGGCGGTGTCGGCCCGGCCGGGCACGGACACCGCCTTCGAGGTCGCGCAGATGAAGATCGGCCGCCGCCTGGCGATCAAGATCCTCAACGCGACGAAGTTCGTCCTCGGGCTCGGGCTCGACACCGGTGCGCGGGCCGCCGTGACCGAGCCCCTCGACCGGGCCCTGCTCGCCCGGCTCGACCAGGTCACCGGCGAGGCGACGGCGCTGCTGGAGGGCTACGACTACGCCCGCGCGCTGGAGGTCACCGAGCGGTGCTTCTGGGTCTTCTGCGACGACTACGTCGAGCTGGTGAAGAACCGCGCCTACGGGGAGGGCGACGACCCGGGCGCGGCCTCGGCCCGGGCCACGCTGTCGTACGCCCTGTCGGTGCTGCTCCGGCTGCTCGCGCCGTACCTCCCGTTCGCGACGGAGGAGGCGTGGAGCTGGTGGCAGGACGGTTCCGTGCACCGCGCCCCGTGGCCGGCCGAGGCGTCGGCCGAGCTCCGCGGCGGTGACGCCGCCCTGCTCGACGTCGCGGGCGGCGCCATCACGGCGGTGCGCCGGGCGAAGAGCGGCGCACAGCTGTCGATGCGGGCGCAGGTGGCCAAGGTCACCGCTCGGGGCCCGGCGGACCTGCTGGACGCGCTGCGGCAGGTCGCGCCGGACGTGTGCTCCGCGGGCCGGGTCGGCGAGCTGATCCTCGAACCGGCCGAGACCGAGGACCTCGGGTACGAAATCGTCCTGTAGCACCGACCGATCAACGGCGGTGGCGGCTCCGAACGGAGCGGCCACCGCCGTCTTCTTCTGCCGTCGTCACACGTCAACTCGCCGGGCGCGACACAGATTTACCCGGATCGGGTGAGACCGGCCGAGACACGCCGGACACGCCGACAGCGCCCTGCCAGGATCGGGGCGCACCCGCAACCCCACCCCGAAGCAGCGCGCCGTCCGGCACCGCGGCCACTCCGGCCTGCCCTCGCACGCACGCGGCGCTGCCGCTTCGCCGTCGCACCAGGGAGCAACGTGAACGAGACCCGCACGACCCCGCCCCGGAAGGCCGGCCCCGGGCCCGAGGGACCACCGGAGGGCGCCGAACCGACCGAGCACGACGAGGAGTTGCGCTACCGCCACCCGGGCGACAAGCGGCAGCTCGTCGGCCAGTCCATCTCCACCGGCACCATGGTGCGCCGCCTGCCGCAGCTGATCCGCCGCGCCCTGCACCTCGCCTGGCGCGCCGACCGGCGCTCCACCGTCCTGCTGCTGCTCGCCCAGGCGGCGAGCGGCGTCTTCGGGGCGCTCGCCCTGTACGCCACCACCGGGACGCTCGCGGCGCTGCTGCGCCCGGGCCCGGTCACCGTCCATCTCCGGGACGCCGCACCGTCGTTGGCGGTCCTGACCGGGTCCGCCGCGCTCCGGGCGGTGCTGGGCATCGCCGTCCTGACGCTGTCGGGGCGGGTCGCGCCGCGGATCAACCGGGAGGCCGACATGGCGCTGATCGAGGCCGGCTGCTCGGCCGAACTCGCCGCCTACGACGAGCCCCAGTACGGCGAGCGGTGGGAGGCGGCGGACCGCGGCGCGTCCACCACGCCCGACCTGCTGACCTCCGCCCAGGACGTGATCGCCTCCGCCGTCTCGCTGCTCGCCGCCGCCGGCGTGCTCGCCACCCTGCACCCGCTGCTCGTCCCGTTCCTCCTGCTCGGTTCGGTGCCCACCGGCGTCGCCGCCGTGCGCACCGCCCGCATCCACTACCTGGCGGCCATCACCACCGGCGACGAGCGCCAGGCGCTGCGGATCTACCGCTGGTACCTGATCGACAAGGGCCGGGCCGACCAGGTGCGCTCCGACCAGGTGCTGCCGTTCATGCTGGACAAGTACCGCAAGGCCGAGGCCCGGATCGTCACCGTCACCGACCGCGCCGGGCGCGAGGCGGCGCGGGTCTCGCTGTTCGCCGCGCTGGGCACCGGCGCCGGGGCGGCGCTGATGTGGGGAGCACTGCTCTACCTGGTCTCCTCCGGCCGGATCGGCCTGGCCGCGGCCGGCTCCGCGACGTTCGCGCTGCGCACGGCCGCCGGCGGCGTGCAGGGCATGGTCGGCAACGGCGCCCGGCTGTACCGGATGGGGCTCTACCTGGACGACTACTTCACCTTCCTGGACGAGGCCGGCGGCCACCGGATCGCCCGCGGCAGCATCGTCCCCGGCCCGCCGAAGACGATCGAGGTCACCGGCCTGACCTACACCTACCCGGGCGGGCAGCAGGAACCGGCGCTGCGCGGCATCGACCTGACGCTCACCCAGGGCGAGGTGGTGGCGGTGATCGGGCAGAACGGCTCCGGCAAGTCGACCTTCCTGAAGCTGCTCTCCGGCCTGTACCTGCCGCAGCCCGGCGGCGGGCGGATCAGCTGGGACGGCGTCCCGATCGGCGATCTCGACGCCGACGCGCTGTTCCGTCAAGTCGCCCGCGTCCCGCAGGAGTTCGCCCGCTGGCCGCTGCAGGCGGCGGAGAACGTCCACCTCGGCCAGTACGACGGCGACCCGGCCCCGGCGGTCGCCGCCGCCGCTGCCCTGACCGGTTTCGACGAGACCGTCGCCCGGCTGCGCTCCGGCTGGCGGACCCTGCTCGCCCAGGGCTGGCAGGGCGGCGCGGAGCTCTCCGGCGGCGGTTGGCAGCGCGGCGCCGTCTCCCGCGCGTTCTTCCGCACCGCCCGCCGCCCGGGCCTGCTGATCCTCGACGAGCCGACCTCCGACCTCGACCCCCGCGCCGAGCACCGCATCCTGCACTCGCTGCGCGCCCTCGCCCCCGGCCGGATCACCCTCCTGGTCACCCACAACCTCGCCAACGCCCGCCTCGCCGACCGGGTGATCGTGGTCGACCGGGGCCGCATCGTCCAGACCGGCACCTGGGACGAACTCGCCCACTGCGACGGCCTGTTCCGCGAACTCCTGGACCTCCAGGCCGACCGCACCGTTCCGGCCCAGCGCCCGCGCCCCGGTCAGCACCCGCACCCCACCGGGTGAATGACGCGCCGGGTGACCGAGTGTCCGGTGTGTTGACTCCTGCCCGGTTTGTCACGGCCCTAGCCTGCCCGGGGAGGTTGTCACATGATGATCATCAGAGCATCACACTCAGTCACCACGGCCGCGCCCGCACGCCGGCGCCCACGAGGACGGTGGTCCGGCCTGCGCCGCCGGTTAGCAGCCGCTGCGGTGGGCGGCGTCGTGGTGGCGGGGTCGTCGGCCTTGACGGCGACCCCCGCCGCCGCGGCGACGGTGGACATCCGCACCGTGTGCACCGCCTCGTCCACGTCCGGCACGACGATCACGCTGACCGGAAACTGCGCCACCACGGACAACCTCACCGTCCCCGACGGGTACACCCTGAACGGCGCCGGCCACACGATCACCGCGACCGACCCTTCCCCGGCCGACCCGCTGCTGGGTCCGGTGGTGGGCAACGCCGCCGGCGCCACCACGATGAACATCGAGAACCTGACCGTCCGGGGCGACTACCTGCCCCGCGATCCGGCCGATTCCCGGACGAACGCCTCGTTCTTCGGGATCAGGTTCCTGTCCGCGTCGGGGTCGCTGTCGAACGTGACGGTCACCGGGATCACCCGGCACCAGACCTACAACTTCGGCCAGGCGATCACGGTGGACGCCACCAGTGGCGGCCCGCAGACCGTGACCGTCACCGGCGTCCACGTGTCGGACTTCCAGAAGAACGGCCTGACCGCCAACGGCGCCGCGACCATGAACGTCACCGGCTCCACCCTCGGCCCGCCGGACATGGCCATTCCGCTGCCCGCGCCGCCGATCACCGGCAACATCGCGCAGAACTCGGTGCAGTACTTCAACTCCAGCGGCACCTTCACCGACAACACCGTGGTGACGTACACGGCCAACAACTCGGCGAGCACCTCCACCGGGATGCTGCTGTTCACCGCGAACAACGTGACGGTCGATCACAACAGCATCACCGGCCCGAACGGCGCCGACGTCGGGATCAACGTCACCGGCGGTACGAACATCACCATCTCCTTCAACGACATCACCCGCTCGCCCGTCCAGCCGCCCCTGCGCGACTTCTGGGGCTACGGCATCGCGGGCTACTCCGGCGCCGCCGCGACCACCACCCTGATCTGCAACACCTTCTCCGGCTGGAACCGGAACCTGTTCGGGGGCCTGACCCAGCCGCCGTGCATCATCACCCCGTCCCTGCACAACGGGACGGTCGGCGTCGACTACACCGACGTGGTCGAGGCGGTCACCGAGAACCCCGACCCGGAGCTCACCTGGACCGTCCTCTCCGGCGACTTCCCGCCCGGGCTGACGCTGAACCCGGACGGGACGATCACCGGCACCCCCACCACGGCGGGCAGCTACACGTTCGTCGTCCAGGTCTCCGACCCCGTCGACGGCACCTCGACCCGCGAGTACACCATCGTCGTCGACGCGGCGGCCCCCGGGCTGACCCTCGCCAAGACCGCGACCGCCACGAACGCCGAGGGGCACCCGATCGACGAACTCACCGAGGCCGGTGACGTCGTGACCTACGCCTTCGACGTGCACAACACCGGCAACGTGCCGTTCGGCACCCTGACGATCACCGAAACCGGGTTCTCCGGCACCGGCGCCCCCGGCCCGATCACCTGCGCCCCCACCCCGCTCGAGGGCACCCTCCCCGCGGGAGCCTCCACCCACTGCACCGCCACCTACACGGTCACCGAGGCCGACATCGCCGCCGGCGGATCCCTGCGCAACACCGCCACCGCCTCCGGCCTGCTGCCCGACGGCGCCACCTTCAGCTCCGAACCGGCCACCGCCTCCCTGCCGATCACGCCGGCCGGCCCCGAGCCGCCTCCCACCCACCGCCCGACGCACCGGCCCACCCGGCCTCCGGGCCACCGTCCCGAGGGCCCGGAGGTGAACACCGGCGGCTCACTGGCCGACACCATCGCCTCGCCCCTGGCCTGGCCGGTCACCGGCGCGGCGGTACTGCTGACCGCCGGCGTCCTGGCCGCCACCGCACTGCTGCGCAGAAGGCGCCGCCCCTGACCCACCGGCACACCGCCCGACCGCCCGCCGGCCCTCCCGGGCCGGCGGGCGCACCTGTCCCAGAGAGGCCGAACGCCCATGACGGTGCACCACCGCGACACCCCCGCCGGTCGGTCACTACGGGCCGGGTCGCTGATCCTGCTGCTCGCCGCCGCCGGACTGCTCGACCGCCACACCCTCCCCCACCACCGGCCGGCGCCACCCGCCGGACAGGTCGCCGGCGTCGACATGAACGGCAGGCCCGTCCGACTCGACCAGGGCGCGGCCCCGCTCCCGGGACAGCAGCGGGAACAGGACGCCGAACCGGACGGTGCAGGCCGGTTCATCGTCCCCTCGGTCGGCCTCGACGTGCCCCTGGGGACCATGAACGAGGTCGACGGATCGGTCGTCCCGCCCGGCTTCACCTCCGCCTACCGCATCACCAACCTCGGCACCCCCACCGCCCCCGAAACCGGCACCGTCTACGTCGCCATGCACTCCCTGCGCCGGGGCGCCATCGGCCCCGGCAACTACCTCTTCGCCCTGGACACCGGCGCCTCCAGACTCGCCCCCGGCGCCACCATCAACGCCGGCGGCGCCCACTACCTCGTCGACGGGGCCGCCACCATCCCGAAGACCGACCTCCCGACCGCCAGCACCGTCTGGGCCGACGTCCCCGGCCGCCTGGTCGTCCTCACCTGCCTCGAAAGGCCCGACGACACCCCGGCCGTCGACAACTTCGTCATCACCGCCCACCTCGCCCCCTCCGACGAGGACGCGCCGTAACCCGCAGGCCGGGCCGGAGGGAGCCGGCCGACGTCCCGTCAGTCGAGCCGGGGCGCCGTCAGTCCTGCCGTCAGGAAGGCGACCACGGTGGGGAGTTCGGGGAAGGCCGGGACGGGGACGGAGGCTGCGTCGGTGGCGAGGGGGCGGCCGTAGGTCTCCAGGAGGGCAGTGAAGGCGAGCCGCCAGCGGTCGGTGATCTCGTGGACGGTCAGGTCGGGCATCGCGCGGCCGAGGACGACCTCGAACGGGGCGGTGCCTGCCCACGGGGAGCTGTTGAGCGGGCGGTCGGCGGCCAGCATGGTCTGGGCGAGCAGGCGGCAGAGCATCTGGCCGCGCTCGGTGCGCACCAGTTCGTCGAAGGGTTCGGCGACGGCCGTGACCAGCGTCCGGACCTGCGCCGGCCCGGTGGTGGCGGGGTGGCGGGTGGCGGCCTCCAGCCGGTCGTGCCAGAGCGGGAGCAGCTCGCGTCCGAGGAGTGCCGTGACCAGGCCGTCCCGGGAGCCGAAGTGGTAGTGCACCGCGCCGGGGTTGAGTCCGGCCTCCGCGTTGATCGCCCGCACCGAGACCTGGCCGACCCCGCGCTGGAGGAAGAGTCGCTCGGCGGCCGCGAGCAGCCGGTCCCGGGTGGTGGCGGGGTCGGGGGCCTGGGTCGGGTTCTGGGCTGGTTCGTCCGGCATGCCGCCATTGCATCACGGGAGCTCGGGTTACCATCCAATCAGTGATTGAATTCCGATTGGCAGACGTTCGAGGGGACGTCCCGGCCAGTCCCGTGCGCCCCCGCGCACAGTGATCGAAAGGCTCGCACCATGGGTATCTACGCCGTCACCGGCTCCGCTTCGGGAATGGGCGCCGCCAGCGCCGCCGTCCTCCGGGAGAATGGGCACACCGTCATCGGCGTCGACCTCCACGACGCCGACATCACCGCCGACCTCGGCACCGCGGAGGGCCGCCGGTCCGCCGTCCAGGGAATCCTGGACGCCTCCGGCGGGCTCCTGGACGGCGTGGCCGCGGTGGCCGGCGTCGGCCCTTCGATGAAGGACGCCGGCGCGGTCGCCGCCATCAACTACTTCGGCCCGGTCGCCCTGCTGGAGGGCCTGCGCCCGGCGCTCGCCCGCTCCTCGGCGGGGCGCGCCGTCGTGATCGGCTCCAACTCCTCGACCACCGTCCCGATGATCGACGAGAAGCTGGTCGACCTGCTGCTCGCGGGCGACGAGGACGCGGCCCGCGACCACGCCCGGTCCGCCCAGGCGGCGCTCCCCGCCGAGCTGGGGCAGTCCGCGCCGAGCATCTCCGCCTACGCGACCTCCAAGTTCGCGCTGGCCCGCTGGGTGCGCCGGACGGCGGTCACGCCGTCGTGGGCCCGCGAAGGCGTGCTGCTCAACGTCATCGCCCCGGGCGCGGTGATCACCCCGCTGATGCTCGGCTCCACCGGCGCGGGCGAGGAGCCGGACGCCGACGACTTCCCCACCCCGATGCCGCTGGGCGTCTTCGGCCGCCCCGAGGACATCGCCTTCTGGGTGCACCAGTTCCTGCGGCCGGAGGCCCGTTTCACCACCGGAGCCACCCTGTTCGTCGACGGCGGCACCGACGCCGCGATGCGCCCGGACGCCCAGCCCACCGCGCCGTCGCCCCGGCGTCGTGGCCGTACCGCCGTTCGGCCCAGTGCGCCACCCGTCCGGTGGACTGCCGGAAACCAGTGCGTCCGGCGGTCGTTGTCCCTGCGACGCGGCCACCGCACGCACCGGAACACCAGGGGGAACATTCATGAACACCGCATTCCGCGGCACCCTGCTGGCCACCGCTCCGCTGTTCGCCGCCGTCCCGCTGATGGTCGACGCCTCGGCCCGCTTCCAGCCGCCCACCACCGACGCGACGTGCGTCCTCCACGGTCACGGGGCCGGGGTTCGCGGCTCCGGCACGCTGGCGATGACCGGCACCGCGACCTGCGTCGACGCCGCCGGCGCGCCCGTCGCCGCCGGGACCTTCGCACGGTCGGTCACCGTGTCGGCCACCGAGTGCGACGGCGACGAGGACGCCTCCACCACCGTCCGGTGGAGCGACGGAACCTCCTCCACCGTCCGCTACGGCAAGGGCAAGGTCGTGACGGCGAACGGCACTGCCTCGCTGATCGCCGACGGCGCCGTCGCCGCCGACAGCACGCGCTTCGCCGGCGACACCGTCCACGCCGTGGGCACCAGCACCGGCACCGGCTGCGGCGTCGCGGCCGGGAAGGCCACTGTCGACTCGACCCTCGTGCTGCGCCTCATCCACTGAAGTCCGCCGAGCCCGCCGAAGGCCGTCCGGACAAGCCCGACATTCCGGGCGTTCTTTTGCCTGCGTTTGCACAAGGGGCGTTTTGGTGCGATCGACCGACGGGCCGGAGGTAGCGTTCCGTGTCCAGGCCGGAACCCACCGTGCGGTGGGTTGTCGTGGTCGGTGAGGCGAACACCGACCACGACGAAGGGCCATTCACAGCAAGGACTCTGAGAGATGCTTGAAGGACCCGCTCGGGATCGAGCGATCATGCCGTCGATGGCTCCACACGCTAGCAGGGTGTGGAGGTTGAGTGAGGGATTGCCCCGGCTGCGCGCGGTCCGATTCTCCGCGCGGCTGGGTGCACTGCTGGCGGTTCCGGCGCTGCTGTGGGCGGCGGCCGGTGAGGGGCCGATCGGCTGGGAACGGGTGACGCTGGTCCTGGCGTTGCTGCGAATCGCGCAGGATGCGCAGGTCAGCGGAGTGCTGCTCGACCGGCGCTGATCGATCCGGAGGCCGGCCGGGCGTCGCGCCCGGCCGACCCCTGCGCCCCTGCGCCCCGGCGCGCCGTTGCGCGCGGGGCGCCGTCCGCGCGCCGGGCCGTGCCGCCCCGCGCCCCCGCCTCGAACGGCGGTTCCTTTCCGCCGAGTTGACGCCGAAGGAGTCACGGTGTCCGGTCACCGGACCGCGCCCGCACTCGGGTACGCGGCGTTCGTCCAGCTGCGCCACCACCCGTACGAGCAGTACGCCCACGCCCGCCTGGGCGATCTCGACCTCAGCCGTCGGGTCGTCCAACAGGCCCTGCGGCGCACCGAGTTGAGCTGGCCCGCGGTGCTGGCCTCCGATCCGGACGCGTTCGCCTGGCGGGTGCTGGGCGAGGCGGTCGCGGACGCCCTGGCGCGCTCGGCCCGCCCGGGCGCCGACGCGCTGCACCGGACCCTGCCCGCCCGCGCCGCGGACGCCGCGCTCCTGCACGAGCAGTTGGGGATGCCGACCGGCGCGGCGGCCGAGCTGATGGGGCTCGGCGAACCCGAGCTGCAGGTCGAACTGCGCACCGCCCGCCGCCTGCTCACCGGAACGAGGAGCCGCCCCACCGCCTGACACCGACACCCCGGCACCCCGGCACCCCGGCACCCACAGCGGCCCCGACACCCCGACCCCGGCGCCGAAGCCGCCCGGCCGTCGCCACCGGCGCACTCCGCCCCCTGGGGGTGCGCCGGCGCGGCTCGCGCCACGGCCTGCGCCGGGGCTCGCCATGCTTGCGCCAGGCAACACCCCGGCGGGTGATGCCGCTTCGCCATGCCCGGCGATAGCATGACGGGTCGTCACATTCGGTGGCAGTCACCGCACTTGGACGGCTCGAAGGGGAACGGGTGACCGATTCACTACCGGGCGGGATCGACGTCAGCAGGCCGACCGCCGCGAGAATGTACGACCATCTACTGGGCGGGCGCTTCAATCACCCCTCCGACCGCGCCGCCGTCGAGCAACTGCTGAAAATCGCCCCCAGCACCAGGGAACTCGCGCTGAACAACCGGGCGTTCCTGTGCCGCGCCGTCGAGGTCATCGCCCGCGACTACGGCATCCGGCAGTTCGTCGACCACGGCTCCGGGCTGCCCACCCGGAACAACGTCCACCAGGTCGCCCAGCGCGTCGACGGGTCGTGCCGGGTCGTCTACATCGACGACGATCCGCACGTCCACGCCTACAGCGGCCTGCTGCTGGACGAGAACCCGCAGGTCGCCCTGTTGAAGACCGACATGACCCGGACCGGGGACATCCTCGCCGACCCGGACTTCCGCTCCCTGATCGACCTGCGCGAACCCACCGCGGCGCTGTTCGTGTCGGTGACCCACTGCCTCACCGACGAGCAGGACCCGGCCGCCATGATCCGCCGCACCGTCGACGCGCTCCCCGCCGGCAGCGTCGTCGTGGTGTGCCAACTCGTCAGCGACGACGAGCGGATGCGCGAGGACGTCACCCGCCTCATGCGGGACGGCACCGGCGACAAGTGGGGCCGGGTACGCACCGAGAGCGAGGTGCGGGCGTTCTTCGACCTCGACCGGCTGCGGATCGAGGAGCCGGGCCTACTGGACGTGACGCACTGGCGTCCGGACCGCGACGTCCACCCGCGCCAGCGCACCGACGAGTGGATCGAGTTCGGCGGCCTCGCCGTCGTCCTGTGACACCGCCCGCCGATGCGCGGGCACGGCCGCACTCACGGCGCCGGCCGGCTCCCCGCCCGTTCGCCGTGCCAGGCGATCGCGGCGCGGATCAGCTCCCGGCTGGGCTCCCGGCGGCGGGCGCGCACCGCGACGTCGTTCAGGATCTCCTTGTAGTCCTCGAAGCCCGCCGAGTCCTCCGCCCGGTCCGGGTAGTAGTAGTGGCCCTCCCGGTCGCCGGTCTCCACGTAGATCAGCTCCGTGATCGTCCCGGGCTTGTCGAAGTCCAGCTTGGTCAGGTTCGTCACCTGCAGCGCCAGCGGCAGTTCGACCGGAATGATCCGGACGCCGATGTTCGGCGTCTCGGTGTACTCCAGCAGCTTCTCCAGCTGCTCCACCATCAGCGCGTGACTGCCCATCACCCGGTGCAGCGCGGCCTGCTGCATGCAGAACACCGCCCGGATCCCCGACTCGAACACCACCCGCTGCCGCACCAGGCGGGACCTGACCACGCCCGGTACCTCGTGCTGCCGGCTGCGCACCAGCGTGGCCCTGGTGACGGCCTCCATGTACGCCCGGGTCTGCAGGGCGCCCGGAACCACCTGGGAGTCGACCGCGATCAGCTGCCGGGCCTCCTGCACCATCCCGGACAGCCGCTGCTGCGCGCCCGCCCCGGCGTCCCGGTGGAAGCCGGGCTGGCTCTTCTGCGAGGCGGCCGCCGCGAGTTCCATCAGGCGTGCGCGACGGGGCCCGTGCTCGACCTCCAGGGCGTCGAGGATGCGGGCGACGTCCTCCGGGTTGTTCAGCCGGCGCTGGCCGTTCTCGATCCGGCTCAGCTTCGACACCGAGATGTGGGCCCGTGACGCCACCCACGCCAAGGTCCGTCCGCCGCGCAGCGCCCGCAGGTCGATGCCGACCTGCGCGGCGGGAACGGACCATTCCGGCGCGCCCGAGTCACGACCCCGGCAAATCGGGATCACATTTTCGTTCGAATATTCGCCGTCGAACATGTCAGCGACCACAAGGGCCCCCCTTGCACAAGCCAATTAGATCGGCAAGCTTGGCACAAGGAGGGCCACTGCGTCATACCGGAGGTTTCCCGGGGTGGGGAAACCCCCTTCGATCAGGCCAACAGGTGGTCGAACTCCTCCCGCTTCGCGCCGTCGAGCCAGGCGTCGATCTCCGCCCGTGTGAAGATCAGCGCCGGACCGGACGGGTCCTTGCTCTGCCGCACGGCCACCCGACCGTCCGCCAGGCGGCGCAACTCCACGCACTCGCCGGAACCTTGACTCTTCTGCGCCACCTGCCAGGGGTGGGGCGAGTCGATGCCGTCCGCCGGCATCCCGTTGTAGAACGCTCCGACAACGTCCACGGCCCGTCTCCTCTCCGATGAATCCCGCCCGCCGGTCCGTCAGTCATACTTTTTCGGACCTCCGCAGATCAGCGGCCCGGGCAATCCCACGTGCAATTGCCCGGGGCGGCGAAGTGAATCATTGCGCCCAAAAATCGAACAACGCCACTCCCCGATAGGGTGATCCGAAATCGAAGCCGAAAAATAATGATCGCATTCTGATATCACCGGCGTGGTCGACATCGATCGTCCCACCATCCACGACGTCGCCCGCTTCACCCGCGTGGTGGCTTGTCCGGCCCGGCGAGTCGCACACAGACTTCCCCCCGGGACTCCCCCCTCCCCTCTCCCCGTCACCGGAGGACAGCGATGACCAACGCCAAGCGCGGATCCGAGGCCCTGCTGCAGGCCTGGCGCGACGCCGGCCAGCCGATCAGCGACGAGTTCGTCTCGGGCCTCGCCGACATCACGTCCGAGCTCGCCCTGGAGCGGATCCTCATCCGCGGCATCCCCCGCCCCGACGGCCTGCACGCCACGTTCCGGGCCGACGGCGACAGCCAGGGCGCGCAGATCGGGTCGGTGGTCCAGCAGATGGTGGACCTGGCCCACCGGACGAACGTCGCCCACAGCAGTGCCTTCACCGTGCTGACCCGCGGACTCCCGCCGGTCGTCGACGCCCAGATCATCGAGGTGTCCGTCGGGGCCGGCAACCTCGTCCACTGATCCCCGACCGGACACCCCGATGACTCTTCCCGGCCGGGCCTTCCTGCAGGTCCACCCGACCCGGCGCTGCAACCTCCGCTGCCTGCACTGCTACTCCTCCTCCGGGCCCGACGTCGCGGAGACCACCGAACTGACCGTCCTGCAGCGGGCGGTGGCCGACGCGGCGGCCCTCGGGTACGACGTGCTCGGGGTGTCCGGGGGTGAACCGACGCTCTACCGGCCGCTGGACGAGCTGCTGCGAACGGCCCGTTCGCACGGCATGCGGACCACCGTCACCAGCAACGGCATGCTGCTCACCGGCCGCCGGCTCTCCGAACTGGCCGGTCTGGTCGACGTGTTGGCCATCTCGCTGGACGGCGTGCCGGACAGTCACGTGCGGATGCGCCGCGATCCCCGGAGTTTCGCGGCCATGGAACGCAGGCTCCCGCTGGTCCGGGCCTCCGGGATCCCGTTCGGCTTCATCTTCACCCTGACCCAGTTCAACGTCCACGAGCTGGCCTGGGTGGCCGACTTCGCCGTCGCCGCAGGGGCGACGCTGCTGCAGATCCACCCGCTCGAAGCCGAGGGCAACGCGGTGGAGGCCCTTCCCGACGCGGTGCCCGACGTGACCGAGATGCTCTTCTCGGTGCTGGAGGCCGCGCGGCTGCGGACCTCGACGGACCTCGTGATCCAGCTCGACCTGGTGGAACGCGGGAACCTCGTGTCCCAGGCCGACCGCTTCCTGCTCGACGACGGCGACGTTCGGGGAACCGGGCCGACCGAGCGGCTCAGCTCCTGGCTGTCACCGCTCGTGGTCGAGACGGACGGCACGGTCGTGCCCTTCGCCTACGGGTTCGACCGCCGGTTCGCCCTCGGGAACCTGCACGAGGCGCCGCTGTCCGCCCAGGCCCGCAGCTGGGACCCGGCCCCGTTCCGAGGCCTCTGCCGGAACGTGCACGCCGACCTGGCGGGCGAGCACGGGCCCGCCTTCGTGAACTGGTACGACGAAGTCACCCGCGCCTCGCGGGCGGCGAGCCTCGTCGGCTGACGCTGCTACGGCGAACCCGGATCCGGGTTCATGCAGATCCGCCACGACTGCAGGCAGTCGGTGTTGCACGGCTGCCAGGCGTCGAAGTCGTCCTGGAGCGGGTCGCACCCCTGCTCGCAGATCTCGTAGGAGTGCTCGCACGCGTTGATCAGGTCGAGCTGCTCCTGTGTGAACATCGGCGCGATCCGGTCGGCGGGCGCGGCGCGATCCGGTCGGCGGGCGCGGCGCGGAGCCGGCCGCGGGGCCGGTACACCCCGGTGCGGAGTCGGACGGCGGCCTCGGCGCGGAAACCGGGGATGGTCATGGCGGATCGGCAGGGACGCGGGGTCGTCGACCAGCGTGTTCTGCGTCGCCGAGTGCCGCGGGGTCTGCGCCCCGTTCTGCATCAACAGCCCGCGCGGCCAGCGATGCCTGGGCTGCTTGAGCGGCTGCCACGCCCTCTGCCCGCCGGACTCGAACGGGTGAGGCCGCTCGATCTGGTCGGGCTGGCGCCGCTGATGGCGCGCAGTGCCGGCCGGCCGGAGGTCGCCGTCGGGTTGCTCGACGGCTTGGTCGCCGTCGGACAACCCGCCTTCACCGGGCGGCGGTTGCACGTTCTGCCCGGCCGTCCGAACGCCACCGGCGGGCCGGTCTGCGTGACCGCCGGCGACGGTCCCTGCGTGCACGGCAGCTTCGTCGCGGGCGTGTTGAGCGCCGACCGCGCCTCGCCGTCGCCGGGCATCTGCCCCGACTGCACGCTGCTGATCCGCCCCGTCTTCGCCGGCCACCGCGCCGACCCGCCCGCCGCACCGGCCGGTCGTCCCACCCCGCTGGACGCCTCGACCGAGGAGCTGGCCGCCGCCGTCGTCCAGGCCGTCGACGCCGGAGCCCGGGTGCTCAACCTGAGCGTCGCGCCCGAGCGGCCGTCCAGCAGCGGCCACCGCGAGCTGACGGCCGCCCTGGACCACGCGGCGGCGCGCGGCGTACTCACCGTCGTCGCGGCCGGCAACCAGGGCCGGCTGGGCAGCTCCGTGCTGACCCGCCACCCCTGGACCATCCCGGTCGTCGGGTACGACGGCCTGCGCCGCCCGATGGAGCTGTCCAACCTCGGCGGCTCGATCGGCGCCCGCGGTGTCGGCGCACCGGGACAGGCCGTGGTGCACCTGGACCCCGCCGAACGCCCGCTCGTCCTCTCGGGCACCAGCGTGGCCGTCCCCTTCGTCACCGGGACCCTCGCCCTGCTGCTGTCCTGCTTCCCGCACGCCACCCCGGCCGAGGTCCGCGCGGCCGTCCTCCGCGGCGCCGCCCGCCCGTCCGCACGGCGCTCTGTGGTGCCGCCGCTGCTGGACGCCCGGGCCGCGTACGAGCACCTGCGGGGCTGACCTCCGACGCGGTCGGTCACCTGCTCGTCGGCAGGGCGGCGACGGCGGTCGCCCACGGGTAGGCGGCGACGTTCCCCCGCTCCGGCGGGTGGGGCGTGAAGCCGTTCGCTCCGAGGAGCACCGTCACGCCCTCCTCCCGCAGGACGGTGACGCTGCGTCGGACGGCAGGGTGGGCGGCCAGGGCCGTGTTGAAGTGCGGCAGCGCGACGATGGGCAGGCGCAGGCCGATCCCTTCGGTCAACACGCCGAGGGCGAGCGTGTCGCAGGTCCCGGCGGACCACTTGTTGAGTGTGTTCGCGGTCAACGGCGCCACCAGGAGGGCATCGGGAGCGGGCGTCCGGCCGGACTGGGAGGGCAGGCCGTACTGGTGGCGAACGGGGTGGCCGGTGAGCGTGTGGAGCTCGTCGAGCAGGCCCGGGAAGTCCTGGTCCGCCCAGCGGTGCGCGGCGGGGGTGAGGATGACGCAGACGTCCCAGTCGGCGGCTTGGGCAGCCCGGATGCCGACGCCGATGTCGCGCACGGGCGGGGCGGCGCAGCCGATCAGGTACAGGGTGCGGGCGGTCATGCGTGCAGTCCATGCCTGCGTGGTGCGGGCTGCAACCCCGGCGGTGCCGGACGAGATCCTCGCCGGCCGAGGCAGTCGGCGAGGGGTCTCGCGCGGTGGGACGGTTCGTGCGGCCGACGCGGGGCGGAACCGTCCGATCGGCCGGTGTGCGGAGGACACCCGGAGCGTGCCCTCATAGCGTGGGCGGCGCATGCGTTGCTGCTGACGACGGGAGAGTCTCATGGAGCCCGCAGGAACCGTTGACGACCCTGATGACTACACGTTCGATCTGCCGGACGATCTGGTGGCCCAGGAGCCGCCCGAGGCGCGTGGCGGCGAGCGGTGCGATGCCCGGCTGGCCGTGCTGAGACGTGGCACGGCCCAGGTGGAGCACCGCAGTTTCCGCGACATCGACGCGTACTTCGGGCCCGAGGACGTGCTCGTGCTGAACAACGCGCGCGTGGTGCCGACGCTGCTGCACGGGGAAGACGCCGAAGGCAGGGTCGTCGCGGTGAGCATCCACTCGCCGCGGCCGGACGGCGGGTGGTACTGCCTGGTGGCGCCGGCCGCGGTCTGCCGGCCGGGCGCCGAGTTCCGGCTGGGGCCCGAACGCCAGGTCGCGGGACGGCTGGTGGCCGAGGTCGAGCCCGGTGTCTGGGAGATCCGGCTCACCCCCGGTGACGGTGAGACGCTGTACCGGCTGGCCGAGCCGATCTACCCCGGGTACCTCAAGCAGGTGCCCGCCGACCCGGAGTACTACCAGAACGTGTACGGCACCCGCCCCGGGGCGGTCCTCTTCCCCTCGGCGGGGCGCCACTTCACGCCGGCGGTCCTGGATCGGCTGCAGGACACGGGAGTTGCGGTGGCCGAGGTGACGTTGCTGATCGCCGCCCGGTCGCACCACTTCGTCCGCGAGCTGTTCCGCAAGCGGGTCGCCGAGGGCGGCGCCGGTGACGTCGCCGCGGAGGACCGGGTGGACCGTGCGGCCCGGACCGAGGGCTTCGACTTCCCGCGGGCGGAACGCTACGAGGTCGCCGCGCCCGTCGCGGAGGCGATCAACGAGCGCCGGGCGAGGGGCGGCCGGGTCGTGGTGTGCGGCACCTCGGCGTTGCGCACCCTGGAGACGGTGACCGGTCCGGACGGCGTGGTGTCGGAGGGGAGCGGTTTCACGCAGCTGCGGATCACCCCGGGGCACCGGTTCCGGGCCTGCGACGCGTTCATCACGAACCTGCACCGGCCCAGGAGTTCGGAGCTGCTGCTCACGTCCGCGTTCACCGGCCGTGAGCCCTTGCTCGACGTCTACCGGCGCGAACTGGTGCCCGGCGCGTACCGGTTCCACGAGTTCGGCGACTCGATGCTGATCGTCTGACGGGTCTTCGGCCCCTGCTGTCCGGCGCGGTCCTCGGAGGCGCCCCGGCGGTCGGGGCCGGGCCGGACCCTCGGTGAACGGATGTGATCCCAGTGCTCGTTGACGACGTCGTTCGCGTGCCGGTGGCGGACGGCTGGCGGCTGTCCGCCACCGTCCGCACCGCGTCGTGGCCCGAGGGGCGGCACCTGTACTTCACCGTGCGCGGCGGCGAGCGCGACTGGCTGCCGGTGCGCGGCGACGCGTTCTTCGCCGCACTGGTGATGCCGGCCATGGCGCTGGGCGAGGACCTGACCGTCGCCGCCCCGGTGTCGCCGCGCCTGCTCAGGTCCGCGCAGACCGCGATGGAGATCTACCACGCGTGGTGGGGAGCACGGCTGCGGCCGGTGCGGTTCGCCGTGGCGGAGGAGGCGCCGGCGGAGGCGTCCGCGGACGGCGTGGGGCTGTTCTTCAGCACGGGGGTGGACTGTTTCTACAGCCTGCTCAAGGACCGCGACCGGCACGGCCGGCCCGGGCACCGGCCGGTCGACGCGCTGGTGCACGCCAACTTCGACCGGCACCGGGGCGCGGACTACGACCGACTGGTCTCCCGGGTCCGCCGGGTGGCCGCCGAGTCCGGTTGCGCGGCGGTGGTGGTGGAGACCGACATCCGGGCCGCGACGGCCGAGTTGGTCCACTGGGAGGAGTTCCACGGGGCCGCGCTGGCCGCCGTCGCGCTGGCCCTGCAGGGGCTGCTCGGCCGGTGCCTGATCGCCGCCAGCGACCAGTACAGCCGGCTGCCGCCGCTCGGCTCCCACCCGCTGCTGGACCACCTGTGGTCCACCGAGGGTCTGGAGATCGTGCACGACGGCGCCGAGGCCACCCGCACCGACAAGGTCGAACGGCACCTCGCCGCCTCGCCCCTGGTGTGGGAGAACCTCGGAGTGTGCTGGCTGAGCCGGCCCGCCCACAACTGCGGGATCTGCGAGAAGTGCCTGCGGACCATGGCCGCCTTCGACATGGCGGGTTCGCTCCGGCACTGCCGCACCCTGCCGACGGTGCTCGACCTCGACCGGCTCCGGACGGCCCCGCTGCGTTCGGAGGGTGCGATGGAGTCGATGCGCTCGCTCGCCGAGGACGCCACCGCCCGTGGACGGCGCGACATCGCCGAAGCCGCGGACCACGCCCACCGCAGCGCCGCGCAGCGGCTGTACCAGGGCGCCGTCCGGTGACCGGTCGGCGGGACGTCGATCCGGCGGCCGCGATCCGGGCGAAGGCCGGGGCCGAGTCGACCGCGGTGCTCCGCGGACTCCTCCCGCCGGGCACCCGGTGCGCCCTGGTGGACTTCCCCCACCACGCCAACGTCGGCGACTCCGCGATCTGGCTGGGCGAGCGAGCCCTGCTGCGGGAACTGGACGTCGACCTCGCCTACGTCTGCGACCGGCACACCTTCGCGGAGGCCGACCTCGCCCGGCGCCTGCCGACCGGCGCCATCGTGCTGCACGGCGGCGGCAACCTCGGCGATCTGTGGCCCCACCACCAGCAGTTGCGGGAACGGGTCGTCCGCGCGTTTCCACGGCACCGGATCGTCCAACTCCCGCAGTCCGTGCACTTCGACGACCCGCGGAACCTCGCCCGTGCCCGGGCGGTCTTCGACGCGCACCCCGATCTGACGCTGCTGCTGCGCGACGCGCACAGCCTGCGGCAGGCCCGCGACGCGTTCGCGACCCGCAGCGTCCTCGTCCCCGACTCCGTCTTCGCACTCCAGGACCTGCCGGCCGCCGGAGCGCCCCACCGCCGCCTGCTGTGGCTCGCCCGGACCGACCACGAGGCCGCCCCGCACGCCGAGCCGTCTCCGGACCGCACGGTGCACCGCACCGACTGGAACGCCGGTGAAGGCGGTGGTCCCGACTGGCCGGAGCAGCTGCGAAGCGTCCGCACGGCGATCCGGGCGGCGGCCGACGCCCTCCGCCGGGCCCCCTCCGACCGGTCGGCCGAGGACCTGGCCGACGCCTTCGACGCCCACGCCCGGCTGCAGCTGCGCCGCGGCTGCCGGCTGCTCGGCAGTGCGGGGGCGGTCGTGACCGACCGGCTCCACGCGCACCTGCTCTGTCTGCTCCTGGGCATCCCCCACACCGTGCTCGACGACCGGAACGGGAAGATCAGCAGCTACCGGAACACCTGGCGCCACCGGCACGGATGGCCGCGGACCCACCTGGCCCCGACACCGCACCGGGCGCTGCGGCACGCCGCGGCACAGGCGGACAGGCTGCGGCAGGAGACGTGATCATGGGCCGAGAGCCGCTCCCGTCCGCCCTCCCCGCACCCGAACTGCTCAGCGTGATCATCCCGGCCCGCGACGCCGCCGCCCTCCTTCCCGGGCAACTGGCCGCACTCAGCCGGCAGGACCACACCGGTTCGTGGGAGGTCATCGTCGCCGACAACGGATCCACCGACGACACGGCGGCCACCGCCCTGCGATGGGCCGACCGGCTGCCGGGCCTGCGGGTCGTCGCGGCCTCGGCGCGCCCCGGCATCAACCACGCCCGGAACATCGGCGCCGGCACCGCCCGCGGCGACGTCCTGGTCTTCTGCGACGCCGACGACACCGCGACACCGGGCTGGCTCCGTGCCATGGCCCGGGCGGCCGGCACCGCCCACCTCGTCGGCGGCTACCCGGCCCCGTACACCACGGCCAACCACCACGCCCGCTCCTGGCGGACGCCGCAGCCCCGCGACCGGCTCCCCGTCGCGCTGGACTACCTGCCCTTCGCGATGGGCTGCAGCCTCGGCGTCCGCACGGACGTCTACCACGCCCTGGGCGGGTTCGACGAGGGCTACGCGGGTGGCGGCGACGAGGTCGAATTCTGCTGGCGCGCCCTCCTCGCCGACTACACCCTCGCCTACGCGCCCGACGCGGTGATGCGGTACCGACTGCGCGAACGCCTCGGACCGCTGGTCAGACAGGCCTACGGCTACGGCGTCGGCAACGCCCGGCTGATGCGTGACTTCCGCGTCCACGGCCTCCCGGCCGTCGCTCCCGCGGAAGCCGCGCGCACCTGGCTGCGGCTGCTGCGCCGGCTGCCCGAACTCGCCGACCGCGAACAGGCCGGCCGGTGGTGCTTCGACACCGCGTTCCGTGTCGGACGGCTCAACGGCAGCGTCCGCTACCGGGTGCCCTGCCTGTGACCCCGGCCGCTGCATGCCGCCCCGCCCGCTCCCGGGGCGAGGCGGCATGCAGCGGCCAGGGGTCCTGCGGCAGGTCGGACGCCGACCCGGCTCGGGGCGGGGCCGGCGTCCTGGACGGGCGGGGGTCAGCCGGCGACGGCCAGGCCGTACAGCCAGAGGCTGTTGACCCGGCTCCGCTCGGCGCTGTTCGGGTTCGGGTTGGTGCAGGAGGTGCCGGGGCCGCCGCCGGACATCAGCTCGCTGCACGGGCCGGAGTAGTGGTCGGGCAGGCCGAGCACGTGGCCGGTCTCGTGGGCGACGACGCGCAGCGAGCTGTACTGCCGGTTCTGCGCGTAGTCGAGGAAGACGTAGCCGCCGCCGTGGCCGTCGGTGGAGGCGTAGGAGCCGCGGGAGTCGTTGCCCTCGTAGTAGCGGAAGTCGGCGTTGGTGCCGGAGCGGAGCTGGACGTTGGTGACCGAGGAGTTCCAGATCTGCGCGCTCTGGGATATGACGGTGCGGAAGGTCGGGGCCTGGCTGGCGTCGTAGGTGACGGTGACGGCCAGCAGGTAGGGGTTGGCCGCCTGCTTGGCACGGGCCGACTTCATCACGGCCTCGTAGAACGCCTTGTTGTTGGCGTCCTCGGAGGACTTGGCGGCGATGCCCGCGGACGGGGTGTAGCCCTGGGCGGTGGTGGCTGCGGCGGCGGGCACGGCGGCGGTGCCGGCCGCGAGGACCAGCCCGAGGGCGGCGGCGAGCACGGTCATGGAGCGGTTCATGTGGGGACTCCATTTCGCGGGTCCCGGGGGCATGGGGAGGCCGTCCGGAACGCGGTGGCAAGGTGTTGCACCGAGCTTGGGGCAGGGCGGGCGGGGCGCGGAGATGGCAACCGGCGATAGCTCGGGGCAATACCCGTGCACGACCCTTGATTTGACGGATCGCCGACATGCTCTTGACATGCTCTTGGCAAGCAATGGACGCCTGGCTATGCTCCCGTGATGGAGCTCGACGTCCGACACCTGCGGGTGCTGTGCGCGATCGCGGACACCGGCAGCGTCCGGAAGGCCGCCCGTCGACTCGGCATGGCCCAGCCGTCGCTGACCACCCAGCTGCACCGCATCGAACGGGCCATCGGCGGACGGCTGTTCACCCGCGAACAGACCGGCAGCCGCCCCACCGCCCTCGGCCACTCGGTGCTCTCCCGGGCCCGACCGCTGATCACCGAGATGGACGCCCTCGTTGCCGCCGCCCGCGCCGAGGCCGCCGGACCCGGCCGCCGCCGACTGCGGATCGGCAGCGTCGGCAGCCGCGCCGTCCCCGCCTGGCTGCGCCGCATCCACGACCGGCTCCCGGAGACCGACACCACCATCCACATCGACATCTCGGCGATCGCCCTGATCCACCTGGTCGCCGCCGAACAGCTCGACATCGCCTTCGTCCACGAGAGCGAGGGCTTTCCGCTGCACGTGCCGACCGGCACCGAGCAGCGGGTGCTGGTCGCCCGCGAACCCCAGTTCGTCGCCCTCGCCGAGACCCACCCCGCCGCCGGCCGACCGGTCGTCGACCTCGCCGACCTCGCCGACGACACCTGGATGGTCGACCCGACCGCCGACCACGAGTACGCCGCACTGCGGCGGATCTTCGCCGAAGCCGGGCTCGACCCGCGGGTCGTCCAGGTCCGCGACAACGCCACCGCCGCCGAACTCGTCGCCTCCGGCGAAGCCGTCCGCCCCTGCCAACCCACCTCACCGCCCGGCCCCGGCACCGTCCTGCGCCCCGTCCACGGCGACCCGCTGGCCGTCCGGCTGCTCCTCACCTGGCGCCCCGACACCGTCGGCGGCCCGGCACTCGACGGCCTCTGGGTCGACCTCTGCCACGCCTACCTCGACCTCGCCAGCGTCAACCCCGCCTACCGGGCCTGGCTGCGCCACCACAACCGCTCCCTCCACACCCTCCTCGCCCCGACGGGGCCACCGGCCTGATCACCGGCAGGGCGCCGGGGTTTCCGCCCGCCCGGGCGGCGCAACGGTGTGCGGGGAGCTCGACGTCGAACCGGCAGGCCCGAGCAACAGCGCCCGCAGTACGCCCTGTTGGGCGCGCCCGCCGCCCTGCACCACCCGGCCGGGAGCCGTGAGCACGGTGAAGTCACCGCTCCGCAAAGGCTTTTGGGTTTTGCCGACACACCGGTCCGGCCGCCGCCATACTCGTCGGCGTGACGGAGTACATCGAGCTCGGCCTCTCTGACGACACGTCGATCATGCTGCGGGTCTTCCCGATCGGCCGGGTCGTGGCCCGGCCGGCCGACGGCGCGCAGGGGGCGGAGGACGCGGACTGGGGCAGGCCGCCGGACCTGGTCGGGGCCGTGCCGGTC
The DNA here is from genome assembly GCF_002803145.1 of Kitasatospora sp. CB02891. Classification (NCBI taxonomy): domain Bacteria; kingdom Bacillati; phylum Actinomycetota; class Actinomycetes; order Kitasatosporales; family Streptomycetaceae; genus Kitasatospora; species Kitasatospora sp. CB02891. Next base: position 407,907 of record NZ_NNBO01000002.1, on the reverse strand, counting down.
TCCAGCGGGGCGGGGGCCCGGACGGCGGAACTCGCGCGGGACGCGCTGCGCCTGGCCCTTCGGCCGCTGGTGCCGTTGCTGCAGGAGGTCCACGACACCGTGGCGGCCGTCCCGGCGCGCCCGGACGAGGTGTCCGTCGAGTTCGGGGTGCAGTTCGGCGCCGATCTCAAGCTCGGCATCGTCGGCGGCAAGGCCGAGGCGACCCTGACCGTCTCGGCGACCTGGAAGCTGCCCCCCGCGCCGCCCGCACAGCCCGACGGCGACTGAGCGCCGTGGGCTGGTTCGGGACCGGCGGGGACACCGCGGAACGGGAGCTGCTCTCCTCGCTGGCCACCGTCCTCACCGGAACCGGTCAGGCCTCCGGCTGCGGGGTGTACCTGACCGGGCGACACGTCCTGACCTGCGCCCACGTGGTCAACGACGCGCTCGGCCGGAGCCAACTCGACCCGTCCGATCCCGGCCCGGCCCCGCTGCGGCTCGGGTTCCGCAGCGGCACCGCCACCGCCCGCTGCACCGTGTGGGTCGCACCCCGCGCCCCGGGCGGCGGCCCCGTCACGGCGGGCACGCCGGAGTGGCACGGCGACCTGGCACTGCTCGAACTCGACGGGGACCCGCCGCCCGGCGTCGTCGAACAGCGCTGGCTCGGCCTGCGCCGCGGCCAGAACGTCCGCGCCTGGTACAGCGGCCGGGCCCCCGAGAGCTACGTGGACACCACCGTCACCGCCTGCGGTCCGGCGCTGTACTACCTCGACCGGGCCCTCGCCACCGGGCCGGGCATCGTCCCCGGCTACAGCGGCGGCCCGCTCTGGTCGCCCGCGGACGAGGCCGTCGTCGGCCTGGTCGTCGGCAAGCTGACCGGCGCCGGCTACGACGACCGGGGCCTGGCCATCCCCTGGCAGGTCGCCCGCGAGCAACTCGTCGAGCAACTCGCCGAGCGGCTCGGGGAGTCGGCCGCCCACCGGCTGCTCCCGCCCGCACCCGCGGCGCCCGCGGACGGCCCGTACACGCCGGCCGGCCAGGAGGGCCACCGTCGGCTCGCCGCGATCATCCGGGCCGAACTGTCGACCGCCGCGCTCCGCGGCCGGCACGCCCGTGCGATGGCCGACGCCTGCGGACTCACCGTGCTCGGCGCCGAGGACAGCGGACCCGCCCCGGACGAACTCGCGGCGGTGCTCGCCGACACGCCGCGTGCGCTGGCCGCCCTCTGCGAGTCCCTGCGCCCCGCGCACCCCGGGGCCGCCGACCGCCTCGCCGCGCACGGCCGGATGCTGGGCATCCCCACGCTGCTGTCGCCGGAGGAACACGGCTGGCTGGTCCGGCTGCTCGGCGAGCCCGTCCCCGACCTGCCGCTCGGCACCGCGTTCCGGGCCGCGCTGCCGGACGTCCCGCTGCCCGCCGACGTCCGGTTGCCCGCCGCGGGCGAACACGCGGCCACCCTCGAACAGGACGCGGTGCCCGGGCTGATCGCCCATCTGGAGGCCCTGCACGGCGGGCCGTCCGCCGCCCCGGGCATCCCCCGGGTGCCACCGCTGCTGCGGCTGGTGGAGTACCGCGCGGCCCAACTGCGCGGCGCCCGGCCGGCCGCGGCCGACGAGCACCACGACTGGGCCGGCCGGGTCGCCCGTCGGCTCGGCATCCCCGACCCGGCGCTGCTCGAACACCGGGCGGACGCCGCCGACTGGGCCGCCCGCGCCACCCGCACCCCCGCCCGGCCGCGCGTCGCCGTCGGCCTCAGCCGCTACCAGCACGCGGGCGGCAGCGGACCGGGACGCTACCTCTGCCAGGTGTGGATCGACGAGGACGGCAGCCGGCCCAGACCCGCCGCCGAACAGGCCGCGGAACCGCTGTCGCCGGACGCCGTCGCCCGGCACATCCACGCCATCGTGGCCGCCGGCGGCGGCGAGGCCCTCGTCGAGTTCTTCCTCGACCCCCACGACCTCGGCCTGCCGGTCGAGGACTGGGACGCCGCCGAACCCGACGACCCGTACGGGCTCGGCTTCGGGCCCGAACCGCTCGGCCTCAACCACCAGGTGGTGGTCCGGCTCGGCGGCGAGCTCAGCGGAGTCCGCCAGGCGGAACGCACCGGGTCGCTGCGCCGGCGCTGGGCCCACCGCGACCGCATCCCCGCCCTGCACCTCGACGAGTCGCACCGCGAGCCCCGCCAGGTGGTCGCGGCCGTCAAGCACGACCAGCGCACCGCCCGGGTCGTGGTGCGCAGCCCCGACACCGCCGTCCGGCACCGGTACGCCGCGATCTGCCTGGTCGTCGGCGTCCCCGTGGTGCTGTGGGACCGCGAGACCGCCGGCCCGCTGCCGGTCGACCACTTCGAGCCGGTCGGCCCCGACGGGACCCACGGCGGGCTCGCCGAACGCGTCCGCCGCTACCGGGCGCTGGTCCACGGCGACGGCGCCAAGCACCCGGTCCGGCCCGCACTCGCCCAAGAGCACCCCGACCGGCCCGCGCCGACGGTCCTGGACCTGTTCGACCCGGAGGAGCGACCGGCCCTGTGATCACCGACCACCCCCCAGCCGACCGTCCACCGACCTCCGGAGCGCCCGAATGAACCCGGCCACCACCCCGGCGACCGCCCCCGACGGCTGGCAGCTCTTCCACGGCGACGGCCTACGCCGCGCCGTCACGGCGCTGCCCGCCGCCCCGCCCTGGCGGCGGTTCGGCACCCGCCCGGACCACGACCCGGACGCGCCGCAACCGTTCCCGTACCGGCTCGGCCGGGCCGAGGCCGACATCGTCAACGCCGCCCTGCACCTGCGCCGCCCGCTGCTGGTCACCGGCCGGCCCGGCACCGGCAAGTCCTCGCTCGCCCACGCCGTCGCCCACGAACTCGGCCTCGGCGCCGTCCTCCACTGGCCCGTCAACTCCCGCTCCACGCTGCAGGACGCGCTCTACCGGTACGACGCGATCGGACGGCTGCGGGAGAGCGCGCTGCGCAGCGGGCAGCGCGACGGGGCGGACGATCCCGGCGGCGACCCGGGCGCGTTCATCCACCTCGGCCCGGTCGGCACCGCGCTGGTGCCCGGCGCACTGCCCCGGGTGCTGCTGGTCGACGAACTGGACAAGGGCGACCTGGACCTGCCCAACGACCTGCTGACCGTCTTCGAGGACGGGTTCTTCGACATCCCCGAGCTCGCCCGGCTGCGGCGGGACCCCGACGACGACGCGCCGCGCGAGGTCCTGGTGCACCCCGCCGGCCCGGACGGCGCGCCGGTGGCGGTCCGGGACGGCCGGATCACCTGCACCGAGTTCCCGGTCGTCGTCATCACCAGCAACGGCGAACGCGAGTTCCCCCCGGCGTTCCTGCGGCGCTGCCTGCGCCTCGACCTGCCCGACCCCGACCGCGACCGCCTCCTCGACATCGTCACCACCCACCTCGGCAGCGCGGCCCTGCCCGCGGCCGAGGCGCTCCTGGAGGAGTTCCTCGAACGCCGCGCCGAGGGCGAACTCGCCACCGACCAGCTCCTCAACGCGGTCTTCCTGCGCAGCGGCGGCGTCCCCGCCAATCAGGACCACGTGCTGCGGGCCGTGCTCCGCAGCCTCGGCGGGACGAGCTGACCCTTGCACCCGGACACGGCCCCCCGCGTCCTGGCCGCCCTCGCCGAGGCCGGGCTGGACCTCGACGCCCACGCCCTGCTCGACGCGCTCTGGCTCGCCGACCGGCTCCGGACCGACCGGGCCCGCGACGCCGGGGCGGCCGGGGCGGACGTCCCGGAGGCCGGGCCCGGGCCCGGGCCCGTCACGGACGGCCGACCCGAACCGCCGGCACCGGCACCGGCACCGGACGACTCCGCCGGCGGCGGCGAGTCGCCGTCCGACGAACCGTCGCCGCCGGCTGCCGAACCGGACGGCCTGCCCCTGCACTCCGCCGCCCGCCCGGCCGCCGACCGGGCCCGCCGCAGCGGCGGCGGCCACAGTCTCCGCGTGCCCGAGCCGAAGGAGCTGCCGCAGGAACGGCTGCTGGCCCGCAGCCTGCGCCCGCTGCGGCAGCACCGGCCCAGCAGCCACCACCGGTTCATCGACGAGCGGGCGTCCGCCGAGGCCATCGCCGAGAGCCGGCAGCCGATCGTCGTCCTGCGGCCCGCCCGGGAACGCTGGCTGCGCTGCCTGCTGGTCGTCGACGACGGCGTCTCGATGCTGCTGTGGCGGCGGCTGGTCGCCGAACTGTCCGACCTCCTCCAGCACACCGGCGCCTTCCGCCAGATCCAGCACCTGGGCCTGCGCTCGCGCGGGCCGGACCCGATCGCCCTGCGCCCCCGGCCGTTCACCGACGCGCCCGCCACCATCCCCACCAGGGCGGTCGTCGACCCGACCGGGCAGACCCTGATCATCGTCGTCAGCGACGGCGCCGGCCTGGCCTGGCGGGACGGCCGGATGCGCCGGGTTCTCGGCGACTGGGCCCGGATCGGGCCGCTCGCCGTCGTCCACACACTGCCCCGGCGGCTGTGGGCCGGCACCGGCCTGGCGGCCCGTCACCTGAGCGTCCGGGCGGAGCGGCGCGGGGCCGCCAACCACACCTGGACCGTGCGCGACCCGCTGATGCCCTGGTTCTCCGGCGGGCCGGCCGACGGCCCCGTGCCCGTTCTGGAGTTGACCCCGGCCGCGCTCGCGGACTGGGCGCGCCTGCTGTCCGCCGGCGGCGCCGAGGTGGAGCTGCCGCTGTGGCAGCCGTCCGCCCTCGCCCGTCCCGCCGACGCGCCGTCAGCGACCCGCGTCCAGGCCCGTCCCGGCGGCGCACCGGCGCCGGCCCACGCGCTGGAGCGCTTCGTCGCGGGAGTCTCGCCGACGGCGCACCGCCTCGCCGCGCACCTCGCGGCGCTCGCACCCGTCAGTGTGCCGGTGATGCGGCTGGCCCAGTCCGCGCTCGACCCGACGGGCCGGGCCGGATCGGTGCCGCTGGCCGAGGTCTTCCTCGGCGGTCTGCTCCGCCCGGTCCCGCCCCCGCCCGGGCAGACCTCCGAACTCCCGCCCAACCAGCGGCTGTTCGACTTCCCCGCCGCGGTGAAGGACGAGCTCTTCGCCGCTTTCCCCACCGGCAGCCTGGTCGCCGTGACCCGCGCCGTGTCCGCCCGGATCACCTCACTGGCCGGCACCTCGCCGGACTTCCCCGCCTGGCTCGCCGACCCCCGCCTGCGCGGCGGCCCCGCTCCTGACGGCACCGCGTTCGCCACCATCGGGCCGGCGCTGCTGCGGCACCTCGGAGTGAGCCTGGAGAGCGACCCGGAACCGGCCGCGACGGCTGCCGGGCCCGTCGAGCCCGTGCTCTCCGAACTCGCCGAGCCCGCCGAGCCCGCCGAACCTCCGGTGACCGAGCCCGAGGCTTCCGCGTCCACGACGGCTGCGGACGTCCTCCCGGGCCTCGGCGTCGCCATGGTGGCGGCCAACGGAATGACCTACAGCGTGGTCCACGACCGACGGAGCGTCAGGCTCTGGCCGCCGGACGCCTACAGCCCGCTGTCCGGCCGGCGGACGGGCTTCCCGCTGGGCGTGAGCCACGTCGAGGCCGCGGTGGTGAAGGGCCACCCCCACGCGCTGGTGTGCACCGATTCGGGCTCCGTGGAGGTGTGGAGCATGGTGCGGTGGCAGCGCGAGTACGCGCTGACCGGCCACGACCTGCCGGTCACCTTCGTCACCACCGCGGTCCTCGATCGCCGCCAGCACGCGATCACCGCGTCCGCGGACGGCACCGCCCGGATCTGGGACCTCGTCGACGGCTCCTGCCGGAACGTGCTGACCGGGCGCCGCGGCCCCGTCACCTTCGCCACCACCACCGTCTTCGAGCGTCGCCCGCACGCGATCACCACCTCGGCGGACGGCACCGCGCGGGTCTGGGACCTCGTCGACGGCTCCTGCCGGAACGTGCTGACCGGGCACCGCGGCCCCGTCACCCACGCGGCCGTGACCACCGTGTACGACCGGACCTACGTGTTCACCGCGTCCGCCGACGGCACCTGCCGGGGCTGGGACCTGCTCGACGGGCAGTCCAAGATCGTGATGTCGGGTCACACCAAGCCGGTCAACCGGATCGCCCTGAACATCGTCCAGGGCCAGCCGCAGGCCGTCACCATCAGCGACGACAGCACCGTCCGGGTCTGGAGCGCCAACAACGGCAGGTGCCGCAGAGTCCTGACCGGACACACCGGCCCGGTCACCCAGATCGTCGTGGGAGCGGGCGGCGCGACCGCGATCACCGTCTCCGACGACCGCACGGTGCGCCGCTGGGAACTGTCCTCCGGGTTCCTGTACGGCAGCACGGCCGTCCCCGACGGGCACATCGCCCGCGCCGTCACCCACAGCGGGGCGCCGCACGTCCTGGTCGCCGATGCGGACCGCCGCCCCCGGCTGTGGAACCCGGACTCGATCCGCACCAGGCCGAACCCCGCCACGACGGCCGCCGCCGCCCCGCCGGCACCGGAACCGTCCGAGGGCGGCGCCCGGCCCCGTCCGCTGACCGCCTTCGCCGTCGGGGGCGTCGACTACCGGATCCTGAACGACCTCGACGGCCTGTGGATCGCGCAGGCGATCGGCAGCGACACGCCCGTCCTGATCAGGACCCGTCCGGCGGCCGACGACCGGAACGCCGTCCTGGCCGAGGAGCCCCTGCGGCCCGTTCCGCCCCACCCGCACCTGCTGCCGCTGCTCGCCATGGGCGTCGACGCGGACCAGGCCTACACGGTGTCGGCCTGGGGAACCGGCCGGGCGCTGTCCCGGACGATCTCCTCGGGGGCGGTCGCGACCGTGCCGATCGGTCGCCGACTGCGCTGGCTCGCCCAGATCGCCACCGCGCTGGCCGCCCTGCACGGGGCCGGGGAGGTGCACGGAAGCCTGTCCCCGCAGGAAGTCCTGATCGACGACCGGGGGAACGCCAGGATCACCGCCCCCAGCCCCATGGACCGGACCGGCGAACCCCTGTGGCACGCGGCGCCGTACGCCGCGCCCGAGCGACAGGACGGCCGGGACGGCCGGCCGGACGGAGACCTCTACTCCCTCGGCCGGGTCGCACTCGCGCTGGTCTCCGGCGCACTCCTGACGCCGGCGGCCGCAGCGCCGGCCGACCCCGACCCGCGTGCCACCGTCCTCGCCGACCTCCGGGCCACGGTCTCCGAACCGGTCCGGGAGCTGATCGCCGACCTCACCGACCCGGACCCGGACCGCCGGCCGGGCAGCGCGGAGGACGTCGCCGAGAGCTTCCAGCAACTGTCCCGCCTGCCCGTCCTGCCGGTGCGCTCGGCCCTCCCCGACGTCCACCTCAGCCGCACCCGGGCCGACGCTGCCTGGGCGTCGTGGATCCAGGGCCAACTGTCCGAGCACTACGCGGTGGAGACGGTCCTGCTGGACTCCGAGGCCGGCCCGCGACTCCCCGTGGGTCCCGTCCGCAACGCCGAACGCACCGTCCTGCTGCTCTCCCGCGCGGCCGTCGCCCGGACCGCCGCCCACCCGGGGTGGTGGGAGCAGGTCGCGGCAGCGGTCGCCCGGGGAAACCTCCTGGTGGTCCGCGTCGACGACGTCGGGACACCCGCCGCACTGGACACCACCCCCGTCCTGGACCTGCTCGGCGCGGCCGAACGGGACACCCGGACGCTCCTCCTCGACGCCGTGGCGACGCTGACCGGCGGGGCTTCCCCGCCGTAGCCCAGGTGGCGCCGAGACCGTCTGCGGCCGGGTACCCGGGTCGGCGGACCCCGGTCCGGCGACGGGTGCGGTCCCCGGGGAGGAGCGAACCGAACCGCACCGAGCCGACCCGGGTCTCGCCGTCCGGCAGGTGGACGGTGTCATGGGCGGACACCGCGCCGGTCGGGGCGATCAGGACGATCCGTTCGAGGACCCCGTCGATGTCCACGGTGAGCCGCCGGGCCCCGCCCATGTCCTGACGGATCTTCAGCACCCGCTGCCCGGAGGCGTCGTAGCGGTTGACGACCTGGAGGGTGGGCAGCCGGTCGGTCCCCGACGTCCGGCGGCGCTGCGGTCCGCGCCGGGGACCGACCGGTGTGGGCGCCGTCCACGTCCTCCCACCGCTGTTCGCGGCCGCTCGGCCGGAAGTCGAACTGGTCGGCGAAGGGCTCCTCAGCCAGTCGACGGACAGCCCGCGGACCCCTGCGGCTCCGGACGGCGGGGTCTCCCCGGTGGTTCCCCGGATTCCGGCAGGGGCCGGCACGGCCGCGCTCGGCGGCCTTCCTCTCCTGCCGGGCCCCGCCACGTGCTCCCGTCCGGCCGCGCCGACCTCACCTCCGCCGGACCGTCGACGGCCGCTGCGATCCGCAGCGCAGCCCGCCTCGACCGGCCGGGGACCCTCCCCGCGGGCACGGGGAGCGGCAGACCCCGGATTCCGCTCGGCTCCCACCCGCCCCGGTCCGCGCTCAGCGGTGCTCGGGGTTCTCGAAGTCGAAGCGGCAACCCGCGTCCCACTCCGAGCGCTGGTTGCCGTACGCCGGAATGCCCCCGGCGTCCTTGAGCATCCGCGCCAGGTGCAGCTGATTCCACGTCATGAACGTCGTGTTCCGATTGGTGAAGTCGTTCTCCGGCCCACCCGACCCGGGATCCAGGTACGACGGCCCCGGCCCGGCCTCCCCCACCCAGCCCGCGTCGGCCTGCGGCGGGATCACGAAGCCGAGGTGCTGGAGGCTGTACAGCACGTTCATCGCGCAGTGCTTCGCGCCGTCCTCGTTGCCGGTGATCAGGCAGCCGCCGACCCGGCCGTAATACGCGTACTGGCCGCGGTCGTTGAGGATCGCGGAGCAGGCGTACAGCCGCTCGACGACCTGCTTCATGACCGAGGAGTTGTCGCCCAGCCAGACCGGGCCGGCCAGGGTGAGGATGTCGGCGTTCATGATCTGGGAGTAGAGGACGGGCCAGTCGTCGGTGTCCCAGCCGTGTTCGGTCATGTCGGGCCAGACGCCGGTGGCGATGTCGTGGTCGACGGCGCGGATCTCCTCGACCTGGACGCCCTCGCGGCGCAGGAGGGCGGCGCTGAGGTCGATCAGGCCCTGGGTGTGGCTGCGTTCGGGTGAGCGCTTGAGGGTGCAGTTGACGAAGACCGCCCGCAGGTCGGTGTAGGTGGCCATCGGGGTCCGTTTCGTGGGCAGGCACGGCGGGGGGAGGCCATCGCACCACGGGTGCGCGCCGGTGGGTGGCGCGGCACGCCGTGGCGCTGGGGTGACGGGTGGTCAGGCGGCGCTCAGGGAGAAGTAGTTCTCCTCCTCCTGGGCGAAGTGCAGTTGCAGGACGGAGTGCAGGCCGTAGAGGCAGGCGCGCAGGTCGTCGTGTTGTTCGGGGGCGAGGGCGCCGGTGGGTTCGGCGTGGGCGAGGTGGGTGGTGATGCGGTGGGCGAGGCGGTGGATCTCGGTGTGGGCGCGGCTCATGGTGGCGGTGGTCTCGGGGCCGCCGAGGGCGTCGGCGAGGGCGGGGTAGAGCTCGTGCTCCTCGGCTTCCTCGTGCGGGAGCAGGCGGGTGGTGAGCAGGTGGTCGACGTGGCGGACGGCGGCGAGGGCATCGGTGGAGTCGGGTGCGGTGAGGCGGTCGGCGGCCTCGCGGACGGCTTCGAGGACGTCCCGCAGGTCGTCGTGCTCGGCGGAGAAGCGGCGGACGAGTTCCTCGGTGTCGGCGTCGATCTCGGGCCCGACGCCGCGGCCGGGCCGCAGGGCGCGCAGCGCGTTGAGGATGACGGCGACGTCGATGAGCTGCTGGAGCAGAGCGCCGGCGGCGGGCGGGAGGAGTCCGAAGGCGGCGAGGACCATGGCGGCGGCGGAGAGCAGCATGCCGCCGAGTGCGGACTGGACGGCGATCCGGCGGGAGCGGGTGGCGATCTGGGCGGCGTCGGCTAGGCGGTCGACGCGGTCGGTGGTGAGGACGATGTCGGCGGCCTCGGAGGAGGCGCTGGCGCCGCGGGCGCCCATCGCGACGCCGACGTCGGCGGCGGCGAGGGCCGGGGCGTCGTTGACGCCGTCGCCGACCATGACGGTGACGGCGCGTTCGCGTTCGGCGCGGACGGCGGCGACCTTGTCGGCGGGTGTCTGCTGGGCGCGGACGTCGTCGAGGCCGACCACGGCGGCGATTTCGCGGGCGGGTTCGGGGCGGTCGCCGGTGATCATGAGGAGTCGGGTGACGCCGGCCTCGCGCAGGCGGCGGACGGTGCGCGGGGCGTCGTGCCGGACGGGGTCGCGGAGCAGGACGGCGCCGACGAGCCGGTCGTCGACGGCGACCCAGGCGACGGCGGCGCCGTCGAGCGCGGCGCGGTTGTCGGCGGCCCGGGCCCAGGCGGGCAGGTCGGCGGTGTCGCGTTGGCCGACGGTGGCGGTGGCGCCGTCCGCGAGGGTGGCGACGGCGCCGCGGCCGGGCTGTTCGGTGACGTCGTGGACGGGGGGCAGGGTGAGGCCGCGTTCGGCCGCGGCGGCGGTGATGGCTTCGGCGAGGACGTGCGGCGAGTACTGGTCGACGGCTGCGGCGAGCGCGAGGACCTCGGCGGGGGTGCGGCCGGGGGCGGTGGCGATGTCGAAGGCGCGGGGGCGTCCGCTGGTGAGCGTGCCGGTCTTGTCGAGGCAGACGGTGCGCGCCCGGCCGAGGGTCTCCAGGGCGGCGCCGTCGCGGACCACGACGCCCTTGCGGGCGGCGCGCGAGATGCCGGAGACGATGGCGACGGGCGCGGCGAGCAGCAGCGGGCAGGGGGTGGCGACGACCAGGACGGCGACGGCGCGGATCGCGTCCCCGGTGAGCAGCCAGGCGAGGCCGGCGGCGGCGAGGGCGACGGGCAGGAACCAGGCGGCGTAGCGGTCGGCGAGGCGGATGACGGGGGCGCGTTCGGCGCCGGCCTGCTGGGTGAGGCGGACGATCTCGGCGTAGGTGCTGTGTTCCTCGGTGGCGGTGGCGCGCAGCTCGAAGGCGCTGCCGGCGTTGACGGCGCCGCTCCGGGCGGGGTCGCCGATCTCGCGGGTGACCTGGGCGGATTCGCCGGTGAGCACGGATTCGTCGAGGACGGCGCGGTGGCCGGTGATCCGGCCGTCGACGGGGACGGTCTCGCCGGGGCCGACGACGAGCCGGTCGCCGATCCGGACGTCGGCGAGCGGGACGGTCTCGGTGGTGTCGCCGGTGCGGCGACGGGCGGTGCGGGGGGCGTGCCGGAGCAGGGCGCGCAGGTCGCGGGTGGCGCGGCGTTCGGCGGCGGCGTCGAGCCAGCGGCCGCTGGTGAGCATCAGGGCGATCAGCGCGCCGGCCAGGTACTCGCCGGTGGCGAGGGTGCCGGCCAGGGCGAGGACGGCGATCAGGTCGACGCCGGCCCGGCCGCGCCGCAGCGCCTGGACGACCCACATCAGGGCGGGGGCGATGGCGGCGGCGGTGGCGACGATCCAGCACTGGTCGGCGAATCCGCGGGCTCCGGCCGCCCAGGCGATCAGGCCGGTGAGGGTGGCGAGGGTGACGACGCCGAGCAGGACGGGTTCGATGCCGCCGCCGCTGAGCAGTTGTCGGGCGCCGCCCTGTTCGCTCGGCGCGGTGTGCGCTGCCATGGGTGTCTCCTCCGCTCGGCCTGCGGCTTTCCTTCTCCAGTGCACCTCACCGCGCGCGGTCCGGCCAGGGCCGTCGGTCCCGGGCGGCCGGGGTCACCCGGTCCCGGGTGCGGGCGGGGTAGGTTCGGGGGGTTGGTGTTCGCGTCCGGTGTCCCGGGGTGTCCGGGGTCCGGCGTACAGAGGGCAGGTGGGGCAGGTGGAGTCGTTGTTCGAGCTTCCGATCCGGACGCTGGCGGGCGAGCCGTCGTCGCTGGCGGAGTACCGGGGCAAGGTGCTGCTGCTGGTGAACGTGGCGTCGAAGTGCGGGTTGACGCCGCAGTACTCGGGCCTGGAGCGGCTGCAGAAGGCGTACGGCGAGCGCGGGTTCACGGTGCTCGGGTTCCCGTGCAACCAGTTCGCGGGGCAGGAGCCGGGGTCGGCGGAGGAGATCCAGGAGTTCTGCTCGACCACGTACGGGGTGTCGTTCCCGCTGTTCGAGAAGATCGACGTGAACGGGCCCGACCGGCACCCGGTCTACGAGCGGCTGACGCAGGTGGCGGACGCCTCGGGCCAGGCCGGGGACATCACCTGGAACTTCGAGAAGTTCCTGGTCGGCGCGGACGGTGAGGTCGTCGGGCGGTTCGGTCCGCGCACCGAGCCGGAGGCGGCGGAGCTGGTGGCCGCGATCGAGGCGCAGCTGCGCGGCTGACGGCCGGAGCGGACGGGCGCGGATTGTCCGGTTCCGCGCTCGGGCGGCCGAACTGTACAGGTAACCTGCGCAGTGAGACTGGACAGTCCGGGCCCGTTCCGGCTGCCCCCGTTACGACGAAAGGCACTCCTGTGTCCGTCACCGCGCTCGACCCGGCCACCGCCCTGGTGGTCGTCGACCTCCAGCAGGCCTTCCTCGGCCTCCCCGGCAGCCCGTACCCGGTGCACGAGGTGCTGGACCGCAACGTCCGCCTCGCCGGGGCGTTCCGCGCCGCGCGACTGCCGGTGGTGCTGGTGCGGGTGTCCTTCGCGCCCGACGGCGGGGACGTGGTGCCGGGCCGCACCGAGCAGCCCCGGCCGGCCCTCTCCTACCCGGAGGGCTGGGACGCCCCGATCCCCGAGCTCCACGAGCCGTCCGACCTGGTGGTCACCAAGCACAACTGGGGCGCGTTCCACGGCACCGACCTGGACGTGCAGCTGCGCCGGCGCGGGGTGACGCAGATCGTGCTGACGGGCGTCGCGACCAGCATCGGCGTGGAGTCCACCGCCCGCGCCGCGTTCGAGCACGGCTACCACGTGACGCTGGCGGTCGACGCGATGACCGACACCGACCCGGAGGCGCACCGGGGCAGTGTGCAGCGGATCTTCCCGCGGCTCGGCGAGACCGGCACCACCGAGGAGATCCTCGACCTGCTGGCGAAGTCCCGCTGAGGTACGGCAACGAGGGGGTTCAGGCCTCGCCGGGGTGCCAGGCCGGCCACTCCCAGGGGCGGTCGTCCCACCGCACCCGGACCGGGTCGTGCGGGTCGAGGTCGGGGAAGTGCTGTCTCACCTCCGGTTCGAACTCCTCGGGGGCGAGCGGCTTCCAGCCGGCGTCCTTGAAGTGGACGAGTCGGTAGCGGCTGTCGGTGCGGAACTCCGCGACCCGCACCAGGGGCTCGCCGGCCGTGCCCGCCCCGCTGCTGGTGGTGTTGCTGCTGGTGGTCATGCCGACAGCTTCGACCGCGTCCCCGCCCGGCGCACGCCCGCACCGCCGATGCCCGCCGCAGGTGTCACCGTTCGGCCCCGGCCGCGCCGGGCACGCCACACAGGCCTCACCGTTCGGCCCCGGCCGCGCCGGGCGCGTCACGGACCTGCCACGGTCCGCCACGGCCTGCCGCGGACGGCGGCCGGTCCCGTACCGTGGAAGCCGGTCGGAGGGTTCGTCGGGAGGTCCTCGTGAGCAAGGGCAAGGCGTCGAAGGGGTCGGCGGCGGCGCGGATGCGCGGGCTGGACGGCCTGGCGGTGACGCGCTCGGCGTGGGGCCTGTACCGGGAGACCCGGCGGCCCGGCGCGCCCGGGTTGGCCGCCCGGGCGGGGGCGCTGCCGCGCCTGCTGCGGGACGTGCTGCTGCGCCGCTACCCGGGCGTGGGCCCGGGCAAGCTGCTGCTGCTGGCGTTCGTCGTCGCGGTGTACCTGGTCAGCCCGATCGACGCGATCCCGGACTTCATCCCGGTGCTCGGCTGGAGCGACGACACCGGCCTGCTGCTGTGGTTCCTGATGGGCCTGACCCGGGAGTCCGGCCGGTACCTGGAGTGGGCGCACCGCGGCCGCGCCGCCGCCGGCGAACTGCCCGCCGACGGCTGAGCCCGATCCCGCCCGCTGCTACAGCGACTTGACCAGCTTCTCGAAGCGCAGGTCGGACCGGAGCGGGATGCCGAACCGCTCGTCGCCGTACGGGAACGGCTCGTACACGCCGGTGCGGGTGTAGCCGCGGCGCTCGTACCAGGCGATCAGGTCGGCCCGCTGCTCGATGACGGTCATCTCCATCGCGCCGACGCCCCAGGCGGCCCTGGCCCACTCCTCGGCGCGGGCCAGCACCTGTCGGCCGAGGCCGCCGCCCTGGGCGGACGGGGAGACCGAGAACATGCCGAAGTAGCCGGTGGCGCCCCGCCGTTCGACGTGGCAGCAGGCCAGCAGGCGGCCGTCGGACTCGGCCAGCAGCACCACCGATTCGGCCCTGCCGAGCAGTTCGGCCACGGCCGCCTCGTCGGTGCGCTGCCCGTCCAGCAGGTCCGCCTCGGTGGTCCAGCCGGCCCGGCTGGCGTCGCCGCGGTACGCCGACTCGACCAGCGCGACCACCTGCGGCACGTCCTGTGGCTGCGCGGCGCGGAAGGCCGGCCCGGCGGCGGTGTCGGGGTCCGCGTCGGCGGTGCGGGAGGCGGTCGGCTCGGCGGTCATTCGGTGCGCTCCTTCGGGTGCTCGAACGGCCATCGTGCCACAGTGCCCGTCCTCGCCCCGAGGGCCGTCCGCCGCCCGGACGGGCCCGCGGGAACGCGCCCGGTCAGCCGGTGGCGTCCGGCGGTTCGGGCGCGGGGACGGGCTGCTCGGCCGGGCCGGGGTAGGGCAGGATCTGGCGGAGCAGTCCGCGCGGGTGGCCCCGGCGGCGCCACTCGCGCGGGTAGCCGAGCGAGACCTCTTCGAAGCGGACGTCCTCGTACCAGGTGGTGCGCGGGATGTGCAGGTGGCCGTAGACCACGGCGGCGACGTTGAAGCGGCGGTGCCAGTCGGCGGTGAGCTCGGTGCCGCACCACTGGGCGAAGTCGGGGTAGTACAGGACGTCGGTGGGGCGGCGGTCCAGCGGCCAGTGGCTGACCAGCACCAGCGGCAGTTCCGGATCGTGTGCGGAAAGCGCTTTCTCGGTGGCCTCGACGCGCTCCCGGCACCACTCGTCGACGCCCGAGTACGGCGCGGGGTTGAGCCGGTACTCGTCGGTGCAGACCACGCCGTTCTCCCGGGCGCGCTCCAGCGACTCGGCCTTGGTGTGCACGCCGGGCACCCGGAAGCTGTAGTCGTAGAGCGTGAACACCGGGGCGATGGCGCAGGGCCCGCCCGGGCCGGTCCAGACGGGGTACGGGTCCTCGGGGGTGGCGACGCCGATCGCCCGGCAGCGGTCGACCAGTTGGCGGTAGCGCTCGGGCGCGTCGATGGGGGCCGGGTCGCGGGTGGTGGTCCACAGTTCGTGGTTGCCCGGGGTCCAGATCACCTTGGCGAAGCGGCCGGCCAGGATGCGCAGGGCGTCCTCGACGACGTCGACCTGTTCGGCGACGTCACCGGCGACAATCAGCCAGTCGTCCGGGCCGGTCGGCCGCAGTGCGTCGAGAACCGGCCGATTCTCGGCGACGCCGACGTGGAGGTCGCTGACTGCGAGTAGGCGTCCGTCCGCCACCGCTCCCCCAGTTCCGTGTCGACCGGCGCGCGCCGGTCCGTGTCGGTCGATGCCGGCGCGTGTCCGTCAACGCATCCCGGCAGTGGGACACGCGTTGACACGCTACCGCCGAGGGGTCGACAACGCCAGCAACAACCGGTTTCTGTCGTACCGTCAACATCCGGTGGAACCACAGGTTTTCGGCAGTCGCACGTATGTCTGTTCGCTCTACATACCTTTGGGCGTTGTGTGGTTTCAACACTCTGTTGACTGACGGGTCCATGACTATATGTTCTCCGCAGCGGCCGAAAACCGGCTGCCTTCACCCCACTGAGGACTCGTCATGCCTGCATCCGGCAACACCAGCCGTATGTTCCGCCGCGCCGCCACCGCAGCCGCGTCCGCCGCCCTCCTGGTCGGTGCGATCGCCGCCGCCTCCCCCGCCCAGGCCGCCAAGCCCGGCACCCCCGCCGACTTCCACCCCGAGCTCGACTACGCGGGCTCCACCGTCGCCGCCCACGAGGGCCGGGACGCCTCTCCTGCCGCCGCGAACTCGCTCGCCGCTCTGGCCGTCACCCAGACCAAGGGCATGGACGTCTCCAACTGGCAGGGCAGCGTCGCCTGGAGCACCGCCTACGCCAACGGCGGCCGGTTCGCCTACGTCAAGGCCACCGAGGGCACCACCTACACCAACCCCTCGTTCGCCCAGCAGTACAACGGCTCCTACAATGTCGGGATGATCCGCGGCGCCTACCACTTCGCGCTGCCGAACGCCTCCTCCGGCGCCACCCAGGCCGCGTACTTCGTCGCCCACGGCGGTGGCTGGTCCAAGGACGGCAAGACCCTGCCGCCCGCGCTCGACATCGAGTACAACCCGTACGGCGCGACCTGCTACGGCCTGAGCCAGGCCGGCATGGTCAGCTGGATCCGGGACTTCTCCAACACCGTGCACACCAAGACCGGCCGCTACCCGGTGATCTACACCACCACCGACTGGTGGACCACCTGCACCGGCAACAACAGCTCCTTCGGCGCCACCAACCCGCTGTGGATCGCCCGGTACGCCTCCTCGGTCGGCACCCTGCCGGCCGGCTGGTCGTACCAGACCATCTGGCAGTACGCCGACTCCGGCACCCTGCCCGGCGACCAGAACTACTTCAACGGCGCCCTGGACCGCGTCGTTGCGCTCGCCAACGGCTGACGCTTCGTCAGCCCGCCTGCCCGCGGCCGGACTTCGCCCCGCTCCGGCCGCGGGCGGGCTCCTCCGTCACGCGGCGGGAACGGTCAACTCCCAGGTGTCGACGGCGAAATCGAGCACCATGCCGTTGTTGCGGTACAGCACGGGCGCGCCGGTGGCGTTGCCGGTGTCCACGCCGAGGCCGACCCGGGTGCGGCCGCGATCGGCGTAGAACGCGAAGAAGTACCGCAGCAGGTAACCGCCGAGACCCCGGCCGCGCAGCTCGGAACTCACGCCGATGTGCGAGGCCCAGGGCATGTCGGACCGGTCGTCGCGGGTGCGCAGCACGGCGACGTCGCCGTGGCCGTCGAGTTCGGCGATCCACACCACCGACCAGTCGGCGCTGTCCGCGCCGGTGTCGGCGCACCACTTCTGATAGCTGCGCGGCTGGAAGTCGAAGTGGTCGGCGAAGGTCTCGTGGATCAGCCGGTGCACGGTACGCCGGTCGTCCTCGCTCGCGCAGGCCCGCAGCCGCAGGCCCGCCGGGGCCTCCGGGAACGGGTCGGCCTTCGGGTCCACGTCGCGGTTCAGCACGTGGTGGCGGCGCATCCGCTGCCAGCCGCGACCGGCCAACGCCTCGGTGTCGATGGTCGGTCGAGCCGTGAGCATCAGGTGCAGCACGGCCCGCTCGGCGCCGTTGCGGCGGGCGAGCTCGGCGGCGCGCGCCTCCATCAGCTCGAACAGTTGCAGGCCGGCGGCGGTGTGCCCCGGCAGCAGGTACTGGTCGAGGTTGATCCGCTCCCCCGCCGAGCGGTCACGGACGAGGCCGTAGCCGACGAGCCGCCCGTCGCCGTCGTGCAGCAGCCAGGAGTCGCGCTCCAGGTCCACCGAGACGTGCCCGAGATCCTCCTCGACCTCCGCCAAGTCGGTGAAGGCCCGGCCCACTTCGATCTCGTCCACCTGATTGAGCAGCGCCCACACGGCCTCGGCGTCCCCAACCACCGCCGGGCGCACCGTCATTCCGTCCGGGAATGCCATGTCCCCCTCCTCCACTGTCGACTGCGACGGCAAACCCGGCCTTTCTATCCGCCCCAACGGCCTTGCCCCAAGCGGTTTTCGAGCCCGATCGCCGTCGGCCCGGCCTGCCACTCCGGGCCGCCCGGCCGAGGGTCGCCGTTCGACGTTCAGCACTTCTGGTCAGCGATCAGTTTCCCGGCGAGGTGACGACCACGCCCCTCTTGGGATCGATGGGGTAGGTAGGCCCGGTTCGTCGTGAGCTTGACGCCGCCGGCGTCTCCACCGCTGCCCCAGTCCGTCGCCAGCCGGAGGCCGACGACAGTCCGACGCCACCCTTCTTGTGCAACTGACAATAACTGAAGTACCGTACAAGACATGCAAGCTGACGCATGGTCACCTCCATCTGTGCTCTTGACGGTCGACCTCGTGATCCTGACGCTGCGCGAGGGTCGGCTGTGCATCCTCCTCGTCGAGCGAGGCGAAGATCCATTTCAGGGCATGCTGGCCCTACCCGGCGGATTCCTGAATCACGACGGCGAGGAGATCCTGGACGCCGCCCACCGCGAGTTGAGCGAGGAAACCGCCCTGACGGCCGGCTGGGTGCACCTCGAACAGCTGGGCGTCTACGGGGACTCGGGCCGCGATCCACGAGGCCGCGTCGTCTCCGTGGCCCACCTCGCGATCGCGCCCGAGCTCCCCGAACCGGTCGCGGGAACGGATGCCTCCGATGCCGCGTGGGTTCCCGCGGAAGCTGTCCTGTCCGGCAAGGCGGGACTGGCCTTCGACCACCGGAAAATCGCAACGGACGGGATCGAGCACGCGCGCACCAAGCTCGAATTCTCGGCGCTGGCCACGGCTTTCTGTAGAGAAAATTTCACCATAGCAGAGCTGCAGCAGGTGTACGAGGCGGTTTGGGGCACTGAACTCGACACCCGTAATTTCTACCGGAAAGTCCAGGCCGCGAAGGGATTCATCATCCCCGCCGGCTCGAACCGCCGGACCACGGGAGGGCGGCCCGCACGACTGTACCGGGCCGGTCCGACGACCGTGTTGTTCCCCCCGCTGATCCGACACGTGCCGTCCACGACGGAAGAGAACACGAGAGAGGCAGAGGAATAGATGTCGAAAGACCTGGTGGTGATTCTCACCGCCCTCAATCTTGAGTACCAGGCCGTGCGCCGGAAGCTGGCCGGTCCGCAGGTGCACCATCATGAGCGTGGAACTCGGTTCGAGGTCGGAACCGTGCAGGGCACCTCGTGTCGCGTCGCGCTCGGTCTGACGAACAAGGGGAATCATTCCGCCGCAGTGATCGCCGAGCGCGCGATCCAGGAGTTCTCACCGGCGGCCGTGTTGTTCGTCGGTGTCGCCGGCGCCTTGTGGGACACCGCCAGGCTGGGGGACGTAGTGATGGCGACGCACGTGTACGCCTATCACGGCGGAACCAGCGAGGACGACGGGCTCAAAGCCCGCCCCCGTGGCTGGGAGGCACCTCACGGCATCAGTCAGCTCGCCGCGCATCTGGCCCGCGTGAACGACTGGGCCGACGACGCACCCGGCCATGGGCGAGCACCACAGGTACGCTTCGGCGCCATCGCCGCCGGCGAGGTCGTGCAGAACTCGAAGATCTCGGCAGAGGCGCAGTGGATCCGACAGCACTACAACGACGCACTCGCGATCGAGATGGAGGCGGCCGGTGTGGCACAGGCCGGTCACCTCAGTGGCGCTCCGGTTGCCATCATCAGGGGGATCAGCGACCGGGCGGACGGCACGAAGAACAGCGCGAAGGATCGTAACTGGCAGCCGCGGGCCGCGGCGAACGCGGCGGCGTTCGCCACCCGGCTGGCCGTGGAACTCCTAGGGGAGCAGGAGCAGATCGCCATGTCCCGGGCAGAGAAGGCCCAGTCGGCCGACCGACCCGCCGAGCGGGTCAGCAACACCGTGCACAACAGCACTGTTGGGATCATGGCCGGCTCGGTCAAGGACAGCAACGTCCATCTGAATACGGCCCCACTGGCGGCCGGTCCGACAGGCCTTGTCGCGGAACTGAACGGTTTCCGCGAGCACCTGAAGCACCATCATGTCGAGGGCGCTCTCGACGACGACACCTACCGAGAGGCGCTGGCCGATCTGGAATCGGCCCGCCGAACGGCGAGCGAGAACACCCTCGACTCGTCCAGGCGAACGACCATGACACTCAAGAGGCTGCGTGGTCTGGTCGCGGACTGTCCCGTGCTGGTGGCCGAGCTGGCGCACCTGATCACTGCGGGGAGGTGATCCGACATGACCGGCAGCAACGGTTTCGCGTACAGCTCGGCCGCATTCGGCTCCACCGTCGGAATCCAGGCCGAGACCGTGCACAACTCCAATGTCTACTTCGTCCACCCGAATGCCTCGCCCCAGGAGAAGTACAGGGTTGGTCTGCAGCTCCTGAAGGACGGCATCCCCAGCCGTGCTCGCGAAGTGATCACCGACGCGATCGCCCACGGACACGACACCGCGGAGGTCCGTTTCCACTGGGTGCTCGCCACCCTCAGCGGACGCACCTTCCAGGACCTCGACGCCGAGGAAGTCCAGCGATTGGACCACGTCTCGGGGATCGTTCGGAACTACGCCGAGGGAGAGTGGAAGGACGCCCTGCGCGTTACCTTCGAACTGCTGGCGGCGCTCAGCACCGCGGACGGCGACACCGGACTTGTGCTGCAGCGGATGCAGGCCCTGTCGCCCCACCAGCGTGACGCGATCCTGCGCCACCTCGATCTCGTACTCACCGGAGGGCTGAAGGACGGGCTGTGGGCGGAGACTCGCGAGCGGGCCGAGGCAGGTCGCTTCGGCAATGACCGGGTCAATCGGATGTGGGCCTATTTCGAGCCCGACCCCATCGGGCCGCGGGCCATGCCGCCCCGTCCGAGCAGCGCTGCCGCCTCCCAGGCCGCATTCCCGGTCCGAGCAGGCCTGTTCGTCGTTGTGAGCGTGTTTCTGTGGCTCCTGGCGCTGGTCGCCAATCCGGCTTCGGCAGCCATCGAGTTGCTGGTGGCGCTCGGCGCGGGCATGACCGCGATTCACTTCGGTCGCGGACCGTGGTCCCAGGAGCAACCGCCGAGCCCCACGGTCGAGCCCCAGCTCCCGCACATGCGTGATCCCGCCGCTGCCGGGGACGGGTTCACCAACCGGATCCGCCATCAGTTCGACCACTACTTCAGCATCCGTACACCGCACGGATTCACCCCACACGAATGGCTGGGCCACACCGCCCAGGTC
Source organism: Kitasatospora sp. CB02891 (assembly GCF_002803145.1). Classification (NCBI taxonomy): domain Bacteria; kingdom Bacillati; phylum Actinomycetota; class Actinomycetes; order Kitasatosporales; family Streptomycetaceae; genus Kitasatospora; species Kitasatospora sp. CB02891. The sequence continues at coordinate 387,071 of NZ_NNBO01000002.1, read as the reverse complement.
CGCAACGGCCTCACCGCCGAGGTCGCGCTTCTCTATCGGGAGAGCCGCATCGGTGTGGATCGAGTCAACTGGCTGATCCGGTATCTCGCCGAGGACGCCCGAAACCGCCACAACAGCGGCACCTTGTTCGACCGCCGCCAGAGCCAGGGTTCGGCGATGGGGAAGGCCCTCTCCGGAGCTGCGCTCGCCGTTCTCGTCGTCACGGCTCTGACGATGCTCGGAACAATCGCAAGTGCTGGCGCGTCGCGGACGTTCCTGGCCTTCATGGTCACTGTTGGCGTGTTCTGGTCCGGACGGGCGGCTGCTTCCTCGTGGTTGGAGGCCCAGCGTGAGGAACATCGGGTGGCCCGGGAAACCCGGGAATACCACGAGCAGCTGACTGCGCGACAGGCCGCCTACCAGAGCTGGAAGTCGTACCTTGACGCCACCCGACCCAATGAGCTGGAGATGGAGACCTGGCTCACCTACGACAAGACAGTGTTCATCGACGAGGCGCTCCGGCATTATCAGCTCACCTGGCGCGACCTGATCACCCACACCATCCTGATGGTGCCCGCATCCCCCTACAAGCGAGGACGAGTGAAGGGCGGTCCGTGGCGGTACTCCCGGTACCACTTCCGTCTGTTCCTCGTCACCCAGGACGGCATTCGCGAGATCAGTTCAGAACTCGATTTCGCCGACGCGACGTCCGGGAACGAGCAGCGGAGCAACTACCGGTTCGACGCATTGTCCTCCGTACAGGTGACGGAGAACGCCAGCGTCGGCTACGACCTGGAACTCGTCCTCACCAACGGGCCTGCCAGGAGGATCCGCGTCAAGGACGCCGACGCCCATCAGCTGGCACCGGACGAGAACGCCCGGGAAATCGCCGAGATCGACCTCAATTCGGCCGGCTTCACCCATACCTTCCGACTCCTGGAAGGAATCGCGGCGGACGGAAAGGGTTGGATCGAACGGAACAACCCCGACAAGCTGCCGTCCTTCCGAACCGGTGACTGAAGTCTTCACACCCGGGGCGGGCAGGTGACGAGCGCCAGATCCTTGCCCGCCCACCCCACATCCGGACCCGAGCATAGGAATGGCTGTGACCGCTACGGACGATGTGACCGAGAGCAAGCTCCTGCTGGCCGAGTACGACTGCATCAAGGAGGAACAGAAGACCCGAATAGGGTTCCGCGACAATCTGCTCTACTTCACGCTCGCCGCAGCCACCGCCGTCGTGACGATCACCGTGCAGAGCGGGCAGCCTCGGCTTCTGCTCGCCGTACCCTTGATCTGCCTGGTTCTGGGCTGGACCTACCTGGTCAACGACGAAAAGATTTCGGCCATCGGCTGCTACGTCCGCGAACAACTGGGACCGCGGTTGGGCGAACTCACCGCCGCCCGTGGCGCTGTGTTCGGCTGGGAGACCTACCATCGCAACGATGCGGGTCGCACCATGCGCAAGCGGCTTCAGACCGGCGTGGATCTGTTCACATACCTGACCCTGCCGATGATCTGCGTGACCGCGTTCTGGTGCTCACCCACCGTCCACCCCCTGCTCATGGTCGTCTCCCTCGCACAGACGCTGGCTCTGGCCGTACTGGGCTGGCAGTTCCTGCGGTATTCGGAACGGTAGTGCCACTCAGGCGCGGAACAGCCGCCAGAACGCCGCCGCCGTGTCGGCGGCGGGCGCCGGGTGTTCGCTCGTGATCCAGTGGGTGACGACGCCCAGCAGTGCGCCGGACAGGTAGGCGGCGTGCAGGTCGACCGGGACGTCGTCGAATCCGGCGGGGCGGTTGCCCTCGCGGAAGCGGGCGGCCAGGGCGGCGGTCACCTGTTCGCGCATCCGGCCGGCGAAGCCGGCGCTGCCCTGGTCGCCGAGGACGCACCGGTAGACGGCGGCCCTGGCGGCGATGTGCTCGAACAGGGCGACCAGGGTCTCGGGGGTGCGGCCGGGCGGTGCGTCGGCCGGGCACTGGCGGGCCGCGCGGGCGATGTCGGCGATCGCGTCGTCCATCGCGTCGACCACCAGCGCGTCCACGTCCGGGTAGTGCTGGTAGACCGTGGCGCGGTTGATCCCGGCGCGCTTGGCCACCGCAGAGACGGTGATCGCGTCCAGGTCCTGTTCGGTGGCCAGCTCCAGGATCGCTTCCCGGAGTCGGGCTCGGGTGCGCTGCACACGGGGGTCGTCCAGGTTCATGGCAGCACTGTACGACAGTCGTCGGGTAGACGACGAGTGTTGTTTAGCCGACGGATGTCGCCTACTGTCGCAGGTATGCGAATCGAGATCTGGGCGGATGTGGTCTGCCCCTGGGCGTACATCGGCAAGCGGCGGCTCGACAAGGCCCTCGCCGACTGGGCCGGCGAGCCGGTCAAGCCGATCTGGCGACCGTTCCGCATCGATCCGACCGCGCCCGTCCCCGCCACTTCGCACGAGGGGTCGACGGAGGACGAACTGCTGCGCGACCTCGGCATCCTGGGTGACCGGGACGACACCGAAGCCGCGCAGGCGTGCGCCGTCGGGCCCGCCGCCACCGCGACGCAGACGCCCCCGGTCGCCGAGATCGCCGCCGCCGAGGGCCTCGGGTCGACCTGGGGCGCCGCCTGGCGCGCCAGCAGCCACGACGCGCACCGGCTGCTCGCCCTCGCCCACCGGCACGGCGGCGCCGAACTGCAGCACGCCCTGGCCGAAGCCGTCATGAAGGCGCACTTCATCGAGGGTCGCGACATCAGCCTCGCCGAGACGCTGGGACAGCTCGCCGCCGACGCCGGGTTCCCCGAGGCCGCCGCGCTGCTGGCCGACGGCGCCGCCGACCGGCAGGTCAAGGAACTGCTGCTGATCGGCAGGGCCCGGGGCGTCGCCACCTCCCCGACCCTGGTCGTGGGCGACCGGGCCCTGTCCGGCGCGCAGTCCCCGGAGACCGTCACCCGATTCCTGCGCGACGCCGCCGGGCAGCCCCACCGCCGGCTCCCCGCCGAGGTCGAGCGCCTCCGGTACGCCGACGCACTGCTCGACAAGCGCGACCCACTGGGCGCACTGACCCTGCTCCAGCCGCTGCTGGCGGAGCACGGCGACGAGCCCAGCGTCCGACTCCTCGCCGCCCGCGCGTACTTCGCCTCCGCCCAACTCGGCCGCGCCGCAACCGTGTTGGAGGAACTCGTCACCCACGCACCGGACGACTCCTACGCCCGACTCCTGCTCGGCCGCACCCTGACCCGCCAGGGCCGCACGGAGGAGGCCGCCGTGCACCTCGCCCTGGCGGCGGCGATGACCCCCGAGTACGCGACCTGACCTGCCCCCACCCGCCGGCCCGTCCGCGTCAGCCGACGCCCGGCTCGGGCCGAGGCAGCTCGTCCAGGTCGAGCGTGTACGTCCGCCCGTCGGCCAGCTCGATGGGCAGCTTGCCCGACCCGTACGTGTGCGTGTGCGCGGCGATGTAGCCGGAGCCGGTGGGCCGGGTGTGGACGACGACCTCCCCGGCGTACGGGTCCACCACCGCGTAGACCGGGATGCCGTGGCGGCCGTACTTCGCGGTGCAGTCGTCGTAGTGCTTGCGCGCCGAGGAGACCGACACCACCTCGGCGATCAGCAGCGCGTCCTCGAACCCGTAACGCTTGCCATGCCGCTGGGGGAGCCAACTGCGCGGGGCGGGGTCGCGTCACGGGCGGGCGGATGTCCCGGTTTCGCGCCACCACTGGCGGCCGTCCGCGTCGTGGACGACCACGCCGAGTTTCGCCAGTTCGCGGCGCAGTTCGCCGATCTCCTTCTCCTCGCTCTCCTTCAGCGCCTCGGCCCGCGCCTTGAGGAGCGCGTTGCCGGCGGGCGGCAGGCCCGGCATGTCCTCGACCCAGCGGCGGTACGCGTCCCGGTAGGGGTCGCCGTCGGGCAGCCACGGGTACCCGTGGGCGCGGAAGGCCTCCGCGAGTCGCGCGACCGACGGGAGGTCGGCGCCCTCGTTCTTGTACTCGGCGATCAGTTCCTCGCCCTGCGCGCCGAGCACCACCAGGCGCTTGCGGTCGGCGAACACGCCGCTGACCGCCGTCCGGGGTGCGCTCCGGCTGGAGCCGGCGCGGTCCGTCGTGATCCGGTCCCGCTCGACGGTGACAGTGACGTAGCCCTGCTCGGCGAGGAACACGATGACGCCGCCGACCACGGCCCCGAGCAGCAGACTGCCCACGGTGGCCGCCGGTTCGGGCGCCTCGGCGATGAGGTCGACCGGCCCCTGCCACGGGATCCACGGCCAGGTGGACGCCCGACCGGCCAGGAGTTTGAGCAGGAATCCGGCCCCGGCTCCCAGGACCGGGAATCCGGCCGCCACCAGCACGCGGTCCGACGTCTTCTGTCGAACCGTGATCGCCGCATCTCGGTCGGCCTCGGTCATGCGCCCCTCCCTGAGCAAAATCTATCAAATGAAAAACGACCGTTCTCGGAACGAGCGTACTGTGTGTGTCGCGGACAACGATCGGCGGAGGAGAGCCATGGGCGTACCGAACGAACCGGCGGCGCGGATTCCCGAGCTTCGCCGAGGGGTCCCCGAAGGGGCCGAGCAGCAGGTCGCCGCCCTCTACTGGGAGGCGTTCGGACGGAAGCTCGGCCCCGCGCTCGGCCCGCCCGACCGGGGCCGGGCGTTCCTCGCCGCCCACCTGCAGCACGACCGGGGCGTCGTCGCGCTCGACGGCACGGGCCGTGTCCTCGGCGTCGCCGGCTACTACCTCGCGGGGCGCGGCCTGACGGGCGGCTCGGCACGTGACGTGCTGTCCGCGTTCGGCGTCCTGGGCGGGCTGCCCCGACTGGCGCTCCTCGCCCTGCTCACCCGGAGAGCCGCCGAGGACGAACTCGTCATGGACGGCATCTGCGTGGCGGCGGCGCAGCGCGGCGCCGGCATCGGCAGCCTGCTGCTGCACGAGATCTTCGCCGTCGCCGCCGAGCAGGCCCGTGCCCGGGTCCGGCTCGACGTCATCGACACCAACCCGCGCGCCCGGGCCCTGTACGAGCGTCACGGCTTCCGCGCCGCGCACACCCACCGGACCCCGTTCCTGCGGAATCCGATGGGATTCGGGGCCGTCACCACCATGCACCGGCCCGTCGTCCCCGACGGCCCGGGCGGAGGAGCCCACCCGTGAGCCGTTCACGACCCGAGATCCCCACCCGCCTGCTCGTGCACGCCCTGGTCCGCACGGACGGGACGGTCGACGCCGGTGAGCTGTACACCGTCGCCGGGCTCCTCGGCATGACCGATCAGCAGGTCCGACTGTGCGTCGGACGCCTGGTCGCCGAGGGGAGGTTCCGCCAGGACGGGCGCGGGCGCAGGGCCGTCCTGCGGGCCGTGTCCGACGCCACGAGCGGCGCCCTCGCCCCCGACGCCGAGCACATCCGGCACGCGTACCGGCAGGACGACGGGCTCGCCCCCTGGGACGGCACCTGGCACCTGTTCGCCTTCGCCGTACCGGAGGCCCGCCGCACCGTCCGCGACGCGCTGCGCGAGACCCTCCTGCACCTGGGCGCGGCGCCCGTCCAGGGCGGGCTGTACGTCGCGGCCAACCCGATCGCCGACCTGGTCGAGGCCCGGGCCCGGAGCCTCGACGCGCTCGACTCCGTCACCTTCCTCACCAGCACCGACCTGCGCCTCGGAGACCTCACCGAACCCGCCCGACTCGCCGCCCGCATATGGCCGTTGGACGCCGTCGCCGCCCGGCACGAACGTCTCGCGGCCTTCGCGGAGGCCTGCGCCGAGAGCATCGACGGCTCGGCCCTCTCCGGGGCCGAGCGGCTCACCCTGGCCGTGGAACTCGCCGCCGGGTTCAGCGACGCCATGACCCCCGACCCCCTCCTGCCGCCGGAACTCCTCCCCCCGCACTGGCCCGGCCGCCGCGCCCGCCGACTCACCCGGGCCTGCTGGGCCGCCCTGAGCGCCCTCCCCCCGGAGCCCGGCGCCCCCGCGTCACCGCCCCGCCTGTTCCAGCTCTACGACGACGCGTTCGCCGTGCCCGAGGAGACGGGGCCCGCCGGTCCGGCCTGAGCTCCGGTCCGGTCCGGCCTAGGCTCCGGCGCGGTGGGCGTACGGGCGGTCGGGGCAGTGCGTGCAGGTGAACAGGTGCAGGCCGGCCAGGTCGCCGAGCAGCAGATCGGCGGCCCGCTGTATCGACTTCCGCTCCTCGTAAGGCAGTTCCCAGACGGTGCCGGTGGCCGGGGTGTCCTCGACCGCAAGCCAGGTGCGCCAGCTCTCGCCGTCGAACTCGGCGCTGTCGACGGACAGCAGGTGGTCCATCCGCCGCGCGCAACGGGGGCAGTGGGGCCAGGACGGGTCCTGACTCCAGGCGGGGTAGCCGCCGACCTTGGTCCCGTCGGCCACCGACAGGTGGTACTCGTACGACCAGCCGGTCTCCTCCTCGACCTGCTCGAACCGTTCCTCCAGGGCGTCGTGGAGGTGTTCCGGCAGGTCCCAGGAGGGGTACTCGGTGACGCGTTCGGGGTGCAGGACGCACGGGTCGGGCACGTAGTCGTGGTGGGCGCCGTCCGGGCGGGGCGGGTCGGCCGGTTCGAGGTCGGCGCGCGAGCCGTCCCACCAGTACACCTGCGGCCGCGGCGCGTAGCCCTCCTCATGGTCGAACGGGCACCACAGCACCTGCAACACGTCCGCGCCGTCCGGGAACGGCAGTTCGGGCACATCGACGGCGAGCAGCTGCACCACCGGCACCAGCGGCACGGGCCCCGCACCGCGCGGCGGCGCGTACCCGGTGCGCGGGTGCTCGTCCGAGCAGGACGGCCACGGCTCCGCACGCGGCCACCGCACCGGGCCGCCCAGCGAACTCTCCCCGGGCCCGGGCTCCCCCCGCCGGGGGTGCAGCCGCACGGCGTCCCGCCGCAGCGCCGCCACCTCGGGGAACAGCGCCTCGACGTCGAGCGGACGGGGCGGGCTGGTGCGGACCATCGAACGTGCTCCCTCGACCGGAATCGTGCCGGTCCGCAGCGTACTCGCGGCGCGGACGCCCCTCGCCCGCCGCCCCGGCTACGCTCAAGCCCCCGCCCCCCGAGGAGCAGTCTTGAACGACAAGGACGCCGAACTCGCCGCCGCACTCGACGAGTTCGCCGCGCTGCTGGCCGGCGGAGCAGACCCGATCGGCCAGGACCGGTACGAGCAGGTGGAGTCCACCCGACTGCTGCTCGGCCAGGCGCTGACGGCGGACCCGGCGCGGACCGCGCGGCTCGCCGACCGGGTGCTGTCGCTGCTGGTACTGGAGGCTTCCACGACCGGGCAGTTGGTGGGTCCGCTGGTCGCGGCGATCGGCCGGAAGGCCACCCTGGCGGCCCTGATCTCCCGGGCGGGCCAAGGCCGTCGGGAGCACCGGGCGAATGCCTGCCGGGCCGCCTACTGGGTCGCCGTGTGGACCGACCCCGCTGCGTACCGGGCCCTCTTCGCGAGGCACCGGAGCGACCCCGAGCGGCTGAGGAGGCTGATCGCCGAGACCCGGGAACGGGACTGGACGGCCGTCGACCCACTCGCCGAACTGTGGCCGCACCTGTGGCTGGCCGCAGCCGTCTGTTTCACCACCTGCGACGACCCGGACGTGCGCCGCGCCGTCGAGACCGCCTTCCCCCTGGAACACCCGGACCACCTGCCGCAGGCCGCCCCGGTCCTGGCCGAGGCCCGCCGGATCGCCGAGCACGACCCGCAGACCTACGGCCGCCTGCTGACCGGCTCGACCGGGTACGGCGCGGCGATCGGGGGCTGCTGACCCGGTGTCACGGGAGCGCCGCCCCGTCGGCCGTTGTCGGCGGCGATCACTACCGTGGCGCGCGAGGCATTCCGAAGATCGTGCGGAACACGGGCAGGAGACGGGCATGACGGCCGACAGCACCGAGGTGGTCGAGGTCCGGTACTGCGAGGGCTGGGACCCGCAGGCCCGTGCCGTCGTCGCGCCGATGTCGGAGCGGGAAGCCCGCGGCCGGGACGAGTCGGGTGCGCCGTACGCGGCACTGCTCGCCCGCCACGGGCAGCCCAGGGCCCTGTTCCAGGTCGACTGGCGGAACGGCTACCTCGGTCTGGTCCTCTTCGACGCGCGGGTCCGGCGGTCCCGGGAGTACACGTACCGTCAGCTGGAGCCGGGTCGGCTGCACCTTCAGCGCTACCGGGAGTGGCTCCACTCCTCCGACACCGAACCCGAGTTCCCCGAGGACGGGCACTTCACGCTGACGGTCCGCCCGGACGGCCGGGCCAACCGCGTCCTGCACCACGGCGGGACGCTGCACATCGGCACGGACGTACCGGCCGAGCACCGCACGGTCGCCAAGGCGGAGTTCGGTGCGTGGACCGCCTATGCCGACGCACAACTGCTCGGGCTGGACGGCCCGTTCACCCTGGTGCCGACCGGAGTGGACGGTGAGGCCTCCGAGGCTGCGGAGCCCGGCTGGTCCGCGCCCGTCCCGCTGCGCCCGCAGCACCTGGAGGCCCTGTTCACGCCGGGAAGCCGTCTGGGGAACCATGGGGAGCAGGTCGCGGTCGTCACCGCCCCCCGGTCGGCCGGCCTGCTCCGGCTGCCCACCGGCTCGGTGATCGCAGCCGATCCCCTCACCGTCCACGACCGCGATCTGCCGTTCACCGTCACCGTCCCGCCCGACGCCTACCCGGTGCTGATCGCCACGATGCACTGGGAGGGAAGGACGCGGGGCGAGACCCCGGCCGCGATGCTCCGGATCCGCGACACGCCGACCGCCACCTGGGAACTCGCGCTGCGACCGGGCCAGGACGCCCGCTCGCTCGGCACCGATGAGTTCTACGGATTCGGCGTCGACACCGGCATGGGCTGCTTCCTCGACGCCTCCGGCCGCGACGTACTGCCGAAGCTCTTCGAACAGCGCCAGTGGGAGACCGACCTGTGGGGAGCCGGGCAGCGTCCGTACGCCGAGGTCTCGGCCCCGGACGCCGGCGCCAACCTGATCGCCTACCCGAGCGGCGTGGGGGACGGAAGCTACCCGGTCTGGATCGGCCGTGACGCCGACGGAGAGGTCACCTGCTTCCTCGCGGACATGCTCCTCCTCCACCGCGCCGAGGCCCTGCCGCCCACGGCCCCGGACACCTCCGTCTGCCTGCCCGCCTTCCCCGCACTGCCCGACGACCGGCGGGAGCGGCCGTTCACCGGCCCCGGCGCCACCGCCGATTTCCTCGCGGCCCAACTCGCCCACGCCGTCGACTTCCTGGCCGAGCGTCGACAGGGCTGGGGCTGAGCGGCGGCGGCCGCCGACGCCTCGTCGGTCAGTCGAGCGCCAGCAGGGCGGCGAGGGCGGAGGTCGCGGCCAGGAGGAGGTACAGCTGGGGGTAGCCGCCGAGCGGCCCGGCGAGGGCGGCGCCGGCCCAGGGGGCGAGAGCGGCGGCGATCGTGGCGGGGGCGGCGAGGAGGGCGCTGAGGCGGCCGTACGCGGCGGTGCCCCAGCGGTCGGCGACGGCGGTGGCCTGAAGGAGGGTCAGGTTGCCGCGGACGGTTCCCGCGAGGACGGCCAGTGCGACAAGCAGAGCTGCCGGTCCGGGAGTTGCGGCCAGGGCGAGCGTGGTGGCGCCGCCTGCGGCGATCAGGACGGCGGTGCGCGCCCGGACCGGGGTGCGGGCGGCGAGCGGGGCGTACAGGGTGCGGCCCAGGGTCTGGCCGAGGCCGCCGAGGCCGAGCGCCCAGGCGGCGAGGGTGGGTCCGGCGCCGCGGGCGGTGAGCAGCGGGACGAGGCCGAACACCACGGTGTGCATGGCCAGGGTGGAGAGGGTGAAGGCTGCGGCGAGGCGCCAGAAGCCGAGGTCACGCTCAACCGACTTGACCTGCACGGTGGTTGAGACGGTGTCGCGCGGCGGTGGCGGCCAGGGGTGGCGCAGCGCGAGCGCGTGCGCGGGAACGGTGACGACGGCCAGCAGCAGGGCGAGGGTCAGGTAGGTGGTGCGCCAGGAGAGGTGGTCGGCCAGTGCGGAGGTGAGGGGTGCGAAGACGGTGGAGGCGAGGCCGCCGGCCAGCGTCACGGTGGTCAACGCCCGTACCCGGCGCGGTCCGTACCAGCGGGTGACGGCGGCGAAGGCGGGTTGGTAGAAGGTGGCGGCCATGGCGGTTCCGGCGGCGAGCCAGGCGAGGAGGAAGACCGGCAGATTCGGTGCGAGTGCGACGCCCGCCAGGGCGACGGCGCCGAGCGCGGAGCCTGCGGTCATCACCACGCGCGGGCCGCGGCGGTCCAGCAGCCGCCCGACGGGGATGCCGACCAGCGCGGAGGTCAGCAGCGCGGCGGAGAATGCGCCGGTGGTGGCCTGGGTGGACCATCCGGTGGCGTGGGTGATCCGGGAGAGCAGGACGGGGAAGGCGTAGAAGAGGATGCCCCAGCCGGTGATCTGGGTGAGGCACAGGGCGGGCAGCGCGGCGCGGGGCGATAACCGGACGGGTGCGTCGGTCGCGGCCCCGTCCTCGGTGCGGGTGGTGTTCGCCATGGTCAGCAGCAACCACCGGTCGGGGAGCAGGAGTCGGTGGACTCCTCGGCTCCGAGGATGATCAGCTTCGGCCTGGTTCCGACGGTGAGGGTCCCGGGCTCGGCCGGGGTCGAGCAGCAGCCGCCGTCCTGGACGGCGTCCTCGTCGAAGAGGCCGGCGCCGCCGCACACCCCGGTCTCCGGGAGGGTCAACTCGACGCGGGCGGCGGCCTCGTGGTCGCCGGCGAGGGCGGCGGCGACGGAGCGGACCTGCTCGTAGCCGGTCAGGGCGAGGAACGTGGGCGCGCGGCCGTAGGACTTCATGCCGACCAGGTACACCTCCCCCTCGGGGTGGGCGAGCTCGTTCGCGCCGTGCGGGTAGACGGTGCCGCAGGAGTGCTGATTGGGGTCGATCAGCGGGGCGAGGGCGAGCGGAGCCTGGAGGCGCTCGTCGAGGCCGAGGCGCAGTTCGTCGAGGAAGGAGAGGTCGGGGCGGAAGCCGGTCAGGACGATGATCTCGTCGACGGCCTCGCTGCGACGGCCGTCCTCGGCGACCAGCACCAGGCGCTCGCCGTCGGGTTCGACGGCGGCGGTGCGGAAACCGGTGAGCGCACCGGCGTGACCGGCCTCGACGGCGGCCTTGGCACGCAGGCCGAGTGCGCCGCGGGCGGGCAACTGGTCGGCGGCGCCGCCGCCGTAGGTGGATCCGGAGATGCCCCGGCGCAGCACCCAGAGGGCGTGGGTGCCGGGCGCGTCCTGGGCGAGGTCGGCGAGCAGCGCCAGCGCGGTGAACGCGGATGCGCCGGAGCCGACCACCGCCGTCCGCCGGCCGGCGTACCGCGAGCGCACCGCAGGGTCCGCGAAGTCCGGGACGCAGTACGAGATCTTCGCGCTCGCGGCGCGCTCGCCGAGGGCGGGCAGCCCGTTGCCGCCGGCCGGGCCGGGCGTGGACCAGGTGCCGGAGGCGTCGACGACGGCGCGGGCGAGGAGGCGCTCCTCGGAGCCGTCGGCGTGCCGAACGTGGACGGTGAACGGCTGCGCCTCGCGGTCGGCGTCGACGATGCGGTCCCGTCCGGCCCGGGCGACGCCGGTGACGCGGGCGTCGTAGCGGACCCGGCCCCCGAGCGCGTCGGCCAGCGGCTGCAGGTACCGGGCCACCCAGTCGCCGCCCAGCGGGTAGGCGTCGGCGTCGGGGTGCACCCAGCCGGTGGGGGCGAGGAGCTTCTCGGCGGCGGGGTCGACGACCTCGGACCACTGCGAGAACAGGCGCACGTGCGACCACTCGCGCACGGCGGTGGCGGCGCTCGGTCCGGCTTCCAGCACCACTGGCTCGATGCCGCGCTCGATCAGGCGTGCGGCGGCGGCCAGACCGATCGGGCCTGCGCCGATGACGGCGACGGGAAGGTGGGCGGTGGCGGCGTTCTCGCTCATCTCGGTTCTCCGGGCTGGTGCGTGACGGATGAGCGCTGCATTGACGCTCGTCGATACAGCCGAGCTTGCCCACTGATTCGACGAGTGTCAACATAGACGTATGTCGAACTTGATGTCCGCCGAGCTGCCGATCGTCGACGCACCGGCAGCGCCGTGCTGCCCGCCGGTCACGGCGGCGGCGCTGTCGGAGGCGGACGCGGAGCGGATGGCCGCGATGTTCAAGGCGCTGTCCGACCCGGTGCGGCTGCGCCTCTTCTCCCGGGTCGCCTCGCACCCGGGCGGCGAGGCCTGCGTGTGCGACATCCAGGACGTGGGCGTGTCCCAGCCGACCGTCTCCCACCACCTGAAGAAGCTCCGCGAGGCCGGCCTGCTGACCTCCGAACGGCGCGGCACCTGGGTCTACTACCGCGTCGCCCCGGGGCCGCTGGCCGCAATGGCCGGGCTGCTCACCGCCACCCGCTGAACGCGTCCACCGCGTGGCGGCGCGCCTTCCGTGCCGGTCGCAGCGCCGGCGGTTCGTGCGAACCCGACCACCGGGATGGTTCGCCGGGCCGAGGGGTCAGCCCTGCTCGGAGGCGGCCGCGAGACGGCGACGGCAGAGGTCGGCAGAGGTGAGGTGGGGCTTGTGGACCGCGTCGCCGCAGAGCCGCATTTCACGGGCCGCCCGGTCCAGGTCCTGCCAGAAGGCGAGCGGCGCGTCGTGCTCGTCACCGAGATCGACCAGGCAGTCGAAGGCAAGGCCCAGCTCGTTGCCCAGTTCGTTGTGCTCCAGGAAATCGAGCGCTACCGGGAGATCGATGCCGGGTCGGCCCGCCGGGCGGGCCCGAGCAGTGTCGAGGCGGCCACGAGTCCGGTTCCACCCGGCCTGGAGCGCCTCACGGTCAACGGTCATGGCGTCGGTGTCGCCGGTGCGGTCCACGGGGTCACGTGACTTTCACCGGCCGTCCGCTCCGGCTGTCCGGCTGTCCGGCTGTCCGGCTGTCCGACGACGATCAGCTCTCGTGACCGGCCGCGGCGTTGGCATCGATCTCGGCGATCAGCTGCTCGATCAGGGCCTTGATCGCGTCGCGGATCGGCCGGACGGCGTCGACGCTCTGGCCGGCCGGGTCGTCCAGCTTCCAGTCGAGGTACGTCCTGCCGGGGAAGTACGGGCAGGCGTCGCCGCAGCCCATGGTGATGACGTAGTCGGAGGCCTCGACGGCCTCGGAGGTGAGGATCTTCGGCTTCTGGTCGGAGATGTCGACACCGACCTCGGCCATCGCCGCGACGGCGGCCGGGTTGACCTCCCGACCCGGCGCGGAGCCGGCGGAGCGGACCTCGACGCGGTCGCCGGCGAGGTGGGCGAGGAAGCCCGCGGCCATCTGGGAGCGGCCGGCGTTGTGGACGCAGACGAACAGCACGGAGGCGAGCGGCGCGGAGGCAAGCGGCGCGGTGGTCATCGGTGAAGGGTCCTTCGTTCGGGGTAGCGGTTGTCCGGGCCGGAGCGAGTACCGGCGGCCCCGCTGTTCAGCCAGGCCCGGCCGATGTGAAAGTATCAGCCCATGGTGATATCAGTCGACACTGAACTGTTGCGGGCGCTGGCCGACCCGCTCAGGCTCCACATCGTGACCCTGCTGGCCCGCGAAACCCTGTGCACCACGCACCTGGTGGAGGAGACCGGCGCCCGCCAGACCAACCTCTCCAACCACCTCAAGGTGCTGCGCGAGGCCGGCGTGGTGGACACCGAACCCTGCGGCCGCTTCACGTACTACCGGCTGAGGCCGGAGGTCCTGGAGTCGCTGTCGGGGCAGTTCGCCGACCTCGCCGCCACCGCCCGCACCAACGCCGGCGTGAAGAGGTCCTGCTGATGGCGGCCCCCGTCGAACCGGTGGAAGCGGCGTCGGTCGCCGGCAAGCTGTCCTTCCTCGACCGCTACCTCGCGGCGTGGATCCTCGCCGCGATGGCCGTCGGCCTCGGCCTCGGTCGCCTGATCCCCGGCCTGAACGACGCCCTCGCCGCGGTCGAGATCGGCGGGGTCTCGCTGCCCATCGGGCTGGGCCTGCTGGTCATGATGTACCCGGTGCTGGCGAAGGTCCGCTACGACCGGCTCGACGCCGTCACCGGCGACCGTCGGCTGATGGCCTCCTCGCTGGTGATCAACTGGGTGGTCGGCCCCGCGGTGATGTTCGCCCTCGCCTGGATCTTCCTGCCGGACCTGCCCGAGTACCGCACCGGTCTGATCATCGTCGGCCTGGCCCGCTGCATCGCCATGGTGATCATCTGGAACGACCTCGCCTGCGGCGACCGCGAGGCCGCCGCCGTCCTGGTCGCGCTGAACAGCGTCTTCCAGGTCGTCATGTTCGGCGTCCTGGGCTGGTTCTACCTCGACCTGCTGCCGGGTTGGCTCGGTCTCGGCGACGGGCAGCACCTGGACGTCTCGATGGGGAGGATCGCGCTCAACGTCGTCGTCTTCCTCGGCATCCCGCTCGCCGCCGGCTTCCTCACCCGCCGCCTGGGCGAGAAGAAGCTCGGCCGCGAACGCTACGAGGCGAAGGTGCTGCCGCGGATCGGCCCCTGGGCGCTGTACGGCCTGCTGTTCACCATCGTGATCCTGTTCGCCCTCCAGGGGAGGACGATCACCTCGCAGCCGCTGGACGTCGCCCGGATCGCGCTGCCGCTGCTCGCCTACTTCGCGATCATGTGGTTCGGCACCTTCGCCCTCGGCAAGGGCCTCGGCCTCTCCTACGACCGGACGGCCACCCTGGCGTTCACCGGCGCCGGCAACAACTTCGAACTCGCCATCGCCGTCGCCATCGGCACCTTCGGCGTCACCTCCGGCCAGGCGCTGTCCGGCGTGGTCGGCCCGCTGATCGAAGTCCCGGTGCTGATCGCCCTGGTCCACGTCTCCCTCGCCTGGCGAAAGAAGTTCACCCCGGCGAACTGACCGCCCGTCGCAGACCGGCTGCCTGGACCGGAACCTTCCAGGCAGCCGTCCGGGCCTGCTGCCCGACGGACCGTCAAAACCCCGACCGGGAATGCAAAAAGACCGATCGGCCCGACATGCTGTCGGACCGACCGGCCGTTCTGGGTCGTACGACCCGCTGTGCGCGAGGGGGGAGTTGAACCCCCACGCCCTTTCGGGCACTGGAACCTGAATCCAGCGCGTCTGCCTATTCCGCCACCCGCGCAAAGGGTGTAGCCGCCGGTTGCTGGTGTGCTCCGTTCGACCTGCTGAGAAGCTTACCGCATGTTCCGGGGCGTCCTGTTCACCCCCGGCGGCCGTCGCATCCCGGAAAGGCCGTGGCGGGGCGTCACAATGGCCGGATGAGAGTGATCTTCACCGTGCTCGGGGTGGCACTGCTGGTCTGGACGGCGGGCAGCATTCTGCGGACGCTGGTGGTGCCGCGCGGGCTGTACTCGGCGTTGGCGATCCGACTGTGGTCGTCGCTGCGGGTGGTGGTGCGGACGGTGGCGGCGCCGTTCGGCGGGTACCGGGCGATCGACCGGGCGCAGACCTGGCTGGCGCCGTTGACGCTGCTCGGGATGCTGGGGTGCTGGCTGCTGGCGACGCTGATGGCGTACACCCTGCTGTTGATAGGGACGTCCGAACTGCCGTGGCACGTCGCGTTCCGGGAGGCCGGGTCGAGCCTGTTCACGCTGGGCTTCGCCAGCGGCGACCGGCTGCACCTGTCGGTGATCGACTTCCTCGCGGCGGCCAACGGCCCGCTGATCATCGCGCTGCTGATCGCCTACCTGCCGACGCTCTACTCGGCCTACAACCGGCGGGAGTTGGAGGTGACGCTGCTGCAGTCGCGGGCCGGTGAGCCGGCCTGGGGGCCGGAGCTGCTGGCCCGGCAGGCGCTGGTGCGGACCGAGAGCGAGCTGCCGGGCCTGTACCGGGACTGGGAGCGGCTGGCGGCGGACCTCGGCGAGGGGCACTCCAACTATCCGGTGCTGATCTCGTTCCGCTCGCCGCAGCCGTACCGCAACTGGGTGGTGGGCCTGATCGCCGTGATGGACGCGGCGGCCATGCAGCTGGCGCTGAACCCGCGTTCGGCCCCGCCGGAGGCGCGGCTGCTGCTGCGCGCCGGGTTCACGGCGCTGCGCGACATCGCGACCGCGCTGCGGATCCCGTTCGAACCGGATCCGGAGCCGGAGGAGCCGATCCGGTTGACCTTCGCGGAGTTCGACGCGGCGGTGGCGATGGTGACGGCTGCCGGGATGCGGCTGGAGCGGCCGGTCGCGGACGCCTGGGCGCACTTCCGCGGCTGGCGGGTCAACTACGAGGCGATCGCCTACGAGTTGGCCCGCCGCGCGGACGCGGTGCCGGCGCTGTGGACGGGGCCGCGGGACTTCCCCGCCACCCCGATCCCGCCGCGCCGCCCGGCCGACCGCCGTCCGGTCAATCCCTGACCGGCCGTCGGCGGGAGCTACCGCAGCAGCTGCTCCTCCGCCTGCGCCAGCACCTCCACCACGCGCCGCCCGAACCGGACGTCGCACGGATGCGGGGCGCCGGTCGCGGCCGCCGCCAGCAGGGCGTCCAGCGCGCGCCCGTACGCGGCGGTGGGCGGCCCGTCCCGGTCGGGGAGCCGGGTGACGCCGGCGGTGCCGCGCAGTTCGGCGCCCGCGCCGAGCGCGGAGGCCTCGGGCGGGGCGGTCAGGCTGAGCGTCACGGTGCTGGACGCGCCGCCCTCGTGACGGAGGATCAGGTGCGCGGTGTCGCCGGGGCCGGGCGCGGCGACGACCCGTTCGACGTCGCCGAGGACGGGCAGCAGCACGGACAGGGCGTGCGGGCCGACGTCCCACAGCGCGCCCTTCTGCTGGCGCCACGGGGACGCGGCGTAGGGGCTGTCGGTGGTGAACACCGAGCCGATCCAGTGGCAGTGCGCGGTGAACCAGCCGCCCCGCTCGGCCTGTTCGTCGATCCAGTCGCCCTGCGCGCCGCCGAACCGGACGGTGAAGAACACCACCGAGGCGACGCCGGCCGCGGCTGCCGCGTCCTCGACGGCGCGGGCGGCGTCGACCGTCGAGGCGACCGGCTTGTCCAGCAGCAGGTGCTTGCCGGCCGCGGCGGCGCGCACCGCGTACTCGGCCTGGACGTCCGGCGGCAGGGCGATGGCGACGGCGTCCACGTCGGCCAGCAGGTCGTCCACCGCCTGGTGGGCGGGGACGCCGTGGGCGGCGGCGAGGGTCTTGGCGGCCTCGGGGCGACGGCCCCAGACGCCGGCGAATTCGACGTCGGGGTGGGCGGCGAGGGCCGGGGCGTGCACCAGGCCCGCCCAGGGGCCGGTGCCGAGGAGTCCGATCCGCACGGTGCTCAGCCCTCCACCCGGATCAGCGTGAAACCGTCGTAGCCCTTGGCGCCGACGGTCTGCACGGTGGTGGCGTCCAGCCGCTTGTCGCCGGCGAGCAGCTCGTGCAGCTGCTGGACGCCGCGCACGG
Organism: Kitasatospora sp. CB02891; assembly: GCF_002803145.1. NCBI lineage: Bacteria > Bacillati > Actinomycetota > Actinomycetes > Kitasatosporales > Streptomycetaceae > Kitasatospora > Kitasatospora sp. CB02891. The sequence continues at coordinate 369,802 of NZ_NNBO01000002.1, read as the reverse complement.
CCTCGTCGGTGCTCTGCCCGTCGGCGAGCCGGCCGCCGCGCACCACGTTGTCGATCACGATCACCGAGCCGGGCCGGGTGAGCGCCAGCGACGCCTCCAGGTAGTGCGGGATGTTCGGCTTGTCGGCGTCGACGAACACCAGGTCGTACGGTTCGACGCCTTCCTCGGTGAGCTGCCGCAGGGTGTCGCGGGCCGCGCCGAGCCGGATCTCGACCCGGTCGGCGAGACCGGCCCGGTCCAGGTTGGCGGCGGCGACCGCGGCGTGCGCCGGGTCGATCTCCAGCGTGGTCAGGGCGCCGCCCTCGGGCAGGGCACGGGCCAGCCAGATGGCGCTGTAGCCGGCCAGGGTGCCGATCTCCAGGATCCGCCGGGCGCCCTGCATGCGGGCCAGCAGGTGCAGCAGCTTGCCCTGGTTCGGGGCCACCGCGATCGGCGGCAGCCCGGCCCGGTCGGCGGCCTCGACGGCCGCGTCCAGCACCGCGTCCTCGCCGATCAGCCGGTCCGCGGTGTAGTCGTCCACCGCCGTCCACCGCTGCTGCGGGTTCTCCTGCGTGCTCATTCCCCACCTCCGTGATCGCTTCGCGCTGCGACCCTACTCCCTGTCCGGTGCGCGGCCGCCCTCGAACACGGCGAAGGCCGCCGCGTCCGGTGCGGGACACGGCGGCCTTCGGGTGCGGCTTCCGGGGTCAGTCGACGAGCGTCTCGCTGAGCGGCTCGCCGCTCTTGCCGCCGGACTGCTCGGGGTGCTCGGCCCGGGACTTCTTCGCCCGCCACTTGAGCACCAGCGCCGAGCCGATGCCGAACACCGCGGCCGCGCCGAGGCCGATGTACGAGGCGCCCTGCAGGTACTTCTCGGCGACCTTGCCGACCTGGTAGACCAGCAGCGTGGTGCCGCCCGCCCAGACCACGCCGCCCAGCACGTTGGCGATCAGGAACTTCCAGTACGGCATCCGCAGGGTGCCGGCCAGCGGACCGGCGAAGATCCGGAGCAGCGCGATGAACCGGCCGAAGAACACCGCCCACATGCCCCAGCGGTGGAACGCCCGCTCGGCGGTGGCCAGATGATCTGGTCCGAAGTGCTTGGGGAACCTGCGGCCGAGTTTCTCGAACAGCGGCCGGCCGCCCTTGTGGCCGATCGCGTAGCCGATCGAGTCGCCGATGATCGCACCGGCGATCGCGCAGCCCGCGACGCCCCACGGGCTGACGATGCCCTTGGCGGCGAGCAGCGCGGAGGAGACCAGGGCGATCTCGCCGGGCAGCGGAATGCCCAGACTCTCCAGTCCGATGATCAGGCCGATGAGGATGTACACCGAGGTCGGCGGAACGCTCTCGATCCACTGGTCGAGGTGCAAGGCGGAGTACCTCCGTCAGGGCAGGGACAGGCGGCCGACGCACGGCGGCACACGGGAAAAGCTTCGGTAAAGGGCCCGAGCCCGGCCAGCCTAGCCGCTCCCGGCCCGCAGGCCGAGCGCCTCCCTCAGCAGCAGCTCAACGGGGCTTCGGACGCTCCTCCCCCTCGCTCGCCGACACCCGGTCCAACTCGCGGCGGCCTCCGGTTCGTTCCCGGTCCGCGGGTGACATTCGGCGCACCCGCCGGACCTGTTCCGGGCCGCCCGCCGGACCCCATACTCCGGGTCCGGACAGCACGGCCCACGGGGAGGAAACCCATGACCACGACAGCGGCGGCGGCAGGCACCTGGCAGCTCGGCGACCTGACGGTGAACCGGCTCGGCTACGGCGCGATGCGGTTGACCGGCAACGGCATGATGGGCAACTCCGACGGCGCCCCGATCGACCGCGACTTCGCCGTCCGGCTCCTGCACACCGCGTTCGAGCAGGGCGTGAACCACGTCGACACGGCCTCCTTCTACTTCTCGCCGCGGCGCTCCGCCAACGAGTTGATCAACCGGGCGCTCGACTCCTGGCGGGGCCCCGACGTGGTGGTGGCCACCAAGGTCGGCCCCGGGCGCACCCCGTCCGGCGAGTGGCGGACCATGGCCCGGCCGGACGAGCTGCGCGGCCAGGTCGAGGAGAACCTGCGCCAGCTCGGCCGCGACCACCTGGACGTGGTCAACCTGCGCCGCAACGGCCCCGACTGCGACTCGGTCGCCGAGCACTTCGGCGCCCTCGCCGACCTCCGCGAGGCCGGGCTGATCCGGCACCTCGGGCTCTCCGACGTCCGCCCCGAGCACATCCGCGAGGCGCGGGAGATCGCCCCCGTGGTGTGCGTGCAGAACTCCTTCGGCCTGGACTGGCGCCGCGCCGAGGAGACCGGCGTCCTCGGCCTCTGCGCCGAGCTGGGGATCGCCTTCGTCCCCTTCTTCGCCATCTCCGGCCTCCACCGCGAGGCCGCCCCCGCCGCCGACCGGGACCACCGCATCACCACCGTCGCCACCGAACTCGACGCCACCCCCGCCCAGGTCCGCCTCGCCTGGACCCTCCACCGCGGCCCCCACGTCCTCGCCATCCCGGGCACCACCAACCCCGCCCACCTCACCGAGAACCTCACCGCCGCAACCCTCCGCCTCACCCCCACCCACCTCGCCCTGCTGGACGCCCCGACGACCTGACCGGAGACGGCACGCGGGCCGGGGACGGCGAAAGGGACCGAACGAGAACGCCGGCGCGGCCCGGTCGTCAGGACTTGAGGAAGTCGAGCAGGTCCTGGGTGAAGCGCTCCTTGTCGCCGGGCACCATGGCCAGGCCGTGCGACCCGCCCTCGTAGACCTTGAGCACCGCGCCGGGGACGAGGGCGGCGGTCTTGCGGCCGGTGGCGTCGATCGGGACGACCTGGTCGTCGTCGCCGTGCGCCACCAGCAGGGGGAGGTCGAACTTCTTCAGGTCGGCGTGGAAGTCGGTGCGGCCGAAGGCGTCCACGCATTCGACGGCGCCCTGAACGGTCTCGGCCATCGCCATGTGCCAGAAGGCGTCCAGGTTGCCCTGGGTGGCTCTGGTGTGGACGCGGTTGGCGCCGAAGAAGGTGACGGCGGTGTCCTTCCAGAACTGGGAGTGTTCGCGCAGGATGCCGGCCTTGAGCGAGTCGAGGACGCTGTCGGGCACGCCTTCGGGGTTGTCGGGGCCCTGGACGAGCAGCGGGGTGACGGCGGACAGCAGGACGGCGGACTTCACCCGGGAGGTGCCGTGCCGGCCGATGTAGCGGGCGAGTTCGCCGCCGCCCATGGAGTGCGCGACGAGGGTGACGTCCCGCAGGTCGAGGCTGGTGAGCAGGTCGTTCAGGTCGTCGGCGAAGGTGTCGAAGTCGTAGCCGTCCCAGACGGGGGTGGACCGGCCGTGGCCGCGCCGGTCGTGGGCGATGCCGCGGAATCCGGCGTCGGCGACGGCCTTCAGCTGGTCCTGCCAGGCGTCGCCGTTGAGGGGCCAGCCGTGCAGGAAGACCACGGGGCGGCCGTGGCCCCAGTCCTTGTAGAAGAGCTCCACTCCGTCGCGGGTCGTGCAGTGCGGCATGGGTGTCTCCGATCGGGTGCCTCGACATGGGCGGGGTGCTCGCGCCCGGGGGACGGCGGGCACCTCGCCCATCAAGGCACGGCCGGGCCGGACCCGCCCGGCGGCGGGGCCGATGCCGGACGCACCGTCAGCTCATCGGCGGCACCCGCGCGTTCACGACGGCTCGACGCAGAAGACCGCCTGCCGGACCTGCTCGGCGCTCGGGGCGCCCGCGCCGTGCACCCGGATGTCCACCTGCTCGCCGGGCAGCAGCGTGGTCAGGCCGCGGTCGGCGGTGGCGTCGGCGTGCAGGCGGTCAGGCTGAAGCAGCAGGTCGCGGATCAGCGTGCGGGCGGTGATCCGGACGTCCACCGCGCCGTCGCCGGCCGCCGTCACGTCGAGGTCGAACTCGGGCCGCGGGTAGGCGAACTGCCGGTCGGCGGTCGGGAAGTGCACGGCGCGCAGACCGTCCGCGTCCGCCACCAGGTACTCCTTGCTTGCCCCGTGGTCCGTCACCATCCCGTCGGGCAACGGGAGTTGGTGGACAGCGCGGGGCGGGACGGTGATCTCCTCGGTGTGTTCGGCGAGCTGCCGCCCGGTGGTGTCCAGGCGGCGCAGCCGGAGGGTGGTGGTCCAGGGCTCGGCGGACTGGTTGACCAGGGCGGCGCGGGGTGCGCCGTCGCGGTCGACGGGCTGCAAGGTGAGCAGCCGGTCGGCGTAGAGGCGGCGCAGTTCGTGGTGAAGGGGCTTGCGGCGGCCGTCGCCGTCGACGGCGGCCCAGGAGGAGACCGGCCAGCAGTCGTTGAGCTGCCAGACGATGGTGCCGGCGCAGTGCGGCCAGTGGGAGCGCCAGTGTTCGATGCCGGTGGCGATGGCGCGGGCCTGGATCAGCTGGGTGAGGTAGTGCCAGCGGTCGAAGTCGTCGGGAACGTCGAAGTGGCGTTCCAGGCCGCGGCGGAGCTTGCCGTTGCCGTCGCCGGCCTTCTGGTGGTGCAGCATGCCGGGCGAGTCGGCGGCGAGCGTCTCGTGCGGGAGGGCGCGGCGCAGCGTGGCGTGGGCGGGCGGGGCCTGCCAGCCGAATTCGGCGACGAACCGGGGGACGGTGGCGCGGTATTCGGCGAAGTCCTCGCGGTTCCACACGTCCCAGGAGTGGTGGGTGCCGTGGTCGACGTCGTTGGGGTGGTGGTCCCAACTGCCGGACCAGGGGCTGCCGGCGCTGTAGGGCCGGGTGGGGTCGAGTTCGGCGACGATCCGGGGCAGCAGGCCGAGGTAGTAGCCCTCGCCCCAGGAGTCGCCGCGCAGTTTCTCCTCCCAGCCCCAGTCGCGGAAGCCCCACTGGTTCTCGTTGTTGCCGTTCCACAGCACCAGCGAGGGGTGCGGCATCAGGCGGACCACGTTGTCGCGGGCCTCGGCCTCGATCTCGCCGCGCAGCGGCTGTTCCTCGGGGTAGGCGGCGCAGGCGAACGGGAAGTCCTGCCAGACCAGCAGGCCGAGTTCGTCGCAGAGGTCGTAGAACGCGTCCTGTTCGTAGATGCCGCCGCCCCAGACCCGGATGAGGTCGACGTTGGCGTCGACGGCCTGGAGCAGGCGGGTGCGGTAGCGCGCGGGGGTGACGCGGGTGATCAGGGTGTCGTCGGGGATCCAGTTGGCGCCGCGGACGAACAGCGGTTCGCCGTTGACGGCCAGCGTGAAGGGGGTGCCGGTGGCGTCGGGGGTGCGGTGCAGCTCGACCGTGCGGAAGCCGATCTGCCGCTGCCAGGCGTCGAGTCGGCCGTCGCCGTCGGCGAGCGTGACGGCGAGTTCGTAGCGGGTCTGGTCGCCGTGGCCGCGCGGCCACCAGCGCGCGACGTCGGCGGCCTCCAGGACGAGCACGGCGCTGTCGCCGTCGAAGACCGTCTCCGCCCCGGCGCCGGCGACGGTGGCGCGGGCGGTGAGCGGGCGGCCGGCGCCGCCGGCGGTGCGTTCGACGGTGAGGTGCACCTCGACCCGGCCGGTGGCGCCGTCGACGGTGACCAGCGGGCGGACGTCGGCGATCCGGGCGGTGGACCAGTGCTCGTACCGGACGGACTTCCAGATGCCGGCGGTGGGCAGGGTCGGGCCCCAGTCCCAGCCGAAGCTGCTGGCCATCTTGCGGATGTACTGGAACGGCTCGGGGTACTCGTTGGGCCGCTCGCCGACGATCCCGCGGACTCGTTCGGCCTCCGTGTAGGCGCTGGTGAAACGCACCGTCAGCGGCCCGCCGAGCCCGGTGGCGTCGAAGCGGTACCTGCGGTGCATGTTCCGGGTGTCGCCGAGCACGGTGTCGCCGAGGGTGACGGTGGCGACGGTGTCCAGGCCGTCGAAGACCAGGTCGGTGCGTTCGTGGGTGCTGCCGTGCGCGGGCAGGTCGAGGCTGTACGTCCAGTCCCGGCGGCCGATCCAGGCCACCTCCAGCTCGTTGGCGTCGAGGTACGGGTCGGGGATCCGACCGGCCGCCAGCAGGTCGGTGTGCACGCAGCCGGGCACGGTGGCGGGCAGCAACTCCCCGTCGTGGTGCAGGTTCCAGCCCTGGTCGAGCGGGGTGGTGTCCTTCATCTGTGCGGCTCCTCGGTGCAGATGTGCGACGCGTGCAGCACCGTAGCCCCGCCCCGTCCGGCATGTCCACGAACCGGTTTCGGGCCGCCGGGCGCGGGTGCCGGTCAGGGCTCGTGGACCATCTCCGGGAAGCTCGCCGACGGCCCGTCCAGCAGGTGGTCGTCGTGGCCGCGCAGCCAGCGGTCGAAGAAGCTCGCGACGTACGTCCGGGTCGCGAGCACCGCCCGGTCGGGTCGGACCGCGCCGATGTCGCCGCGCAGCGCATCGGCGGAGATCGCGCCCTGGTCGGCGAGTTGCGGCAGCAGGGACTCGGCGTCGGTGTACGAGCCGTGGCGGGAGCCGTCGAGGGTGAAGTCCGCGTGCCAGCCGGTGCTGCGGTGCCACAGGGCGTCCCAGCCGGGCTGCTGCCGGTAGGGGCCGGAGTCGTCGTTCCGGGTGCCGAGCAGCAGGAACGGGCGGTCCAGGCCCTTCTCGGCCACGTCGGTCAGGTGGACGCCGGTCCTCCCGTCCGGGCCGGGGAAGTGCAGCTGCCCGTCCATGTTGACGGCCGCGGCGATCCGCGGGTCGTCGTGCATGGCCTGGAGGGCGGTGGAGCCGCCGCCGGAGTGGCCGACCATGCCGATCCGGCCGAGGTCGAGGGCGGCGCCGACGCCGGGCGGCAGGGTCCGGGAGGACTTCAGCCGGGCCAGCTGGTCGAGGACGAACCTGGTGTCGTCGACCCGGGTGCCGATCATCTTGCGCAGCAGCGCGCCGACGTCGAGGTTCGGGTCCTTGGCCAGCTCCGGGAACACCGAGGTGGCCAACTCGCCGTCCGGGAGCGACACTTCGGATGCCTCCCAGGTGTGGTCGACGGTCACCACGACGTAGCCGCGCGAGGCCAGGTCCGCCACCAGGCCGGTGCCCCAGGTGCGCGGGTCGCCCAGCCCCGCCGAGTACAGCACCACCGGCCGGGCCCGGCCGGGCAGCGCGGGCGCGTCGACGCGGGCGTGGGTGCGCACGCCCGACCAGTCGGTGCGGTCGGGCTCGAAGCCCTGGTTCATCCGGGTGACGCTCCCGGCGCTGCCGAAGTGCGCCCCCGCGTCGGGGGTCATGTACCGCGCCCGTTCGTCGCCGAGCGCGGGGCGGCCGGTCGGGTACCAGAGACTGATCATCAACTCCCGGGGCCGGCCGGCCTTCCACGGATCCTCCCGGCCCGGGTCGACCAGGTGCACGCTGGTGGTGCCGACCGCGTACGGCCCGGTGGGCGCCGGCAGCGCCGCCGTCGCCGGCTTCCCGACCGGCGCGGGCGCCACCGCCACCGCACCGGGAGCCCCGGCCACCCCCAGCGCCACCGTCGCCGCCAGCACCGCCGCCGCCATCGCCCGTCCCCGTTTGCGCATCGCCCGTCCCCTTGTTCTCGTCCTCGGTGTGCTCCTCGGCACGGGAGAGAAGGTACGGGCGGGGCGGGGGTGAAACCGTCACACTGCAGAGCCAACTCGCCGGAGGCTACCGGGGTATGACATCCCCACAGCCGCTGATACTCACGGTGCACCGGTCGACGGAGCGGGGTTTCCCGGCCCCGACTCACCGACGCCCCGCTCGCTCGACACCCTGTCGAGCCGCCGACGGGCGTGGTGGTCCGTCAGGGCCAGTTCCGTCAGTTCCGCGATCCGCCCCGCCCGCGCGAGCAGGTCGACGTGCCACAGGTGGTCGTGGTGGCGGTGGAAGTCGGCGGAGTAGCACTCGGCATGCGCGCTCACCAGCGCGATCGCCGTGTCCCAGTCCTGCCGCTGCTCCGCCGCCCGGGCCTGCTCGTACCGGTTCACCCCACAAGTGTGCGGGGCACCGCACCGGCCCGGGCATCGAAAACCAGGTGCCCCGGCCGCCGCTCCTCCCTACGCTTCCCGCCGTGGACAGCACCCGGGCCGCGCGCCTCGTCAACGTCGTGGACGTCGAAGCCACCTGCTGGGACGGTGCGCCGCCGCCCGGCGCGGTGAGCGAGATCATCGAGATCGGCCTGACCGTCGTCGACCTGGGCGCCGGCACGCGCCTCGCCCGGCACCGGATCGTGGTCAGGCCCGTCCGGTCGGCGGTCAGCAGGTTCTGCACCGAGCTGACCGGCCTCACCCAGCAGGAGGTCGACCGGGGCGTGGGCTTCGCCGAGGCGTGCCGGCTGCTGGCGGCCGAGCACCGGGCGGGCGCCCGGCCGTGGATCAGCTGGGGCGACTACGACCGCCACCAGTTCACCCGCCAGTGCGGGGCCACTCGCACGCCGTACCCGTTCGGCCGCCACCACACCAACGCCAAGGCCGTCTTCACCGAGGCCCACGGGCTGCGCAAACGCCCCGGCATGGCGCAGGCCCTGGAGATCGCCGGCCTGCCGCTCGAAGGCCGTCACCATCGCGGCGAGGACGACGCCTGGAACATCGCGGCCCTCGTCCTCCACCTCGCCGACCGCGACGCCTGGCTGTAGAACCGGCCAGTCCGACGCCTGGCCGTAGAACCGGTCAGTCCGATGTCGGTCGCTCACGCCGGGCGTGACGAACTGTCATGTGGCCGGATCCAGCGGTAACCAATCCGATCATCCGAATCGTCATACCAGTCGGACGGCCTGCCAGCCGGGCAGCCGTGTACCGAGGGGACGGCGAGCGATGAGCGACGACAAGCGCAGCGGTGGCGGCAGGGGACGGGCGAGAACCGCTCAGGTCGCGGCGGTCGTGGTCGCGGCCGGTGCGGCCACCGCGCTCGTGGTGGGCCTGACGACCGGCGGCAGTTCGACCCCGGCGCAGCAGTCGATGTCGGCGACCACGGGCGCCGACACACCGCCGCCGAGCGCCGCTTCGAGTCCGAGCCCGAGCCCGAGCCCGAGTCCGTCCGCGACCTGGGACAGGCAGGTGAAGGTGCTCGGGGACGGGTCGACGTCCGACACGGGGCCGCAGCCGAACCAGTTGAAGATCGAGAAGCTGAAACCCGGGGAGAAGCCCCCGCAGTTCGTGGTGTTCTCCTGGGACGGCGCGCTGGAGAACGACGACCACCTGTTCTCCCGGTTCCGGAAGCTGGCGAAGGAGAACCGGGCGACCATGACGTTCTTCCTCACCGGGATCTACCTGCTCCCGGAGGAGAAGCACGGGCTCTACCGGCCGCCGCAGCACGATCCGGGCAGCGCCGCCATCTCCTTCCCCACCGACAAACACGTGAAGGAGACGCTGGAGCAGCTGCGCGAGGCCTGGAAGGACGGCGACGAGATCGGCACCCACTTCAACGGGCACTTCTGCGGCGCGAAGGGCGGCGGGGACTGGAGCACCGACGAGTGGCGCAGCGAGATCGACCAGGCGTACTCGTTCGTCACCAACTGGAGGACCAACACCGGGTTCGCCGACGAGGCGCCGCTGCCGTTCGACTACCGCAAGGATCTCGCGGGCGGTCGCGCCCCGTGCCTGGAGGGGCAGAAGAACCTGATTCCGGCCGCGAAGGCCCTGGGTTGGCGCTACGACGCGAGTTCGCCGGGAGAGTTCCAGATCTGGCCGTCGAAGACCGGCGGGGTGTGGAACTTCCCGCTCCAGCTGCTGCCGTTCGGCAACTCCCAGGTGCTGTCGATGGACTTCAACTTCCTGGCCAACCAGTCCGGCGACAGCACCCAGGGCGACCCGAAGAAGTACAACGCCTGGGAGAAGCAGACCCGGGAGGGGTACCTCGACGGGTTCGCCCGGGTCTACAACGGCAGCCGGGCGCCGCTGTTCATCGGGAACCACTTCGAGACCTGGAACGGCGGCATCTACATGCAGGCCGTCGAGGACGTGATGAAGGGCGTCTGCACGAAGGAGGACGTGCGCTGCGTGTCGTTCAAGGAGCTCGCCGACTGGCTGGACGCCCAGGACCCGAAGGTCCTGGACCAGCTCCGCCGGCTCGATCCGGCCCAGGCGCCGGACTGGCCGACCTACCTCAAGTAGCGCGACGCATCAGGGGCTTCACCCCGCGGCCTTCGTGTAGGCGGCCCAGATCGCGGCCGGGGTGGTGTAGTCGGGGGTGGCCGGGTCGGCGCCGGCCACCCCGGTCAGCGGGAGGAGCGCCAGGGTCTTCGGGTCCATCCGGAACAGCGACACGGCCGTGGTGACCGGTCCGCGGTAGCCGACGAACCAGCCCGCGGTGCGGGCCTGGTTGCCGCCGGTCTTGCCGGCGGCGCCGGGGACGAGCTGTCCGACCTCCTTGCCGGTGCCGTCCTTGGCGGCCCCGCGCAGCGCGGCGTCGACCTCGCCGGCCACTCCCGCGGGCGCGGCCCGGACGGCGACCGGCCGCCCGACGGCGAGTTCGGCGCCGTTGCGGCTGACCCGGTCGACGGAGTACGGGTCGGTGCGCATGCCCTGCCCGGCGAACGCGGTGTAGGCGTCGGCCAGCCGGATCGCGCTGGGCGTGGAGTTGCCCAGCGCGAAGCCGGGGACCAGGTCGCCGATGCTGTCGGGGAGCAGCCCGAACCCGAGCGCGGCCCGGCGGACGTTGTCGAGGCCGACGTCCATGCCGAGTTGCTGCATCACGCCGTTGACGGACTGTTCGACGGCGGTCCGCAGGCTGACCTGGCCCCAGTTGCGGTCGCCGTCGTTGGCCGCCTTGGCCTTCTTCCCGTCGCGCCCCCAGTACGGCCCTTCGGGGGTCTGCAGGTCGACGCCGTTGTCGCCGTTGTAGCGGGTGGTGGGCAGCACCGGCGTCCGGTTGCCCTGCCGTTCGCGTTGGACGCCCCGGTCGAGCCCGGCGGCGTACACCAGCGGGGTGAAGGCCGAACCGGCGGGCACGTTCGCGGTGTTGGCGTTGTTGAAGCCCTGCTTCAGGTAGTCGGGTCCGCCGTAGACCGCGAGGATCCGCCCGTCCGTGGCGACCGAGGCCGCGCCCAGGTGGACGTTCTGGTCGGCGGGGCGACGGTCCGGGTCGAGGTTCTTCGCGGCGTCCTGGACGGCCTGGGTGAGCGCGGTCTGCCGGGGCTTCTCGAAGGTGGTGCGGATCTGGTAGCCGCCCAGGTCGAACTGGGCCGGGGTGATGTCCGCGTGGCTCAGCGCGTAGGCCTTCGCCAGGTCCACCAGGTAGCCGGTCTGCCCGCTCAGGCCGGCCTGCTGCGGCGGGGTCTGCGGTTCCGGGAAGACGGTGTAGCGGGCCCGCTCCTCGGCGGACAGCTTCCCGATCTTGACCATCCGGTCCAGGATCCACGCCCAGCGCTCCACCGCGCGCTCCCGGTTGTCGCCGCCGAGCGCCGGGTCGTACAGCGACGCGCCCTTCAGCACGGCGGCCAGGAACGCCCCTTCGCTCGGGTCGAGTTGGGACACGTGCTTGCCGTAGTAGGCCTGCGCGGCCCGCTCGATGCCGTAGCTGCCGCGGCCGAACCAGCTGATGTTCAGGTAGCCGCTGAGGATGTCCTTCTTGTCGACCTGCTGGTCCAGCTTGACCGCGATGAACATCTCGTCGAGCTTGCGGGAGAAGCTCTGACGCTGGTTCAGGTAGGCGTTCTTCACGTACTGCTGGGTGATGGTCGAGCCGCCCTGGGTGTCACCGCCCGACCCCATCCGGTAGAACGCCCGGGCGATCCCCTTCATCGAGATGCCGGGGTCCGAGTAGAAGTCCTCGTTCTCGGCGGCGAGCACCGCCCACTGCACGTGCTCCGGTACCTGTTCCAGCGGCACGTCCTGCCGGTTGACCAGGCCGGTGCGCGCCATCTCGGTGCCGTCCGCCCAGTAGAAGACGTTGTTCTGCTGGGTGGCGAAGGAGTTGAGGTCCTTGGGGACGTCCGTCCGCGCGTACATCACCACGGCCGCGACGGCGATCACGCCGACCGACCCCGCGGTCAGCAGCACCAGTTGACGCCATGACGGGAGCCAGCGCCGTAGCCCCCGGCGGCCGGCGCGCGGGTAGTCCGGCCGCAGTCTCGACGCCCGGCGCCGCCCGGTCCGACCCGATCCCGGCTCGGGCTCCGGTCTCGGCTTCCGCGCGGGCCGTCGCCCCGCACGCTCCGCCGCTCCGTCCGACCCCTCTGCCCCGACCGCGTCCCTCGGCTCGCCGGACACCATGCGTTCCCCGATCTGCTCGATTGGCAAATCTCTCCCGCAGACTTGGGACGCGCCGACCGACCGTCACGTCGCGACCCAACCGTGTGACGATCACCACGCCGCCGATCGAGGCGCCCGCCCACCGCCTCTGGTAGCGTCGCGCTCTTCGCCGTCCGCACCGGCGGAGTCCCGTTGGCAGGAACCATGACGACCGCGCAGCAGCGCCTGCACCACGCCCTGGACGCCCTCGACACCGCCGGCCGCAGCGCCCACCCCGGCCCTCCGGTGGGCGGCTGCGAACACTGCTGGACCGCCGAGGACCTCGCCCTGTTGTCCGGGCCGCCGGACCTGCTGCCGAACGAACTGCTCCGCCGGGCCGCGGTGAAGAGCGCGGACCTCTGGTACGACTTCCCCACCCTGTACCGGCGCCTCGCGCCGCGCATCCTGCGGCAGTTGACGACCGGTGTGCTGGCCGACGGCGACTTGGTCGCCACCCGGCTGCGCGCCGCCGACTGGCGGAAGTGGCCCCACGCCGACCTGGTCACCGAGGTGCTGGACGCCTGGTGGTCCGCCACCCTGGAGCAGCCCGCACCGCCGACGCAGGTGCCGACGGTCCTGGAGACGGTGGCCGCGACGACCGACACCCTCGCCCCCTGGCTGCGCACCTGGGCCGACACGGCCACCCCGACGGCCGACCGGCACCTCGCCGACGCAGTGGAGGGATGGCTGCACTGGGGCGACGTGCTCACCCTGAAGTTCGGCTTCTACGGCGAGTTCGAGGCCGGCCCGGAGCTGACGGAGTGGCTGCTCGCCCTGCCGCCGGGCCGGATCCCGGTGGATCAGCGGTACTGGCTGGAGTTGATCGTCTCCTCTCCCTCACAGGAGAGTTGACGGTCAGTCAGGGCCGGATCTCGCCGGAGCCCCGGGGGATCAGCGTGGTGGGCACCTCCAGGCAGGCGGGCGCGCCGACGTCGCCCGCCAGTCGGGCGAACAGGCGGCGGGCGGCGAGGGCGCCGAGGGCGGCCGGGTCCTGGGCGACCACGGTGAGGCCGGGGGTGAGCAGGTCGGCGAGCTCCAGGTCGTCGAAGCCGACCACGGCCGGGCGGCGCTCGGCGGGGAGGTGGTGCAGGGCGGCGAGGGTGACGCGGTTGTTGGCGGTGAACAGCGCGGTGACGGCGTCCGGTCCGGTGGTGAGGCGGCGGACCGCCTCGCCGACCCGGGCGCGGTCGGTCGGGCCGCAGTCCACCCAGCGGTCGTCCACCGGCAGTCCGGCCTCCGCCATCGCGGCGCGGTAGCCGCGTTCGCGCTCGGCGGCGGTGTGGATCGCCCGCAGGTCGCCGACGAAGCCGATCCGGCGGTGGCCGTGGGCGATCAGGTGCGCGGTGCCCCGGCGGGCGCCGCCCGCGTTGTCGCTGAGCACGGCGTCCGCGTCGATGCCGCCCGCGGGGCGGTCCAGGAACACCACGGGCGTGCCGGACGCGATCTCCGGCAGCAGGTACCGGTGGTCGTCGCCGGCCGGCACCACGATCAGCCCGTCCACCCGGCGGGCGCAGAACGCCAGCGCCAACTCCCGCTCCCGGTCGGCCCGTTCGCCGCTGGACCCGGTGAACAGCAGACAGTCCTCGGCGGCCGCGACCTGCTCGACGGCCCGGGACAGCGCGGAGGAGAACGGGTCGCTGATGTCCTCCAGCACCAGCGCCACGCTCGCGGTGCGCCCGGTCCGCAGCAGCCGCGCGCTGTCGTTGCGCCGGAACCCGAGCGCCTCGATCGCCTCCCGCACCCGCTCCGCCGTCCCGTCCGTCACCCCGGACTCGCCGTTGACGACCCGTGAGACGGTCTTCAGTCCGACCCCGGCCGCCGCGGCGACGTCCTTCATGGTCGGTCGGACACCGATGCGCAGTCGGACACCGGTTCGGAGGCTGCTCGTCATGCCACGGAGGATAGTGCGGGTACCCCCGGATCCGACCCTCGACGACGCCCCGGGCTGCGGCGATGCCTGCTGGACAACGTTGTCAAAGCGGGTCAGAATCACAGGACCGATCCGACGGCGCCCTGCCACGCACCACGGCGCTCCCCGTTCCACCTGCGGAGACGTCACCATGAACCATCACCCGGCAGGTACCGACGAAGCACTGCTCGCGGCGCTCGACATCGGCGGCACGAAGATCGCGGGCGGCCTGGTCGACCCCCGGGGCGCCCTGCTGCACCGCCTCCAGGCGCCCACCCCCGCGACCGGCGACCGGCACCAGCTGATGGCCGCCGTGACGCACGTCCTGGACGAGCTGGCCCGGCGGCCCGAGTGGCCCCGGGTGCGGGCGCTCGGCATCGGCAGCGCCGGGCCGGTCGACATCGCCGCGGGCACCGTCAGCCCCGTCAACCTGCCCGGCTGGCGCGAGTTCCCGCTGCGCGCCGAGGCCGCCCGGCACCCCGCCGTCGGCGACCTGCCGGTGGTCCTCGGCGGGGATGCGGTCGCCATGACCGCCGCCGAGCACTGGCGCGGCGCGGCCCGCCCCTACCGCAACGCGCTCTGCCTGGTGGTCTCCACCGGCGTCGGCGCCGGGCTCGTGCTGGACGGCCGCCTGCACACCGGCGCCACCGGCAACGCCGGCCACCTCGGCCACATCAGCGTCGACTTCGAGGGCCGCCCCTGCCCGTGCGGCTCCCGCGGCTGCCTCGAAGGGCTCGCCTCCGGCACGGCCATCGCCCGCACCGCGGCCGACAGCGGCTGGCGCCCCGGCCCCGACGGCGACACCACCGCGACCGGTGTCGCCCGCGCCGCGAAGTCCGGCGACCCGCTCGCACTGGCGGCCTTCGACCGCGCCGCGCGGGCCCTCGCGGCCGGCATCGCCGCCACCGCCACCCTGGTCGAACTCGACGTCGCCGTGATCGGCGGCGGCGTGGCCGGCGCGGGCGACGTCCTCTTCACCCCCCTCGCCCGCCACCTCGCCGGCTACGCGACCCTCCCCTTCACCCGCCGGCTCACCCTCGCCCCTGCCCGCCTCGGCACCGACGCCGGCCTCGTCGGCGCCGCGGCCCTGGCCCGCCACGCACTGCCGGACGGAGACCGAACAGCATTCCGGAGCTGATCGCCGGAGCCGGATCACCGCAGTCCGTGTCGCGCCGGATCAACCACTTTCCGAATGCGCGGTGTTACATTCTGTATTGAATCGGCCGGTCACCTGCCATTGTTCCGTAGCTGCCGCCTGCCGATTCGCGAAAATTCCCTTCGGCTCGGGAGAGCATCAGCATGCGCCAGGCACCGTTGGAAGCCGCCGATATTGCACCGGGGCACATTGTCCAATGGAATATCAGATCCTCGGGTGCGGCATGCGCGGACCGCCCCGGCGAGGAATACGCCGGGAGCGCGTCGTTCAATCAGGACAAGCACCACTCGCTGATCGACGAGACCCGCAACAGCGAGGAGCCGCTGGCCTCCTGGCTCGCCGTCACCTTCGAGGTCGAAGGGCCGCTCGACCAGCGGGCACTGGAGTCGGCGCTGCTCTTCCTGGTGCGGCGGCACCATGTCCTGCGCTGCGAGTTCCAGCGCCTCGTAGGGGATTTGTCGTACGCGGTGCACCGGCCCGAGGAAATCGAACTGGAAGCCGTCGGCATGGGCGAATTCGACACGCCCCAGGAAGTCCACGCGTTCCTGACGGACAGCTTCCGGAAACACATCGACACCCTGGAGTGGCCCGCGTTCACCATGGGCGCCGTCGTCCGTGACGACAGCCCCACGACGGTCTACCTCGCATTCGACCACATCGTGTCCGACGGAATGTCGATGCCGAATGTCGTGCGGGACGTCCAGCTCGCCTACGCCGCGTACTGCGACGGAACGGAACCGGACCTCCCGGAGGCGGGAAGCTACATGGAGTTCGCCCGGGAGCAGCGCCACCGGTACACCTCGATCGGCGTCGACGACGACCGCCTCGCCTACTGGAAGTCGTTCATCGCCCGGAACGGCAGCCTCTTCCCCCGGTTCCCGCTGGACCTCGGGACGGAGCCCAGCCGGCTGTATCCGGCGGTCGACGACACCGCGACCCTGCTGGACGCGCGGCAGACCGCGGCGCTGGAGGCCCGCTGCGAGGAGGTCGGCGGGAAGTTCTTCATGGGGCTGTTCGCCGCCGTCGCGGTGGCCCTGCGCGAGGAGGGCGGGCCGGACGTCTACCGAGCGCTGATGCCGCTCAGCGAACGCGGCCGGGGCACCTGGCGGCACTCCCTCGGCTGGTTCGTCAACACCCTGCCCATCGAGTTCTCGGTGGCCGAGGAGCTGGACTTCGCGCAGCTCGTCGCGGGCGTCCGGGACGGGTTCGCCGCGATGATGGGGAGCATCGACGTGCCGTTCGTCCGGGCCTGGGAGCTGCTCGCGCCCGAGCACTTCACCGGCCGCTGCTGGCCGTTCCCGGTGAACTTCCTCTCCTACATCGACATGCGCAAGTGCCCCGGGGCCGAGAACCACGCGCGCTGGCAGCCGATGGCCCACGTGTGGGTGTCACGAGTGAACGGCACCACCTCGTGGTTCCAGCGGGACGTGGACGGTCTGCACATCCACACCGTCCACGTCGACCTCCCGCAGGCCCACCGGACCATGGCCCGGCTCCGGCACACCCTGCGCGAGACGCTCCTGGCGATGGCCGCACCCGCGACGGTTCCGGCCTGACGGCCCTCGGCGGCCCGCGACGGCCCGCGACGGCCCGTCAGGAACCGGCGAGCGCCGAAACCGCCTCGTCCACCGGCGAGTTGCCGGAGATCAGCTCCAGCGTGAGCCCGGCCGTCCGGGGCTCGTCGAGCAGCGCGGCGAGCACCGCGGCCACGTCGTCGCGCGGGACCTCTCCGCGCCCCGTGGCCGCGGCCAGCGTCACCCTGCCGGTGCCCGGCCGGTCGGTCAGGCGTCCGGGCCGCAGGATCGTCCAGTCCAGACCGGGACGGGACCGCACGTCGGCGTCCGCCGCCGCCTTGGCCCGCAGGTAGGCGGCGAACACCGGGTCGGTCCCCGCCGGCGGCTCACGGTCCGCCCCCATGCTGGACACCACGACGAACCGCCGCACCCCGGCCGCCTCCGCCGCGTCCGCGAACAGCACGCACGCCTCGCGGTCGACCGTCTCCTTGCGTGCCGCCCCGCTGCCCGGCCCGGCCCCGGCCGCGAACACCGCCGCGTCGGCGCCCTCCAGGTGCCCGGCGACCTCGGCGACCGTCGCCGACTCCAGGTCGCACACCACGGGCTCGGCCCCCGCCGCCAGCAACTCCTCCGCCTGCTCCGGCCTGCGGACGATCCCCGCGACCTCGTCCCCCCGGGCGCCGAGCAGCCGCTCCAGCCGCAGCGCGATCCGACCATGACCACCAGCGATGACAATGCGCATGCGCCCCACCGTATGCCCCGCCCATCACTTCCCGACGGAGGGCGACCGCCCTTCCGCCCGTCCGGGTGACGCCACGTCAACTCTCCTTCGGCCACCCGCCGGGCTCGGCACGCAGTCGGCGGTCGAGGCGAGCAGGTGCGCGACGGGGCCGCCCCGGGCCGCCGTTCACGGTCGGTCCCTCCCTCGGGAATCCGCCCGATCCGCCGCGTTCACGCCGCCCCCTCCCCCGTACCGGGCTCGTCGAGGATCCGCTCCCAGAGCAGCGAGTCCTGCCAGCGGCCGTCGAGCAGGATCGCGGCGTGGGCGACGCCGTACGGGGTGAATCCGTTGCGGCGCAGGACCCGTTGGGAGGCGAGGTTCTCCAGGTGGGTGGAGGCCTCGACGCGGTGGAGGCCGAGCCGGTCCGTCATCACGGTCAGGGCGAGGGAGACGGCGCGGCCCGCGTGGCCCTGGTTCTGGGCGGTGGTGGCGATCCAGTAGCCGAGGGAGGCGCGGCGCAGGAACGGCTGCGGGAGGATGGTCGACATGGTGATCTGGCCGATCGGTCGGTCGTCGGCGAGGACGACGCCGGGCCAGATCGTTCCCGCCTCGTGGCCGGTCAGCAGCCGGTCGATCCGTGCGGCTTGGCCCTCGGGGGTGAAGAACTCGGGGGGCTGGGCCGGTTCCCAGCGTCGGAACGCCTCGACGTCCCGGGCGTAGTGGGCGGCGATCGGGGCGGCGTCGGCGGGCGTTATCAGGCGGATGCGGGTGCTGCTGGACATGGGCTGGGTCCTCGTCACGGGCGGGCGGGCCGGAACCGGCAGCCTACGACGGACGGCCCGCGGCCGGTGGCCGGCCGCGGGCCCCGGACGGAGTGTCAACTGCTGTGCGCAGAAGGCTCCGGGCGTCCGTTCTCGATCTGCTGGATGAGGCGTTTGAGCTGGGTGACTTCGTCCTGGAGGGCGCGGTCGCCGGCGGCGGTGAGCGTCAGCCAGGTGCGGGCGCGGCGGCCCTCGTAGCCTTTTTCGACGGCGATCAGGCCGGCCTTCTCAAGGACGGTCAGGTGCTGGCTGAGGTTGCCGGCGGTGAGGCCGAGCGCGGTGCGCAGGAAGCCGAACTCGACCCGGCGGGCCTGGTGGGCGACGGTGAGGATGCCGAGGCGGACGCGCTGGTGGACGACGTCGTCCAGGCCGGTGGCAGGGTGCGGTTCGACCTGCTCGGGCGGTTCGGTCATGATGTGGTGCGTTCCCGGGGTCGTTCGGCCAGGGCGAAGCCGAGGGCGCCGAGCAGCAGGAGTGCGCCGGGGACGGCGTAGCGCGGCAGGGCGGACCACGGCGAGGTGATCGGGATGCCCGCCCAGCCGGTGCTGAGCGGGACCAGTTCGATGGCCAAGTAGAGCACGGCGAGCAGCAGCAGGACGCGGCTGCGCTCCACCCGGGCCAGCACCAGCAGCGGCAGTCCGACGGCCAGGGCGTCGCCCATCAGCCGTTGCAGGAGTCGCGTCGCCGGGGCGGCGGGGTCGAGGTGCAGGCCCCACAGGTCGAGCGGCGCGCCGGGCTGCGGCATCCCGTTCCGGGTGGCCCAGAGCGAGGTGGCGGACACTGCGGCGAGCAGCGCGATGCCGGTGAGGACGTAGGGCCGGATCGCCGTGCCGACGCCGCGGCTGCGGGCCCGGCGGACGTAGAAGACGGCGGTGGCGAGATAGGCGAGGGCGAGACCGATCGGCCAGTAGAGCGGCGAGCCCTGCCTGACCAGGGTGCAGTCGCCGCCCGCCGGGTCGCCGACGCAGGGGACGGTCAGCACCTGGTGGGTGAGGCGGGCAACCAGGATGCCGCCCGTGGTGAGGCCGCCGAGCAGCAGCAGCGGGAACCAGGTGCCGCGCTGCGCGGCACGCACCTTGCGGGTCAACTCGCCCAGTCCGGCGAGGACTTCGTGCGGGGTGCCGTTCACGGGCACCGATGCGTCTGTCATGTCGTCAGGTTTGCACAGCAAACCAGTTGGGGCAAGAGACCGTGCATCGCACCTCCGGCCCCCGGTGGGCGAGTTGGGCGTCGGCGTAGGCTCGTAGGTGAGCCATCCGGGCCGGCCGGACGGAAGGAGCAGGCCATGACGGACCGCAAACCCCCGGGCGTCGCCTTCGAGAGCTGGGTCGACCGGCAGATCCGGGAGGCCGCCGAACGCGGCGCGTTCGACGACCTGCCGGGCGCGGGAAAGCCGCTGGCCCACGAGAACCGGCCGTACCACGAGATGTGGTGGATCCGGGAGAAGCTCGAACGCGAAGGGCTGAGCTCCCTGCCGCCCTCGCTCGTCCTGCGCAACGAGCTCCACGAGGCGCTCGACGCCGCCCGGCTCGCCCCCACCGAGGCGCTGCTCCGCACCCGACTGGCCGAGGTCAACGCCCGCATCGACGCGGCCCTGCGCCGGCCGATCGACGGGCCGCCGCTCGGTGTCGCGCCGGTCGACGTCGAAGCCGCCGTCGACGAGTGGCGCCACGCCCGACACGACTGAGCCTCCGTCAGGAACCGGCTACCGCAACACCGGCGGCATGGTCCACGATGGCCGGATGGACGATCGAACCGTGCAGCTGCGGCGGATGACGCCCGCCGAGTACCAGACCGTGACGGACCGCCGGGAGGCGGAGACGGCGCGGGAGCTCGCCGCCTTCCTCCCGGAGGAGCTCGCCCGGGAACGCGCCCGCGAGGGGACCGCGCGGTTCCTCCCGGACGGCCCCGGCACGGCCGGCCACCACCTGGTGGTCGCGGAGGACGCCGCCGGCCGGGTGGTCGGCGACGCCTGGATCGGGCCGGACCTGCGCACGGCCGCTGGCGACGAGCGCGCCGCCTGGCTCTACGACCTGCACGTGGAGCCGGAATTCCGCCGTCGCGGCTTCGGGTCCGCGATCCTGCGCGCCGCCGAGGCATTGACCGCCCGGGAAGGCTGGACGGCGCTCGGGCTGAACGTGTTCGGCGGCAACGAGGCCGCGATCGCGCTGTACCGCGCCAACGGCTACCAGGTGGCGGCCATGGCGCTGCGCAAGACGGTCTGACGGCCGGTCAGCATCCGCTCGGGCGGCGGAAATCGGGATGACCGGCCGGACGGTGTTCCGGTAGCGTGCGCAGCGTGGTGAGCCCCGAGTCGGACGAGGTGGGGGTCTGCGGCCCCGCCGTCGGCCCCTGAGCACCTGAGTCCGCCTGCCGCTGCCCGCGCCGCCCCGTCGAGGGCCGCGCGGTGCGGAGGAGTGCCCCGGGCTCCGGGTGACGAGACGGCTGTCCGTTTCCTCTCCTCACCTCGGAGTACCGTGCGATGCCTCCTGCCCTGTATCTGCTCGCCCTGGCCGTGTTCGCCATGGGCACCTCGGAGTTCATGCTGTCCGGCCTGCTGCCGGATCTCGCCGCCGAGCTCGGCGTCCCCGTCGGCACGGCCGGCCTGCTGACCTCGGCCTTCGCGGTCGGCATGGTCGCGGGCGCCCCACTGATGGCGGCCCTGACGCGTCGCTGGCCGCGCCGCTCCGGGCTGTTCGGCGGCGTGGTGCTGTTCGCGGCGGCCCACGTCGTGGGCGCCACCGCGACGTCGTTCCCGGTGCTGTGCGCCGCCCGGGTGGTGGCGGCGTTCGCGAACGCCGGGTTCCTCGCGCTGGCGGTGACGGCGGCGGGCACGCTGGTCGGGCCCGAGCGGCGGGGGCGCGCCGTGGGCGTGCTGCTGTCGGGGACGACGGCGGCCACCGTGGTGGGCGTCCCGGCGGGGGCGCTGCTCGGTCAACTGCTGGGCTGGCGGGCCTCGTTCTGGGCCGTGGCGCTGCTCTGCGCACCGGCCGCCGTCGGGGTGCTGCTGGGCGTCCCCGCCGGGCGCGGGTCGGCGGACGGCCGTCCGGCGCTGCGCGCGGAGCTGGCCGCGCTCGCCCGGCCCCGGCTGCTGCACGTGCTGCTGCTGGGCGCGCTGGTGAACGCCGGGACGTTCGCCGCGTTCACCTTCCTCGCCCCCGTGGTGACCGGCCCGGCCGGGCTCGGCCGGGGCTGGGTGCCGGTGGTGCTGGTGCTGTTCGGCCTCGGCACGGTGCTCGGCATCAACGTCGCCGGGCGGCTCGCCGACCGCCACCCGCTGCGGCTGCTCGCCGTGGCGGGCCCGCTGCTGCCGCTCGGCTGGGCGGCCCTGGCCGCGCTGGCGGACCGCCCGGCCGCGCTGCCGGTCCTGGTGCCGTTGCTCGGCGCCCTCTCCTTCGCCGTCGGCGGAACGCTGATCACCCGTGTCCTGGCCACCGCCGCCACCGACGCGCCCACCATGGCCGGGGCGTACGCGACGGCCGCCCTCAACCTCGGCGCCACCATCGGCCCCCTGCTCGCCGCCGCCGCACTCCCCTCCCCCACCGGCCCCCTGTACGCCGCCGGCGCCCTCACCGCCGCCGCGCTCCTGCTCGGCCCGGCCCTCCGCGAACGGCCTCCGGCCCGGACCGCCGCCTGACCGCCCGCCCGCCTCCGCCCGCACCCGTCCCGCTCCCCGGGCCTGCACCCACCCCGGACCGCCCGCCCCACCGCCTCGCAACACCAGTCCCGGGCCTGCACATCACCCCTGGTCAGCGTCCTTGTAGAGTGCAGGCCGTCGCCCGATCGGACGATCTGATTCCACTTCAGCCAGGGGGAGCCGTGCCCGACGCCGAGGAGAAGCACCCGCAGCCGGGGATCGACAGCCTGCGGGCGATCTGGGCCGCGGGGCAGGAGCCGCAGCCGCCGGTGCCGTGGTACCGGCGGCTGACGGGGAAGCAGGTCGGCCTGACCGTCGGCGCGGTGGCCGCGCTCACCCTCGCCGGGCTGGCCCTCAACGCGATCGACGCGGAGGTGGAGCAGCGCAAGGTCGCCCTGCCGGCCGGGTTCGCGGGGCTGTCCCGGGTGACGGAGGATCAGGACCTGGCCCGGCTGCGGGCCGCGTACGAGGGGGACAACGCCAAGCGGTACGCCCCTCGGAGCCTTGAGGTGGCGGCGTACGGACAGCCGGGGGCGGTCGGCCTCGCGGAGGCGGAGCTCCTGGTGGTGGCGATGAGCGGTTCGGTGCCGGACGCCGCGCAGGCGGCCACCTGGATGCTGGGCGGCTACTCCCCCGACGGTGCCACCACGCTCCGCGACGGCACGGCCGTCACGGGCCTGCGCACCTTCGAGCCCGGCCCGCTCGGCGGCGCGATCGCCTGCGCTCTGATCGACGACAGCGACCGCGAACTCCCGGTCTGCGCCTGGGCGGACGGCTCCACCCTCGGCAGTCTGACGGACGGCACCGCCGCCCTCACCCTGGACGAACTCGCCGCCCGTACCCGCGAGTTGCGCGACCGCGCCGAGCACCGGGCCTGACCGCCGCCGCGGCGACGTCGAACGGGACGGAGCAGCGAAGGAGCGCGGACTCGGGCCGTGGCCGTGGAAGTGGCCCGCGGGACGACCGGGGACTACTGGAAGCCGCCGCTGCTCTGGAGGAGTTGGCCGTTGATCCACTGGCCGGACGGGGAGCAGAGGAAGTCGATCAGGCGGGCCGCGTCCTGCGGGGTGCCGAGGCGACCGAGGGGGGTGTGGGCGAGGACGTCGGCGCGGACGGCGTCGTCCATCCAGCCGGTGTCGGTGGGGCCGGGGTCGACCGCGTTGGCGGTGATGCCGAGGTGGGCGAGTTCGCGGGCGGCGGCGAGGGTGATCCGGTCGAGGGCGCCCTTGCTGGCGCCGTAGGGGAGGTTGCCGACGGTGTGGCCGCTGGTGAGGGCGACGATCCGGCCGGTGCCGAACGGGCCGGTGAAGCGCAGCCCGAACTCGCGGATCAGCAGCCAGCCGGCCCGGGTGTTGACGGCGAAGTGCCGGTCGAAGCTGTCCAGGGTGGTGTCGAGCAGCCCGGAGTCGACGGATTCGGCGTGGCTCATCACCAGCGCGGTGACGGGCCCGAGTTCGGCCGTCACCCGGTCGAACAGCCGGGCGGGCGTCCCGGGGTCGGCGAGGTCGGCGGGCACCGCGAGCTGCCGGGCGCCGTGCGCGCGGAGCGTCGCGCCGACGGCCTCGACGGCGTCCGGCTCGACGCCCCAGGGCATCCGGGCGTCGTACGGCGCCCAGTGGGTGTGCGCGATGTCCCAACCGGAGGCGGCGAGTTGCTCGGCGATCGCGGCGCCGATGCCGACCGTCCGGCCGACTCCCGTCACCAGGGCGACGGGACGGGCGGGGGTGTGCTGCTGACCGGTCTTCATCGCCGCCGATCCTGTCGGCCCGTCGGGCGTGCTCACAAACGGTTTTCGGCCCGGTGCAGCACGGCCCGCACCGGCCCGTCGGGGTGGACGGTCAGCCGGTAGCCGGCCTCGGTGGGCTGCTCCCGGATCTCCGGCCGGAACGCGGGGAGCAGCTCCTCCAGCAGCAGCGTCATCTCCCGGACCGCGAACTGGGCGCCGATGCAGGCGCGCGGGCCGAGGCCGAACGGGAAGTAGCTGCCGGGCGCGGGACGGCGTTCGGCGGCCAGGAAGCGCTGCGGACGGAACGTCTCCGGGTCGGGCCAGACCTCCGGGTCGCGGTGGGTCAGGTAGGGGCAGAGCAGCACCGTCGCCCCGGCGGGGACGAGGTGCCCGCCGACGGCGCCGGTCTCGGCGGCGTGCCGGGGCATCAGCCAGGCGACGGGGTAGAGCCGCAGCGTCTCGTCGATCAGCGCGCGGATCGCGGCCGCCCGCTCGGCGGAGCCCGCCGGGCCGGCCGACAGCACCAGGTCGCGCTGCTCGGGGTGGGCGTCGAGCAGCAGGAACAGCCAGCCGAGGGTGGTGGCGGTGGTCTCGTAGCCGGCCACCATCAGGGTGAGCAGTTCGTCGCGGACCAACGTCTCGTCGTAGTCGGGCAGTTCGCGGGCGGCGCGGAGCAGCACCCCGATCAGGGTGGGCTCGTCGGCCTGCCGGGCGAGCGCGATGGCGTGCTCGGCGGCGCGGTCGGCGTCGGCGACGGCCCGGC
This sequence comes from Kitasatospora sp. CB02891, assembly GCF_002803145.1. NCBI lineage: Bacteria > Bacillati > Actinomycetota > Actinomycetes > Kitasatosporales > Streptomycetaceae > Kitasatospora > Kitasatospora sp. CB02891. Next base: position 345,490 of record NZ_NNBO01000002.1, on the reverse strand, counting down.
TGAAGTCGGCGTCGCTCTCGCCGGTGGCGGGCGCGAACGCGGGGATGGCGGCGAGGCTGTCCCCGGCGGCGACCAGCTGCCGGTAGGTGGGCTCGTCCAGCGGTCGGGCGGTGAGCGAGCGCCAGATCACGTCGAGCGAGAAGTACCGCAGGTCGGCGTCGAGTTCGCGCACCTCGCCGGCGTCCGCGGCGGCCCGCCAGCGGTCGGCGACGGCCGCGACGGCGGCGCGCAGCTGCGGCTCGTAGGCCCGGATCCCGCGCACGGTGAACTGCGGTTGCAGCAGCTTGCGTTGACGCCGCCAGGGCTCGCCGGCGGCGCACAGCAGGCCGTCGCCGAGCAGCACCTTCGCGCGGTGGCCGTGCTTGACGTACGTGTCGGGGTTGCGGGCCAGCACGTGCTGGACCTCCTCGGGCCCGGTGACCAGCACCACCTGCCGGTCCCCGATCCGGAACCCGGCGACCGGGCCGAGCCGCTGAGCGGCCGTCAGCAGGTCGACCAGCCGCCCGCCGTCGGCCCGCCAGCGGACCAGTTCCTCGGCGTCGAGTTCCGGAAGGGTGCTGTCCGCTGCCGTCACCATCACGTCTCTCCCCTGCCGACCCGTCCGGACGGTGCCCACCTTAACGGAGCGTGGGCACCTCGCGCCGGTGTGCGATCAGCGGGCGTTCAGCAGCCGCTCCTCCTCCGCCGGGGTGAGGCCCTCCTTCTCGGGCACGCCGCGGGCGGCGTCCCAGGCCGCGGTGTCGGCGAGGGTCTCGGCCGGCGGACGGAGCGTCAGGCCGGCGGCCAGGGCGCGCGAGATGTCGATCCGCTCGGCGGCCGCGAACTCCGGGTCGCCGTTCCACAGCGGGACGCCCATGAACGGCTCGACGCCCTCCTTCAGCAGCGTCTCGGTGTCGACCCAGACCCCTTCCACGTCGGAGCCCACGGCGGCCTGGCAGGCGGCGAAGAACTCGCCGATCGGCATGGAGCGGCCGGTGACGATGTGGACGCCGGCGCGTTCGGCGGCGACGCAGCCGAGGATCCACGCCGCGACGTCGCGGACGTCGATGAACTGGGTGGGGGCGGCCGGGTCGCCGGGCAGCAGCACCCGGCCGCCGCGCCGGAAGCGCCGCGGCCAGTAGGCGAACCGGTCGGTCGGGTCGTGCGGGCCGACGATCAGCCCGGGGCGGACGATGCTCGCGCGCTCGCCGTACGCGTCCAGCACGATCCGCTCGCAGGCGGCCTTGTTGGCGCCGTACAGCTGGATCCGCGGCAGGCCGTCGACGACCTCCAGCACCGCGCCGTCCTCGTCCTGGACGGTGGACAGGTCGGCGAACACCGAGATCGTGGAGACGAACACGTACCGGCCGACCCGGTCGCCGAGCGCGTCGACCGAGCGCCGCACCACCTCGGGCAGGTAGCCCGCGACGTCGATCACCGCGTCCCAGCGGCGTCCGTCGAGCGCGGACAGGTCCTCGGTGCGGTCCCCGATCACCGTCTCGACGCCGGCGTCGGCGAACAGCCCGGGGTCGGTCAGGCCGCGGTTGAACATCGTGACCCGGTAGCCGTCGGCCAGCGCGGCCTCGACCACGGCCCGGCCGACGAACCGCGTGCCGCCCAGGACGAGCAGGCTGGGACGGTCGGCGGAAGTGCTCTGCATGGTGGACAACTCCCTCTCGGTGGGGCATCGGAGCCGATCGGTGGCCATCCTCGGCGCGGGACGCCCACCAGGTCCAACGGATTGTCGAGTTGACCGTCCGTCAGGCGCTGGGGTCCCCCCTTCGGTCACCGGCCCGCCGCGGCCCGCCGGTCGGCGCGTCAATTCGGGTGCGGAGCGGGGGTGCGGCTGCTACCGTCCGGGGCATGAAGCGCGCTGCGATGCCGACGACGACGCCGGAGAGTGTCCCGGCGCGCTGACTGCTGTTCTGATCAAGCCCCGGGGCCGAGCGCCCGGGGCTTTCGCATGTGCGGCCGTGGCGGCTCGTCCCCCATCCGGTGAGGAGACCGCCGTGTTCGACCATCGCAAGCTGGGCCGCGAGCTGGGCCTGTTCGACACCGATCCGCTGATCGGCGCGGGTCTGCCGTTCTGGCTGCCGGACGGCGCCGTGGTGCGGCAGGGCCTGGAGGATTTCGTCCGCACCCTGGAGCGGCGTGCGGGCTACCGGCACGTGTACTCGCCGGTGCTGGGCAAGCGCGAGCTGTACGAGCTCTCCGGCCACTGGGCGCACTACCGGGACGACATGTTCCCGCCCCTGTCCATGGGCGAGGACGACCAGCTGGTGCTCCGTCCCAGCCTCTGTCCGCACCATGCCGTGATGTTCCGCTCCCGCTCCCGCAGCTACCGCGAGCTGCCGTTTCGGATGGCCGAGCTGGGCGGCATGTACCGCTCCGAGCGGTCCGGGGTGCTGGGCGGGCTGACCAGGGTGCGGGCGATCCAGCTGAACGACGGGCACATCTTCTGCACCCCGGACCAGGTGGCCGAGGAGGCGCGCGGCGCGCTGGAGCTGATCGCGGTGGCGTACCGGGCGATGGGCATCGCCCCGTCCCGCTACCGGCTGTCGCTGCCGGGCGGCGGCGGCAAGTACGTGGCCCGGCCGGAGCTGTGGGAGCGGGCGACCGCGCTGCTGGTGCGGGTGCTGGACGAGCTGGGCGTGCCGTACGAGGAGGGGGTCGGCGAGGCGGCGTTCTACGGGCCGAAGATCGACGTGCAGGTGGTGGACGCCGCGGGTCGCGAGTCGACCCTGTCGACCGTGCAGGTCGACTTCCACCAGCCCGAGCAGTTCGACCTGCACTACATCGGCCCGGACGGGGCGCGGCACCGGCCGGTGATGGTGCACCGGGCGATCATCGGCAGCGTGGAGCGGGCGGTGGCGCACCTGGTCGAGCAGCACGGCGGGGCGTTCCCGGCCTGGCTGGCGCCGGTGCAGCTGGCGGTGCTGCCGCTGGACGAGGAGCAGGCGGGCGCGGCGCGCGAGCTGGCCGCCCGCTGCCTGGAGCTCGATCTGCGGGCCGAGGTGCTGGGGGCGGACCGCGGCTCGTTGGGCGCGCGGGTCCGGGACGCCCGACTGGCCCCGTACCAGGTGGTGCTCGGGCCGCGCGAGGCCGCCGACGGCTCCCTCGCGGTGCGGCTGCGCGACGGCCGCCGGCTCGATCCGCTGCCCGCCGCGGAGGTGCTGGAGCGGATCGCGGCCAAGGTCCGGGCGCACGCCGTCGACCTGTGGTGAGACCCGCCGGGGGTGTGGCGCGGGCCACCGCGGGAACGTGACAAGTCCCACGCCGCACCCCCGGCCCGGGGCGGGCGCCGAACGCCCCGACGCCGCCCACCACTCACCGAAGTCCCCTTTATCCAGGGCTTATCCGCAGGTGAGGGGCCGAACGGCCCCTCGTGCGGGGGACCTTCGGCGTGGCATACTCCGGAGCCATGACCGGCATTCACGCGACCAGAGCCCTGCGGGGCGCGGTGTTCACCGCGCTCGCCGTGCCGCTGGCCGCGTTCGGCCAGGTGGTGATCACCGGCCGTGCCCTGCCGCTCACCCTGGTCGCCGTGGCCTGCGTCGCGGTCTTCCTGCTCGCGGTCCTGCTGGACGGCGCACGCCGCCGCTTCCTGCTGCTGTCCGCGGTGCTGGTGCCGGTGGAACTGCTGCTGAACACCGCCTTCAACCTCGGCCAGGACGCCTGTTCCCGGCCCGTCCACGGCGTGGACCTGCTGGTCTGCGGCGGCGACCGGGTCAGCGGCTCCGAACTCTTCGCGCAGTGGACGCACAACTCGGCGGGCACGCTGCGCCTGCTGGTGCTGGGCGTGCACCTGGCGGTCGCGCTGGCCGCCGCGGCCTGGCTCCGGCTCGCCGACGCCGCCCTCGACGGGGTCGGCGAGGCACTGCGCACCATGGCCCGGCTGCTGCCGCACTGCTGGCGCTCGCTGCTGCTGGCCGCCCGCCCGGCCTGCCCGGCGGCGCTGCTGCCCCGGGCCGGCGCCGAGCCCGCCCCGCGGCGTCCGCAGGACGCCGTCCACTCCCCCGCCCCGCGTCGCGGACCGCCGCAGCCGGCCTTCGCCTGCTGACGGCCCGTCACCTCGCACGACGCGTACACGGCCGTCTCCGGGCATCGCCCCCTGCCCCCTTTCTTTTCGACCCCGCACCCCGCCGGGCCGCCCGCCCCTGCTCCCGTCCGGATGGAACCACCTGACCAGGTGGGACTGCCTGCCGGAGCCGGGCCGCGTCGCGCCGCCCCGGGGCGCAGAGGAGACGGATCACCATGCCCAGCACCCACAAGTCCGCCAAGACCGTCACCGCCCGCGAGCGCCTGAAGCAGGCCCAGCAGGCGGAGGCGCTGCGCGCCAAGCGCCGCCGCACGCTCACCATCGGCGTCTCGGTGGTCGCGGCCGTCGCCGTGATCGCCGGCGGCACCACCCTCGCGGTGAACGCGTCCAAGAACTCCGACTCCGGCAGCGGCACGGTCGCCGTCCCGGCCAACGCCTCCGGCCCCGACAACACCGTGGTCGTGTACGGCAAGGCCGACGCCCCGCACACCCTGGCCGTCTACGAGGACTTCCGCTGCCCGGTCTGCGAGTCCTTCGAGACCTCGGCCGGCCCGACCGTGAAGGAACTCGCCGACCAGGGCCAGTACAAGATCGAGTACCACCTGGCCGCATTCCTCGACAACAACCTCGGCGGCAAGGGCTCGCGCACCGCGCTGGCCGCGGCGGGCGCCGCGCTGAACGAGGGCGTCGACAAGTTCAAGGCCTTCCACGACGTGCTGTACGCGAACCAGCCGTCCGAGCGCGAGGACGCGTTCGGCGACGTCAACCACATCCTGGACCTCGCCGGCCAGGTCCCCGGCCTGAAGACCGAGGCGTTCACCAAGGCCGTCACCGAGGGCACCTACAAGGGCTGGGCCGCCAAGGTCGCGAGCGCCTTCAACAAGAGCGGCGTCTCCGGCACCCCGACCGTCAAGCTCGACGGCCGGACGCTGGACGTGATCGGCAAGGACGGCAAGGCGCTCACCGGCGACCAGTTCGGCGCGCTGGTCAAGCAGAGCATCGGCGGGTGACCCGATGACCACGGCCCAGAACGCCCCGGTGGGGGCGAGTCGCCGCTTCTCGTGGCTGATCCTGCTGAGCGGACTGATCGGCCTGGCCGCGTCCGCCCAGCTCACCCTGGACAAGATCCGGCTGATCGAGAACCCGGCCTACCAGCCGAACTGCAACATCAACCCGATCATCAGCTGCGGATCGGTCATGCGCACCGAGCAGGCCGAAGTCTTCGGGTTCCCCAACCCGGTCATCGGCCTGGCCGCGTTCGGAGCCCTCGCCGCCATCGGCGCGGGCCTCCTCGCAGGCGCCTCCTACCGGCGCTGGTTCTGGCTCTCCCTCCAGGGCGGCGCCCTCGCCGGCCTCGGCTTCGTCGCCTGGCTGATCCACGAGGCCCTCTACGAGATCGGCGCCCTCTGCCCGTACTGCATGGTGGTCTGGGCCGTGGTCATCACCCTCTTCTGGTCCACCACCGTCCACAACATCCGCACCGGCGTCCTCCCCGCCCCACCCGCCCTCCGCCGGCTGGCCGCCCTCCGCCACCAGTGGCTCGTCCCGCTCGCCGTCTACCTGGCGATAGCCCTGATGATCCTGACCCGATTCTGGTACTACTGGTCGACCCTGATCTGACCGGTCGCCAGGGCCGCCCCCTCCCCGGGGGCGGCCCTTTCGGCGTTTCGAGGGGTCGGGGCGTCAGGGGATTCGCGGCGGGGCGGCCAGGGCGGCCGCGACCAGGGCGTGGACGGCGTGGTCGTCGAGGTCGCCGGCGAGGAGCAGGCCGCGGAAGAGCATCAGGCCGGCCCACATGTCGAGGAGGGTGAGGACGTCGGTGTCGGCGGGGAGGACGCCTCGGGTGACGGCGCGGCGCAGGACGGTGGCGGAGCGTTCGCGGCGGGGTTCGATCAGTTCGGTGCGCAGGCGGTGGGCGAGTTCGGGGTCGGTGGCGGCGTCCGCGATCAGGGCGGGGAGGATCGCCCGGACCTGCGGAGCGCCGTAGAGGCCGGCCAGCGCTCGGGCCACGGCGAGGATCTCGCGCGGGCTGTCGCCGAGGTCGTCCACCGGGACGTCGGGCAGCCGGGTGCGGACGGCGTCCAGGGTGAGGGCGGCCTTGTGCGGCCAGGAGCGGTAGACGGTGGCCTTGCCGACGCCGGCCTCCTGCGCGATGCCGCCGACCGTCGCCTTCGGGTAGCCGACCCGGGACAGGACCCGCAGCGTGGTCGCGAGGATCCGCTCCCGGGCCGCCAGGTCCCGGACGGGAGCGCCCTGTTCGTCGGACAGCGGGAGCAGGTTGCGCTTCTCCCCCATGGTGTGTCGCCTCCGTGGTGTCTCTGCTCAGCGACCGGCCAGCCAGCCGGTGATCAGTTCGGCGATGCCGCCGCCGGAGCGGGCCCAGCGGACGTGGTCGGCGGCTTCGCCCTCGGCGGGGACGTGGTGCCGGCGCTCCACGTCCGCGGCGGGGAGCTTGGCGACCAGCCGGTCGACCGCGGTGGCGGGGGCGAGGTGGTCGTCGGGGAGGGAGACGGCGAGCACCGGGAGGGTGAGCGCGGCGAGGGCCTGCTCGTAGTCGAGGTCGGCGCCGGTGGGCGCGTAGCGGCCGGTGCGGCCGAGGCGGGCCCAGTCGCGCATCAGTCGGGCCGGCTGGCGGCCGCCGAACCCCAGCCGGTCGCCGGGCCAGTAGCCCCACAGGGCGGCGACCAGGGCGACGAGTTGGGTGTTGGCCAGCACCCGCCAGCGGGCGGCGCCGGTGAATCCCCGGAAGTCCACCGAGCCGGACGCGACCAGCACCAGGCCGTCCACCGCCTTGGGTTCGCGCGCGGCGGCCAGCACCGCGCTCTGCCCGCCGATGCTGTGGCCGAGCAGGAACAGCGGCACGTCCCGGCCGAACCGGCCCCGGGCGGCCGCCGTCGCCGCCGGGAAGTCCCGGGACGCCAGCGAGTGGTAGCCGTGCGTCGAACGGCGGGCGGCGGGCGGACCGCTCTCGCCCTGGCCGCGCAGGTCGACCGCGACGACGGCCACCCCGCGGGCGGCCAACTCGGCGCAGAACGGCCCGTAGTAGCCGGCCGGCACCCCGAGCGCGGGCCACAGCACCAGCACCGCCGACGGCGGGCCGGCCGGCGCCGTCACCGTCGCGGCCAGCGGCTCGGCGCCGGGCACCGGTATCCGCAGCTTCTCCGGCTCCGCGATCGGCTCCGCCGCCATCGATTCCTCCGCCGTCCGTCGCCACCCGCGCCGCAGGTCGGAACGGGTCGTCTCGTCCGCACGCTAGCGACACCCCGCACGGGCCGTCAAGTGCCGTTCCGGGAGCCGGTTTTGGCCCCTTGCGAGGCGCTTCGCCGAGCGATTACAGTCCGGGACGCCCAGCCCTGCTCGCCAGTCACTTCCAGCCGCGGAGGCCCGCGTGACCCGTCAATGGACCCTCCGGGAGAGCGTCACGGTGCACGCGTCCGCCGAAGCGGTGTACGCCGCCCTCGAGGACCTGCAGAACCTGGCCCGCTGGAGCCCCGAGTGCATCGCGATCCGGCGGCTCGGCGGCGGTCCGGTCGCCGAAGGCGCCCGCTTCCTGGGCTTCAACCGCAAGGGCCTGTTCCTGTGGTTCACCGACTGCCGGGTCACCACCGCCCGGGCCGCGCAGGAGTTCGCCTTCCGGGTGTCCACATTCGGCCTGCCGGTGGCCACCTGGGGCTACCTGGTCGAACCGGAGGGGCCCGACGCCGTCCGCGTCACCGAGTACTGGGAGGACCTGCGCACCGGACGCGGCTCCCGCCTGACCGAATTCCTCGGCCGGGTCTTCACCGGCACCCGCCCCACCGACCGCGCCGCCGTCAACAGCGCCGGCATGCGCGCCACCCTCGCCCGCCTCCGCGACGCCGTCGAGGCGGCGCACCCCGCGTAGGGCAGGTCGGGCATCGGGGTCAGTCGGCCGCCGCCTGCCCGGTCCTGCGGCCCCTAAGCAGGGCCGCGATGAGCGCGAGCAGCGCCAGGCAGATGCCGCCGAGCACCCACAGGACGGTGTGGAAGGCGCCGTCGTATGCGTGGACCAGGAGGTCGGTGAAGCTGCCGCGCCGCGCCTCGGCGACGTGTCCGACCGGGCCGGAGATGTTGCCGCTCGCCACGGTGCCGGCGACGGTGGTCGGGTCGCCGGCGTCGGCGAAGTCGGCGATGCCGTCCCGGGTCCTGCCGCTGATGACGGTCGCGAGCAGCGAGCCGTAGACGGCCACGGCGACGGCCTCGCTGCCGAGGCGCAGGGTGTTGAGGAGACCGGCGGCCATGCCGGCCCGTTCCGGGGCGACGAGCGCCAGGGCCTGGCCGTCGACCAGGCCGGCCGCGAGGGCGAAGCCGGCGCCGGTGATCAGCATCGGCAGGGCGACCAGCCCGAGGTCGATCCCGGGCCGGAAGAGCTGGAGGCCGACGGCGCCGACCACCAGGAGGACCACGCTCAGGCGGATGATGCGCATCGCGGGGACGCCCCTGGCGACGAGCTTGGCGGTCACCAGCGGGAGGACCAGCATCGGGGCCGTCAGCAGCAGCATGGTCGCCCCGGCCGCGCCGCTGGACCAGCCGCCGACGGCGGTGAGGTAGCCGGGCAGGTAGGTCAGCATGGTGACGAAGCCGAAGGAGCCGGCCACCGGCACCAGGCAGAGCGCCATGAACCGGCGGTCGGTGACGATGCCCAGGTCGAGCATCGGGTGCTCCGTGCGCTGCTCCACCGCGGCGAAGACCGCGAGGACCGCGATCGTGCCGGCGAACAGGCCGAGCACGCCCGGGCTCGCCCAGCCCCACTGCGAGCCCTGGGCGATGCCGGTGGTGAGCAGCAGCATGGCGAGGACGAACAGGGCGGAGCCGCGGACGTCGATGCGCGCGCCTTCGACGCGGGTCTCCCGAACGGCGCGGCGCATGGTCGGGACGGCGAGCAGGACCAGGGCGGGCACGATCGCGTGCACGGCGAACACCCAGCGCCAGCCGGCGCTCTCGATCAGCACGCCGGAGAGCGACGGGCCGAAGGAGACGCCGACGCCGGCGACGGTGCCGAAGAGCGCGAACGCCCGGCCGCGGGCGGGACCTTCGAAGACGGTGGACAGCAGCGCGGCGCCGCAGGCGAAGATCGCGGCGCCGCCGATGCCGGCCAGGGCGCGGGCGGCGTCCAGCAGGATCACGTTGCCGGCGAACACGCTGACCAGCGAGGCGGCCGCGTAGATCGTGGCGCCGAGGGCGAAGGCGCGGACGCGGCCGATGATGTCGGCGACGGATCCCCAGGCGAGGGTGAAGCAGGCGAACGCCACGTTGAAGGCGTTGACGACCCACTGCAGGGGCACCAGGCCGGCGTCGAGGTCGGAGCCGATGTACGGCAGCGCCACACCGGTGCCGGAGATGGACATGGGGACGACGAGGACGGCCAGCAGGACGGCGACCAGGATCAACGTCTGCCGTCGGCGCCCCGACCCCTGAGGTCCGGCGCCTTCCCCGACGAGGGGAACTTCGGTCTGTGCAGCCATGGTTGAGGATGCTCCCGTTCCGGAGGACTCCGAGGACCCCGAACCTCAGGTTCGGTTTTTGTCGAACCTGAGACTGACAGGAAGCAGAGGTATCATGCAAGTCGAACCTGACCCGCGACTGCGGCGGGCGAGCGACGGGAAAGACGGAGAGATGGTCGACGCGGAAGGTCACCCGAGCCGGGACGAGATGGAGCTCACGGCGGTCCTGAACGCCCTGTCGGACCCCTTGCGGTACCGGGTCGTCCAGGAGTTCGCGGAACTGCCGGAGGGCACCGAGCGGACCTGCCTGTCCTTCGAGCTCGGGGTCTCGAAGTCCACGCTCAGCCACCACTTCCGCGTCCTGCGCGAATCCGGGCTGGTCCAGCAGATCAACCGGGGCAACAGCCGCAAGGCGCACCTGCGCCGGCAGGACCTGGAGGCACGCTTCCCGGGGCTGCTCGACCTGATCGGCCAGAACCCGCCGCCCCGGAAGGATCCGGCGGACGACGCCGACGCCTGAGCACCGCCGCGGTCGGTCACCCCGTGCGCGCGGGACGCCGGAAATCGGTGTGCAAACTCTTGACCCTCCGCCGTTCGGCGGCTTAGCTGACGGCCGCCGCCCGGTCTTTTCCGACGGGGCGTCACATCAACGACACGGGGGTCAAGTTGATCATCTCTCGCCTGCCCGCGCTCCGGACGGCGGCCGTCGCCGCCGCCGCGCTGGCCGTCAGCTGCACGCTCACCGCCGCCGCGCCCGCGAGCACCGCGGACGCCGCCTCGAAGGACCGTCTCACGCCGTTCACCCTGACCAGTCCGGACTTCCGCGACGGCGGCAAGCTGCCGGCGTGGACGGAGTTCGGCGGGCCGGGCTCCGAGGGCGCGTCGTGCCACGGCAAGAACCTCGCGCCCCAGCTGAACTGGCGCAACGCCCCGGCCGGCACGGCCGGTTACGCGCTGCTGGTGAACGACCCGGACGCCCCGCTGGCCGGCGGCTGGCACCACTGGGTGCTGTACGACATCCCGGGCTCGACCCACCGGATCGACGGCCACGGCGCCCTCCAGTTCACCCAGGGCGCCAACAGCTTCGACGTCTACGGCAGGCCGGTGGTCGGCTGGGGCGGTCCGTGCCCGCCCGCGACCGGTCAGCCGCACCACTACGTGTTCACGCTCTACGCGCTCTCCACGCCCGCCCTCCCGTCCGCGGGCCTGACGTACGAGCAGGTCACGGCCGCCATCGAGCCGTACGTCCTCGGGGCGACCAGCATCGTCGGCACCTTCGTCCGGGTGCCTGCCTGACCCTGCTGAAGCACCGCCGGTGTGGCACTCCGGCGGCTGCGGGCGCCCGCCCCTAGCATGGGCGGTGCCCGCAGCCGTCAGCAGCGGCCCTGCCGCTCGCGCGCCGGAGGTACCCCGTTGACCAGCGCACGCGAACTGTACGAACGCACCGTCGCCGAGTTGGCCCCGGCCGCCGCGCACAACCGCCTGGTCGAGCGGGTGGAGGCGGGCACCGCACCGGTCGGGGCGCTGCAGCGGATCGCCGGGGAGGAGGACCGGATCATCCGCAGCGACCGCCGCTCGTTCGCCCTGCTCGCCGCCCGCTTCGCGGACTCCGGCCCGACCGCCGCCCCGTTCTTCCTCGGGCTCTCCCAGGGCGAGGGCCAGGCGCTCGACCTGCTGCCGCCGTTCGCCGCCGCCGTCGGCCTCTCCCCCGCCGACCTGGCCGCCTACCGCCCCCGCGCGGCTGCCCAGACCTACCCGCACCACCTCGCCTGGCTGGCGCAGTTCGGCACGATTGCCGAGACCGTCCTCGCCCTGCTCGCCAACTTCGGCTTCTGGGGCGGCTACTGCGGCCGTCTCGCCGGCGCCCTCCCCCGCCGCTACGGGCTCTCCGCCGAGGCGACCGCCTTCTTCCGCTTCTTCGCCACCCTGCCCCCGGACTTCGAGCCCACCGCCCTCGGACTCCTCCAACACGCCCTCGACGAAGGCGAGTCCGCCGAGGACGCCCGGCACGCCGCCCACCTGATGCAGGCGTACGAGGCGTCCTTCTGGGCGGCGGTGCTCTAACCTGCGCTCGGCCTCAGCCGGTACACCACCGTCCGGCGGTGCGGGCCCGGCGGCAGGGTCAGGTCGTCGAAGTCCGCCGACGGGTCGTGCGTCATGCCGAGGCGTTCCGCCACGGCGCGCGACGGGGTGTTCCCCGCCGCGATCAGGGCCAGGACCTCCGGCAGCGCCAACTCCTGGAAGCCGTACCGGAGTACGGCCCGCGCCGCCTCGGTGGCGTAGCCGTGGCCCCAGGCGTCGCGGTGCAGGCGCCAGCCGGCCTCGACGCCATCGACGGGCGCCTCCTCGTCCACGGGATCGAGCCCGGCGAAGCCCAGGAACCGTCCTCCGTCGCGGAGTTGGACGGCCCACCAGCCCCAGCCGCGGTCGGCGAGCTCCGCCCGGAAGGCCGCCAGGGAGCCGGCCGAGTCGGCGCGGGTCAGCAGACTGCCGAAGTGGCGGCGCACCTCGGGGTCGGCGTTCAGCTCCGCCCAGCGGTCCAGATCGCTGTCCTTCCACTGGCGCAACAGCAGGCGGGGGGTGGTCAGTTCGACGAAATCAGCCATGTCGGACCTCCGCTCCGGCCAGCACCTCGGCCGCCAATGCCTCCGCCGCGTCCAGCACCGCGCCGAGCGCGGCCGGGTCGACGGCGCCGGGAGCGAACAGGGCCTGCGCCCGACGCTCGAAGTCCGGTGGTGCACAGGCGAGTCGGCCGGCCGAGGCGATCGCGCCCTGCTCGTTGACCAGCCATCGCCCGGCCCGGGCGTGCAGCGCGTGCACCAGCAGCCCGACCGCCCGGAACAGGCAGCCCTGCACGTGGCCGGCGTCGCCGCGCCGCGCGCCCTTGCGGGCGACCGCCAGCGCGAACGGCGCCTCCCATGCGGCGTCCGCCTCCAGACGCTTCGCCAACTCGACCGGGAATTCCCGCACTTCGGCCCGGAGCGAGGCCAGCGCGCCGTCCGGGTCGGCGAGCACCCGCCCCAGCGCCAGCTCGCCGACGTACGCGTAGGACGGCACCCCGTACGGGTGCCCGGCCTGCCGGCCGGCGAGGTAGCGGCCGGCCCGGGCCTCGACGGCGTAGTGGCGGACCCGGGCGATGTCCCGGTAGATCCAGTCGACGCGGGCCGGGCCGAGATCGAGCCAGGCGCCGCCGTCCACCCACGGTCCCCAGCCGCCGGGTTCGGTCACCTCGACGGGGTGGCCGCAGAGTTCGGCGGCGAGGGCGCGCAATGCGGCGGTGTCGAGTTCGCCGGCCCGGTAGTACAGGCCGAGGTCGTAGTCGGAGCCGTCGACGTGCGCCCCGCGGGCCCGGCTGCCGCCGAGGCAGACGCCGACGATGCCGTCGATCCGGGCGAGCCGGGCGGCGATCCGCCCGACCTCTTCCTCGATCGCTTCGCTGTTTCCGGTGTTCTCGTTCATCGTCCGTCAGGATGCCGCACCGCTCCCGCCCTCGCGAGGAGGTTTCCGTTCGGACGGGCGCGGCGCGGCCGACTGCGGCCCGACCCGGGATCAACCGACCGTGCAGGCCACTCCGTTGAGCGAGAAGCCGGTCGCGGCGGCCGGGTTGCCGGTGTGGTTGGCGTTGAACCCGAAGCCGGTGGACCCGCCCGCCGGGATGGCCGCGTTGTAGGCCAGGTCGGTGGCGGTGACCTGCCCGCTCGCGGGGCTGACGGCGGCGTTCCAGGCGCTGGTGACGGTCTGTCCGCCGGGCAGCGTGAACTTGACCGACCAGCCGTTGACGGCGCTGCCGCCGGTGTTGGTGACGGTGACGTTCTCGGTCAGGCCGGTGGCCCAGGCGTTGATCTGGGTGCTGACCCGGCACCCGGAGCCGGTCGGCGGCGTGGACGGCGAGGAGGAGGACGACGGGGACGAGGACGGCGAGGGCGAGCCCGCGGTGCCGCCGAGCGCGGTGACGGCCGAGCGGTAGGAGGCCTTCGGCTGGTAGTTGTCGTCGTACATGGTGGCGGCGCCGTAGCCGCCGAACGCGCCGGGGATCCACGAGTCGGCGTCGCCGACGCCCCACTGGGAGATGCCCACGCAGCCGCTGACGGCCAGGCAGTTGGCGATCACCGCAGCGTAGTCGGTGGCCTGCTGGGCCAGGTTCGCGGCGCTCGCGGGCACCTGCATCCGGTCGTCGAGTTCGGTGACGGCGACGTCCAGGCCGAGCGCGGCGAAGCGCTGGATGTTGGCCTTCATGGTGCTCGGGATCTGGCCGACGATGAAGTGGCTCTCCAGGCCGACGCCGTCGATCGGCACGCCCTGCGACTTGAGCGAGGAGACCAGCTGGTACATGGCGTCGCTCTTCGCGTTGACGCCTTCGATGTTGTAGTCGTTCAGGTAGAGCTTGGCGTTCGGGTCGGCGGCGTGCGCGGTGCGCAGCGCGTCCGCGATGTAGCCGCTGCCCATGGCGTTGTAGAAGGCGCTGGTGCGCAGCGAACCGTCCTCGTTGAAGGGCTCGTTGACGACGTCCCAGGAGTAGACCTGGCCCTTGTAGTGGGTGGCCTGGGTGGTGACGTGGTTCTCCATCGCGGCCTGCACCTGGGCGGTGGGCAGGCTGCTGACCCAGGACGGCAGTTGGCTGTGCCAGACCAGGGTGTGGCCGCGCACCCGCATGCTGTGGGCCTTGGCGAAGGAGACGATCTGGTCGCCGGGGCCGAAGTTGAAGGTGGTGGCGGAGGGTTGGGTGGTGTCCCACTTCATCTCGTTGCCGGGGGTGACCATGTCGAACTGGGCGCCGGCGACGGCGGTGAGCGTGGAGTTGCTCAGGTTGGACTGGGTGAGGGCGGTGCCGAAGTAGCGGCCCTTGGCCTCGGCGAGGTCGTGCAGGGTGCCGCCGGCGGCTCCGGCGGGGCCGCTGCCGAGGGTGGCGGCGGCCAGCAGTCCGCCGGCGGCGGCGACGGCGAGCGCCGCGAGGGCGCGCCCGCGCCGGTGTGCTGCGCGCAACTGTGCAGCCATGGTTCGTCCTTCCGGGGGTGGGTGGGTGGACGGACCGTACGGTCGGGTGCGCTCGCCGGGCAACGGACCGCCGCGGCACCGGTCGGCAGCGTCAACGGGCTTGACGCACAGGGAAGTTCGGTGGAACACAGCCCCGTCCGAGCCCCGACCTGCGGCGGGCCGGGAGAACGGCGGAGCGGCCGCCGCCCGCGGATCACGGGTCGACGGCCGCTCCAACCGGACCGGCGGGTGCGAAAGTTACAGCGCGCCGAGCTCCTTGCCCATGCAGATGCTGAGCTCGTGGTCCTTGTAGAAGCCGAACTTGCGGATCTCGGCGTAGCCCTCGGAGGCGTACAGTCCGACGGCCTCCGGCTGCAGGGTGCCGGTCTCCAGCACCAGCCGGGTGCGGCCGGCGGCGATCGCTGCGGCTTCGAGGTGCCGCAGCAGGGTGCGGGCGTAGCCCTTGCCGCGAGCGGCGGGGACGACGTACATCCGCTTGAGTTCGGCGTCGCCGTCGCGCAGGCCGTCCGCGTCGCGCTCCTTGACCCGCCAGCCGCCGCAGGCCACCGGCTCGCCGTCCTGGTAGCCGATCACGAACAGCCCGGCGGGCGGGTCGAAGTGGTCGGTGTGCATGGCGGTCTGGTCGCCGTCGCCGTAGCGCAGGACGTACTCCTGCTGGACGTCGGCGGCGAGCTGCTGGGCGTCGGGGTGTCCGAAGCCGGTGGTGCGGATCTCCATGTCGGTCAAGGGTACGGGCCGCTATCGGGCGGCCGTGAGGCGGGCGACCAGATCGCTCTTGCCGAACAGTCGGGCGGCGTCGAGCGCGGAGGGCGCGCCGGCGTGCGGGTCGGCGCCGTGGGCGAGCAGGGCGTCGACGACCTCGGTGGCGCCCTTGAAGACGGCGCCGGCCAGCGGGGTCTGGGCGCGGTCGTTGGCCCGATCGGGTTCGGCGCCGCGTTCCAGCAGTGCGGTGACGGTGGCGGCGTGGCCGTGGTAGGCGGCGAGCATCAGCAGGGTGTCGCCGCGGTCGTTGGTGAGGTCGGCGGGGACGCCGGCGTCGAGGTGGGCAGCCAGCAGCGTGGTGTCGCCGGTGCGGGCGGCGTCGAACAGGCGGCCGGCGAGGGCGACGACCTCGGGGTCGGGCGGAGTGTGGTCGGTCATGCGCGAACGGTAGCGGACGCCACTCGGGGCGCGGTTCCGGACGGCCGTTCGGGCGATCTCCGGGCGGGCGGGACGCGGTCGCGGCGGGCGGCCCGGTGAGGTCCACCCGTTTGCCGCACACCATCATCTATTACTTTTTGTCACCATAAAGGCACTTTCTGTCACACTGTCCCCGCCCTTTGTGAGGAGCGTCCCGTGATTCTCTCCATCTCCGGCATCGTGCTGTTCGGCGTCATCGCCTTCCTGTTCTTCCGCCGGGACGGGCTGAAGATCTCGCATGCCCTGGTGTGCGCGCTGTTCGGCTTCTACGTCGCGGGCTCCTCGATCGCCCCGAGCATCCAGGCGGGCGGCGCGAGCCTGGCCAGCCTGATCGGCGGCCTGAAGTTCTGAACCGTCCCGGCTCCCGGCGGCCCGGGCGCGGAGGTCCCACCGCCCCGGGCCGTTCGCCGACCCGGGCCGACCCCGCCCGACCCACCGCCACCACCCCATCCCGCCACCGGAGCCCGCATGTCCTTCACCCGCCACTTCCACCGGGGCCGCGACCTCGCCCGCACCGCCGGCGACCACGCCGCCGACGTGTTCGCGCCGCTGACCGTGATCGGCCGCGGCCTGCGCCGCCACGCCGACTGGACCAAGGCCCGCTGGGCGGCCACCCCGAAGGAGCGCCGCGGCCCGACGCTGCTGGTCGGCGCGGCCGTCACGATCGGCGTCTTCCTCCTGCCGCACGGCCCGCTGATGGCGCTCGTCGCCCTGGTCGCCTCGGCCGCCTGGGCCGGCCGCGGCCCCAAGTCCGAACCCGAGCCGGAGGCGGACCTCGCCGACACCAAGCTGACCGCGCTGTACGCGGCGCTCACCCCGTACCTCGGCGGGATCGACGAGCCGTTCGCGCTGTACCGGCTGGACGGCGAGTGGCGGGCGGCGTTCTCCGGCTGGGAGTTCGACCCGGACGGCCGCCTCACCGCGCTGGAGATCTCCTACCCGGCGTACTTCACCGACACCGAGCCCGCCGCCCGGGCCCGGATCGAGCAGGTCGTGCAGGGCAAGGCCGGCCGCTCCCGGGAGTACCGCTTCGACTGGGACGAGGAGATCAACCGGCTGCGGGTGAGCGCGCTCGCCCCGCTGCCCGCCGACATCGTGGCGCAGCGGTTCGTCACCGCGCCGGGCGAGATCGTGCTCGGCTTCACCGACGGCGCGGGCAGCAACCGCACCATCCCGGTCGAGCAGGGCGGGGCCACCGAGCAGCAGCCGCCGGTGGTGTGGCGGGTCGGCCCGCGCTCCGGCGAACCGCACCTGCTGGCCCTCGGCGCCGCCGGGTACGGCACCTCGACGCTGCTGCGCTCGATCGCCCTGCAGGCGCTGCCGCACGGCGACCTGGTGGTGGTCGACGGGGCGAGCACCGGCGAGCACGCCTGCCTGGTGAACCGTCCCGGCGTGTACACCGTGGAGACCAGCCTGCACGGGGCGCTGGCCGCGCTGGACTGGGTGGCGAAGGAGACCGAGCGCCGGCTGATCGCACTGAACGCGGCCCGCCACCACGGGGTGGCCGCGCCGGCCGACGTCACCCGGCCGCTGTGGATCCTGCTGGACCACCTCACCGAGCTGTCCGAGCTCGCCCACGCCGAGGGCCGCACCGACCCGCAGGAGCTGCTGGAGGTGCCGCTGCGGCACGGCCGGTCGGCGCGCGTCACGGTGGTGTTCGTCGACGACCTGGAGGCCCGCCACCGGATCGCCGCCACCGTGCACGCCTGCACCCGGGCCCGGGTGGTGCTCGGTCCGATCACCTCCGAGTCCGGCTCGGCCGGGCTGGGCGTCCCGCTGGACATCGCGCCCGCCGCGCACACCCCGCCCGGCCGCGGCTACGCCCGGATCGGCACCGCGGCCCCCGTCCGGGTGCAGGTCCCGGTCACGGTGGACCCGCTCGACGAGGAGGCCCCGCAGGCGCTGCGCGAGGCGGTGGTCGCGCTGCTGCCGCACCGCGACACCCGCACCGAGGAGTCCCCGTCCGCCGGAGCGGAGGTCACGGGGTCGGAGGCCGCCGGGGCCGAGCCGGAGCGGGCCGAGGTCCGGCTGACCAAGGACCACGCCCCCGCGCAGCCCGGGATGGCCTGACGACCCGCCCTCGACCTTTCCTCGACCTTCCCTCGACCATCTCTTCGAACGCTCTGCGCGCGCCGACCAGAAGTGCACAAAATGTGACACGCCGGGTGATATCACCGCTCAGATGTGACAAATCGGGCGACCATGGGTACAAACAGGGGCGGCACGACAGGCGACGTATGTCCCGGACGGGAATCTTCGTCGGAGGTCGGGCGTTGGACCCATCGACGAAGACAGCGACCACTAGTCCTGTGGGCAAGAAGCCCGGGAGGCACGATTCATGAGCGAGCGAGCTCTCCGCGGCACGCGACTCGGGGCGACCAGCTACGAGACCGACCGCGGCATTGATCTGGCACCGCGCCAGACCGTCGAATACGCATGTCAGAACGGACACCGCTTCGAGGTTCCGTTCTCGGTCGAGGCGGAGATCCCCGTGGTGTGGGAGTGCCGTTTCTGTGGCCAGGAGGCCGCACTCCTCGACGGCGACGAGCCTGAGGAGAAGAAGACCAAGCCCACACGTACCCACTGGGACATGCTGATGGAGCGCCGGACCCGCGAAGAGCTCGAGGAGGTCCTGGCCGAGCGCCTGGCCGTCCTCCGCTCCGGCGGGATGAACCTGGCGGTCCACCCGCGGGATTCCCGCAAGTCCGCCTGACGGACCGAAACCCGCACCACTGCCGAAGGGCCCCGGAAGTTCCGGGGCCCTTCGGCGTTGCCTGCTGTTGCCCGCTGTCGGGATCAGGAGCGGGTCACGGGGCGATCGGCGGCCGGTACTCGGTGTCCGGCCCCTTCGGGCCGGCCGGCGGGTCGACGACCTCGCCCTGGACGATCTTGCCGTCCGGGCGGTGGATGCGCAGCTGCTCCTGCAGGCGCATCGCGTCGGCGAACCGGTCCGCGCCGACCGGGGCGGTGGAGCGCAGCACGCTGCCGGTGAGCCGGCGGGCGACGGCGCGCCACACGGCGCGGGTCGGCGGGAGCAGCAGGGTGGCGGCCAGCAGGTCCGACAGGAAGCCCGGCAGGATCAGCAGCACACCGGCCAGCACCGTCATCGAGGTGCCGGTCTGCGGCTGCGCGGACTGCGGGTCCTTGGACAGCTCGACGGCCGCGCGGAACGCCCGCGCCCCGGCGCGCTTGATCACCGTGCCGCCCAGGAACACCCCGGCCAGCAACAGCACCAACGTCAGGAACCAGCCCACCCAGCCGGCCACCACGGTGACCAGCCAGATCTCCAGCACCAGCCAGACGGCGATCAACAGCGGCACGATCCGGGCAAGACGCCCACGCCGGGTCGGACGGGCCGGGGTTGCTTGCTGGGACACGGTACGGATCCACTCCATCGCGGTGCTCTCAGCGACGACCGGCGACTCCGGCCGCATTCACGGCACCACCCTGGACAACGGCCCACCGGGCCTGCGTGTTCCGCCGCACGGGCCCGTCGCCCGCCCCACCGCCCGCCCGGGCCTGCTCGGCTACTCGGTGTCGGACCTGCCTCAGGGATGCCTGCCCGCCCACCGCGAGGCGGCAGGCCGGGCAGCGGCAGGGACCCGCTCCGGCCCTACGCTCCGTTGCCCACAGCCCCACTGCCCGACCTCGGACCCGCGAAGCCGAAGGCCGACGACGGGCCGCCGAGCACGAACCTCCCACCCTCGCCCGGCGGCCCTCCGCACTCCTCCGCCCGGGCCGTGACGCGACCTGCCCGACCACTCAGACCCGCTTGGCCGCCCGACGACGCAGCAGGCCCGTCGCGAAGACCAACAGGCCACCGAGCGCGAACCTCCCGCCCTCGCCCAGGCGACGCTCCGCGCTCCGCCGCCTAGGCCGTGACGCGTCCCGCCGCTCGCCCGGGCCTGCTCGGCTACTCGGTGTCGGGCCTGCGTCAAGGATGCCTGCCCGCCCACCGCGAGGCCGCACGCCGGACGAAGGCAAGCGCCCGCTCCGGCCGCACACGCCGCGGCCCCCGACCCCACCACCTGACCTCGGACCCGCATGACGACCCGAGGCCGCAAAACCGGAGCCGGCAGGCCACCGAGCGCGAACCTCCCGCCCTCGCCCGGCGACCCTCCGTGCCCCGCCGCCCAGGCCGTGACGCGTCCTGCCGACCGCTCAGGCCTACCTCAGGCCCAGGGATGCCTGGCCGCACGCCGGACGGAGGCAAGGGCCCGCCCCGGCCGCACACTCCCCTGCCCCCGACCCCACCACCTGACCTCGGACCCGCATGACGACCCGAGGCCGCAAAACCGGAGCCGGCAGGCCGCCGCGACGAACCTCCCGCCCTCGCCCGGCGACCCTCCGTGCCCCGCCGCCCGCTCAGGCCTGCTTGGCCGCCCGGCGGCGCTGGAGGCCCGTCGCGGCGGCGAAGGCGCAGGCCAGCAGGCCGCCGAGGGCGAGGATCCATTCGGGGCCGGCGCCGACCTTGTCGGCGATGGTCTGGCCGTCGCGCAGCGGGACCACGGCGTTGAGGACCTCCTGGTCGAGCTCCGCGGTGCGCTGCTGGACCTCGCCGTCCGGGGTGATCACGGCGCTGACGCCGCTGGTGGCCGCGATCAGCACGGCCCGGCCGTGCTCGACGGCGCGCAGTCGGGACATCGCCAGCTGCTGCTCGGTCTGGCCGGTCCGGTTGTAGGTGGCGTTGTTGGTCTGGACGACCAGCACCCGGCCGCCCTGGTTGACGGTGTCGCGGACGATCTCGTCGTACGCCACCTCGAAGCAGATCACGTCGCCGATCCGGGCCGGGCCGAGGTGCATGACGCCGCTGCCGGTGCCGGGGTAGAAGTCGCGGGCGACCCGCTGCAGGCGGGTGATCACCTTGGACAGTTCGGCGCGGAACGGCACGTACTCGCCGAACGGCACCGGGTGCTGCTTGGTGTAGGACTCCCCCGGGCCGGTCGTCGGGTCCCACACGATGCCCTCGTTGCGCACGTGCTGCTGGTCCGGTCCGTCGACCAGGGCGCCGACCAGGGTGGGGACGCCGATGCTCTTCACGGCCTCGTCGATCCGGGCGTAGGCCGCCGGGTCGGTGAACGGGTCGAGGTCGGAGGCGTTCTCCGGCCAGATCACCACGTCGGGCTTGGGCACCCGGCCGGCGGCGACGTCCGCGGCGAGCTGCTCGGTGGTCTTGGCGTGGTTGTTGAGCACCAGCATCGGCCGGCCCAGGAAGTCCATGCCGGGCCGGTCCACGTTGCCCTGGACGATCGCGACCTTCACGGTGTCGGCGGCCGCGGTCGGCACCGGCACGACATAGCCGATCAGCACCAGCGCGACGGCCGCCAGGCCGCCCGCGACGGTGCGCCACGGCAGCACGGCGGTGCCGGCCCGGCGGGCCCGCAGCACGCACAGCGCCGCCCAGGCGAGCAGCGTGCCGCAGCCGGCCACCGCGAAGGTCACCAGCGGGGCACCGCCGAGCGCGGCGAGCGGCGTGAACGGGCTGGCGGTGTTGGCGAACGCCAGGCGGCCCCAGGGGAAGCCGCCGAACGGCAGCCGGTCACGGGCCCACTCCTGGGTAACCCAGAGCATCGCGGCCCACAGCGGCCAGCCGCGCAGCTTCGAGGTCAGCGCCAGGCCCGCGCCCATCAGCGCGAGGAACAGCGCTTCGATCGCCGACAGGCCGATCACGCCGTCCCAGCCCACCACCCGCAGCCAGGACAGCAGCACCACGAAGAACGGCACTCCGAACACGAAGCCCAGCCAGGCCCCGTGCCGGGCCCGCCGCCCCCGGGTCAGCAGCGTCAGCGCCGCCACCCCGAGGATCGACAGCGGCCACACGTCGTACGGCGGGAAGGCGAACGCCATCGCCGTCCCGCACACCGCGGCCAGCCCCGTCCGGGCCCACCATCCCCCGCGGCCGGGGCGCTGCGGCGCGCTGTCCGCCTGCCCCTCGGTCACGGGGTGCTCCTGCGAAACGGGCAGTGCCACCTGCGCACCATCTCTCTACTTCGTACGACGTCCCCCGAAAGGTACCTCACCCGAAGAGACGGTCTGCTGGCCCTGGTGGGTGTGGACCGTCCGGCCCCGGACGACGGTGCGCAGGCAGGTGGGGAGGGGTTCGCCGGGGGTTAGGTCGGGGAGGCCGGGGGTGCCGGAGCGGGGGTCGGTGGACCAGCCGGCGATGCGGTTGTCGGGGGCCTGGACGACCAGCTCGGTGGTGGCCCAGACCGCGTAGGAGGCGATCGCGCCGGGCACCAGGACGCCGTCGGCGTCGTGGCCGAGGGCGCGGTGGCCGCCGCGGGTGTGGGCGGTGAACGCGGCGCGCACCGAGATCCGGTGCTCGGGGGTGCGGTGGAACGCGGCGGCGCGGACGGTGCCCCACGGGTCGAGCGGGGTGACGGGCGCGTCGGAGCCGAAGGCCAGCGGGATGCCGGCCCGCAGCATCGCGGCGAACGGGTTGAGCTGCGCGGCGCGGTCGGCGCCGAGGCGTTCGACGTACATGCCGTCGGGGCCGCCCCAGGCGGCGTCGAAGGCGGGCTGGACGGAGGCGGTCAGGCCGAGTTCGGCGAACGCGGCGAGGGTCTCCGGGGTGAGCGCCTCGGCGTGCTCGACGCGGTGCCGCATCGCCTTGACCCGTTCGGCGCCGAGCTCGTCGCCGGCGGCGCGGACGCCTTCGACGACGGCGGTGATCGCGGCGTCGCCGATCGCGTGGAACCCGGCCTGCAGGCCGGCCTCGGTGCAGGCGGCGACGTGCTCGGCGATCTGCCCGGCCGTCAGGTAGGCGACGCCGGTGTGGCCGGTGTCGGCGTAGTCCTCGTGCAGGCAGGCGGTGTGCGAGCCGAGCGCGCCGTCGACGAACAGGTCGCCGCCGGCGCCGACCGCGCCGAGCCGCTTGGCGGTCTCGACGCCCGCGGCGCCGAGCTCGCCCCAGTAGCCGAACACCTCGGGGCCGGGGGTCTCGGCGGCGAGGGCGAGCAGCGCGGCGAGGTCCTCGACGGAGGAGATGTCGGGGCCGGCGCACTCGTGCAGCGCGCCGATGCCGAGTTCGGCGGCGCGGCGCAGCGTGGCGAGCTGGGCGTCGCGGCGCTGGGCGGGCGTGAGGTGGGCGAGCGCGGCGCGGCGGACGGCGTGGTGGGCGTCCTGGGTGAGCGGGCCGTCGGCGGAGTACCCGGCGCAGTCGGCCAGTGCCGGGACGAGGGCGCGCAGGGCGCTGGTGGCGAGGCCGGAGTGGACGTCGGTGCGGGACAGGTAGAGCGCGGCCCCGCCGGCGGCGGCGTCGAGTTCGGCGAGCGAGGGGGCGCGGCGCTCGGGCCAGCGGGTCTCGTCCCAGCCGTGGCCGAGCAGGACGCCGTCGGCGCCGCCGGCGGTGAACTCGGCGATCGCGGCGAGCGTTTCGGCGAGCGAGGTGCCGGCGGTGAGGTCGAGGCCGGTCAGGGCGAGGCCGGTGGAGGTGGCGTGCACGTGGGCGTCGACGAACGCGGGGGTGACCAGGGCGCCCTGCAGGTCGACGATCTCGTCGGCGACGTCGGCGTAGGCCTCGGCGGCTCCGTCGCTGCCGACCCAGGCGATGTGTTCGCCCTCGACCAGCATGGCGGTGGCGAAGGGGTCGGCGGGGCTGTAGACGTTGCCGCCGCGCAGCAGGACGGTCCGGTCGGTGCGTTCGGTCATGGCGACCAGTCTCGCATCCTGGCCGATTGCACAGTCGGGGGGTCAGAGCTTCGGGGGGCGGGCCTCGTACGGGGTGGAGAGGACGACGGTGGTGCGGGTGGACACGCCGGCGGCGGAGCGGATCCGGGCGAGCAGGTCCTCCAGGTCGCCGGGGCCGGGGACGCGGACCTTGAGGATGTAGTTCTCGTCGCCGGCGACGCTGTGGCAGGCCTCGATCTCGGGGAGGGCGACCAGGCGTTCGGGGGTGTCGTCGGGGGCGCTGGGGTCGAACGGCTTGACGGAGATGAACGCGGTGAGCGCCAGATCGACCGCCTCGGGGTCGACGATGGCGGTGTAGCCGCGGATGACGCCGCGCTGTTCGAGGCGGCGCACCCGCTGGTGCACGGCCGAGGTGGACAGGCCGGTGGCCTTGCCCAGGTCGGTGTAGCTCATCCGTCCGTCCTGCAGCAGCAGCTGGACGATGCGCTGGTCGAGTTCCTCCACAAGGCGTCAACCTACTCGATGGACGGCCGGGCTGTGCAGACAGCTCGCTGGGGGCGCATTCGGGGGGCACATGCCAACGGAATGTGGCGAGGAACACACTTGGTGCATCACCGTGCGCCGGAGCGCAGGGTTATGACGCGTCGTCAGCGGGAAGTGCTGCTGGTGGCCCGGTCAACGAGTGATTCCGGCCCGATCCGAGGGGGATCAGATGCCTTCCACCGACCAGCGTCCCGACGTCGAGGACGAACCCGTCGCGTCCGAGCCGCCCTTCGGGACGGACCCGGGCGCGGCCGACAACTGGGACATCGTGCGGGTGCACTGCCCGGCCTGCGACCGCCCGATCGCCCTGATCGGGGACGAGGAGAGCCTGCCGCAGCACGCGGTGCTGCCCTCCGCGTGGAACCCCTTCCAATCGGCGATCTGCCGGGGCACCGGCGCGCCGACGGCCGACCTGCCGGAGAGCGTGGAGCAGCCCGAGCAGGGCGCCGTCGAGAACCTGGTGGCGCTGCCGACGGCGCTGGACTGGCGCACCCAGCCGTTCTCGCACGCGGGCGCCCACCGCGCGGTGCGCGCCCTGGTGCCCGCGCAGCGCGACCGCCGGGCGGCCTGACCCGCCCGTTCCCGTCGAGGGCGCCGCGGCTCCGGTGCCCTCCGGGAGCCCCCCGCCCGGCCACGTAGGCTGGCCGGATGACCGATGCCTTCCCCGACCTGTCCGCGCTGGCCGCGGGCCTGCTCGCGCTGCCGCCGTCGCTGGGCCCGGTGCGACTGGTCGCGGTGGACGGGCACGCCGGTTCCGGCAAGACCACCTTCGCCGGCCGGCTGGCGGCGGCGCTGGGCGGCGCACCGGTGGTGCACCTGGACGATCTGGCGACCCATCGGGAACCGTTCGGCTGGGTGGACCGGCTGCGCGCCCAGGTGCTGGAGCCGCTGGGGCGGGGCGAGTCGGCCCGGCACGGCGTGTACGACTGGACGGCACGGGAGTTCGACGACGTGGTGACGGTGCCGCCGGCCCCCGTGGTGCTGCTGGAGGGAGTGGGCGCGGGCCGGCGGGCGGTGCGTCCGGCGCTGGCGGCGCTGCTGTGGATGGAGCTGGACGCGGCGGCGGCGCGGGCCCGCGGAGAGCTGCGGGACGGTCCGGAACTGGCCGAGTTCTGGGCGGGTTGGGCGGTCGCGGAACGGGCGCACTTCGCCGCCGATCCGAGCCGTCCGTCCGCCTCGCTGCGGGTCGACGGGATCACCGGGCGGATCGTCGGGGACACCCTGAGTGAACCGTTTGAACCACTCTTGACCTGCGACGTCGCCAGGATCTAAGTTCAGCCTGTCGCGGAAATCAGTTGAATCCGCAACCACAGACACGGCGTCTCCGGCTTGTTCCCCCGTGAGCCGGAGACGCCGTTCTCCTGCGCCCGGTGTTGTGTTCGTGCCCCCAACACCCGATCGTCTCGCGCCATTTGACTCGCGCGCCACCCTTACGGATCAGCTCCGCGCCGGTACCATGCCCACGCAGGCCCGTTTGAAGCGGCCCGAGGTCTGGCGGGGGGCGTCAGTGACGGTGGAGAGTTCCGGCGGCAAGGGGCCCGCCGCGGCGGGGCCGGATCCGGAGGCCGACCGCTCGTGGTCGCGTGCCATGGACGCCTACACGGCCGGTTCCTACGCCCGCGCGGAGGAGGAGTTCAAGGCCGCGGTCCGGGTCGACCCGGGCATGGCGGACGCCTGGCTGGGCCTGCACGCGCTGCGCAGCGACACCGCCGGCGCGCTGCTGGCGATGCACCGGCACCGGGAGCGGTTCGGCGAGCAGCGCGAGCGGCACCGGCGCCCGCTCAGTTCCTGGTACTGGCTGGGCTGGTGGGTGCAGCCGGTGCTGGAGAGCGCGCAGGACCTCGCCCTGGCGCACGCCTCGCACTGGCTGGACGGGCGTCACCTCGCCGAGCTGGACCAGGCGTTGGCGTCCTGTCCGACGCCGGAGCAGGAGCCCGCGGTGCGGTTCCTGCACGCCTGTCGCTCCTACCTGCTGAAGGACTGGGAGCAGTTGATCCGGGACACCGACCGGCTGCTCGACGATCCGGTGCTGGGCATCGAGGCCGGCCTGTTCGCGGGGATGGCCCGGGTCCGGCTCGACATGTGCGCGCAGGCGCAGCGCCCGCTGGCGGCCTCGCTGGCCCGCTGCCGCTCCGAGCAGCCGCAGCGCAAGGAGTTGCGCTACTGGCTGGGCCGGGCGTACGAGGGCGCGGGGCGCAGCGCGGCGGCGCTGCCGCTGTACCGGGCGGTGCACCGGGCCGATCCGGCGTTCATGGACACCGAGCAGCGGCTGGCGGCGATCTCCGCCGAGGACGGGCTGCTGGACGGCGCCGCGCTGTCGGGCGAGTCGTACGGCGAGTACCGGGGCGCGGTGGTGGAGACCGCGGTCGAGACCTTGGAGGACGTCGAGCCGGAGCGGGCCCAGCCGCCGGCCGGGGAGCCGCGCGGCGGGCAGCTGGCCGAACGGGCGTCCGCCGCTTCGCCGTTACCCCTGCGACTGGGCAACTGGCCTGCGGCGGCGGCGATTCCGCCGGCCGGGCCGAACCCCGGTCCGGCGGCCCGGCTGGAGCTGGACCAGGCGCTGGCGGAGCTGGAGGCGATGGTCGGCCTCGACCCGGTGAAGCGTCAGGTGCGGGCGCTGTCGGCGCAGTTGCGAATGGCTCGGCTGCGCGCGGACCGGGGGCTGCCGGTGCAGCCGCCGAAACGGCACTTCGTGTTCTCCGGGCCCTCGGGCACCGGCAAGACCACGGTGGCGCGGATCCTCGGCCGGGTCTTCCATGCCCTCGGGCTGCTCTCCGGCGACCACCTGGTGGAGGCGCAACGAGCCGACCTGGTGGGCGAGTTCCTCGGGCAGACGGCGGTGAAGGCGAACGAGCTGATCGACTCGGCGCTGGACGGCGTGCTGTTCATCGACGAGGCTTACTCGCTGGCCAACTCCGGCTACAGCAAGGGTGACGCGTTCGGCGACGAGGCCCTCCAGGTGCTGCTGAAGCGCGCCGAGGACAACCGGGACCGGCTGGTGGTGATCCTGGCCGGCTACCCGGAGGGCATGAACCGGCTGCTGGCGACCAACCCGGGCCTGAACTCGCGGTTCACCACCCGGGTCGACTTCCCCTCCTACCGCCCGGCCGAACTCGCCGAGATCGGCGCCCAGTTGGCCGGCGCCGACGGCGACGACTGGGACGTCGACGCGGCCGAGGAGCTGGCCTCGATCTGCGCCCACGTGGTCGCCGAGGGCTGGATCGACCAGCTCGGCAACGGCCGCTTCATCCGCACCCTCTACGAAAAGTCCTGCGCCTACCGGGACTTGCGGCTCTCCGGCCAACGCGGCATCCCGTCCCGCGAGGACCTGGCGACCCTGCGCCTGCCGGACCTCCTCCAGGCGTACGGCGAGCTGATCGACGGGCGACAGTGACGGTCAGAAGGGCCAGATCGGCAGGTACTCCAGCAGCAGCAGGACCGTGACGGTGCCGCTCACTGCCAGCGCGGCCCACGCGCCTCGGCGCCGCTCCTCCGGGCTCCGATCGAACCTGTGGACATACGGGCTCCCGGCCCGTTCGAATTGCGCGATGCCCTCGCGGAGCAGCCAGAACAGCAGCGGGAAGGCGAGCAGCACGTCCGCCGCCACCAGCATCATCGTCGGAACGCTGCTGCCCCGGAGACAGGGCAGCATGATCGCGGGGACCAGCGCCGCGATGGAGAGGAATGCCTTCCGCCGGTTCCTCGGCTCCGTGTAGACGTGCAGCACCGCCGCAATGTTCAGCAGGTATCCGGCCGCGAGCAGGCACAGCACGAGGGGTACCGGCGGCGAGTCGATCAGTGCCATGGTTGTCGGTCCTCCCGCTGCGGCGCATGAATCGCCGCTCACTCTAGGCCCTGTCCGACCTCGGCATCTGTGCCTGTGTTCCCGTCAGGAAGGCGCCGAGGACGCGCCGCAGCCGGGGTTCGACCTCGACGATCGCGTGGCCGAGGCGGGGGTCGGAGGCGTAGAGGGCCTGCAGGCGGGGGCCGGGGGTGGCCATCTGCCAGAGGGCGCCGGCCATGCCGGTGGCGGTGGCGGCGAGGTCGAGCACCTGCTGTTCCGTCAGGCCGAGGAGGCGGTTCAACTCCGCGCCGATCAGGGCGACTTCGTCCAGCGTGACGAGCTTGAAGGCGCGCACGGCGTCCAGTGAGACGTTGCGTTCCAGGTTGAGCGGGGCCTGGGCGAGCAGGTCGCAGAACATCGGGCGGGCCGAGAGCGTCGCGGCGAGCACCTCGGCGACCTCGGCGGGGGTGGCGTGCGCGCGGGCCGCGAGATCGGCGCGCAGCGCGCCGGACCACTCGCGCCAGCCCTGGGCGGTGAGTTCGAGGAAGATCTGCTCCCTGGTCTCGAAGTACCGCAGCAGCGCCGACTTGTGCATGCCCACTTCGGCGGCGATGTCCGTGAGGGTGACGTCACGGATGCCGCGCCCTTCGCCGAGCGCGCGGGCCGCGTCCAGGATCGCCCCTTCGCGCGCCTGCTTGGCCTCGGCGCTGCGCGCCCGTCGGAAGGCTGGCTGAGTCATGGGGCCATTCTAGGAGCCGCTAACACAACAGTGTTGCGCTAATAAGAGAACGGTGTTGTACTAAACCCATGAGCGAAGAAGCGCGCACCACCCAGCAGCAGGTCTGGTTCATCACCGGTTCGTCCCGCGGCTTCGGCCGCGCCCTGGTCACCGCCGTCCTCGAAGCGGGCGACCTGGTCGTCGCCACCGCCCGCCGCCCCGAGCCCCTCGCCGCGGAACTCGCCGAGTACGGCGACCGCGTCCTCACCGTGCCCCTGGATGTCACCGACCCGGTGGCGGCGCAGCGCGCGATCGACGCCGCGCTCGCCCGCTTCGGCCGCATCGACGTGCTGGTGAACAACGCCGGCTACGCGAACGTCTCGCCGGTCGAGACCTCGGACGACGCCGACTTCCGCGCCCAGTTCGAGACCAACTTCTGGGGCGTCTACCACGTCACCAAGGCGGCGCTGCCCGCACTGCGACGGCAGGGGTCGGGCACCGTCGTGCAGTTCTCCTCGGTCGGCGGGCGGGTCGGCGGCTCCCCCGGCATCGCCTCCTACCAGGCCGCCAAGTTCGCCGTCGACGGCTTCACCCGGGTGCTGGCCACCGAGACCGCGCCGTTCGGCATCCGATACCTGGTGGTCGAGCCGAGCGGCTTCGCCACCGACTGGGCGGGCGCCTCGATGACCGCCTTTCCCGTCCCCGAGGCCTACGACGAAACGGTCGGCGCGATGAACCGGCGGATGCGCCAGGGCGAGGCCGGGGCCGCCGGCGACCCGGAGCGCGCCGCCGCGATCATCGTCCGCACCGTCAAGCGCGGCGACGCCCCGAGCCACCTGCTGCTCGGCGTGAACGCGGTGACCATGGCGCTCGACTGGTCCCGCCGCCAGCTCGCCGAGGCGACCGCCTGGGAGCAGGTCAGCCGCTCCGCCGACTTCGCCGAGCCGTACCCGGTGGAACTGCCGTGAACGGCGGCGGCCCCGCCGCAACGAGTGCGACGGGGCCGGGAGCAGCGGGCGATCAGTGTCGGTGGTCCGGGTCGTGGACCTCGCCGACCAGCTCCTCCAGCACGTCCTCCAGGGCGACCAGGCCGAGCTGGCGGCCGTCCGCGTCCACCACGGCCGCCAGGTGGGCGGCGGCGCGGCGCATGGAGGCGAGCGCGTCGTCCAGCCGCAGGCCGGAGCGGACCACGGTGATCGGCCGCCACAGCCGGTCCGGGACGGGCGCCGTCAGGTCGTCGACCTCCAGCGAGTCCTTGACGTGCAGGTAGCCGAGCACGGTGCCCTGCTCGTCGGCGACCGGGAACCGCGAGAAGCCGGTGCGCACGGCGAGCTGCTGGATCTGGTCGCCGGTGACGTCGCGGCCCACGGTGACCAGCTGGTCGGCGGGCAGCAGCACCTCGGTGACCGGGCGGCTGCCCATCTCCAGGGCGTCCTCCAGGCGTTCGCGACGGGTGTCGTCGAGCAGGCCGGCCTCGCCGGAGTCGGCCAGCAGGTGCAGCAGCTGCTCGCTGGTGAACACCGAGTTGACCTCGTCCTTGGGCTCGACCCGGAACAGCCGCAGCACGCCGTTGGCGAAGGCGTTCAGCAGGGTGATCACCGGGGCCAGCCAGCGGGCCAGGCGGTCCAGCGGCGGGCCGAGCCAGAGCGCGGCCTTCTCCGGTCCGGCCAGCGCCAGGTTCTTCGGCACCATCTCGCCGATCACCATGTGCAGGAACACCACCAGGCTGAGCGCGATGGCGTAGCTGAGCAGGTGCATCGCCGAGTCGGGCACGCCGAGCGCGTGGAAGGCGGGCTCCAGCAGGTGCGCGATGGTCGGCTCGGCGAGCGCGCCGAGCAGCAGCGAGCAGACGGTGATGCCGAGCTGGGCGGCGGCCAGCATCGCGGAGACGTTGGACAGCGCGTGCAGCACGGTGCGGGCGCGCCGGTTGCCGGCCTCGGCGAGCGGTTCGATCTGGCTGCGGCGCACCGAGATGACGGCGAACTCGGCGCCGACGAAGAAGGCGTTGCCGAGCAGCAGGAGCAGCGAGAAGGCGAGTTGCAGGGCGCTCATCGGTTGCTGTCCTGGTCCTCGTGGTCGTCCTCGGAGCGGGTGCGGCGCACCTCGACCCGGCTGGTGCGGTGGCGGTCGACGGCGGTCACCGTCAGTTCCCAGCCCGGCAGTTCGACGCTCTCGCCGACGGCGGGGAGCTTGCCGAGCAGGTCGGCGAGCAGTCCGCCGAGGGTCTCGTAGGGACCGTCGGGGGCGTGCAGGCCGATCATGGCGAGCTGGTCGAGCCGGGCCCGGCCGTCGGCGTCCCAGACCGGCAGTCCGTCGCGCGGGCCGAGCGGGCGCAGGTCGGGGGTGTCGGCGGGGTCGTGCTCGTCCTGGACCTCGCCGACCACTTCTTCGACGATGTCCTCGATGGTGGCGACGCCGGCGGTGCCGCCGTACTCGTCGACCACCACGGCCATCGGTTCGCGGCCGCGCAGCAGGTCGAGCAGTCGCTCGGCCGGCAGCGTCTCGGGGACCAGCAGCGGCGGGGACGCCAGGTGGCGGACCTTGGTGTGGTCGCGGCGGTCGGCGGGGACGGCCAGGGCGTCCTTGAGCGTGACGGTGCCGGTGACGTTGTCCAGGCTGTCGCTGTACACCGGGAAGCGGCTCAGCCCGGTGGCCCGGGTGAGGTTGAGCACGTCGCCGGCGGTGGCGTCCTGCTGGAGCGCGGCGACGTCGATCCGCGGCGTCATGACGGATTCCGCGGTCAGCTCGCGCAGGCCCAGGGTGCGCACGAACAGCGTCGCCGACTCCTCGTCCATCGCTCCGGCCTGGTACGAGTGCCGGGCGAGCGCGAGGAGTTCGTCGGCGGTGCGGGCGTGGCCGAGTTCCTCCTGCGGCTCGATGCCGAAGAGCCGGACGATCCGGTTGGCGGCGCCGTTCAGGAACGCGATCAGCGGGCGGCAGGCGGCGGAGAACACCCGCTGCGGTCCGACCACGGCGTAGGCGACCTGCATCGGGTGGGAGATCGCCCAGTTCTTCGGGACGAGTTCGCCGATCACCATCTGCAGCACGGTGGCCAGCACCAGGCCGACGATCAGCGCGGTGCCGCGGGCCGCCGAGTCGGGCAGGCCGACGCCGGTGAACACCGGCGAGAGCAGGGTGGACAGCGCCGGCTCGGCGAGCATGCCGACCACCAGCGAGGTGATGGTGATGCCGAGCTGGGCGCCGGAGAGCTGGAAGGACAGTTCGTGCAGGGCCTTGGCCAGGCCCTTCGCCCGGCCGTCGCCGGTGGCCGCGGCGCGTTCGACGGTACCGCGGTCGGCGGTCACGAACGCGAACTCGGCGGCCACGAACAGGCCGTTGGCGAGGATGAGCAGGAAGGCCGCGAGCAGCAGGAGCCAGGCGGTGGTCATCGGGCCGCCCGCCTTCCCTGGCTCGGAATGTGCATGGCGGCGCGGGTACTACCGGACGGATCGTCCATCGAGGGGAGGTGTCACTCCTCAGGTCGCGGGCGGACGCGGCAGGCCTGACACTGGTGGGCTTTGCCGCGGTTTTACCAGCGTAGACGATACCCGAACGGTCTTCCGGCGCTGTTCGGCCGGGCTGCCGGGGGCGTGTCAGCCCCGGGTCGCGCCCCGCTCCTCGACCAGGTCGCGCAGCGTGCGGGCGGCCGTGACGGCTTGGTCGCGTCCGCCGGCGGGCTGGATGCCGACGGCGGCCAGCGCGGTGCCGTCGGCGAGGTCGAGCATCACCCACGGGTCGCCGTGCTTGAGGTTGACCCGGACCACCTCGGCCCAGGCCAGCCGGCGGCTGCGGACGAAGTTGACCACCGTCAGCCCGTCGGCGTCGGCGACCACCTTGGGCCGGGCCAGCATCAGGCCGACCGCGGCGAACAGCAGGCCGCTGATCACCATCATCACCCGGTCCCTGAGCTGCCAGTTCTCCGGCAGCACGACGGCGAGCACGGCGAACAGCACCACCATCAGGGCGCCCAGCGTGAGCAGCACGGCACGGTTCCGGCGGGGGGCCCAGGTGACGGGCAGAGTGAGGGGGGTCGACACGGGTGGCTCCAAGAAGAAGCGGGGGCCGCCGGGCGGGCGACCCCCGTTCCGGTGACGGATCAGATGCGGCAGGCGTGGATGTTGGTGACCAGGATGGCGCGGGCGCCGATCGCCCACAGGTCGTCCATGATCCGCTGGGCCTCCTTGCGGAGCACCATCGAGCGGACCGCGACCCAGCCGGCGGTGTGCAGCGGCGACACGGTCGGCGACTCCAGGCCGGGCGTGAGCGCGACGGCCGCGCCGACGTTCTCGGCCCGGATGTCGTAGTCCATCAGCACGTAGCGGCGGGCCACCAGCACGCCCTGCAGGCGGCGCAGGAACTGGTCGACGCCGGCGTCCTGACCGGCGCCCTTGGGGCGGACCACCACGGCGTCGGAGATCAGGATCGGGTCGCCGAACACCTCCAGGCCGGCGTTGCGCAGGCTGGTGCCGGTCTCCACCACGTCGGCGATCACGTCGGCGACGCCCAGGTGCACGGCGGTCTCCACCGCGCCGTCCAGCTTGGTGACGGTGGCCTTCACGCCGTGCTCGGCGAGGTGCTGCTCGACCAGGCCGGTGTACGAGGTGGCGATCCGCAGGCCGTCGAGGTCCTGCACGGTGGCGATCTCGGCGCCGACCGGCTTGGCGAACCGGAAGGTCGAGCCGGCGAAGCCGAGCGCGAGCACCTCCTCGGCGTCCGAGGCGGAGTCCAGCAGGAGGTCCCGGCCGGTGATGCCGATGTCGAGCCGGCCGGAGCCGACGTAGACGGCGATGTCACGCGGGCGCAGGAAGAAGAACTCGACCTGGTTGTCCGGGTCGACCAGGACGAGTTCCTTGGGGTCCTTGCGCTGCCGGTAGCCGGCCTCATGGAGCATCTCCGCCGCGGGACCCGAGAGCGAACCCTTGTTGGGGACGGCGATGCGGAGCATGAGAGGCGAACCCTTCGTCGACTGCGGTGGGATTTACAGGTACTTGTAGACGTCTTCGAGCGTCAGCCCGCGAGCGATCATCATCACCTGGACGTGGTAGAGGAGCTGGGACATCTCCTCCGCCGCTTCCTCGGGCGACTGGTACTCGGCGGCCATCCAGACCTCGGCGGCCTCCTCGACGACCTTCTTGCCGATGGCGTGAACGCCCTGCTGCACGAGCTGGGCGGTGCGGGAGGTCTCGGGGTCGCCGGTGGCGGCCTTCTGCTGGAGCTCTGCGAAGAGCTCCTCGAATGTCTTGGAAGCCATGATGACCTCACCTTACGGGGTGCGGGCTGACGGGCGGTAAACGGTTCCGCACCGTGGACAGTCCGCTGGACATCCGAACGGACCGCCACGGTGCGATCAGCCGATCAACGCCAGGGCTCGACGACCTCGCGGAGCGCGGCCGCGGTGGCGACGGCGGCGGTCGCCGCCTCGTGGCCCTTGTCCTCGACGGAGTCGGGCAGCCCGGCCCGGTCCAGCGCCTGCTGCTCGGTGTCGCAGGTCAGCACGCCGAAGCCGACCGGGACGCCGGTGTCCACCGCGACCTGGGTCAGGCCGAGCGTCGCGCCCTGGCAGACGTAGTCGAAGTGCGGGGTGCCGCCGCGCACCACCACGCCCAGGGCGACGATCGCGTCGTAGCCGCGGCCGGCCAGCTGCTTGGCCGCGACCGGCAGCTCGAAGGCGCCGGGGACGCGGACCACGCTCGGCTCCTCGATCCCGACCTCCTTGAGCGCCCGCAGCGCGCCCTCCAGCAGCCCGTTCATCACCCGGTCGTGCCACTGCGCGGCGACGATCGCGACCCGCAGGTCGGCGCAGTTCTGCGGGGACAGCACGGGGGCTCCGTGTCCGGCCATTTCGGTTCCTCTTTCGACGGTGCGTCAGAACGGGTGCTTCGACGGCTACTTGTTGTCGTCCTCGAGCCACGGCAGGTCGTGGCCCATTCGGTCGCGCTTGGTGCGCAGGTAGCGCAGGTTGTGTGCGCCGGCAGCGGTGGGCAGCGGGCGGCGGGCGGCGACCTTCAGGCCGTGCTCGGTGAGCGCGGCCTGCTTGGCCGGGTTGTTGGAGAGCAGGGTGAGCGAGCGCACCCCCAGGTCGGCGAGCATCTGCGCGCCGATCGAGTAGTCGCGGGCGTCGGCGGGCAGCCCCTGGTCGAGGTTGGCATCGACGGTGTCACGGCCCTGCTCCTGGAGCTGGTAGGCGCGCAGCTTGTGGGTCAGTCCGATGCCGCGGCCCTCGTGGCCGCGCAGGTACAGCACCACGCCGCGGCCGGCCTCGGCGACGGCGCGCAGCGAGGCGTGCAGCTGCGGGCCGCAGTCGCAGCGCAGCGAGCTGAACACGTCGCCGGTCAGGCACTCGGAGTGCACCCGCACCAGCACGTCCTCGCCGTCGGGGAGCTTCCCGTCGGCGTCCAGGCCGCCGGCCACCAGGGCCAGGTGCTCGACGCCGTCGATGGTGCCTCGGTAGCCGACGGCGGTGAACTCGCCGTGGTCGGTGGGCAGTCCGGTGACCGCGACGCGGTCGACGTGCAGCTCGGTGCGGCGCCGGTAGGCGATCAGGTCGGCGATGGAGATGATCGCCAGGCCGTGCCGGCGGGCGAAGGCGTGCAGCTCGGGCAGCCGGGCCATGGTGCCGTCGTCGTTGACCACCTCGGCGATCGCCGCGGCGGGGGCGAGGCCGGCCAGCCGGGCCAGGTCGACGGCGGCCTCGGTGTGCCCGCCGCGCGCCAGCACGCCGCCGTCCACCGCGCGCAGCGGGAAGACGTGGCCGGGCCGGGTGAGGTCGCCGGGCTCGGTGCCCGGGGAGGCCAGCAGCCGGACGGTGCGGGCCCGGTCGGCGGCGGAGATGCCGGTGTCGATGCCCTCGCGGGCGTCCACCGAGACGGTGTAGGCGGTGCCCTTGCGGTCCTCGTTGACCTGCGTCATCGGGGGCAGCCGGAGCCGGTCGAGCTCGGCGCCGGTCATCGGGGCGCAGACCACGCCGGAGCTGTAGCGGATGGTGAAGGCCATCAGCTCGGGGGTGGCGGCCGACGCGGCGAACACCAGGTCGCCCTCGTTCTCGCGGTCCTCGTCGTCGACCACGACCACGGCACGGCCGAGCGCGATGTCGGCGATGGCGCGTTCGACCGGGTCGAGGGCGATCGGTTCTTCGGGCTGGTCGGCGCTCATGCGGCAACTCCCTCGGCGCGCGGGACGGTTCGGACGGTGCGGGCCTTCGTCCACCAGCTGGCCAGGCCGGCCACCACCAGGACGAAGTAGACGGTGAAGGTGAGCGCGGAGAACACGTAGCCGTGGGCGTAGCTGTACGGCACGCTGATCACGTCGACGGCGATCCAGGCGAACCAGAACTCCACCCAGCCGCGGGCCTGGGCGTACATCGCGGCCAGCGTGCCGGTGAAGATGTACGCGTCCAGCAGCGGGTTCCAGGACAGCTTCGGGAAGGCGTTGAACAGCACGGCGACGGCGGCGGTGCCGGCCGCGGTGGCCAGGACCAGCACGGCGCGCTGCCGCCAACCGGCGAACCGGACCTCGATCTCGCCGGTGTCGCGGCGGCCGCGGTTCCACTGGGTCCAGCCCCAGATCGCGGTGACCACGACGATCACCTGCTTGCCGATCAGGCCGGGCACCTGCCCGCCGAGGAACACGCTGATCAGCACGGCGCCGGCCAGCAGCTGGGCGGGCCAGGTGAGCACGGAGCGCCGCCAGCCGAACGCCAGCCCGGCGAGCCCTATCAGGTTGCCGACCATGTCGGCCACCTTCACCTTCTCGCCGAAGGCGGTGAAGGTCAGATCTGCGATCGCGCTCACTTGGATTCCCCCAGGGTGTCGGGCAGTGCACGGGTTTCGAGCAGTCGTTCCACGTACTTGGCGAGCACGTCCACCTCCAGGTTGACGGGGTCGCCCACCGCCTTCACCCCGAGCGTGGTCAGGGCGAGCGTGGCGGGGATCAGCGAGACGGTGAAGCTGTCCAGGGCCGCCTCGACGACGGTGAGGCTCACTCCGTCCACGGTGATCGACCCCTTCTCCACCAGGTAGCGCGAGATCGGCTGCGGCAGGGAGAAACGCACCACCTCCCAGCGCGGATTCCCGTCCGCGTCCAGGTCGCCCGGCTCGCGGGAGAGCAGGGCGCCGGTGGCGTCGACGTGGCCCTGCACCAGGTGGCCGCCGAGTCGGGCGCCGAGCGCCATCGCCCGCTCCAGGTTGACCCGGGAGCCGGGGCGCAGTGCGCCGAGGCTGGAGCGGCGCAGCGTCTCGCGCATCACGTCGGCGCTGAACTCGCCGTCGCGCTTGGCCAGTTGCTCGCTGTCGTCGACGACGGTGAGACACACGCCGTTGACCGCGATGGAGTCGCCGTGGCGGGCGTCCGCGGTGACCAGCGGGCCGCGCAGGCGGATTCGCGAGGATTCGCCGATCTCCTCGATGGAGACAACCTCGCCGAGCTCTTCGATGATGCCGGTGAACACCCGGGTTCTCCTCGCGCTTAGGGGCGCGGACTCCGGGGCGGCATTCGGGAGCCGACTGCGGACGTGGCGTGCCGAGGACGCCCCCGCGAGGCCATGACTCGTCGTCGTGGCACGGGTTCGCCGCCGGAAATGCCGTGCTTCCGCACCCCGGCCCTCGGGTGGGCCGTGGTGTGAACACACCTGTCCGCCGCGCACGCCTCCCATCCGGACTTTAACCGTCGGTCCAGGAATTTCACCTGGTCAACCGGCCGCTGGCTGCGGACGGGTCGCGGACTGTAACCGCCGGCTCGGAATTTCACCGACCCCGGAGTGCGCTGAACGTCACTGCTACTGCACCAGCATTCTTGCACGCGCATGTACGTCGAAGGCAAGAAACGCTCCCTGTGGCCTGGTTCACGCCCCGGGGCGCAGGGTGGAGGTGAGCGCCCCCGCACGGGGGGCTCCCGGCCGAGGAGTTGAGCGACGATGACGATGTTCATGGACGTCCACCACGGGATGGCCGGCATCACCGCCGAACAGTTGAAGGCCGCCCACGAGGCGGACCTCGCGGTGCAGGGCGGGGAAGGTGTGGAGTTCCGGCAGGCCTGGGCCGACCCGGAGTCCGGCACCGTCTACTGCCTGTCCTCCGCACCGTCCAAGGAGGCCGTCCAGCGCGTCCACGAGCGCACCGGACACCCCGCCGACGAGGTGCACCCCGTTCCGCTGCAGATCTGACCCGCTCGCCGCGGACGCGGTGAACGGGGATAGGGTCGGGTCGCGTGATCTTCGACGCCCTCGCCGCTGAGGCGATCCACGACCCGGCCCGACTGCGGGAGTTGTACGAGCAGCCGAGCCCGCTGGTGCAGCGCAAGCAGGTCGACCGCCTGCACGAGGCGGCCCGGCGGCTGGTCGGCTGCGCCTCCCTGGTGTTCGTCGCCACCGCCGACGCGGACGGCAACTGCGACGCCACCCCGCGCGGTGGCCCGCCCGGGTTCGTCTCCGTGCTGGACGAGCGGACGATCGCCGTCCCCGACGCCACCGGCAATCGCCGGCTGGACAGCCTGCACAACATCGTCGCCACCGGAAAGGCCGGGCTGATCTTCCTGGTGCCCGGCCGGGCCGCCACCCTGCGCATCAACGGCCGGGCCTGCGTCAGCACGGACCCGCGGCTGCTGGAACAGCTCACCCCGGTCGGCAAGCCGCCGCGCAGCGCGATCGTGGTGTCCGCCGACGAGGTGTACGGGCACTGCCCGAAGGCACTGCTGCGCAGCTCGGCCTGGAATCCCGAGCAGTGGCTGCCCGCCGACGCGATGCCCAGCTCCGCCGAGATCACCCTGTCCCATCTGGACGACCCGTCGCTGACGCTCGACCAGGTCCTGGCCGCCGAGGAGGAGTCGCTGCGCCTGCGCTACGAGTGAGTCGGGGCCGGTCCGGGGGCGGGGCGGCGCTTCGTGCATGCTGGAGGGCACGGGGAAAGCCGCATAGGCAGAACTTTGGGGGGCCATAGCTTCGGCTTATGACGACATAAGCCGAAGCACCGTACCGGGCGCGCCCGCACGCCGGAAGGCTGGCGGTACGCGCCCAGAGCCGAACAGGAGTACCTGCCCATGTCCCGCCCCGTCCGGGTGGCCATCGTCGGTGCCGGCCCCGCCGGGATCTACGCCGCCGACGCGCTGCTGAAGTCCGAGCTGGCCACCGCCCCCGGTGTCTCCATCGACCTGATCGAGCGGCTGCCCGCCCCCTTCGGCCTGATCCGCTACGGCGTCGCCCCCGACCACCCGCGGATCAAGGGCATCGTCACCGCCCTCCACCAGGTCCTCGACAAGCCGCAGGTCCGCCTGCTCGGCAACGTCGACTACCCCGGCGACCTCTCCCTCGACGAGCTGCACCGCTTCTACGACGCCCTGGTCTTCGCCACCGGCGCCGAGGCCGACCGCGACCTGGCGATACCCGGCATCGAGCTCGACGGCTCCTACGGCGCCGCGGACTTCGTCTCCTGGTACGACGGCCACCCCGAGGTCCCCCGCGAGTGGCCGCTGGAGGCCGAGCAGGTCGCCGTCCTCGGCGTCGG
This sequence comes from Kitasatospora sp. CB02891, assembly GCF_002803145.1. Taxonomy (NCBI): domain Bacteria; kingdom Bacillati; phylum Actinomycetota; class Actinomycetes; order Kitasatosporales; family Streptomycetaceae; genus Kitasatospora; species Kitasatospora sp. CB02891. Next base: position 306,666 of record NZ_NNBO01000002.1, on the reverse strand, counting down.
CAACGTCGCCCTGGACGTCGCCCGGGTGCTCGCCAAGACCGCGGACGAGCTGCTGTCCACCGAGATCCCGCCGAACGTGTACGACGGCCTGTCCGCCAACCGCGCCGTCGAGGTCCACGTGTTCGGCCGCCGCGGCCCCGCGCAGGCCAAGTTCTCCCCGATGGAACTCCGCGAGCTCGACCACTCCCCCACCATCGAGGTGATCGTCGACCCCGAGGACATCGACTACGACGACGCCTCGATCGCCACCCGGCGCGCCAACAAGCAGGCCGACATGGTCGCCTCGACCCTGGAGAACTGGGCGATCCGCGACATCGGCGACCGCCCGCACCGCATCCACCTGCACTTCTTCGAGAACCCCGTCGAGGTCCTCGGCGAGGACGGCCGGGTCGTCGCCCTGCGCACCGAGCGCACCGAACTCGACGGCACCGGCAACACCGTCGGCACCGGCGCCTTCCGCGAGTGGCCCGTCCAGGCGGTCTACCGCGCGGTCGGCTACCGCTCCGACGAGCTGCCGAAGCTGCCCTTCGACGCCCTCTCCTCGACCGTTCCGCACGAGGCGGGCCGGGTCCACGAGAACGGCGCCCACCTCCCCTCCGTCTACGTCACCGGCTGGGTCAAGCGCGGCCCCGTCGGCCTGATCGGCCACACCAAGGGCGACGCCAACGAGACCGTCGCCTGCCTGGTCGCCGACCACGCCTCCGGCCGCCTCCGCCCCGCCACCGAGCCCGCCGAGGACGCGGTGGTCGACTTCCTCCGCTCCCGCGGCGTCGACTTCACCACCTGGGAGGGGTGGCACCGGCTCGACGCGTTCGAGAAGTCCCTCGGCGATGCGGAGGGCCGCGAGCGGGTGAAGGTCGTGGACCGGGTGGCGATGCTCGACGCTTCGGCGAGCGACAGGGTTGCGGAGCGCAAGCCTCAGTAGCCGGCGGGCGCGGAACCCGTCCGCAAGGTCGCGATCAAGTGCAGGTCATTGCCCTGCGTCGCGATCTTGCGGTCGGGCGCCTTCCGCTTCGCGCAGTTCTCCCCCAGCCCTGGCGGGCCGGGAGGTACCCCCACGCGCCCCCGGTGGTGCTCACCTCCCCTTACATCCGAATCACCTCTGTCGCCGCGTCCACGACCACCGGATCGTGGGTCGCCACCAGTGCCACGCAGCCGCGTGCGCGGGCTGTGCGGGCGATCAGGTCGGTGAGGGTGCCGGCCTGGTCGCGGTCGACGGCTGCGGTGGGTTCGTCGATCAGCAGGAGCTGGGGTTCGAGGAAGAGGGCGCGGGCCAGGGCGACGCGTTGCCTCTCGCCGCCGGAGAGCTGGTCCGCGCGGTGGCGCAGGCGGTGGCCGAGGCCGACGTCGCCGAGGGCCGTCTCCGCCGCGGCGCGCAGCCGCCTGGCGGGGCGCCCGGCGATGGACGCGGCGGCCAGCAGCTGTTCGACGGTGGTGAGTCCGCCGAGCAGGTTGCCGCTCTGGAACATGTAGCCGATCTGTTCGCGCCGGGCCCTGGCCCGCTCGCCGTCCCCGAGCTGCGCCAAGTCCGCGTCACCGAGCAGCACCTGTCCGCTGTCGGGTCGCAGCAGCGCACCGGCCACGGCGAGCAGGGTGGACTTTCCGGAGCCCGACGGTCCGACCAGGGCGGTCAGCTCGCCGGGGCGGCACGCGGCGGAGACGTCTCGCAGGACGGGTGTCCTCGCGTCGCCGTGGCCGAGCGAGACGGACACCTGGCGCAGGGTGAGTGAGGTCATCGTCCGGCTCCCAGCATGGTCATCGGGTCGGCGGTGGCGACCCGGCGGAGGGTGAGGGCGGCGCCGGCGAGGGCGGCGAGGGCGACGGTGGCCATGGTCGCGGTGAGGGCCAGTCCGGGGAGGCTGAACGGGACTTCGGCGCCGACCAGGAGGCCGACGGCCGAGGCGAGTGCCGCGCCGGCCAGGGTGCCGCCGAGGACGACGGCCGCGGCCTGGACCAGGGTGTGTCCGAGGAGTCGGCGCCGGGAGGCGCCCATCGCGCGCAGCAGGGCGAGTTCGGGTTGCCGTTGGACGGTCCAGACGCCGAAGAACGCGCCGACCACCAGCGGGGCGATCAGGTACAGGAAGAACTGGATGGACGTCATGGTGACGCGTTCGCCGGTGTAGCCGGGTGCGGCGGCGTACGCGTCGGTCACCGCGACGGTCCTGGTCCCGAGCTCGCCGTCCGCGGCGTCGAGGTTCGCGGCGGACGCCGCCCGCAGGGCTATCGCGCTGTACTGCTGCGGCAGCCCGGCGGCGGGCGTGCTCGCGCCGGGGGCGGTGAAGCGGATCGCCTGCCAGGTGGCGGTGGTGACGTAGCCGGCCGGGACGTGGCCGTAGGAGGCGCGGCCGGTGATGCCGGTGACCTTGAGGGCGATGCCGAGCCGGTCGACAGTGAGGGTGTCGCCGATCGCGACGCCTTCTTCGGCGAGCTTCCGGGAGATCACCAACTGGCCGTCGCCGCCGAGGCGTTGACCGTCCTCGACAGCCGGGTCGAGGAACGAGCCGACCTCGACGCCGAACGCGGCGAGGTCGACCTCGGCGTGCCGGTCGGTGGTGCCGCGGGTGATGGTGACGCCGAGCGGGGTGGCCTGCACGCCGGGGCGCTGCTGCCAGCCGGCCAGCGTCTCGGCGGGGACGAGGCTGCGGGCGAACTGGTCGGACTTCGCGTCCGGGGAGAACGCCAGGTGGGTCGCGGGCAGGCGGCGCAGCGCGGAGACGGTGTCGTCGCCGAGTCCGGTGGTGAACCCGGAGACGATTCCGACCAGGGCGGCGACCAGCAGGACGACGCAGCCCATGAGCAGGAAGCGGCCGCGGGCGGCCTTGAGTTCGAGCAGGGCGAGGTACACCGTGCTCCTTCCGAGAGGCGAACAGTGATGGGGACAGTGCGTCCCCAAGATAAACATGGCGACACTGCGTCCCCAACACCGGGGGTACCGCCTTCTAGACTGTCGGGGTGCCGAAGATCAGCGCCGCCACGGTCGCCGACCATCGCGCCCAGCAGCGCCGGGCGCTGGTCGACGCTGCCCGCGAGCTGCTGGAGAGCGAGGGCGACGCGGCCGCCGTCACCTTCGCCGCGGTCGCCCGCCGCACCGGCCTGGCCCGCAACAGCGTCTACAAGTACTTCGCGGACCGCGCCGAACTGCTCTCCGCCGTGGTGCGGGAGTCCGCCCCCCGTTGGACGGAGCGCATCACCGCCGCGATGGCCGCCGCCGACACCCCCGAGCAACGGGTCGCCGCCTACGTCCGCGCCCAGTGCGAGCTGGTCCGCGACGGCGAGCACCGGATCGCCCGCGCGCTGGCCGGCGACCGCGACGCCGCCGCCCTGCGCGAGGCCGCCGGCCACGCGCACCGCGAACTGCTCACCCCCCTGATCACCGCCCTCGTCGAACTCGGCGACAACAGACCGGAGTTCACCGCCCAACTCCTCCAGGGCCTGGTGAACGCGACCGTCACCGCCCTCGAATCCGGTGCCCCGTACGCCCCCACCACCGACCGCGCCACCACCATGGCCGTCGCCGCCCTCAGCGCGATCCGGGAAGAGCACAAGCAGGGGCGCGGAGAACTGCGCGAAGCGGAAGGCATCTGACCGCAGGATCGCGACGCAGGACAACGACCTGCACGTGATCGCGACCTCCCGGACGGGCCGTGCGCTTGTCGCGCAGTTCTCCCCAGGGAGGCACCCCCGCGCGCGCCTGCTGGTGCACTCACTTGCCCTCGCGCCCGCGCGCGTTCTCGCGCCCGTTCGGGCGACTGGCGGTGTGTCAGGCCCCGTACTCGACTCTATACTTCGCGGTCGCGTGGTCAGCTCAGGACGTCCCTATCGCCGATCCGACGGGTCGTCATGCGCACTCTGCGGTTCCTGCTCGTCGCCGCGGTCCTCGCGGCACTCCCCGGCGCGGCCGCGGCCGCACCGGAGGCTTCCGACACCTTGCTGGTCACGTACGTCGCGCGGGTGTGCGACAAGTACGACAAGGTGATGGCCAACAAGGCCCGCAACAACATCCAGGAGTCGTTGCGGGATCTCGGCCCGGATTCGAACTACGCCCCGGGCGTGGCGGTCAATCCGACCAACGAGGCGGAGGGGACGCCCGTCCCGCCGTGCCGTCCGCTGCCCGGGTGGTCGTTCAGCACCGGGACGGGGTTCACCGCCAAGTCCCCGGCGACGCTCCAACTGACGACCGTGACCAAGCAGTTGCGGACCGGCATCACCACCCAGGACAGCACCCCGGAGCTGGACGCGCAGGGCAACCCGACCGGCCGCACGCTGGAGGGCGCGGTCACGGTGCAGCTGGACGCGAACGAGCTCGCGGCCGCCCGGAAGGCCGCACTGGTCGCGCAGGGCGGCACCAAGTCCGCGCCGCTGAACAAAATGCAGGACACCTACGGCTTCGCCGCGCTGCGCTGCTCGCAGGACAACCAGAACGGCGACAACGCGGAGTACGTGGACTTCCCGTCCGGCACCACGCACGTGTTCTGCTACTACTACGCGATCACCCCGCCGCCGGGCGCGGGCACCATCACGGTGACCAAGCGGATCGTGGACGGCTCCAACGGCGTGGGCTCGTTCCGCTACGACGGCAACCTGTCGTACGCGGACACCAACAACGACGGCGTCAACGACTTCGTGCTGACGGCGAGTTCGACCAAGTCCGCGTCGATGGACTTCGTCCGCGGCGAGACCCGGGAAGGCGACGAACCGTGGCACTTCAAGGAGTTCGTCGATCCGGCCACCGGCTGGGTGCCGGCCGGGCGACCGGTGTGCACCGCGGTGAACGCGGACGGCGGGCCGGGCACCAGCACCTCGGTGACCGACCACAGCGGGCTGGCCTCGGTGACGCTGGCCGCCGGTGACCACGTGACGTGCGTGTACAGCAACGAGCGGGCGGCGGGCCCGGCCCTGCTGGAGAAGGAGAGCCTCGGCGGGACGGGAACCTTCGACCTCACCGTCACCGGGCCGCCCGAGGCGGAGATCACCACCGAGAACGTCGTCACCACCACCGACCCGGGCGTGCCCGTCACCGTCGCGTCCGCCGCGCACCCGGTGCCCGGGCACTACGAGCTGAGCGAGGTGATCCCGGCACCCGACGCCACCGGCCACTGGGCGACGCCGACGGCGTTCTGCAACGGCACCGAGCTGCCCGTCACGGTCGGGGCGCCGACCCCCGCCGCGCCGAACGGCACCTGGCAGGCCGGGTACGACCTGGTTCCCGAGGCCGAGGCCAAGTGCCTGATCACCAACCGGTTCGTGCCCGGCGGCCGGATCGACATCGAGAAGGTCACCGAGGGCGGCACCGGCACCTTCCGCTACACGATCAGCGCCGGCCCCGAGCCGCGGGACGAGAGCGTCGCGTTCCCGAACCCGCAGTCCGCCGTCGTCACCACCACCGCCGAGGGCACCCCGACCACCGCGCACCCCGCCGACGGTTCCGCCGGCCCGGCCGCCGACCTGCTCCCGGTCGGCCCCGGAGTGCGGTACGTCGTCCAGGAGTTGCTGCCGGCGCCGCCCGACGACGGCTGGTGGGAGCTGGAGGCCGCGGACTGCGGGCCCGGCCAGGGCCGGACGGACCTGGAGCAGGCCGTGGTCGAGGTGAACCTGACGGCCGACCACCCGACGCCGACCTGCCGGTTCACCAACCGGCTGCACCACTTCACCGGCCTGGACGTGGTCAAGGTGACCAGCGACGACACCGCGCTGCGCCCGGGCACCGCGCACCTGGACCTGCGGTGCCCCGCCTACGCCGAGCCGCTCGGCCTGGACGTCCCGCCGGGCACGGACCGCGGCGAGATCGAGGTGCGCACCTCCGTCCCGCCGGCCACCTGCGTCCTCACCGAGCCCGCCACCGGCGCGGCCGACGGCGTCACCGTCGTCACCAGCGCGGTGCTGACCAGCGACGACGGCAGCAGCACGCCGATCACGCTGGGCGAGGAGTTCACCGTCCCCGCCGAGCACACCTCGACGGTCACCGTCACCAACCGGATGACCCGCCGGGCTCCGTCGCCGTCCCCGTCGCCCACGCCGACTCAGACGCCGCCCCCGTCCGCCGGCGCCCCGGGCGGCCCGCGGCCGTCCGCCCCGGAGGGTCCCGGGTCGGAGGAGGTGGCGGGGACGCCCGGCCACCATGCGCTGCCCAGCACCGGCTCCTCGCCGCTGCCGCTGCTGGTCGCGGTGTCGGCCACCGTGCTGCTGATCGCCGGCGGCACCCTGTTCGCGGCGGCCCGCCGACGCCGGCACTGACGGCGCAGCCGACGAACCCTCACCCGCCCCGGACCGCGTCGCGCGGTTCCGGGGCGGGTTGCAGTTCGGCCCGGCCGGCGGCGTCGGAGAGTTTGATCAGGACGGCGGTGAGCAGCCAGTTCGCGGTCAGCGAGGAGCCGCCCGCGGCGAGGAACGGCAGGGCCTTGCCGGTCAGCGGTATCAGCCCGGTGACGCCGCCGACCACCACGAAGACCTGGAGCGCCACGGCGGCGGCCAGGCCGGTGGCGAGGAGTTTGCCGAACGGGTCGGTGACGGCGACGGCGGTGCGCAGGGCGCGCTGCACGAACAGGCCGTAGAGCAGCAGGACGGCCATGCCGCCGGCCAGGCCGAGTTCCTCGCCGATGGTGGTGAAGATGAAGTCGCTGCGTCCGGCGAAACCGATCAGGAAGGGTTTGCCCTGGCCGAGTCCGGTGCCCAGCACCTGGCCGCTGCCGAGGCTGAACATCGCCTGTGCGGGCTGGTCGGAGACCAGGGCCGGGTTGTGCACCGGTTTGTAGTAGTCGAGCGGGTGCAGCCAGGCCTCGACCCGGCCGTGCACGTGCGGTTCCAGGTCGCCGACCACGGACGCGCCGGCGGCGGCCATCAGCAGGCCGATCAGCACCCAGCCGGTGCGTTCGGTGGCGGTGTAGAGCATCACCACGAAGACGCCGAAGAAGATCAGCGAGGTGCCGAGGTCGCGTTCGAAGATCAGCACCAGCAGGCTGATCACCCAGATCGCCAGCACCGGCCCGAGGTTGCGGCCGCGCGGCAGGTTCACGCCCCACACCTTGCGGCCGGTCAGCGCGAGCGCGTCCCGGTTGGCCGTCAGGTAGCCGGCGAAGAACACCGCGATGGCGACCTTGACGAACTCGTCGGGTTCGAAGGAGAGCCCGCCGAGCCGGATCCAGCGCTTGGCGCCGAAGCTGTCGCCGGGGAAGAACGCGGGCGCGGCCAGCAGCACCAGGGCACCCGCCATGATCAGGTAGACGTACTTCTGGAACAGCCGGTGGTGCTTGACCGCCGCCAGCAGCACGGCGGCCGCCAGCATGGCGATCACCGTCCACTGCACCTGGCTGGGCGCGGCAGGGATCTTCTGCCAGTCGCCCTTGGCGGCGTGCCAGATCGCGTACGAGTAGTCGAGGCGGTCGAGCAGCACCAGGCCGAAGCCGGTGAGCAGCACCGCCAGCGCCAGGATCAGCGGGTCGGCGTAGGGGGCGAAGCGGCGCACGACGAGGTGCAGGACGGCGGCGAGGGCGGCCAGGCCGGCGCCGTAAGGAAGCAGGCCGGGCGGGAGGGTGCCGCGCAGGGCGAGGTTCGCGGTGCACCAGCCGGCCAGGCAGACCGTCACGGCGAGGGCCAGCAGGCCGAGTTCGACGTTCCGGCGGTGTGCGGCGCGGCGGCTGCCGACACTGCGTTCGGTGCGTCCCACCCGGCCCCCCTCCCAGTAGATTTCTACAGGCGTGTAGAACTTCAATGCCGGATCCTCGCACGGACCCGGCGCTGCGACGACGCCGGGCACCCGCCTCCGGTTCCACCCGCCGGGCGGCGCGGCCGGAAAACGACCGAAGGAGAGCCACCGCCATGTCCCGTTCCTCGCCCTGGCACTGGTCGGCGCTGGCCGACACCTGGACCTTGGAGCCGGCCGTCGCCGCCCTGACCGTCCTGCTGGCCGGCAGCTACCTGGTCGGCGTCCGCCGCCGCGGCGGCTGGCCCTGGTACCGGACGGCGGCGTTCCTCGGCGGCCTCGCGGTGTGGGTGTGGACCACCAGCTCCGGCCTGGGCGTGTACGAGCGGGTGCTGTTCACCGACCGCGCCGTGCAGCTGGTGCTGCTGCTGATGCTGGTCCCGCTGCTGCTGGCGCTCGGCGCCCCCGTCTCGCTGCTGGCCGACACGCTGCCGGCGGCCGGCCGGGAGCGGCTGCGCGCGGCGCTCGGCGGCCGGGTCTCCCGGGTGCTGATGTTCCCGCTGGTGTCGACCGTGCTGCTGGTCGCCCCGCCGTGGCTGCTGTACTTCACGCCCTGGTACCGGGAGACGCTGACCAGCACCGCCGGGAACATCGGCTTCCACCTGCTGCTGGTACTGCTCGGCCTGCTGTACTTCTGGCCGCGGCTGCAACTGGACCCGGTGGCGCACGAGTACCCGCTGCTGCTGAGCGTGGTGATCACCTTCGTCGAGGTGGTGTTCGACGCGGCGCTCGCCCTGGTGCTGCTGTACGGCGGCCGGCTGATCGCCGAGCCGTACTACGCCTCGCTGGCCCGCGACTGGGGCCCCTCGCTCGCCCGGGACCAGTTCGTCGGCGGCAACGCGATCTGGATCCTCGGCGACCTGGTCGGCCTGCCGTTCCTGGTCGCGCTGATCCGCCGCCTGATCGTCACCGGCCGGGCCGAGACCGCCGCCGTGGACGCCGCGCTGGACGCCGCCGAGCAGGCCGCCGAGCGGGCGGTGGACGCGGGCGAGGCCCCGGCGGGCGACCGGCCGTGGTGGCTGGACGACCCCAATCTGCGCCACCGCTACGGCGGCTGATCGACGTCCGGCCGGCCGGGTGAGACGCACGTCACCCGGCGCGCCCGGGAATGCGCCTCCCGACGGTCCGGTTGCACCCGACGTACGCTGAATACCCATGGGGGTATCGAAGCGCCCCAATTCGGACAACCGCGGCATCGACCAGAGAGGCTCGGCGACATGACCGACGACTTCACCGCCATCCTGAGCGGCCCGTTCACGGACGCGGCCGACCGGGTCCGCGCGGCCCTCGCCGAGCAGGGCTTCGGCATCCTCACCGAGATCGACATGACCGCCACCCTGAAGGCCAAGATCGGCGTCGAGATGGAGGACTACCTGGTCCTCGGCGCCTGCAACCCGCCGATCGCGCACCGCGCCCTGGAGATCGACCGCCGGGTCGGCCTGCTGCTCCCGTGCAACGTGGTGGTGCGCGACATCGGCGGCGGCATCCTGGTCGAGGCCATGGACCCGCAGCTGATGGTGCAGTTCACCGGCCGTCCCGAGCTCGGCGCCGTGGCCGACGAGGCCGCCGCCAAGCTGCGCGCCGCGATGGCCGCCCTGAAGGCCTGACCCGCACACCCCGGCAGGGGGCGCCCCCACGCCCCCTGCCCCCCCCTTGCATCCGCACCCCGGCCTCCGCCTGCCCCCGCATATACCCCCCTAGGTATTACCCTTGGATCGGCGGATCCCCCCGCCCGCTTGGAGAAACACCTGTGAACCGCTCCGCCCCCGCGCCGGCCGCCTCCGCGCCCCCGGCCGTCGCCCCGCCCCGGGACGGGCTGCTCGGCCGCCTCGGCGTCTGGTCCGTCCACCACTTCAAGACCGTGCTGGTCGGCTGGCTGATCGTGGTGATCGGCCTCGGCGCCTTCGCCCCCAAGGTCACCTCCGCGCTCTCCGGCGCGGGCTGGCAGGCCAACGGCTCGGACTCGGTGAAGGTCCGCACCCTCGCCGAGGAGCACTTCGCGGGCAACGCCTCCTCCGCGATCCAGATCGTGGTGCACGCCGACCGCCCGGTGACCGACCCCGGCGTGCAGCAGGTGGTCGACCGCGTCACCGCGCTGGCCGCCGCCGACTCCCGGATCTCCACCGTCGTCCCGCCGCAGCCCGGCGCGACCATCAGCCAGGACGGCCGCACGGCCGTGCTGCTGGCTGGCGCCAACGCCTCGCCGGACGACATGGTGCGCGCTGCCGACGACCTGAAGGAGCCGCTGCGCGAGCTGTCCGGCGGCGGCGTGGACGTCACCGCGACCGGCGCGTCCGTGCTGTGGAGCGACTTCAACACCGCCAACCACGACGCGATGATGAAGTCCGAGATCATGTCCTGGCCGGTCACCCTGGCCATCCTGGTGCTGGCGTTCGGCTCGCTGGTCGCCGCCGGACTGCCGCTGCTGCTGACCATGGCCGGCCTGGCCGCCTCGGCCGGCTCGCTGGTGCTGATCAGCCACCTGTTCCCGGTCTCCATCTGGGCGATGAACTTCGCCATGATGTTCGCCCTCGCACTGGGCATCGACTACGCACTGTTCCTGGTCGTCCGGTTCCGCGCCGCCCGGGCCAAGTCCGAACGCGGCAGCGACAGTTCACGGTCGGTCGCGGAGACGATGGACACCGCGGGCAAGGCCGTGCTGCTCTCCGGCGCCACCGTGCTGGTCAGCCTGTCCGCCGTGATGCTGGTCCCGTCCCCCGCGTTCCGCTCGATGGCCGGCGGCATCATGCTGGCCGTGCTGTTCGTGCTGGCCGCCACCCTGACCCTGCTGCCCGCCGTGCTCGGCAGGCTCGGCCACCGCGTCGACGCCGTGTCGCTGCCCTGGGCCAAGCGCGAGGCGCAGACCTCGCCGCGGTTCGAGGCCTGGGGCGAGCGGCTGTGGAAGCAGCCGCTGCGCTGGGGCGCACTGGCCCTGGTCGCCCTGCTGGCACTGGCCGCGCCGGTGATCGGCCTGCGCACCGCGATGCCCTCGATCAACGTGCTGCCCGACGACGCCAGCGCCAAGGCCGGCTACACCGCCGTCCAGCAGGCGTTCGGCGACGGCGCCCCCGGCACCCTGCAGATCCTCACCCCCACCGACCAGGCCGCGGCCACCGCGCAGACCGTCGCCAACACGCCCGGGATCGCCGGCGTGATGCCCGCGATGCCGGCCGCCGACGGCACGAACTGGTCGATGATCCAGGCCGTCCCGTCCGTCGACCCGTCCGACCCGCAGCTGGGCCAGACCGTGAACACGCTGCGCGCCGAACTGCCCGACCACACCCTGGTCGGCGGCGCCTCGGTGGAGAACCTCGACCTGCAGCACCTGCTGACCGAGAAGACCCCGCTGGTGATCGGCGTCGTCATGGCGCTCGGCTTCGTGCTGCTGCTGCTCGCGCTGCGCGCCCCGCTGATCGCGGCGCTCGGCACCGCGGCCAGCCTGCTGTCCACCGGCGCGGCGTTCGGCGTCGCCCGGCTGGTCTTCCAGGACGGCCACGGCTCAGGACTGCTGGGCTTCACCCCGCAGGGCTTCCTGGACGGCTGGGCGCCGGTGTTCTTCTTCGCGATGATCTTCGCGATCGCGATGGACTACACCGTCTTCCTGCTGGCCTCCGCGAAGGAGCAGTACGAGCGCACCGGCGACCCGCGCAAGGCGATGGTCGGCGCGCTGTCCCACTCCGGCCGGGTGATCTTCGCGGCGGCCGCCGTGATGGTCGCGGTGTTCTTCACCTTCGCCATCTCCGGCCCGCTGCCCCCCAAGGAGATGGGCATCGTGCTCGGCGTCGCCGTCCTGCTGGACGCCGCCCTGGTCCGACTGGTCCTGCTGCCCGTCCTGCTCCGCCTGACCGGCCGGGCCGCCTGGCACACGCCCCGCTGGCTCGACCGCGTCCTGCCCAACATCCCCTTCTCGCACTCCTGACACCCCCTCCCCCGAAAGGACCCACCACCATGTGTCGTCGCATCACCTGCAAGACCTGCAACAAGCCCTCCTACGCCGGCTGCGGCATGCACGTCGAGCAGGTCCTCGCGGGCATCCCCAAGTCCCAGCGCTGCTCCTGCACCCTGGCCGACAAGGCCTCCTCGGGTTCCTGGCTGAGCCGGATCTTCGGCCGCTGACCCGACCGGACCGCGCCCCCGCCCACCGTCAGGGCGGGGGCGCTCGGCGTTCCCGGGGTCAGACCCCGGCGGGCTCCGCGCTGTCGGGGGAGGCGGCCAGGACGCGTTCGGCCATCGCGGGGTCGAGGGCGGCGCGGACCAGGGCGTCGGCCAGCCGGTGGAGGTCGGCGGGGTCGATCAGGTCGGCGAGCTCGGCGGGGTCGGTGGGGAGGCCGAGGCGTTCCGCGCCGACGGTGGCGCGGGGGTCGAGGGCGGGACGCAGGTGCGGCCAGACCGCCTGGGCCTCACGGCAGAACGCGGCCGCGCCGGCCGGGCCGATGCCGGGGAAGCGCTGCAGCAGGGCGCGGGTGCGCTCGGGGCGGCCCTGGGACGCGGCGGCGAGCTTGCGCAGGTCGCCGCCGTACTCGCCCTCGGCCAGCCGGGCGCATTCGCCGAGCCGGGTGGCGGTGCCGTCGGCGAAGTGCTGGTAGCGGCCGGCGATCAGCGCGTCCTTGCGCTGCTGCCAGTCGAGTTCCAGCGTGCCGGCGGGCGTGCCGGCGCCGGCCGCGACCAGGGAGGCCGTGCCGGTGACGGCGATCTCGGCCTGGATCCGGGCCGAGACCAGGTTGCTGAGCATCAGCAGTTGCCACAGTTCGGCGGGGCGGTCGGCGATCTCGATGCCTGCCTGTTCGGCGTGGGTGGTCCCTGCGTCCGCCACCAGCACCGCCACTCGTTGTCGCGCGTCCATACCGGTCTCCCTGGGTCCCTTCGCTGACGAACCGTCAGCCCTCCGGCCCGACGGTACGCGGAGGGGGGCCCGGGCGGCCCGGAGGCACGCCGCGCAGGGGGTCAGTCCAGGAGCGGGGCGACCTCGGCCAGGGTGCGGACCCGGGGCACCTCGACGGCGACGCCGGTGGGCTCGCGCTCCAGCCAGATGCCGAGCAGCCCGGCCTCGGTGGCGGCCTGCGCGTCCACGTCCAGCCGGTCGCCGACGTACGCGGTGCGCCCGGGGGCGACGCCGAGGGCGCGGCAGGCCAGGTGGAAGATCGCCGGGTCGGGTTTGGCGCAGCCCGCCTCGGCGGAGGCGGTGGTGTGCGGGGCCAGGACGCCGAGGCCGACGGTGCGCAGCTTGGCGCGCTGTATGTCGCCCTCGCCGTTGGTGATCACGCCGAGCTGCCGCCCGGCGCCCAACTCGCGAACGGCGCGCGGCACTTCGGGGAACGCCCGCCAGGATCTCCGGTACCTGCGCAGGTAGCCGGCGAACCAGGCGTCGGCCCGTTCGTCCGACCACTCCCCCAGCCCGAGGTGCCGGGCCAGGCCGAGCGCGCGGACCCGGCGCTGCTGCTGCACCGTCAACTCGCCGGCCAGGTAGCGGTCGTACTCGCGCTGTTCCAGCTCCCGCCAGAACCGCAGCAGCCCGTCGCGGTCCAGCTCCCGCCCGGGGAGTTCGGCGGCCGCGCCGGCCAGCACGGCGGCCTCGGCGGCCCCGTCGTGGTCCATCAGCGTGCCGTCGAGGTCGAACAGCACCGCCTCGATGCGCATCCGCCCCTCCTCGGCCCGTCCTGCCTGCACCGTCACCCTATCCGGCGCGCCGACGGACCGTCACCAGGGCCCGGCCGGGCCCGCGGGTCTGGAGCCGGCCCTCCAGTTCCTCCACGACGGTGGCCAGCAGTGCGCCGGGCCGCCGGGCGCCGTCGCAGTGGGACGGGTGCGACTCGACCTCGGCGCCGACGGCCCGTTGCCCACTGCCGGACGGGACGACGCGGATGGCGGCGACCTCGTCCCCGGAGACGGCGAAGTGCAAGTGCAGGACGCCCGCTTCGGCCCGAGCCACCCAGCGCGCCGCCCGGTGGCCGGCCCGGTAGCGGTTCCACTGCTCCTCGGGGAAGTGCATCGCCTCCGGGACGGGGTGGGGCCGGGGCAGCCGCATCCGGGTGAGGTGCGGCAGCGGCGCGGGGATGCCGCCGGGGGCGGGGAACGCCCAGGCGGACAGGAAGTGCTCCGCGGTGAGCGGCTCGGTGCGGCAGCGCACCGCGTGGGCGGCGGCGACGGCCACCGCGATCGCGCCGTCCACCGCGTCCGGGTGGGTGTGGGTGATCACGGCGGTGTCGGCGGCCGGCCGGACGACGGCGGCCGGGTCCTCGGCGTACGCGGCGCCCAGCGGGGCCACCCGCATGGCCGCGCCGTTGCCGAACGAGCCCTGGCCGTCGAAGAGTTCGGCCGCCAGTCGGCGGGCGTCGCCGCCCTCCCGGATCAGCCGCAGCAGGCGGTTCGCGGCGGGCCCGTAGCCGCGGTCGAAGTCGTGGCGGTACGCGAAGGCGTGGGTGAGGTCGTAGCTGTCGATGGCGCCGCGCTCGGTCTGCGCGGCGTACACCGAGCAGGCCATCTCGGTGTCGTCGGTCCACGGCCAGGGGCCGGGCGGGACGGTGCCGGCGGCGAAGTGGGCGCGGGCGGTGGCGGGGACGAAGAACTGGGCGCCGAGGGCGTCGCCGACGGACAGGCCCTGGAGGGCGTCGAACGCGGGGCCGGTGTGCGGGGCAGGCGTGGTCATATGGTCCCCACCGAAGCGCGCCGGGCGCCGGTCCGTCAAGTCCGGCCCGGTGGGCGGTAATTCATTTGCGGCACCGCGTGGACCGGTCGAGAATCCGCTCCCATGAGTGTCCTTTCCGAGCAGCAGATCGAACGTTTCGTCACGGACGGCTTCGTCCGCCTGGAGGGTGCGTTCTCGCCCGAACTGGCCGCCGAGTGCCGGGAGTTCCTGTGGCAGGAGATGGGCCTCGACCCGGCCGACCCGGCAGGCTGGACGCAGCCGGTGGTGCGCCTGGGGGGGTTCGGGCAGGAGCCGTTCCGGCGGGCCGCGACCACCGAGCGCCTGCACGGCGCGTTCGACCAACTGGTCGGCGCGGGCCGCTGGACGCCGCAGCCGTGGCTGGGCACCTTCCCGATCCGCTTCCCGCACCCGGACGACCCGGGCGACGCCGGCTGGCACATGGACGCGAGCTTCACCCCGGACGGCGAACAGGGCTACTGGCTCAACCTGGTCTCACGCGGCCGGTCGCTGCTGATGCTGTTCCTGCTGTCCGACGTGGACGAGGCGAACGCGCCGACCCGGATCAAGGTCGGCTCGCACCTGGACCTGCCGCGCCTGCTGGAGCCGGCCGGGGACAAGGGCGTGGAGATGTTCGCGTTCTGCGCCGAACTCGACCGGGCCGGAGTGCTCGACAGCCCCGAGCGGGAGACCGCCCTCGCCACCGGACGGGCGGGGGACGTGTACCTGTGCCACCCGTTCCTGATCCACGCCGCGCAGCCGCACCACGGCACCGAGCCGCGCTTCCTCGCCCAGCCGGCGCTGCTGTCCACCGCCGACCTGGTGCTGGAGCGCGCGGACGGGGCGTACTCGCCGGTGGAACGCGCCGTCCGGCTCGGCCTGGGTCGCGCGTGACGCCGCCCCTTCCTGCGATGATCAAGGCAGGTTCGCGGAAGGGGAAGCCATGATCGGCGTGTTGCTGGTGGTCGTACTGCTGCTGGTGGTGGGCGGCTGCGGCTGCGTGGTGTGGGCCGAGCGCGGCGGGCCCGCGTGGGTCCGTGCCGTGTCGCGGGCGACGCTCGGCGCGGGCGAGGTGACCCGGCGGGCCGCGCGTCGCCGGGCGATCGAGCAGCGCCGCCACCAGAACAACTCGGGCGACACGGACTGAGGCCGACGGCGCGTCAGTCCGCGATCCCCAGTGGGTCGGGGGCCTCGGCGAGCAGCTGCGGGCCGTTCTCGGCGACCCGGTTGACGGCCGTGGGCACCGCCCGGACCAGGATGTCGCCGTCGGCGGGGCGGTGCAGCAGGTGGTGCAGGTCGGCCCGGTCGCTGTGCGCCGGGTCGAGCCAACTGTCCACGTCCTGGCGGGTGATGGTGAGCGGCATCCGGTCGTGCACCCGCCCCGCGCTGTCGGTGGCGTCGGTGGTCAGGATGGTCGCCGTCGCCAGCCAGGCCGCCGGGTCGTCCTCCGGCAGGCTCGCGTCCCGCCAGAATTCGTACAGCCCGGCCATCAGCATCAGCTCGCCGGTGCTCAGGAAGTACGGCTGCTTGTACGCCTTGCGGCCGTCGCCCGCCGGGACGGGCCGCCACTCGTAGTAGCCGTCGGCGGGGATCACGCAGCGCCGGGCGGCGAACGCCTTGCGGAACGAGGGCTTCTGGTCGACGGTCTCCGAGCGGGCGTTGATCAGCCGGGCCGCGCCGGAACGGTCCTTCGCCCAGGACGGCACCAGGCCCCAGCGCAGCGTCCGCAGCTGGCGCACCACCTCGCCGGTGTCGTGGTCGACCCGTTCCAGCACCGCCGGGATCGGGTCGGTCGGCGCGACGTTCCAGCTCGGCGCGAGCGCCTCGGTGGGGTTCCAACGCGCGACGTCGAGCAGGGCGACCAGGTCACCGGGCTCGGTGGTGGAGACGAAGCGACCGCACATGCGCCCCACCCTGCCACCGAACCCCGACAACCGCACGCACCCCACGCGATCCCGGACGGCTCAGGAGTAGAAGTTCCGGTCCCAGCGGTGTCCGGCCAGCACCTTCAACTCGGCCTCGCCGAGCGGCACTCCGTCACCGACCGCGGCGTTGCGCTCGACGTTGCGCACCGAGCGCATGCCGGGGATCACGGTGGACACCGCGGGCTCGCTCAGCACGAACCGCAGCGCCGCCTCCGCCAGCCCGTCCGCCCCGATGCCCAGGTCCGCGGCGATCGCGGCGGCCCGGCGCTCGACCTCCGCCAGCCGGTCGCCGCGGAAGTAGCGCTGCCGGAAGTCGCCGTCCGGGAACACCGTGTCGGGCGTCAGCCGACCGGTCAGCCCGCCCTCGTCCAACGCGACCCGGACGATCACCCCGACGCCGTGCTCCTGGCAGGCCGGGAACAGCTCGTCCAGCGGCGACTGGTCGAAGACGTTGAAGATCACCTGCACCGCGTCCACCGCGCCGCTGCGCACCAACTCCACGGCGCTGTGCGGCTCGTGGTCGTTGATGGAGACGCCGAACAGGCCGATCAGCCCCTCCTCCTTGAGCTCGGTGACGGTCTCCAGCCAGTCGCCGCGGCCCATCCACTCGTCGTGCCAGACGTGGAACTGCACCAGGTCGAACCGCTCCAGCCCGCTGGCCCGCAGCGAGGTCTGCACGCTCTCCCGGATGTGCGCCCCCGGGAAGGTCTCCGCCGGGTCCACCCCCGGACGGGCCGGCCACTGCCGGTTCAGCGGCGGCACCTTGGTGGCCACCCGCACCTGCTGCCCGGCCGCGGCGCGCTCCCGCACCACCTTGCCCACCAGCCGCTCGCTCTCGCCGTACCCGCGGGCGGTGTCGATGAAGTTCACCCCCAGGTCGATCGCCCGGTGCAACGCCGCCAGCGACTCGTCCTCCCGCGCCCCGATCCAGCCCGACGCGCCGATCCCCCACGCCCCGAAGCCGACCTCCGACACCTCGACCCCGCTGCGCCCCAACTGCCGGTACCGCATTCGTCGTTCCTCCTCCGCGCCGAAAGTCCCTCAGCTCGCGACGATAGGCGGCGGGGCCGCCGGAAGCCAGCGGAATCCGGTCCTCCCGAACGGCCCGACTACACTCCGCGCCATGACCGTCCCCCCGCCGCTGTCCGCCCTGGGCCCGTACTTCGCGACCCTCGCCGGCGACCCGCCCGCCGGGTTCCGGCCGCTGCGCGAACTGTCCGCCCCGGACGGCCCGTTGGCGGCCCGGATCGCCGAGGTGGCCCGGCTGCTGGGCACGGACGAGACCCGCGTCGCCGCCTCCACCGCCCACCTGGGCCTGGCCGCCCGCCTCTGGTCGGTCGCCCTCGGCGCCGCCGTCACCACCGGACGCCTCCCCGACCTGGACGCCGCCCGGTTCGCCCTCCCGCCCGAGGGCCCGTTCGACCTCTGGCTGCCCGGCCCGCTCGGGCCCGAAGCCGCCCCGGCCGCGCTCCACGCCCTGGTGATGGACCGCCACCTGCACCCCCTCGCCGATGCCGTCCGCGCCCTCACCCCACTCGCGCCCGGCCTCCTCGCGGGCAACGCCGCCTCCGCGCTGGTCGGCGCCGCCCGCCGACTAGCCACCGTCCCATCCCTCCGCACTCCCGCCACTGCCCTGGCCCGCGCCCTCCTCGCCTCCCCCGCCCTCGCCCCCACCGGCACCCCCACCCCGCCCCCCGCTCCCCTCGCCTTCCGCCGCACCTCCTGTTGCCTCTACTACCGCACCCCGTCGGGCGGACTCTGCGGCGACTGCGTCTTCACCCGGGCCCCGAAGTCCCGCCGCTGACGGGAGACTTTCGGGAGACTTCGACGAGCGAAGGCCCGGACCGTCGGACGGCCGTGTCTGCCGCCGGGCGCCGCAGCCGTTCCCCGCACGGCTTCCCTGGCCGTCCCGGTCGTGAGCGACCGGCTGCGTCGGCTCGCGCGGCACGGATGGGCGTGGCGGACTCGTGGCCGGTCCGGCTGCCACGGCCGACTCGGTGCGACTCGTCCCGGAGCCCATCGGCGGCGGGCCGCGGCAGCGAAGCCTGCCGGCGGCAACCGGCCGCTGGGGCGAAGGAGATACGGCCGGCGCGGGCCCCTTCCACCGACGGGCCGGCACGTGCTCGGATCCGCCCGCGTGCGGGTCATCGCCTGCGTCGCGATCCTGCGGTGCGGTGCGTCAACCCTTCGCGGAGTTCCCCGCCCCCGGCTGCGCTCCCCCGCGCCCGGGCGTCATTCCCTTGCGGCTTCGGCGACCAGGGCGCCGATGCGGTCGACCGCCGTTGCGGGGCCGGGGGAGAAGCGGTTCCTGGTGAGGGCGAAGGAGAGCCCGGTGGCCAGGTCGGCCCAGGCCGCGCTGCCGCCCATGCCGGGCATGCCGAAGACGGTCGGGGTCCGCCCGGGGTCGGCGCCGGGGCGGCCCAGGTTGTAGCCGAGGGCGCGGGGAGTGGGGAAGCCGACCATCTGGTCGGTCTCGGCGGTGGCGAGTGCGGTGATCTCGCGCAGGCGCGCTTCGGGGAGCAGGCGGACGCCGTCCACCTCGGTGAGCAGCGCGGCGTACATCCGGGCCGCCGCGCGGGCGGACATGGTGCCGCCGGAGGGGATGTCGGCGGTGAGCACCACAGAGTCGTTGCCGTAGGCCGCGCTGGGGGTGAGGGCGGGCGGGGTGGCCTTGAACAGGGGGAGGTCGGCGGGCATGGCCGCCGTCGTCCCGGCGCTGCCGGGGGCGTCCTCAAGTCGGGCGAGCCGGCCGAGCGCGGAGGCGGGGACGCCGAAGTACAGCTCGTCGGCGATGCCCAGCGGCGCCGCCACCTCTTCCCGGAGCACCTGCGAGATCGGTCGGCCGGTGGCCCGGCGGACCACTTCGCCCAGCACGTATTCTCAGGTCACCGCGTGGTAGCCGGTGCGGGTTCCGGGCTCCCACCAGGGCTCGGAGTCGGCGATCAGGGCGCACATGCCGTCCCAGTCGGCCAGGTCCGGCGCCGTGAGGCGGGCGGGGACGGCGGGCACGCCGATCGAGTGGGTCAGCGCGTGCCGGAGGGTCGCCTTCTCCTTGCCGTGGGCGCCGAACTCCGGCCAGAGTTCCACGATCGGCGTGTCGTAGTCGAGGGCGCCGCGCTCCGCGAGGACGTGCACCACGGTCGCCGTGACGCCCTTGCCGGTGGAGGCGCTGAAGAACGGGGTGTCCGAGGCGACCGGACGGCCGGTGGCCGGGTCGGCGACGCCCGCCACCGCGTCCACCGCCTTCTCGCCGCGCCGGTAAACCGCGACCTGGATGCCCAACTCCTCGCCGGACTCCACCAGTTGGTCAATGGACTGCTGGACGAGCTGCTGCATGGCGTGCCGCCTTCCCGGTTCTCGACTGCGGCGCTCACGGGCGCCGTTCGCCCGACGGTCGAGGCCGTCGGCCGGATCTCTACATCACCGGCATCGCCACCTCACCGGCCCGAGGTTTCCGCGGCGGCGAGCTGGGCGGCGAGGACGGCGGGCGCCTCGGCCAGCGAGGGCCCGTACCAGGTGAGATGGCGGCCGCTCAGCAGCGCGTACGGGAGGCCGGGGAACGCCTCCGGGCCGTCGGCGGCGGTGAAGCGGTACGGCTCGTCCGGGAGCGCCAGCAACTCGGCTCCGGCGTCGAGGAGTTCGGGGAGCGGGATGCGGGGGTACCGGCCCGGGTGGCCGGCGGTCACGACGGTGACGCCGAGGCGCCGGAGCAGGTCGGCGGCGAAGGTGTCCGCACCGAGCACCATCCACGGCCGCCGCCAGATCGGCACCACCGCCCGCACTCCCGCCGCCGGGTCCGGCACCCTCCCCCAGGCTTGCTGCGCCGCCGACAGCCAGGCGGGCTCCGGCAGTTGGCAGACTTCGGTTAGCAGGCGGCGCAGCGAGTAGAGCGCCTGGTCGAGGTCGCGGATCCGGGTCGTCCACACGGCCAGGCCGGCCGCCCGCAGCGCGGCGAGGTCGGGGGCGCGGTTCTCCTCCTCGTTGGCGATCACCAGATCGGGACGGAGCGTGACGATCCGCGGCACGTCCGGGTTCTTGGTGCCGCCGATCCGGGGCACGTCCAGCTCGGCGGGGTGGGTGCACCAGTCGGTGGCGCCGACCAGCAGGCCGGGCGCGGTGGCGGCCACTGCCTCGGTGAGCGAGGGGACCAGCGAGACGATCCGACGCACCTCCCCGAGCCGTACCGCGCATCCCTCGTCGTCCGTCAACTCCCTTGTCGCACACATGAAGGCCACGGTACCGCCGCCGTCCGAGGGTCACCCGGCCGGGGCGCGGCGGCCCCGCCGCACGCCCCCGCCAGAGCCAATCGGACGTGCACGGATTTATTTCGCCGATCTCACCGCGCGTCCCCTCGACAGCTGACCTAGCGTGGGTCTCGCCCCGGTCGGACGGGGATCTGCAGGTGGGCGCCCCCTGTCAAACCAATCACTCTCAGTCACATCCCAGTGAAAGTGGAAAGACATGGCATTCGGAAAGATGCTCGGCACCATCGGCGTTGCGTCGGCCCTCGCGTTCACGGCCCTCGGCGCGGTCGGCTCCGCCGCCTACGCGGACACCGCACCGGCCGCCCAGCCCGCGGCCCAGACCGCGGTCGTGCCGGCGGCCGACGCCGCCGCGGACGTCCAGACCCCGGCGATCACGCTGGCGAAGCCGACCAACAAGCCGGCCATCCACGCCGACGGGACGGTCACGAGCATCGCGCCGCTGAATCTCGCCTGCGGCAACTTCGTGTTCAGCGGAGCTTCCTTCCTGGAGACCTGCAACGGCCCGCTCTGGCAGCCGTTCGTCGACTGCTCGGACGGCAACCGCTACGTCTCCACCGTCGCGTTCTCCGGCCTCTTCCGCGTCCGCCTGGTCTGCCCGGTCGGCGTGGCCGTCGGCGGCGGCGCCTTCGACCTGTCGTAAGCACTTGACGACACCGGCGACGTGAGCCCAGGCCGCCGGCCCTGCCTCCGGGCACGGCCGGCGGCCTGACCCCTGCTCGCCCCGCCACCGCCAACCCGCTTGCGCCGCACCCCACTTCCCCGGACGGACGGAGCCACCCCGAATGGAACGCCGAACCAGCATCGCACTCACCGCCCTGGCGGCCACTGCCGCCGCCTTCCTCCCGACCGCCGCGACCGCGGACCCCGCCGGCCCGACGGCGACCCGCCCCGTCGCCGCGCCGAACCCGGACTTCGCCGTCCAGTGCGCCACCACCGGCGGCGGCGTCCAGCAGATCGAGAGCTGGGTGTTCGTCCCGGCCCCCTCCACCGACGGACGCACCGTCACGGCCACCCACCGGACCAGCTACAGCGGCTGCTCGGGCAGCGCCAAGAGCACCCTGAACCAGAACACGCCCGTCCAGTGGACGGCGAGCTGCACCGACCCGTTCCCGGCGTCCGGCACCGAGACCGTCACCTACGTCTGGGACTCCGGCGACAGCACCACCGTCACCTACGACAAGGTGACGACGACCAAGGACGCCGGCGGCAACGTGATCCGCTTCCGCACCGTCAGCACGGGCACCGTCACCGACGGCAGCGGCATCGGCAAGGCGGTCAGCCGCTCCACCCTGTTCGACCCGGTCGGCTCCGGCTGCGACCAGGACAGGACCGAAGTCTTCGGCACCACCGACCGGTTCAGCATCGGCTGAGCCCCGCCCGACCTGCGGCGACACCGTGGCAACCCGCCGGAAGGCGGGGTGGGCGGATACACCGGGCGGTGGACGGTTCTTCGGCCTACCGTTTCGGTTGTACACCGTGTTTCAACCCGCTGGGCGACTCCTGGCACCCACCCGGATTCCTATGGTTCTGGCCATGACCTCCAACGGACAGATCACCAGGACCGGGTCCCTGCGCAAGTGGGCCGGCGCCGCCGCCGCGACCATCGGCCTGTCGCTCTCCCTGCTGGGCGCGGCCGGGCCGGCCTCCGCCGCGGAAGCGGACCCGGGCGACGTCGTCACCGAGACCAGCACCGGCGGCTGGTGCCACTACGCCAGCCCGTGGGGCGGGACGTTCTACTGCAACAGCAACGTCAAGATCAAGCTCCCCAACGGGTACTGGCAGGTCTTCGTCATCGGCACCGACCACGGCGTCTACACCCAGTGGAGCTCCAGCTCCGGCCTCAGCGGCTGGAAGCTCCTCAACAACGGCCACTGCAAGGATCCCGGCAACCACTCCGTGGACGTCTGGGACGTCAACGGCTGGCAGTTCAACGTCACCTGCATCGGCATGAACGGCACCCGCCTGTACGACCACCGCAACAGCAACGGCTCCTGGTCCGGCTGGACCACCACCCGCCAGCGCTGACCCGAACCCCGGCCGACGCTTCCCCGGTCGGCCGGGGCCACCACATCGATCCGCTGTGCGCCGCCTTTCGCGAGGGCGGCGCACAGCCCTTTCCCGTGTCCGCAGGTCAGCGGGCCAGGCGGCCGAGGAGGGCGGAGGCGGCGGCGATGCCGGCGGTGGTGGCGAGGGCCAGGACGCCGAAGTCCAGGGCGAGGTGGGAGGGGGTGCCGATGAGCAGGCCGCGCAGGGCGTCGACCTGGTAGCTGAGGGGGTTGGCGCGGCTGACGGCCTGGAGCCAGCCGGGCATCAGGTCGACGGGGTAGAGGGCGTTGGAGCCGAAGAAGAGCGGCATGGTGATGGCCTGGCCGATGCCCATCAGCCGGTCCCGGGTGAGGACGATCCCGGCGATGGTCATCGACAGGCAGGAGAAGAATGCCGAGCCGAGGATGACCACGACGGCAACTCCCAGCAGCCGCAGCGGGTTTGCGGTCATGCCGACGCCGAGCACGGCGGCCAGCACCACCACCACGGCGGCCTGGACGACCGCCTTGACCCCGGCGGCGAACGCCTTGCCGGTGACCAGTGCGGCCCGCGGGGTGGGGGTGACCAGCAGTTTGGTGAGCACCCCGGAGTCGCGCTCCCAGATGATCATGATGCCGTAGAAGATCGCGATGAACATCGCGGACTGGGCGATGATCCCGGGCGCCAGGAAGTCGAGGTACGGGATGCCTCCGGTCGGGATCGCCTTCAGCCGGGTGAAGGTCTCGCCGAAGATCAGCAGCCAGAGCGCGGGCTGGACCGCCCGGGTGTACAGCTCGGTGCGGTCGTGCCGGAGCTTCTGGAGCTCGACGGTGCACATCGCGACCACCCGGGCGGGCACCACCCGCCAGCCGGTCCGGGCCTTCGGCGGCACCAGCAGGAGCCCGAAGTCCGGTTCAGCCGACGCGACTTGCGGTTCGGCGGGTGCGGCGGACATCTCCGAAGTCTCCTTCCTTGGCGTCGGCCAGCGTGCGGCCCGAGAAGTGCCGGAACACGTCGTCCAGGGTGGGTTCGGCCTGCGCCGGATCCTCGGCGCGGACCCGGGCCTTCAGCTCCTCGGGGGTGCCGAGGGCGCGGATCCGACCGCGGTCCATCAGGGCGACCCGGTCGCAGTGGCGGTCCGCCTCGTCCATGTAGTGGGTGGTGACGAGGACCGTCATGCCGGTGGCCCGGCGCACCGCGTCCACCCGTTCCCAGACGCCGGCCCGGGCGATCGGGTCGAGGCCGATGGTCGGCTCGTCCAGCACCAGCAGCCGGGGGGCGCTGACCAGCGCCTGGGCGAGTTCGAGCCGGCGCACCATGCCGCCGGAGTAGGTGGCGGCCATCCGGTCGGCGGCCTCGGTGAGGTCGACGGCGGCCAGCGCCTGGACGACCCGTTCGGCCCGCTCGGCGCGCGGGACGTCGAAGACCCGGGCGAACAGTTCGACGTTCTCCCGGCCCGTCAACCCGGCGTCGGCGGACAGCTGCTGGGGCACGTAGCCGAGCAGGCGGCGCACCGCGACGGGCTCGGCGCTGCAGTCGTGGCCGAACACGGCGACCATGCCGCGCGCGGTGGGCAGCAGGGTGGTGATGGCCCGGATGGTGGTGGTCTTGCCCGCGCCGTTCGGCCCGAGCAGCCCGAAGACCTCTCCGGCCCGGACCGTCAGGTCGATGCCGTCCACCGCCCTGGCGCCGCCGCCCTTCTTCCGGCCGCGTTCGAAGGTGTACACCAACTCCCGGCATTCGACCGCCACTTGGTCGCTCATGGAGCCACCTTCCGGTCGTTCGCCCTGGTGCGCAGCCCGGCCGCGACGGTGCGCAGCGCCGGCATCGCCTGCGTGAGTGCGGTCCGCTGGTCGGCGGGGAGTTCGGCCAGTACCTCGCCGACCAGTGCGGTGCGCCGGGCCCGCCAGTCGGCCAGCCGTCGGGCGGCCTCCTCGGTGGGGTACAGCAGTGCGGCGCGCCGGTCGGCGGGGTCGGTCTCGCGGCGCAGCAGGCCCTGTCCGACCAGCTGGTTGACCAGAGTGGAGACCGAGTTGCCGGCCAGGAACAGTTCCTCTGCGGCGTCCGAGACGCGCAGGCCGGGGGTGTCCTGGACCAGTCGCAGCAGTTCGACCTGGGCGCCGCGCAGCGGCGGGTGCTCCAGGCCGGAGCGCAGTCGGCGGCGGATCAGCCGCTGGATGCCGACCAGCAGGGCGGAGAACTCCTCGGTGTCGTCCACACTTTCGAGGTTAGCTCTGGGTGAGAGGTATCGGAGGGGTGCGCGGGCAAAATCCTGACCGGGAACAGGCCAAGGGCCGGCCTCCCCGGAGGGGGTGGCCGGCTCTCGGCGCGGGGCGCCGGTGCTTGTCAGCAGTCCTGGTAGGCGGTGCAGACCGGCTTGGCGAGCGCGCTCAGCACGGCACTGTCGGCGGGCGCGGACCAGGCGGTCTTCGGGTGGCCGCCCTTGGCGACCTCCGCCTGCAGGGTGAGCTCGACGACTGCGCCGCCGGAGGTGGTCAGGTACTCGTGCACCTGCACCGTGCCGCCGCCGGACTGCGGCAGCGTCACGGTCGCCACCAGGAACTCGCTGTCGTCGCCGGTGATCTCGGCCTTGGCCCCGGGAACGGTGGTGGCGCAATTGCGCACCTCGTCCTTGAGCGCCCCGAGCAGGCCGAACGCGGACTGCGCGGCGGCGCTGCTCTTCGCGGCGTCGCCGAAGGTCGCGATGCTCTGGTCGGCCTTCCAGTCGCCCTCGGCGCCGCCCAGCGAGGCGGTGTCCACGCCGGGCACGGTGTTCGCCCAGTCGTCGGAGCGCTTTCCGTGGCAGAGCTGCTCGATCCGGAACCGGCCCTCGGCGCCCAGGCTCTTCGCCGAGGAGGCGGGCGCCGTCCAGTGCAGCGCCGCGTTCAGCGGCACCTGCTGGGCGCCGATCCAGGCCGCCGCCGGCACCGTCGAGGCCTTCCCGCCGCCGGCGGGCGCGCTCCGGCCGGGCTTCGGGCTGCCGGACTCCGGGGCGGCGTTCGACGGCGTCGCACTCCCGGCGGGCGCCGCGGCGCTCGTCTTCGCGGTGTCGCTCCCGCCCGTCCCGTCGGGGTCGCAGGCGGTCAGGACGAGGACGGCGGACAGGCAGGCCGCGGCGGTGGCGGCGAGGCGGAGCGGGCGCACGTGGATCCCCGGGTTCGAAGTCGCTGGACGGTGGTGCCGGCCGCTCCCGCCTGCCGCCGCCGACCGGTGGACGGGCGGCGGCGGCAGGCGGATCGCGGGCGGATCAGTAGCCGCGGGCCGGACGGTTCGGGTCGGCCTGCTGCACCTTGGACGCCAGGTCGTGGCCGTCCGCCGAGACGTGGTACCGGCTCTGGATGTAGTTCATCGACGCCGCCACGTTCGCCACCGGGTCGTAGATGTCGGTGGAGGTGCCCTTGACGTGGTACGCCGCGAAGGTGGGCGGGATGGTCTGCCAGCCGCCGCGTGAGCTGTTCAGCGGCGCGCCGTCGGCCTGCTTCGCGCCGTGCGCGTTGGTGTCCCACAGGTTCACCTGCGAACCGGCCGCGTTGTACGTCGACTCGCGCTTGGCGATGGTCAGCATGCCCTTGGTCCACGCCTCGCGGGCCGCCGGGTCGGTGATGCCCATCGCGTCCAGCGCCTGCGCGATGTAGTCGCGGCAGGCGGCCTCGCCGCTCTTGAACTTGCCCTTGCCGCCGTACGTGACCTCGCTGGTCTTGATCGCTCCGGCGTGCGAGATCTCGATCTTCGGGTCGCTGCCGCCACCGTGGTCGCCGCCGCCCCCGCCGTGGTCGCCTCCGCCGCCGCCGTGGCCGCCGGGCTTGTTCGGGCTCTTCGGCTGCGGCGTGCTGGGCTTCTTCTCGGCGGGCTTGCCGGTCGGCGTGTGCTCGCCGCCCTTGCCGGGGCTCTTCGGCTGCGGCTTGGAGGGGGTGGGCTTGGTGACGATGTCGTGGGCGTGCTTCTCCGCCTCCTGGTACCGCTTGATCACGGTGCCGATCT
This sequence comes from Kitasatospora sp. CB02891, assembly GCF_002803145.1. Classification (NCBI taxonomy): domain Bacteria; kingdom Bacillati; phylum Actinomycetota; class Actinomycetes; order Kitasatosporales; family Streptomycetaceae; genus Kitasatospora; species Kitasatospora sp. CB02891. Next base: position 280,128 of record NZ_NNBO01000002.1, on the reverse strand, counting down.
TCTGGGTGTCCTGGGCGAGTTCCTTGGTGAGCTTCGCCTTGGTCGCCTCCAGCGCCGCGACCTGCTCGTTGATCGCGTTCACCTGCTCGCGGACCTGGGCCACCACGGCGCCGAAGCCGATGATGTTGCCGAGCGCTCCGGCGGCCAGGTCGGTGGCGACCGCCTTGCCGATCACGCCCTTGATCCGGCCGGTCTGCTGGGTCATCTCGTTCATTCGCTGCTGAATCGCCTGGAAGTCCTTCTGGATCTTCGCGAGCTCGCTCAGCGTGACGCCGAAACCTGTCATGTCGTGTCTGCTCCCCCGTCGAACCTGACGCCCGTTCAGTCGTTTATCCCACCACAGGCCGTCCCGGGGCAATCACCGGCCCCCGACCGCGTGCGCGGCTACCCGCACGACGGCCTCTGCAAACCACCTGGCCGGGGCTTTCGCCGAGATGCCGGGCCGCGCCCGGCGCGCGACCATGGCGCGTGTGGACCGCCCTCCGACGGTCCGCGTCCGACCGCACTGCCGGGGCTCGCTCCGAGGCCCGCCGCCGATCGGCCGGCGCCCTACCGGAAAGGCTGGGATTCGATGTTCCAACTCCTCTGGATTCTGCTGATCGGCTTCGTGCTGGGTGTGCTGGCCAAGCTGATCCTGCGCGGACCGCAGGCCATCCCGTGGTGGCTGACCATGCTGCTCGGCGCGGCCGGCGCCTGGCTGGGCAACGCGGTTGCCGGCTGGATCGGCGTCCGGCACACCTCCGGCATCGACTGGATCCGCCATCTGCTCCAGCTCGGCTTCGCGGTCGCGCTGGTCGCCTTCGTCTCCCCCGCATGGGCGAAGTCGCACCCCAGCAGATGACCGTCCGCACCGCTGCCCCCGCCGCCCGTCGAGCCCTCCGCTCGGCGGGCGGCGGCACGACGGGCCGGGCCACCGTCCGGTCGGGCGGTGGGCGGGGCGGGCCGGGCCGGGCTGGGCCGGGCTGGGCCGGGTCACCGTCCGGTCGGGCGGCGGGCGGAGCGGGGCAGGCCGGGTCACCGTCCGGTCGGGCGGTGAGCGGAGCGGGGATCGTCCCGGTCATCGCGGTGGCGGCGTAGTCGGTCCGCCCGAAGGCGCCTCCCGGGCGCGCTTATGTCAACGCCATTGACGTTGGCCGAGGGGGACCGGTCTGATGACGGCATCCGGGTCCCGCAACCCCGCTCCGGGGCCCGGAATCCCCCGTGCACCGCCGAAGGAGCCCCGCCATGGCCGACCCCGTCCACGCCCTCCGGGACGCCCAGCCCGTACCGTTCTGGCTGGACTCCCCCGACCGGCCCGAGGCCGAGCCCGCCCTGGTCGGCCAGACCCGCTGCGACCTGCTGGTGGTCGGCGGCGGCTACAGCGGACTGTGGACCGCGCTGATCGCCAAGGAGCGCGACCCGTCACTGGACGTGCTGCTGATCGAGGCCCGCGAGGCCGGCTGGGCCGCCTCCGGACGCAACGGCGGCTTCTGCGAGGCCAGCCTCACCCACGGCCTGGCCAACGGCCACCAGCGCTGGCCCGGCGAACTCGCCGCCCTGGAACGCCTCGGACAGGCCAACCTCGACGCCATGCAGGAGACCGTCCGCCGCCACGGCATCGACTGCGACTGGCGGCGCAGCGGCTCCCTCAGCATCGCCACCGAGCCCCACCAGGTGGACGAACTACGGGAGTTCGCCAAGCTCGCGGCCCGCTACGGCAGCCACCTCGACGTCCTCGACCAGGACGCCGTGCGCGCCGAGGTCGACTCCCCCACGTTCCTCGGCGGCCTCTGGGACCGCGACGGCGTCGCCATGCTCGACCCGGCCCGCCTCGCCTGGGGCCTCAAGCGCGCCTGCCTCGACCTCGGCGTCCGCATCCACGAGCACACGCCCGCCACCGCCCTCGCCGAGACCCCCGGCGGCCTGGCCGTCCGCACCCCCTACGGCCGGATCGCCGCCCGCCGCACCGCGCTCGCCACCAACGCCTTCCCGTCGCTGCTGCGCCGCCACCGGCCGTACACCGTCCCGGTCTACGACTACGCGTTGATGACCGAGCCGCTGACGGACGCCCAACTCGCCTCCGTCGGCTGGCAGAACCGGCAGGGCTGGGCCGACAGCGCCAACCACTTCCACTACGTGCGACTGTCCGCCGACAACCGGATCCTGTTCGGCGGCTACGACGTCGTCCACCAGTACCGCGGCCGGGTCAGCGCCGAACGCGACCAGCGGCCGGAGACCTTCGCCACCCTCGCCCGGCACTTCTTCCGGACCTTCCCGCAGCTGGCGGGCCTGCGCTTCACCCACGCCTGGGGCGGCGCGATCGACACCTGCACCCGGTTCTCGGCCTTCTTCGACCTGTCCCACCGCGGGAAGGTCGCCTACGCCGCCGGCTTCACCGGGCTCGGCGTCGGCGCCACCCGGTTCGGCGCCGAGGTGATGCTCGACCTGCTCGCCGGGGAGCGCACCGAACGCACCGAGCTGGAGATGGTCCGCCGCAAGCCGCTGCCGTTCCCGCCGGAGCCGGTCCGCTCGGTCGGCATCGGCATCACCCAGTGGGCCCTCACCCGGGCCGACGCCAACGCCGGGCACCGCAACCTGTGGCTGCGCACCCTCGACCGCTTCGGCCTGGGCTTCGACAGCTGACCGAACGCCCCGGGGCGGCCGGCCCGCACGCAGGTGCGCACCCGGCAGCGCGGGGAACGGCGCGAAGGGGGACGAACACCTCCGCGGCATCCGTTCTCCGACGACCGGTCGCACGTGGCCGGCCCCGCTCGGGGCGTCCGCCCTCCGGATGGGCCCGAGCCAGGGTCCGGCTACTGCGGGGCTCCGGAGCTTCCCGAAGTCCCGTTCCCCTTCGCGCCGTTCCCCGCGCCCCCGGGTTCGCGCCCACCCGCGGCTCGGCGCGACGCCGAGGCGGCGGCTGCAACGGCCAGGGGGTCCGTCAGTGGGCGGCCGAGGAGGTTCGGGAGGTCGGGGCCGGCGGCCGACAGGAAGTCGTGGCGGACGGCGGTGGCGTTCGAACCGTGCCCCCCGGCCTGCCCGGGGTTCGCACATCGCCCGAATCATCGCTGCCGCGGGGCTGCCCGGTGAAACCATTTTCGCGAGCGGGTGCGAGCCCTTCCGGATGGGCCCGAGCCAGGGTCCGGCTACTGCGGGGCTCCGGAGCTTCCCGAAGTCCCGTTCCCCTTCGCGCCGTTCCCCGCGCCCCCGGGTTCGCGCCCGCCCGCGGCTCGGCGCGACGCCGAGGCGGCGGCTGCAACGGCCAGGGGGTCCGTCAGTGGGCGGCCGAGGAGGTTCGGGAGGTCGGGGCCGGCGGCCGACAGGAAGTCGTGGCGGACGGCGGCGGCGATGGAGCTGAGCATCGGGGGCTGGAAGGGGAGCAGGCCCGGGGTGGCGTTCAGGAGGCGGTCGCGGTAGGTGGTGAGGTCGAGCGTGCGGTGGGGGACAGCGAGGGCGGTGGCGACCTGGGTCGCCGTGATCGGGGTGCCGACGAGGTCGTGGACGAGCCCGGTATGGGGGGTGGGGTCGGCGACGACGGTGGCGGCGGCCTCGGCGAGGTCGGCGCGGGCGACGGCGGCGAGGGCGCCGTCGCCGAAGGGGGATTCCAGGCCGTCGGAGGTCCAGGTGAGCAGGCCGCCGAAGAGTTCGGCGTAGAGGCCGTTGCGCAGGATCGTCCAGGGCAGGCCGCTGTCGCGGATCAGCCGTTCGGTGGCGCGGTGCGCGGCCGCGAAGGCGAGGTGGTCGCCGGCAGTGGTGAGGCTGGTGTAGACGACGTGGCCGACGCCGTCGCGGGCGGCCGCGTCGAGGACGGCGGCGTGCCGGGCGAGGACGACGTCGTCCTCCGCGTAGCCGGCGGAGATCAGCAGCAGGGTGGCGACGCCGCGCAGGTCCAGCGTGGCGGGGTCGTCGAAGTCGAGGTGTCGCACGCCCCCGGCGGGGGTGCGGCTGCCGCCCTGCGCCGGTATGCCGGCCAGGCGCAGCGCGGCGAGGGTGGCCCCGCCGAGGTTTCCGTTCGCTCCGGTCACCAGAATCATGATCGGTCACAGCCTTTCGCGCCGTCGGGCGCTGGTTCTCTTCGGTAACCAGTCACTACGGTTGATCCTCGGCCCGCGCGACGAGCGCCCACAAGGAGGCAGTTCGATGTCACTGACGCACACGGAGGTAACCACCCCCGCCACCCCCGCCGAGCTCGAACCGTGCGGGCGGCAGGACCATCCGGACTGCGGGATCCGGGACGTGCTGGACCGGATCGGCGACAAGTGGTCCGTCCTGGTGGTCGTCGAACTCGCGGGCGGGCCAAGGAGGTTCAGGGAGCTTCAACGCGCCGTCGAGGGCATCTCGCAGCGCATGCTGACCCTCACCGTCCGCCGTCTGGAGCGCGACGGCCTGGTGCTGCGCACGGTCTACCCGACCGTCCCGGCGCAGGTGGACTACCGGCTGACGGGAACCGGCGCGGGTCTGACCCATCTGGTGAAGGCGCTCGCCGACTGGTCGCTGGCCCATCGCGCGGCGATCGCGGAGGCCCGGCACGCCTACGACCTGGAGCACCCGGAGAACGAGATCCGCTGACCCGGGAGGGCGTCGACCGCCCGCCCTCCCGGGTCGGTTGCTCAGGCGGGGATCCGCCCGTTGGGGCTGACCGCCGCCGGAACCTGGAGCGGGTCGGAGACGGACTTTGCGGTCATGCTGGGGAACTGCCCGCCGTAGCCGGCGGTGTTGAGCGCGACCACCCGGTAGGTGTACGGGGTCGTCGTCGAGGAGGTCATGTCGACGAAGGTGCGGTCCTGGTGGATGTTGGGCTGGTCCAGCGGCGCGGCGATCGTCCCGACGTCGGTCCAGGTCGTGCCGTCCGTGGAGCGTTGGACGGTGAACGAGGTCTCGTTGATCGAGTTGTCCCGCCAGCGCAGTTGCACCCTGGCGTTGCCGCCCTGGCCGATCACCGAGGCGGTCAGCCCGTCGGCCTTGGCCGGGGGCAGGACCAGTGATTCGGGCCGCATCATGTCCATCTCCTCGTGGCTGAGGATGTGGCAGTGGATGACGTACTCCCAGCCGAAGTTGACCAGCTGGTTGGTGATCGGCGCGGTCCCGTTGCCCTGCGGGTCGACGTTGTTGAACATCGAGGTGTCGCCGGCCGGCATCGCCGGGTCCAACAGCCTCACCGAGTTGGGCACTTCGAAGGGCGTGGTGGGCACCACCGGGCGCAGCGCGACGATGGTGTCCTCCAGTGGGCTCATCCGCACGGTGTCCTTCCAGCCGAGTTCGTTGGCGTCCGGCCGCAGGATGATGTTGTCCCAGGTGACCCGGTTGAGCACTTGGACGTCGTAGAGGTGGAAGTGCATCGGGTGGGTGTCCACCCCGTTGTGGGTGAACCGCCAGATCTGGGTGCCGTCGGCGGTCGAGCCGATCGGGGTGACTTTCGCGTCCGCTCTCGGCAGCGCGGTGCCGTCGATCAGTTCGGTCTGCGGGTTGATGTAGGGGTAGAGGGTGACGTTCTGGGCGCCCGGGGTGGGCGGTTGGGCCTCGACGCCGAGGGTGGCCTGCATCCGGCCGTAGGCGTCGAAGCTGGTGGCGTTCATCTCGTCGTGGATGGCCTTGGGTTGCAGCGTCAGGGTGCTCTTCGCGTTCGGCGCCTTGAGGGTGTTGAAGTTGAACGCCGTGGTGTCGTTGACCCGGACCAGTCCGTCGCAGGTCTTGACCGCGGTGTTGGCGGTGTTGCAGTTGCTGCCGGCCGCGAAGCTGGTGCCGTAGGCCGAGTTGTACGCGGCCTGTCCGACGATCACCGGATTCTGGCCGGATTCGAAGGCGCCGGAGCCGTCCGCGTGGTGGCGGAACGCGGCCTGGAGCTTCGACAGGTTGAACGCGGGGGCGGGGGTCGTGTCGGCGACGGTCACCTGCATGACGGTGCGGGTGTTGGGGCCGTAGCCGGGCATGATCTTCGGCGCCCCGGCGGGGGCGAGGTCGGGGGCTCCGGTGTAGTAGTCGTAGGAGGCGATCCGGGCGGGGTAGGCGGCGGGCGCGTCGTTGTAGAGGATCAGCGTCTTGCCCGCGAACTTCGAGAAGTCGACCAGCACGTCGGCCCGTTCGGCGGGGGCGAGGGTCAGTGAGTGCTTGTCGACGTTGCCGACGTCGAAGCGGGTCGGGTCGGTGATCCAGGTGGTCGGCTGCTGTCCGTCGATGACGGCGGGGGCGGGCAGGAAGCCGCCCTCGTTGGCGATCTGGATCCAACTCGGCCCGGCGGCGCCGTTGTTGGCGTCGACGGGGGTGGGCGACACGTTGGGGTCGGTCTGCGCGGCCTTCAACTCATCTGGCTTCAGGGCGACTTCGGTGGTTCCGTCGCCCTGCTTCGGGTCGGCGGTGTACCACTGGAAGTTGAAGAACCGGTCGTTGGCGGCGTTGAGCATCTTCAGCCGGTAGGTCTTCGGCTGGACGGTGGTCTTCGGGTAGGCGACGCCGTTGACCAGGGGCGTGTCGTTGAACTGCTCCATGCCCATGGAGATGTTGGGGGTGCCGGGGATCTGCTCGGGCTCGCAGTAGGGAGCCGCCTGGTACTGCCAGGTCGTCGGGTCGTCGAGCTTGCAGTGCGGGTCGTGGTAGGGGTTGGGGATCGGCCCGTACGTGGTGTCGCCGGCCGGCGGCCAGAACCACGGCCCGTACATCCAGCGGCCGTAGGAGCTCATGCCGCTGGGGTCGCCGGGGTTCTGCGCCGGCATGTAGACGTGGTGGTACCAGAAGCTGCCCTTCCCGCCCCAGCGCTTGGCGTCCCAGGTCGGGTCCTGGCCGTAGGAGACCCGGTCGCCGCCCGCGTCCAGCTGGTCCTTGAGCTGGGAGTCGTCGGGGACGAAGGTGCGGTCCTGGACGAGCAGGGGCAGCGTCGACGCGGCGTCGGGAATGGTGCCGCTGCTGATCAGGGCCTTCTCGGTGTCGTCGGTGATGGTGTAGCCGGCGGCCTCGCCCGCGTACACGTTCAGCCGGGTGATGCCGTAGGAGTGGTCGTGGTAGAACATCAGCCGCGCGCTCTGCTGGTTCGAGTAGTAGAACGTCGAGCAGCCGTCGTCGACGGCGGCGCACAGCGTCGCTCCGCCGGGGTCCACCATGTCGGGCACGTTCTGGACGCCGACGCCCTGCGGCCAGTCGGTGTGCTCGCCCGCGGGGGTGATCCACTGGTGCGGGGTGCCGTCGCTGATCCACGGGGTGATGCCGCCGTGCAGGTGCAGGGTGGCGCGGTTGTCGGTGTAGCAGCCCGGCTTGGCGTCGGTGCAGGCCGGGTTGCGGACCTCGTCGGTGACGGTGGAGCTGTTGCCGGGCGCGGGCATCGTCATCGGGCCCATGCCGGCGCCCATCCCGGTGCTGTCGACGGGCAGGAACAGGTCGCCGGCCGCGCCGGTGGGCAGCAGGTTGCGGAACACGATCCGCACCGGCCGGTCCTTGGTGGCGGCGATCAGCGGCCCCATCCACTGCGGCGCGGCGACGCCGGTGTACGGCAGTTGCTGCCGGGTGCCGTCCATCAGCTCGTTGTACAGCGGGACCTTGCGGCCGGGCACCGCGTCCGTGGAGAGCTGGACGTAGCCGCGCACCAGGGTGGGCGGCAGGTCGGAGGAGAACCGGGTGCGGTACTGCACCAGGCCGATGACGTACTGGTCGGCCTGCTTGCCGCTGGTGGTGACGGTCTCGGGCACCGCCTCGGGGATGAACTTCGCCGCCGGGTCGGTGCTCGGGTCCGCGAGTTGCTGCACGTCCGGGCAGCCGGCGCCGTTCGCGCCGGGGTTGCAGGTGGTCGGCAGCCGGTCCTGGAACTTCTTGATGCCGGGCGTCAGGTAGCCGGCGCCCGGGCTGGTGACGGTGACCGAACTGATCGCGCCCAGGTTGGTCACGGCGCTCGCCGCGGCCCCCGAACCGCCGTTGCCGGTGGGGTCGGTGACGGTGACGTCGGGCGTCGAGGCGTAGCCGGTGCCGGGCGTGTCGACGGTGAGCGCGAGCAGCTTCAGGCCGCTGACGGCGGCCGCCGGGGTCGCGCCGGGGATCGGGTCGGCCAGCGTGCCGTTGCGGACGGTGACGCCGGGCGCGGCGGTGTAGCCGCTGCCGGGGTCGTCCACGGTCACCTTGGCGACGCCGCCGGACGGGGTGAGGTCGGCCGGGTCGACGTGGCCCTTGGCCACCGTGCCGTCCGGCTGGGCGGGCAGGTCGAAGTCGACGGTCGGCATGGTGTAGCCCGCGCCGCTGTCGGTGACGTTCACGGCCGCCACGCCGCCGGAGGCGGTGGCCGCGGCACCGCTCCCGCCGCCGCCGGTGACGGCGACCGCGAAGCCGCCGTAGCCGCTGCCGCCCGCGCCGACCCGGTAGTCGACGACGCTGCGGGTCTGCTGGACGGCGGCGGTGGCGGTGGCCGCCGTGGTGCCGCCCTCGACGGTGACGGTGGTCGCGCCCTCGACGTAGCCGTGGCCGGGCGTGGTCACCTCGATGCTCGCGATGCCGCCGGTGCGCGGGTCCACGGTGGCGGTGGCCTCCGCGCCGCTGCCGCCGGCGGCCAGGGCGACCTGCGCGCCGAAGGAGTACGTCCGGTCCTGGACGGCGTAGCGCTCCCAGCCGGGCGCGCCGACGGTGACGGTGGCGTCCTTGACGGGGGCGACTCCGGTCGGCGGGCTGGTGCTGCTGTCCGCCCCGGCCGGGTACACCAGGGTGTCGGCCGGGTGCGCCACGCCGGTGTCGACGGGGACGCCCTCGCCGTAGAAGGCGATCAGGTCACCGGCCTGGACGGGCGTGTCCGGCATGTCGTACGCGGCGACCTCGCCGCCGGGGGCCGCCGACGCGGGCACCGTGCGCGGTCCGCTGTCGGCGACCACCGTGTACTGGTCGGCAGTGCCGGTCGGGCGCAGCACGTAGCCGTGGAACAGGCCGCCCTCGGAGCCGGTGGGGCTGCCGCCGGGGTCGGTCTGGTTCCAGCTGCGGAAGCCCTTCAGGGTGCCGGTGGGCAGCGGAGTGCTGGTCAGAACGACGAACACCGGCCCGAGTCGGCCCTTGGGGGTCGCGTAGTCGGTGGCGTAGGCGCGGGCGGTCAGCGGGTTGCCGACCTGGGCGGTGGTGGCGCTGCCGGTGATCGAGACCTTGGCGCGGGAGACCGTCAGCGGGCTGTTCGCCCAGTTCGGCCAGGGGCCGAAGTAGTGCGGGACCTTGGTCGCGTCGGTCGGGCCGGCCGGGGCCGCGGCCGCCGGTTGGGGCTGCGCCGGCGGCAGTCCGAGCAGGGCTGCCGCCACCACTGCCCAGACGCCGGCCATCGCGGTGAGGGCCCGCCGCGTGCGGCGCGGCGGCCTCGTTGTCTGGCGCGTGAACACGCCGTTTCTCCTCCCTGTCGGCACCCGGCCGCCGTCGCGCGGGTCCGTCCCTTCCGGCGCGGCGGATGACGGCGGGTGCCACGGGGGTGTGGACGGCCGTGCCGCCGGCCGGCCACGAGCTGCGGCGGATGCGGCCCCCAGTGTGCGGACGGCCCGCGGACGGGCCGGGGAAGATGACAGTCTTGTCATGAGGACGTCATGACGGCACATCAGCTCCGCAGACCGCACACAAAGTGCGATAATCGTCCGCAACTTGGGCGTGATCGGCGTCCGGAGGGCGGGAGGGGCAGCACCGAGCATGGCGCGACTGCTGGTCGTCGAGGACGAGACCCGGCTGCGGGCCTACCTGACCCGCACGCTGAGCGCGGACGGCCACCTCGTCCAGGGCGCGGGCTCCGGCCCGGAGGCCGTCCACCGCCTGCGCGAGGACCCGTACGACCTGGTCGTGCTCGACCTGATGCTGCCCGGCTTCGACGGCTTCGAGGTGATGCGCCAGACCTTCGAACTCCGCCCCGAGCAGCGGGTGCTGGTGCTGTCCGCCGTGGTGGACGTCGCCACCCGGGTGCGCTGCCTGCGACTCGGCGCCGTGGACTTCCTCGGCAAGCCGTTCGCCACCGCCGAACTGGTCGAACGCGTCCGCTCCCGGCTGCGCACCGCCCCCGTCGGCGCGCCCCAGCGGTGGCTGCGCGTCGGGGACGTCGCACTCGACCTGGAACGGCAGGCGCTCGGCATCGACGGGCGGCAGATCCCGCTCTCCCACCGGGAGTTCATGCTGCTCGGCCACCTGATGCGGCAGGCCGGACAGGTGTGCAGCCGGCACGAACTGCTGGCCGGCGTCTGGGGCTGCAGCGACGACCTGGCCAGCAACGTGGTCGACGTGACGGTCCGTCGGATCCGCGGCAAGGCTCCGCGGCCGATCATCGAGACGGTGCGCAACGTCGGATACGCGTTCAGTGCCTGCTGACCGCGGCGTACGCGACCGCGCGCTCTTCGCGGGCTGGGTGCTGCTCGTGGCCGGCACCCAGCTGGTGCTGTTCGTCGCGCCCCACCTGGAGACGGTGGCGTTCCACCTGGTGTGGATCAGCATGTCCATCGTCTACGGCTTCCAGGCCTGGTCGACCCGCCGGACGGCCGTGGTGCTCACCGCCGTCACCCTGGTCACCGGCGGCACCATGGCCGCGTACGCCGCGCACGGCCTGCTCGGCTGGGACGAACTCGCCGAAGTACCGCTGATGGCCCTGGTGTTCCTCGCCATGGCCTGGCACGTGCGCCGCCGGGCCGCGGCCCTCGCCGAGGTCCGGGCCGCCGCCGAACGGGAGCGCCGTGCCCAGCAGGACAAGGAGCTGTTCGTCCGCACCTGCTCCCACGAGATGCGCACCCCGATCACCGTGGCCCGCTGCTACGCGGAGCTGGTGCAGGGCGAACTGCCCGCCGGGGCCGGGCGGGAGGACCTCGACGTGGTGCTCGACGAACTCGACCGGCTCGCCCGGCTGTCCGGCCGGCTGCTGGTCCTGGCGGACGCCTACCACCCCGCCGCGCCCGAACTCGGCCCGGTCGACCTCGACGTGCTGGTGCACCGCACCGTCCAGCGCTGGCGGCCCGCCACCGACCGCCGCTGGCACCTGGACGCGCCCGCCGTGCGCGTCGAGGGCGACGAGTCCCGACTGGAGGCCGCCCTCGACGCGCTGGTGGAGAACGCGGTCAAGTACACCGCCCCCGGCGACGCCATCACGCTGCGCTGCCGCACCGCCGGCCACGGCGCCGAACTCGACGTCGAGGACACCGGCGTCGGCTTCGCCCACTCCCCCGCCACCGGCCTGTCGGGCACCGGCCTGGGCCTGGCCATCGTCCGCGCCGTCCTCGACGCCCACGCCGGCGACCTCAGCATCTCCCCCGCCCCGCACGGGGGTTCGCTGCTCCGGATGCGCCTCCCGACGGCGCTCCCGCACTGAGACCGACGGATCAGTTCAGCGGGCGGCACAGCAGCGCGTCGGGCACGCCGCCGTGGTTCCACTTCCAGGTGTAGGCGACGCCCGCCAGGTACTCGTTGTCGGCGCACTGGCCCTTGTAGTAGCCGGGCGCCCAGTCGCTGGCGGCCGAGCCCCCGGTGGCGGGCCGGTTGTCGCCGCCGTCGAACCACACGTTGCGCCCGGTCAGCGGCAGCGCGGCGGCGGAGGGCGCGCACAGCAGCGCGGACATCGCGTTGCGGTTGACGCTGTAGCCGACGGCGAAGGCGTTGTCCGGGCACTGGAGCTTGTTGTAGCCGCTCGCCCAGTCGCCGTGGGTGACGTAGCGCTCGTCGGTGACGGTCGTCCAGGCGCCGGCCCCCTTGGCGGGCCGGCCGGCGTCGGTGCACAGGCCGCGGCTGTCGCTGCGGCCGAGGCCGACCAGTCGCTGGGTGTCGGGGCAGTTGCCCTTGCGGTTGCCGGGTGACCAGTCGGGCCCGGCCAGCATGGTGGCGGAGGTGTTGGCGTCGTAGTGGTCGAGGTTGAGCATGTTCCAGCGCGGGCCGTCGGCGACCGGCCCGCTGCGGGCGGGGGCGTCGATCAGTTTGCTCCAGTCGGCGGCGCGCCAGTCGCCGGGGTCCATGACGCCGAGCCGGGCGCCGTTCGCCGTGTAGTTGACCATCGCCCAGTTGTCCTGCGGCGTGCCGGCGGAGTCGCTCCAGCCGACCAGCGGCCAGATCGCGAAGTCGGTGTCGTTCCGCACCAGGAGGTCGGTGAAAGTGTCGAACCAGGCGCGTTCGCGGGCGTCGACGGGGCCGCGGCCGGCGGCGCCGAACTCGCTGATCCACACCGGTGCGGTGAAGTGCTGGCCGGTGCGGGTCACGAACAGCGCCTCGTCGTCGACCGCCTGGGCGAGCTGGTCGGGGGTGAGCTCCTCGTAGCGCGGGTCGTGGGTCTCGCCGGTGCCGGTGGCGCCGGTGTGCCGGGGGCCGGTGTAGCCGTAGAAGTGCGCGGAGTAGACGAGTTTGTCGGAGCGGATCAGGGTGTTGGACAGGGTGGCGACGGGGGTGAGCGTCGGACGCCAGTGCGGGGTCACGTCGGTGGGGATGCCCTGCCAGTTGATGCCTTCCATGACGATCAGCAGGTCGGGATCGGTCTGCAGGATCCGGTTGCCGGCGTCCTCCAGCGCCTGGTTGAGGTCGTGGTCGTCGCCCCAGCCCCAGTTGGCGTCGTTCCAGGTGTCGCGGCGGACCTCGTTGCGCAGGTCGGCGCCGACCACCCGCTTGTCGTCCCGGTACCGCTGGGCCAGGAACACCCAGTCGTCGATCCACTGCTGGGTGGACTGTCCGCTGTTCCAGCGTTCGTTGCCGTCCAGGCCGCAGCAGAACCGGTAGCTGGTGGTGTGGTTGTTGAGGATCACCGCGAAGCCGTCCGCGGTCAGGGCCGCGACCACGGCGTCCATCACCTGCAACGGCGTCCTGCCCCTGAGCTGCGGGTTGGCGGCGACGGCGGAGTCCGGGACGGCCGCGGTGTCGTGGACGAGCGCGTTGGCGAACGGCAGCCGGATGCTGTTCAGGCCCATGGTGTGGAAGTCGGCCAGGATCCGGGCGATCGGCGTCCGGTCCAGACCCAGCGGGATGTTGTTCGACAGCTGCCTGGCCTGGTGGTTCGCCGGGTCGCGGACGTCGCCGCTGCCCTGCCAAGTACCCTGCGCACCGGCCCAGTTGCCGGACTTGAGCTTGAACCGCTCGCCGTTCGCGTCGACGACGTACCGGCCCCGGGTGGACAGCGGACCGGTCCAGGAGGCGGCGAGCTGCGGGCCGGTGAGGACGGGCGCCGCGGTCGGGCCGGCCGCAGTGGGGACGGTCGCGGCGGACGCGGCGGGGGCGAGGGCGCCGAGCAGGAGGGCGGACGCCGCGACGAATGCGGCGGATGCGCGCCCGAGCGCGGTGGTGCGAGGTTTCACGGAACGCTCCTGACGAGGGGGGAGAGGTGCGTCGGACCTTGCCGTGGTGCGGTGGTGACGCCGGGTCGGCCGTCGAGGCCGCCGGAGGCGGCGTCCCCGACGGTGTACCGCCGGGCGGGCAGGAACATGCCGACCGGCGGCGTGACGGTCACCACGGCGCCGACAGGCTCGCGGACTCGTGGCCGCGCGGCCGGGACCGGCACCGCGCGCCGAACTCCGCCGCCGGGTCCGCCCGGCAGCGGTGCGATCGGGCGCGCGCGCAGGCCGACCCGCGGTCGGCTTCGGCCGCGCAGCGGTGTGGCGCGCCCCCACCGGCCCCTCCGGCGCGGGAGGATGCGGGCGGTCGTGCACGCAGCGGTGCGCGGGCGGGCGGGAGGAGCACGGGGTGCGGAGCGACCGCGAGGCGGACGGCGCGGGGTACGGGGTCGGCCGGGTGGGGCGGGCGGTGTCGCTGGGGACGGCCGCCCTGATGTACTGCGTGATGGTGGGCCTGCAGTTCGCGCCCGACGGCTGGCAGACCCCGTCGGTGGTGGTCGCGGTGCCCGCCCTGGTCTCGATGGCCTTCCCGCCGGCGATGATCGTGGCGTCGGCGGTGCTGGCGATCGGCACCCGCTGGGCCTTCGTGCCGGACGAACCCGGCCGGGTCGGCGCCGCGACCGGCACCACCGGAGTGATCGCCATCATCGCCGCGCTGGGCATCTACCTGGTGCACCGCCGCGAGCAGGCGGCCGCGCACCTGGTGGAGATCAGCTCGGTCGCCGAGGCCGCCCAGCGCGCGATCCTGCGCCCGCCCCCGCCCGTCGTCGGGCCGTTCCGCACCGCCGCGGCCTACCGCGCCGCCGCCCAGTACGCCCGCGTCGGCGGCGACCTGTACGCGGTGGCCGACACCGCCTACGGCGTCCGCGCCCTGATCGGCGACGTCCGCGGCAAGGGCCTGGACGCCGTCGCCACGGCCGCCGTCATCCTCGGCTCGTTCCACGAGGCCGCCCAGGACCACGCCCGGCTGGCCGACCTCGCCGACCGGATGGACACCAGCCTGCGCCGCCACCTGAACGACTCCGAGGCGTTCGGCACCGCCTTCCTGGTCGAGATCGCCGCCGACGGAACGGCCCACGGACTGTCCTGCGGGCACCCGCCGCCGCTGGTCCTGCGCGGCACGACGGTCACCGAACTCCCGGTCTCCCCGCGGCCGCCGCTCGGCCTGAGCAGCCTGCTCCCGCTCCCCGCCGACGACCCCGCGCCCCCCGTCCGGCTGCGCCCCGGGGACACCCTGCTGCTGTACACCGACGGCCTCACCGAGGCCCGCGCCGCCGACGGCTCCTTCTATCCGCTGCTCCCCCGGCTGGCCGCCCGCCTGGCGGCGCACCCCGACGGCCCCGACCCCGCGCCCCTGCTGGCGTGGCTGCACCGGGACGCCCGGGCCTTCGCCACCGGCGGCGCCGACGACGACGCCGCCCTGCTCGCGCTGGCCTGGCCACCCGACCCGCCGCATCCCAGAAAGCTGGGATATCCCGGGCCCGCACCCCTCTGACAGGCTGATCTGTCATGGACGCACGCAGCAACGGTGCACCGTGCGCACGAGGAGGTTTCGTGGTCGCCGCCCTGAATGGCCGCTCCGTCACCGTCCCCACCACCGCGGTCGCCGCCCGCCCGGCGCTGCGGTTCCGCCTGCTGGGGCAACTCACCGCCGAGACCGACCGCGGCCCGCTCCACCTCGGCTCGTTCAAGCAGCAGGCCGTGCTGGCCGCCCTGCTCGGCCACCCCAACACCCTGCTCTCCACCGACCTGCTGACGGAGGCGGTCTGGGAGGACGAGCCGCCCCGCTCCGCCCGCAAGAACCTCCAGGTGTACGTCTCCGGCCTGCGCGGGACACTCGGCGCGGACCGCCTGGTGCACCGCCCCGGCGGCTACGAACTCCAGGTCTCGGACGAGGAGTTGGACACCCAGCAGTTCGACGCCCTGGTGCGGGCCGGCCGGGAGGCGGCGGCCCGGCAGGCGGACGAACAGGCCGCCGGGCTGCTCGGCGAGGCGCTGCGACTCTGGGACGGCCCGCCGCTGCCCGGCTTACGCCACTCCTCCGTCCTGCGGGCCGTCGCCGAACGGCTGACGTCCCGTTACCTGGGCGCGGTCGAGGACTGGGCGGAGGTGGAACTGCGGCTCGGCCACGCCGGCCCCGTCGCCCACACGCTCGCCGATCTGGCGGACCGTCACCCGCTGCGCGAACGCCTGCAGGCCGTCCACCTGCTGGCCCTGCACCGGGCCGGGCGGCGCGCCGAGGCCCTGGCCGCGTTCGCCCAGCTCCGCCAGCAGCTCTCCCGCGAACTGGGCCTGTCACCGGGCCCCGAGCTGGAGGCCTGTCACCGCGAACTGCTCGCCGACCGCCCCGCACCGCGACCCGCCCGCCGCACCGGGCGGACCGTACTGCCGCCGGACACCACCGCGTTCACCGGCCGCGAGGCCGAGACGGCCGAACTGGTCCACGCGGTGCGGCGCGCCGAACGGCCCGTGGTGCTGACCGGGCCGGTCGGCGTCGGAAAGACCGCCCTGGCGATCCGCGCCGCCCACGCGCTGCGCGAGGACTTCCCCGACGGCCGCCTCCTCGTCCGCCTGGGCGACGCCTCCGGCCACCCCCGCGAGCCGCACTCCGTCGCCGCCGACCTGGCCCGCCTGCTGACCCCCGACGACCGGCCGCAGCCGGCCGACCCCGCCGACCCGGCCCGGACGCACGCCCGCTGGCGCGAGTGGCTGGCCGAGCACCGGGCGCTGGTCGTCCTCGACGGCGTCGCCGACGAACGCACCGCCCGCGCCCTGCTCCCGCCCGACGGCCCCGCCACCGCCCTGGTCACCGGCCGCACCGCGCTCCCCGGCCTCGGCGCCGCCCACCGCATCGACCTCGCTCCGTTCACCGCCCCCGAGGCCCTCGCCCTGCTGTCGCTCCTGGTCGGCGCCCACCGGGTGCACGCCGCCCCCGCCGCCGCCGAACGCCTCGTCACCGCCTGCGGGCTGCTCCCCGCCGCGGTCCGCCTGGCCGGCTACAAACTCGCCGCCCTGCGCCACCTGCCGCTCGCCGAGTTCGCCGACCGCCTCGCCGACCCGCACCGCGCCCTGGACGAACTCGCCGTCGGCGAGACCCGCCTCCGCGACCGCCTCGACACCCAGTGGCACACCCTCGACCCCGAGCAGCGCCACACCCTCACCCGGCTCTCCCACCACCCCTGGACCCCCGCCTTCGACCTCGGCCACGCCTGCCGGGCCCTCACCCTGCCCCCCGCCCCCGCCCTCGCCGCCCTCGAACGCCTCATCCTGGCCGGCGTCCTGCTCTGCCCCACCGAAGAGGTCTCCGCCCACACCGCCCACTACGTCCTCCCCCGCCTCACCCACCTGCACGCCCACCTGCAGCCCTGACGCCCCGTCCGCGCCGTGACCGCGCC
The DNA here is from genome assembly GCF_002803145.1 of Kitasatospora sp. CB02891. NCBI lineage: Bacteria > Bacillati > Actinomycetota > Actinomycetes > Kitasatosporales > Streptomycetaceae > Kitasatospora > Kitasatospora sp. CB02891. The sequence goes on along the minus strand of NZ_NNBO01000002.1, from coordinate 263,477 downwards.
GGCCGGGCGGAACGGCGCGGGTCGAGGCGGACGCGGCGACGGGACTGCCGGGCAGCGGCTGGTTCGGGTCCTGCCGATTCCTGCTCGGCGGTCATCGGTCTTCGATAGTGTGCAGAAATGCTTTCTGGTGATGCGTTACGGACCGGTTGGGTCTACGAACGGGCAGTCGACGGTTTTGGGACGGTCCGTCTGCGTCCGGTGGATCCGGTGGCGGACGTGGACCTGATCCACGCGTGGGTCACGGAGCCCCGGGCGAGTTTCTGGGGCATGGGCGAACTGAGCCGCGATCAGGTCCTGGGCATCTACCGCCACTTGGACGCCCTGCCCACCCATCAGGCGCACCTGGCCTACCGTGACGACACCCCGGTGGCGCTGTTCCACACCTACGAGCCGGCCGACGACCGCATCAGCGCGTGCTACCCCGTCGAACCCGGGGACGTCGGCATCCACCTGCTCCTCGGCCCCACCCCCGGCGCCGCGGAAGCGGGCTTCACCAGCGTGCTGTTCCCCGAACTCCTCGGACACGCGCTCACGGGCCACACCCGCATCGTGGGTGAACCGGACGCCCGCAACGCCAAGGTCCTCGCCCGCCTGGAACGGACGGGCTTCACCCTCCACCACGAGATCCTGCTGCCCGCGACCACCGATCCCGAGTTCACCCAGGTCGAGAAGCTGGCCCGGCTGGTCTTCTTCACCCCCGACAAACTGCCCGCCCGCTCCTGACGTCGCACCCGCGGAGCCCGGACGGGCGGGACCGGCGCCAGGGCGTTCACCGGGCGTAGTCGACCTCGGGGAAGTCGGGGGAGGGACCGTCGAGCAGCCGCCCCCGGTCACGGAGGTGGAGGTCGAAGAAGGCTCGCGGGTAGGCGCGTTGGAACGCCTGTGCCCGGTGCCCGGGAATCGTCCCGATGTCCTCCTCCAGATCGGCCGGCGACCTGCCCAGGAGCGGGGCGAGCAGCGGCAGGATCAGCACGTCGTCGCCGAACGACTGGTGCGCGGCTCCCCGTACGGTCAGGTGCAGGCGCCAGCCGCGCAGGTGCGACCAGAACGCGCGCAGGGCGGGGTTGCTCCCCATGCCGCCCTTGCCCAGGGTGTCCACGACCAGGAACGGACGGTCGAGCCCGGCGTCCACCACCGGGCCCGCCGCACCCCCGTCCAGGCTCGCCCCCGCCGTGATCCGCCCGTCGACGAGCATCGTCGCGGCGGTGGTGGCGCCGCCCAGGGAGTGGCCGAGCATCCCGACGCGCCGCAGGTCGAGCGCCCCGCGCAGGCCGGTGGGCAGCGGGGTGCGGCCGACGCCGGGCCGGCCGCCCGAGCGGAGGACGGCGAGCCGGTCCAGGACGAAGCGGATGTCGGCGGTACGGACCTCGAGGGCCTTGGCGTAGTCGCTGACCCCGCCCAGCGGATTCGTCTCGACGCGTCCACCGGGGAAGCCGACCACCGCCGCGTCGTAGGTGTGGTCGACGGTGACCACCAGGAAGCCGTGACTGGCGAGGTCCTCCACGACGCCGGTGCCGAACGACCGCGACGCGTCGGCGCCGGGAGAGTAGAGCACGACGGGCAGGGGGCCCGGTGGGCCGCCGACCGGAGCGCCCTCGTGGCCGTGGGTGCCGCCCAGTCGCACCCGGCCGGGAGGCAGGCCGAGGAGGCTCAGGTACCGGTCGGCCGCCGCCGGAGGCAGCCAGGGCGCCGTGGGGCGGGCCGCGCAGTCGCGGGCGGGGTACCAGATGCTGATCATCAGCTCACGGCAGGGGCGGGAGGGCACCCAGGGGTCCGGCCGCGCGGTGTCGACCAGGTGCAGCGCGACCGTACCCAGCGGGTACGGTCCGTTCGGGGCGGGCAGTTGGAACCGCACGGGTTCCTCCTGCCCCGGTCGCGCGACGGCCGCCGGCGCGAGCGGACCCGGGATCATGGCGGCGGCCAGTGCGGTGCCCGAGGACAGCAGTGTTCTCCGATTCATGCGCTCCACTGTTCCGGCCGACGAGCCCGGCGGCTTCGCCCCCGGGGACGAACCCGGTGTCAGCCCAGGAGGGTACGGCGGGCATCGGCCGCGCGGATGACTCGGCCCGCGGGATGACGTCCTCCGGGCTGACGGGCCGCGGGCCCCCGCGTGGATAGCGTGGCCGGCATGGGCGACGGGGAGTCACGGCCGCTGGTGGCCGGACGTCTGCGGGACGGGCAGTGGCACGGCGTGGACACGGTCGCGGCCGTGCTCCTCGCCCTGGCGTTCGGCGCGAGCGGGACGCGGAGCGGTGGCTGGGGCGCGGGAGCCGTGGCGGCGGTGGTCTGGCTGCCGGTCGCGGTACGGCGCAGACGGCCCGTCGGGGTTCTGTACACGGTCCTGGCCGGGGCGGTCCTCGCCCTGGCGTTCACCGGCTGGGAGGAGTCCTGGATCCCCGTCGGGGTCGCCCTGTACACGGTGGCGGCGCGGGAACCGCGGCGCCGGTCCGCGACGGCGCTCGGCTGCTCGCTGGGCGCCGTCGCGGCGGCGATGGCCCTCGTGCCGCGACCGGTCCCGGCCTCCGGGGTCGCGGGGGACGTCGTCTTCGCGTCCGTGATGATGACCCTGCCCTGGCTGGTGGGCACCGCGCTGAGGGAGCAGCGGTCGTACGCGGAACTCGCCGCCCGGCAGGCCGTGACGGACGAGCGCCTGCGGATCGCCCGCGAGCTCCACGACGTGGTGGCCCATCATCTGACGGTCATCGCGGTACGGGCCGAGGTGGCCCGTGCGGTGGCCGCCGCCGACCCGCAGGAGGCCGAGCGGACCCTCGCCCTGGTCGGGACGGCGGGCCGGACGGCGCTCACCGAGATGCGCCGCATGCTCGGCGTGCTGCGATCGCCCGGTGACGGGGCCGAGTTGGGGTCCGCCCCCGGGCTGGCGGACCTGCCCGCGCTCGCGAACGGCGCGGGCCCGCGCGTGGAGCTGTCCGTCGACCCGGGCCCGCCGCTCCCCCCGGGTGTGGAGCTGGCGGTCTACCGGATCGTTCAGGAGGCCCTCACCAATGTCGTCAGGCACGCGGGATCGGCGGACTGCCGGGTGCACCTGTCCCGGACGGATCCCGGGGCGGTCGAGATCGAGGTCGTCAACGACGCGCCGGCCCGGACCCCGTCCCGGACCCCGTCCCGGCGGCCCGGCGGCGGGCACGGACTCGTCGGGATGCGGGAGCGGGCGGCCACGTGCGGCGGGACCCTCTCCGCCGGCCCCCTGGCGACGGGCGGGTTCCGGGTGCATGCGCGGCTGCCCTGCGGATCGGAGGCAGCACGGTGAACCGGCCGGTCCGAATCCTCGTCGCCGACGACCAGGCGCTGTTGCGGGCGGGCTTCCGCCTGCTCATCGACAGCGTGCCGGACCTCACCGTCGTGGGCGAGGCCGTCAGCGGCGAGCAGGCCGTCGAACTCGCCCTGCGGCTGCGGCCCGACATCGTGCTGATGGACATCCGGATGCCGGGCACCGACGGTCTGGAGGCCACCCGGCGCATCTGCGCGGACCCGGACGCCGTCGGCACCCGTGTGCTGGTCCTCACCACGTTCGACCTGGACGAGTACGTGTACGCGGCACTCCGCGGCGGGGCCAGCGGATTCCTCCTGAAGGACATCCTCCCCGCCGACCTGCTGACCGCCCTGCGGGTGGTCGCCGCCGGCGACGCCCTGCTCGCGCCCGCGGTCACCCGCCGTCTGATCGGCGAGTTCGCCGGACGCCACGAGCCGCGCCCGCGACTCGCCCGGGAGCTGGCGGGCGTGACCCCGCGGGAACGGGAGGTCCTCCGCCTGGTGGCCCGGGGACTGCCCAACCCCGCGATCGCCGAGCAGCTGGGGCTGAGCATCGCGACCGTCAAGACGCATGTCCGGCGGCTGCTGGCCAAGCTCCACGCCCACGACCGGGCCCAGATGGTCGTCATCGCCTACGAGACGGGCCTGGTCACCCCCGGTGGGCGCCGCCCGCCCACCGGCTGACGCCCCGCCGGCCGGGGCGGTGGACCTGAACGGGACTCCCCCGGCGGTGCGGACCGTGATCCACCATCCGGGACCGGCCCGGCGCCCGCCCGTTGTACCGCGACTTAGGCGTTCCTGTACCGGCCCGCAACCGCCGCCCCCCACAGTCCAGTTGACACTCGCTCGGACGGAGGGGACGGACGTGGAGCTGTCGGAGATCCTCGACCTGCGGCCCGAGCCCGCCGGCGGCCTGCTGGTCGCACTGACCCGGCGGTGCCCACTGGCGTGTGCGCACTGCTCGACCGACTCGTCGATGGACTCCCCCGACCACCCGGACCGCGAACGCCGCACCCAACTGCTGCGCTTCGTCCGCTCGTTCACACCCGGGTCGCGGCCGGACGTGGTCCTGCTGACCGGCGGCGAGCCACTGCTGCTGCCGGGCCTGGCGTACGACCTGACGCGCGCCGCGCAGGACGCCGGGGCGCGGGTCTCGCTGCTGAGCGGGCTGTTCTTCGCCCGCGGCGGCGGGCGGATCCCCGCGCCGATCCTGCGGACGATCACCGCGCTCGACCACTTCTCCGCCAGCCTGGACGCCCCGCACGAACGCGAGGTGCCGCGCGCCGACGTGTTCCGGGTGCTGGCGCAGGCGCTGGACGCGGGCGTCCCCGTCAGCCTGCACCTGACCGGCGCCGGCCCCGACGACCCGTACCTCGCGGACGCGACGGCCGCGGTGCTCCGGGAGTTCGGCGACCGGGTGCCGATGCTGGTCAACGAGGTGCGCGCGGTCGGCCGCGCCACCACCGGCCGGACGGCGACCGGCCCGGGCGGGCCGTGCGCGATGGCCGCGTGGCCCACCGTCGCCCCGGACGGCACGGTGCTCGCCTGCTGCAACCAGCGCACCGTGGACGTCCGGCCCGCCCCACCGCACCTGACGCTCGGCCACATCGCCGAGGACGACTGGCCGACCGTCCGCCGCCGCACCCTGGACTCGCCCCGGCTGCGCCTCATCCGCACCCTCGGCCCGGACCGGCTGCGCGTCCGCAGCGGCGCCGGCCCGGCCCCGGGCGGCTACTGCGCCGGCTGCCGCGCCCTCCCGCAGCAGCCGGGCCCGGACGACGCCGCCGCCGCGGGCGCGGCCGGCCGCCTGCTGGACCAGCTCTCGGCCGCCCGCCTGCGCGCCCAGGGCCCCGCCGCCCTGCTGCGCCGCCACGGCTGCGCCCCGTACGCCCACCTGGTCCGACCCGGGGGGACGGCATGAGCGTTCCGCCCCCGCACGGGCCGCGGACCCGCCCCGGGGGCACCCCGTGAGCATCCCGTTCTCCCGTGCGTTGAACGCGCGTCTCGCCCTGGCCACGCCCGCCCTGCACCGGGCGAGCGCCCACCTGTGGCGTCCGGACGGCGATCTGACGAGGCGCTACCTCCGCTACCTCTGGGCGATGCACGCGCTGACCACCGCGTCCGTCCCGCTGCTGGAGTGCGCCGCGGCGGCCTGCGCGCGGCTGGACGACCCGTGGGCGCCGTCACTGGCCGCGTACTTCACGGAGCACGCGAAGGAGGAACGGGGCCACGACGCCTGGCTGTTGGCGGATCTGGTCGCGGCCGGGGAGCCGGTGGGGCCGGAGCGCCCGTTGGCGCCGCCGCTGGTGGTGGAGTTGGCGGGCGCGCAGTACTACCGGATCGCGCACCGGCATCCGGCCGCGCTGCTGGGCTACCTGGCCGTGCTTGAGGGCCAGGCGCCGTCGCCCGTGCTGGCGGGGGCGCTGGCCGCCCGGACGGGGTTGCCCGCGGCCGCGTTCCGCACCGTGCGCGATCACGCCCACCTGGACACCGAGCACCTGGCCGAGATCGAACGCCAGCTCGACCGGCTGCCGTTGACGTCCGACCAGCAGACCGAGGTCGCCGTCAGCGCCCTGCACACCGCGGGCATCCTCGCCCGGCTCTTCCATCAGCTCGCCGCGGACACCGGAGGACAGCGATGACCGACCACCGCACCGACCGCACCGACCGCACCGACCGCACCGACCGCACCAACGGCGCCGACCCCGGCCCGGCCCTGGCCGCGCTGACCGCCGCCGGGTTCGACCTGAGCGGCCTCACCGAGGAGCAGCACGCCGTGCTCCGTTCGCTCACCGATCAGGAACTGGCCCTGCTGGCCGACCTCAAGGGACGGCTGGAGGAGGCCGGGCCGGAGGTCCAGGGGCATGCGGAGGTGGCGGGCGGTGCTCTCTTCTGACGCGTTCGGCGCCGATCCGGGCCCGGCCGGCGACCGCTGCCCGGGCTGCCGCCGTCCGCTCCCCGCCGAGGCCAGGTTCTGCGCGGCGTGCGGGACCGCGCGAGCCGAGCTGCGCGGCCCCACCACCGCCGGCCGCAAGATCGTCACCGTGCTGTTCTGCGACCTGGTCGGCTCCACCGAGCTGTCCGGGACCCTCGACCCGGAGGCACTGCGCGGGGTGACGCTGCGGTACTTCGACGCGATGCGGGCGGCGATCGAGGAGCACGGCGGGACGGTGGAGAAGTTCATCGGGGACGCGGTGATGGCGGTGTTCGGCGTGCCGGCCGTCCGCGAGGACGACGCCCGGCGGGCGGTGGCGGCGGCGCTCGGCATGCTGGCGGCGCTGCGGGCCCTCAACGAGGAGCTGGACGCCGAGCTGGGCATCCGACTGGCCATCAGGATCGGGGTCAACACCGGCCGGGTGGTGACCGGTTCGGACGCGTCGGCGCGGCAGGCGCTGGTCTCCGGCGAGGTGGTGAACGTCGCCGCCCGGTTGGAGCAGAACGCCGCCCCGGGCGAGGCGCTGATCGGCCCCGACACCCTGCGGGCGGCCGGCCCGGGCGTGCGGACCGCCGAGGTCGGGCCGCTGCAGCTCAAGGGCAAGGCGCAGGCGGTGACCGCACACCGGCTGCTCGGCCTGGACCGCGGCATGCCCGACAGCCTCCGGGTCGACCCGCCGTTCGTCGGGCGGAAGCCCGAACTCTCCTTGCTGGAGCGGGAGTTCACCACGGCTGCGGAGCGCCGCTCGGCCCGGATGCTGGTGCTCGGCGGCGAACCCGGCCAGGGCAAGACCCGGCTGCTGCGCCACTGGCTGGGGAGCGCCGGCGCGAGGCGGTTCGGCGCGGGCCGCTGCCGCCCGCCCGGCGAGCGGGCCGGCCTCCAGCCGCTGGCGGACGCCGTCACCTCGCTGCTCGCCAGGTCGCCCGACCGTCCGCACCCGCCCGGCCTGGACGTCCTCGCCCAGGGCCTGCTGGCCGACGGCACGCCCACCCCGTCGCTGGAGGACACCGGCGCGGCGCTGGTCGAGGTGCTCGCCGCGCTGGCCGACCCGGCGCCCGTGGTGCTGGTGGTCGACGACGCGCACTGGGCGGCCCCGCTGCTGCTCGACCTGCTGGACCGGGTGGTCGCCGCCCTCGCCGACGCGCCCGTGCTGGTCGCCGTGCTGGGCCGCCCCGAACTGCTGGACGTCCGCCCGGCCGGCGCGCACCGGGTGCTGACCCTCGGCGGACTGCCCGACGCGCAGGCGCTGCGCCTCGCCCGGGCGCTCTCCGACGCCCCGCCCGCGCACCTGCTGGAGCGGGCCGGCGGCAATCCGCTGCACCTGGAGCAGCTGCTTGCGGCCCCGGCGGGCGCGGGCGGCGACGGGGTGCCGCTGACCCTGCAGACCCTGATCGGGGCCCGGCTGGACGCGCTGGACCCGGCCGAGCGGCGGGCCGTCGACCTGGCGTGCGTGCTGGGCCGGGAGTTCGCCGCCGCCGAGCTGGCCGCGCTCGACACCGGCGGGCCGGACCTGTCGGCGGCGCTGCGGCGCCTCGTCCGGCACCGGCTGGTGGTGCCGGACGGCGCCTCGTTCCGGTTCGCCAGCGGCGTGGTGCAGGAGGTCGCGTACGAGTGCCTGTCCAAGCAGGGGCGGGCCGAGCGGCACGAACGGGCGGCGGCGCTGCGTTCGGTGCGCGCCGCCGGACCGGCGGCCCTCGGCGGCCACCTGGAGCGCGCCCACGGCTACCGGGCCGAGCTGGGCCTGACCGGGGCGCGCACCGAGGGCCTGCGGCGGGCGGCCGCCTCGTCGCTGGCCGAGGCGGGCGCGCGGGCGGCGGCCCGCACCGACCCCGGCTGGGCGGTCGACCTGCTGACCCGGGCCACCGGCCTGCTGCGCCCGGGCGAGGACGGCCGGCTCCCGGCCGCCCGGCGGCTCGGCGAGGCGCTGCTCGCGCTGGGCCGGATCGAGCCCGGCCGGGCACTGCTCGCCGAGGTCGGCGCGAGCGCCGAGGACCCGGTGGAGGCGGCGCACGCCCGGCTCAGCCTGGCCGCCGTCGGCCAGCAGCAGGCGCCCGCGCCGGTGGCCCGGCAGACCCTGCCGGTGTTCGAACGGGCCGGCGACCAGTCGGGCCAGGCCCGGGCCTGCCTGCGGCTCGCCCAGCAGGAGCAGACCGACGGGCGGCACGCGGCGGCGACCCGGCTGCTGGCCCGGGCGCTGCGGCACGCGGAGCGCTCCGACGGCGAGCAGGAGCGGGCGTCGGCCCTGGGCGCGATCGGCGTGTCGCTGTGGCGCGGCCCCGTCCCGGCGCCGGCCGCGGTGGCCCGCTGCCGGGAGCTGCTGGCGGCGCAGGGCCGCGGCCGCCGGGCGGTGCGGGTGACGCTGAACTGCCCGCTGGCGGTGCTGCTGGCGCTCGGCGACGACGAGGCCGGCGCGGCGGCCTGCCTGGCGGAGGCCGGGCACCACGCCGAGCGCCTGGGCTACGCGGAGGCGGCGGCGTTCCTGCCGCTGTTCGGCGCGACGGTGGCCGCGCTCGGCGGACGGCCCCGGGAGGCGCTGGCGCTGCTGACCGCGGCGGCCGCGGCCGCCCGGGAGCTGGGCGGGGGCGCCCTGCTGAGCGGTGCGCTGCTCGACACGGCGCGCCTGCGCCTGGACCTGGGCGAGCGGGCGCCGGCCCGGGCCGCGCTGGCCGCGCTGGAGGAGGAGCGGGCCCGCACCGGCGAGCGGCTGTCGTTCGCGGCGGTGGCGGAACGCGACGGCCTGCTGGCCCGGCTGGCGGCCACCGGCCGCGACCGGGACGCGGCGCTGAAACTGGCCCGCGGCGCGGTCGCCGAGGCCGGCCGGACGGACTCGCCGATCCTCCAGGGCCTGGCCGCCGCCGACCTGGCCCGCACCGCCGCACTGCTCGGCCTGGAACGGGAGCGCGCCCTGGCCGCCGCCGCGGCCGCCGGCCGCTTCAGGGCCAAGGGGCACGGCCCGGGCGTGCGGCTCGCCGAGGCCCTGGCCGACCACCACCCCCGCAGAGAGGCAGTCTCCTGATGACGACCCTGCCCGACGCCGCGCCCCCGCGCGGCCTGACCTGGCGCCTCACCGGCAGGACGCCCGAGGACGTCCGGACGGAGGCGGACGCCCTCCCCGACCGCCCCACCCCGGGCGCCCTCGTCGGCGGCTCGGGGCGGGGCGTGCGGGTCTGCGTGGTCGACTCGGGGGTGGACGGCAGCCATCCGCTGGTCGGCGGGGTGGCGAGTGCGCACGTGGTGCGCAGGGACGAGAACGGGGCGATCCGGGTCGATCCGCTGAAGGCCGATGATCCGGGCGACCTGTGCGGCCACGGCACGGCCTGCGCGGGCATCGTCCGGCGGGTCGCGCCGGACTGCGAGCTGCACAGCGTCCGGGTCCTCGGCGAGCGGTTCACCGGCCGCGGCGACGTGCTGCTGGCGGGGCTGCGCTGGGCGATCCGGCAGGGCTTCGAGGTGATCAACCTGAGTCTGTCCACCACCCGCACCCGGTACTTCGAGGACCTGCACGCACTGGCCGACGAGGCGTACTTCGGGAGCAGCGTGGTCGTCGCCTCCGCCCACAACACCCAGGTGGAGAGCTTCCCTTGGCGGTTCTCCTCGGTGGTCTCGGTGGGCAGCCATCCGGTGTCCGATCCCGACATGCACCTGTACAACCCGGAACCGCCGGTGGAGTTCTTCGGCCCCGGCGTCGACGTCGAGGTGGCGTGGCTCGGCGGCGCCACCCTGCGCAGCAGTGGCAACAGCTACGCGACGCCGTTCGTCGCGGGCCTGTGCGCGCGGATCCTCTCCGAGCGGCCGCGGCTGACGCCGTTCCAGCTGAAGCACGCCCTGTACCTGTCCGCAGCGAACGTCCATGTCGGCGGTTCCCGGTGAGCGCCGGCCCGCACGTCGTGAGAAAGGGACCGTGGTCGAGATGACCCAGCCAACCGCCCCCGCCGCGCCGTCGACCGATCCGGTGGTGGCGGAGCTCCTGCAGTCGGTGGTCGATGTGGCCCGCGCCATCTTCGGCGCCCAGGCCGGCTCGATCATGCTGCTCGACCACCAGTCCTTCGAGCTGGTCTTCCAGGCGGTGTCCGGCCAGGGGCAGGAGTTCCTGATCGGCCGCCGCTTCCCGGCCGGCCAGGGCATCGCCGGCTGGGTGGCCGGCTCGGGCGAGCCGATGATCGTCGACGACCTGCGCCGCAGCGCGACCTTCGACCACGAGACCGCCGAGTCCACCGGTTACGTGCCGGACGCGCTGATGGCCGCCCCGCTCGTCCACGACGACCGGGTGCTCGGCGTTCTGGAAGTCCTGGACCCGGCCCCGGGCCCCACCAGGGCCGGCCTGCCGGAACTGGAGCTGCTGGCCCTGTTCGCCCGCCAGGCTGCCGTGGCCCTGCGGGTGGCCGTGGACAGCTCCGCGACCGTGCCGGCCGCCGAGGAACGCGACCGGGCGGTACGGCTGCTGGCCGAGGTGCAGCGGTTGATCGGCGACCGCGCCGACTGGTGAAGCACCGGCTGTACCGGCCCTGAACCGCACTCGTACCGACTCTGAAGCTCCCCCAACTAGCTTTGTTTTAGCGGCAGTTGCCGTCGCAAAGTCTACCGATGGGAGATCACCGTGAGCATCAACCCCACCCCCGAGGACAACGCGGCCGAGGTCGAGGCCGTGCTCTCCCTCCAGGAGGCGCCCACCGCCGAGGCCCAGGACGACGTGGAGGCGCACATCAGCTCCGTCAGCGTCGACCACTGCGCCAACGAGGGCACCAAGGGCCGGATCTGACACCCCGCCGGTCGGGCCCGCCGATTTCGGCGCGGTCCGACCGGCCTTTGTCCGAACGACAGTTCGCGCTTCAGAAACGCAGGACGGGAGACCACGATGAGCAGCAGCCCCGAGGACCGAACCGCCGAGACCGAGGCGGTCCTCTCCCTCCAGGAAGTGCCCACCACCGAGGACCAGGACGACGTCCAGGCGCACCTCAGTGCCACCAGCATCTTCTGCGACCCCCGGACCGCAACCGAGACCGAGGCGTTCTAGCAGCTCGCTGTGCGTGCCCGTGCTGCCCCGGCGGCACGGGCACGCACCACCGTTGTCCCGCACCGCCGCCGGGGCGGGCGGGCCGTCACCACCCGACAGGAGACGTTCATGGCCGACGCGCTGGCGGATTTCACCGTCGCAGACCCGGAGTACTACGCGCCGCTGGCGAGCGCCGCAGCGGAGGGCGATGTCCTCGCGCCGAGCAGGCCCGCCGACGGTTGGCGGGGATCCGTCGGCGGGATCTGGACCATGTGGCGCCGGGAGGGCATGCCCGTCATTCCCGACGACGGCTGGAAGGTGCACGTCTCGGCGCGCCGCACCCGCCTCGCCGCGGTCCTCGACACGGTCGCCGAGATCTGCTTCGCCCAGGACGTGGCGTTCAAGCACGCCGCCACCGACCGGATGTACTGGTGGCTGCACCGCAAGCACGCCTCCCGGCCGCAGAGCGGCAAGTTCATCGCCGCGTACCCGGTCGACGTCGAAGCCGCCCGCCGGCTGATGGAGGCACTGCGGGAAGCGCTCGACGGCGAGCAGGGACCGCTGATCCTCTCCGACCGCCGCTACCGGGGCAGCGCCACCGTCCACTACCGGTACGGGGCGTTCCGGGGCCGCGACCGGGTGGAGGCCGAAGGCACGTACACGCAGTTGACCCGGGACGGCAACGGCGAGCCGATACCCGACAAGCGCGGTGTGTCCTTCCACCTCCCGGAGGGCATCACCGACCCGTTCACCGAAGCGAAGCCCGGCCCGACCGCGCGTGCCGAGGGCCCGGTCGTGCTGCACGGCTTCGCCATCGAGACGGCGATCATCCATTCCAGCGGCGGCAGCACCTACCAGGGGCTGGAGATCTCCACCGGCCGCCGCGTCTTCATCAAGGAGGCCCGCCCGCACCACGGGCTGAGCGGTGGCGAGGCGGACGCGGTCGCCCGCCTGCACAACGAGTGGAAGACGCTCACCACGCTGCACGCGCTCGCCCCGGGGCTGGCCCCCGAGCCGATCGCCCAGTTCGGCGCGGGCGGACACGAGTTCATGGTCACCGAGTTCATCGAGGGCAAGGCGCTGAGCCATCTCGCCCCGACCAGCCACCCCCTGTTGATGGCGGGCACCGGCCCGAAGGAGTACGCGGCCTACTACGCCCGCTGCGAGCGCGTGGTCACCGCCCTCGAGGACGCCCTGGACCGACTGCACGAGCTCGGCTGGACGTTCATGGACCTCAGCCCGTCGAACGTGATGGTCACGGCCGAGGACGGCATCCGGCTGATCGACTTCGAAACCGCGTTCGGCCCGGGCGAGATCCGGTTCAAGATGGGCACACCGGGCTTCTTCCCGCCCCGGGAGATCGTCGAGCGCGACGGCCGCACGGCGTACGACGACTACGCCCTCAGCGCGGTGGTCCAGAGCCTGCTGGGCTCCGTCGTCCACGCCGCCGGCCGGACCCCGGACGTGATCCCGCACTTCCACCGCGACCTGACCGAGCGGGCCCCCGTCCCCGACGCCCTCTGGAAGCGCAGCACCCGCTACCACCGGCCCGCCGACATCCCGGTACTGCCCTCGCCCGAGGAGGTCGCCACCGATCCGCGGCGACACCTCGCCGACCTGCGCGAGGCCGTCGCCACCGGAATTCTGGCCGCGGCCGACCCCGAGCACCCGTTGCGGACCTTCCCGACCGTCCCGCCGGGCTACTCCACCAACACCCTGTGCGTGGTCCACGGCGCGGCCGGTGTGCTGCACGCGCTGCACCGCTGCGGCATCCCCGCACCTGAGGGCGCGCTGGAGCGGCTGCGCCGCGACGCCCTCGGCGCCGCCTCCGACGGGAAGCTCGCCCCGGGTCTGCACGTCGGCCTGGCCGGCATCGCCTGGGTCCTGGCGGAGCACGGCCTGCCGGAGGAGGCCCGCACCCTGCTGGACGCCGCTGACGCACACCCGCTGGTCGAACAGAGCGCCACCCTGTTCGGCGGCGCGGCCGGTCTGGCGATGGGCCACCTCGCACTGCACCGCCGCACCGGCGACGCCCACCACGCCGAACGCGCCCACGCCCTGCTGACCGCGCAGCCCGACGGCGAGGAGCTGGTGCCCCGGCTCGGCCGCGACGACGCCACCGGACTGCTGCACGGGCGGGCCGGACTCGCCCTGGCCTACCAGCAGTTCGCCCAGGTCACCGGCGACACCTCGCTGCTCGCCCGAGGCGTGCGACTGCTGCACGCCGAACTCGACCGGGCCACCGACCCCGACGCCGCCGGCCTGCTGTTCCCCGTCTCCACCGAGGACAAGCGCGCCATGCCCTACCTGTACTGCGGATCCGCCGGCCTGGTCCACGTCGCCACCCGCTACCTGCGCACCGCCGACGACGAGCGCCTGCACGAGACGATGCCGCGCCTGCTCGCTCCGCTGCACGGCACCTACACGGTGCTGCCCGCCCTGTTCGTCGGCACCGCCGGATACGCGTTCACGCTCGCCGAGCACGGTCTCCTCGCCGACGACGAGACCTCCCGGACCGCGGCCGTCCGGGCCGCCCGCGCCCTGTACAAGCACGCGGTGCCGCACGGCGACACGGTGCGCTTCCTCGGGATGGGCCTGCAGCGGTTCAGCACCGAACTGTGGTCCGGTTCGGCCGGCGTCCTGCTCGCCCTCGACCAGGTCCTGAACCCCCGCGCCGACCTGCTGTTCACCCTCGACGCCCCGGCGGAGTGAGCCCGTGGCCCGCGATCTGACGCTGTACTGGTGGGGGCAGACCGCCTCCACCGTCGGCTCCCTCTTCACCGCCGTCGCGCTGCCGGTGGTGGCCGTCGTCCACCTCGACTCGTCCCCCGGTCAGATCTCGTTGATCGGCGCAGCGGCCACCCTGCCGGCCCTGCTGTTCGGCCTGCCGGCCGGCGTGCTGGCCGACCGGATCGTCCGGCCCCGCCGCGCCCTGATCCTGCTCGACACCATTTCCGCGCTGGCGATCGCCGTGGTGGCCGCCGGGCTGGCGGGCGACGTGGTGTCGATCCCGTGGTTGATCGCCCTCGCACTGGTGTCCGGCTCGGTGTCGGTCGTCACCGAGGTGGTCTACTTCCTGCACCTCAACCAGGTCGTCGAGGCCGGCGGACTCACCAAGGCCCGGGCCCGCCTGCAGAGCGGTCAGTTCGGCGCGGGGCTGATCGGGCGGCTGGCGGCCGGCCCGGCGATCGTCGCGTTCGGCACCGCGACCGCGCTGGCGATCGACGCCGTCAGCTACCTGCTCAGCGCCGCCGCGCTGCTCGCCATGCGCCCCGCCGCTCCACTGGAACGCACCCCGCGCTCCGGGCGGACGACCTTCCTGCGGGACGCGCTGGCCGGCGGCCGGATCCTGTTCGGCAACCGTTTCTACCGGGCGCTGATGCTGCTGCTGACGGTGCCGATCTTCACCGGCGCGGGCACCGGCGCGCTCGGCGGCATCTACCTGCTGCACACACTGCGCGTCCCGACCGGCGTGTACGGCCTGGTCGGCATGGTGGCCGGGCTGCTAGGCCTGCTCGGCTCCACGCTGGCCGGCCGGATCCTCTCCCCGCACCGCGATGCCCGTCGCGTCATCGTCCTGTGCTACGCCGCGAGTTCGCTCTGCGCACTGCTGTACCCCGCCGCAGGCGGTCCGCTCCCGCTCGCCCTGGTGGTGGCCGGGCTGGGCATCGGCGTGCCGGCGCTGTTCGGCGCCGTGTCCAACGTCGCGCTCAGCCCGGTGCTGGTCGCCGAGACCAGCGAGGAGGCCCTCGGCCGCGTCATGGCGACGCTGCACGTCTACGCCGGCGCACTGGGTCTGCTCGGCGCGCTCACCGGCGGTCTGCTGGGCGACCGGCTCGGCGTCCGCCCCGCCATCTGGACCCTCGCGGGCGCCTCCGCGCTGGTCATGCTGCTCACCGTCCCGACGGCCCTGCGCGCGATCCGCGCCGCACCGTTCCGCCCCGAACCGCCGGAGCGGACCACGGCCCCCGCCGAGGAGTCCGCTGCCCGGTGACCAACGGCGCGCACACCGCCGCCGCCACCGTGCCGGGCCGGCACTCCCGGCCGACCCGAATCCAGGAGACCACCGTGAGCATCAGTCCCACCATCACCGACGCCGCCGAGACCGCGGCCGTCCTCTCCCTCCAGGAGACCACCGCCGTCGAGATCGGACGTGAGGGCCAGGAGCAGATCTTCAGCACCCTCAGCTGGTTCCTCTGCCGAAGCCTCTTCACCTTCACCGAGCTCGACTGAACCAGGACCGAGCGCCGGCTCGAATCCCGCCCCATCACCCACCCGAAGATCGGAGACCACTGTGAACACCAACCTCACCACCGACGCCGCCGAGATCGCCGCCGTCCTCTCCCTCCAGGAGACCCCCGTCGCCAACGCCGTCGCCGAGGGCCAGGAGTACGTCATCAGCACCCCCAGCGTCCTGTTCTGCGGCCCGGTGTCCACCAAGACCAAGACGCAGCTGGGCTGAACCGAACCGGCCTGTCCACCGGGGCGGTCGAGCCTCGGCCCGTCACACCCACCGGAGATCGGAGACCACCGTGAACACCAGCCTCACCGCCGATGCCGCCGAGATCGCCGCCGTCCTCTCCCTCCAGGAGACCCCCGTCGCCAACACCGGCACCGAGAGCCAGGAGTACGCCATCAGCAGCACCAGCCTCTGGCTCTGCCCGCGCTACGGGACCAAGACCCAGGCGTAGCACCGCCCCCCATGGCGGCCGATCCCGGACGAACCACGGACCGGTGACCGCCTGACCGCCGGCCCCGCCCTCGCGGCGGGGCCGGCATCGGCCTGTGCCCCGTCCGGGAGCCGGCGCTGCGGTCCGGGACCGCCTCGTCCTCGTGCACCACCACCCTGCGGCGGGTCCGCCGCCACCATCCGACAGGAGACGTTCATGGCCGAGACACTGGCGGAATTCATTGCCGCGGACCCCGACTACTACGCACCGATGGAGAGCGCCGCGCCGGAGGGCCCGGTCCTCGCCCCGAGCCGGCCTGCCGACGGCTGGCAGGGGACGACGGGCGGGATCTGGACCATGTGGCACCGTGAGGGAATGCCCGCACTGCCCGAGGACGGGTGGAAGGTGCACGTCTCGGCCCGCCGCTCCCGGACCGGCGCCGTCCTGGACACGGTCGCGGGGATCTGCTTCGCGCAGGACGTGGCGTTCAAGCACCTCTCCACCGACCACTGGTACTGGTGGCTGCACCGCAAGCACGGGTCCCGGCCGCAGAGCGGGAAGTTCATCGCCGCGTACCCGGTCGACGTCGAGGCCGCCCGCCGGCTGATGGAGGCGCTGCGGGAGGCGCTCGACGGCGAACAGGGGCCGCTGATCCTCTCCGACCGTCGCTACCCCGGCAGCGAGACGGTCCAGTACCGGTACGGGGCGTACAGCTCGCGCGACCGGCTGGAGGCGGAGGGCACCCGCACCTCGCTGACCGTGGACGCCAACGGCCGGGCGGTGCCGGACCTGCGGGGCGTCTCGTTCCAGCTGCCGGAGGGCTTCACCGACCCGTTCGCCCTCGACCTGCCCGCGCCCGCCGCAGGCCCCGCCGGGCCGGTCGTGCTGAACGGCTTCGCCATCGAAGCGACGATCGCCCACTCCAGTGGCGGCAGCGCCTACGAGGCCGTGCAGGTCGCCACCGGTCGCCGGGCGTTCATCAAGGAGGCCCGCCCGTTCCATGGGCTGAGCGAGGGCGAACAGGACGCGGTCGCCCGCCTGCACGACGAGTGGCGGACCCTGACCACCCTGCACGACCTCGCGCCGGGCCTCGCCCCGGAGCCGATCGCCCTGTTCAAGGCCGGCGGGCACGAGTTCATGGCCACTGAGTTCGTCGAGGGCTCGCCGATCACCCGGGTCGTCACCACCGGCAACCCGCTGCTGATGGCCGGCACCGGGCCCGCGGAGCACGCCGCCTACTACGCCCGCTGCGAGCAGATCCTCGGCCGGATCGAGGACGCCATGGACCGTCTGCACGCTCTCGGCTGGACGTTCATGGACGTCAGCCCGACGAACGTGATCGTCACACCCGAAGACGGCATCCGGCTGATCGACTTCGAGACCGCCATCGGCCCGGACGGCACACCTGGCCGGATGGGCACCCCCGGCTTCTCCCCTCCGAAGGACGTGGTGGACCGCTATGGCCGGACCGCGTACGACGACTACGGTGTCAGCGGCCTGACCCAGGTCCTGCTCGGCTGCATTCCGCACACCACCGAACAGAACCCCGACACGCTGGCCCACTTCCACTGCGATCTGGCCGAACGGACACCGGCCGGCGACGTGCTGTGGAAGCGCGCCACCCGCTACCACCCGCCGAGCGAGGCCCCGGCGCTGCCCTCGCCCGAGGAGGTCGCCGCCGATCCGCTGCGGCACCTCGCCGACCTGCGCGACGCCGTCGCCGCCGGGATCCTCGCCGCGGCCGATCCCGAGCATCCGCTGCGGACCTTCCCCACCGTCCCCGAGGGGCACGCGACCAACACCCTCTGCGTGGCGTACGGCGCGGCCGGCGTGCTGCACGCACTGCACCGCTGCGGCGTCCCCGCGCCCGACGGCGCGCTGGAACGACTGCGCCGCGAGGCCCTCGCCGACGCCGACCGACTCGCCCCCGGCCTGCACGTCGGCCTGGCCGGCATCGCCTGGGTCCTGGCCGAACACGGCCTGCTGGACGAGGCCCGCAGCCTGCTCGACACCGCCGACGCACACCCGCTGGTCGAACAGAGCGCCACCCTGTTCGGCGGCGCCGCCGGCCTTGCCATGGGCCACCTCGCACTGCACCGCCGCACCGGCGACGCCCACCACGCCGAACGCGCCCACGCCCTGCTCACCGCGCAGCCCGACGGCGAGGAGCTGGTGCCCCGGCTCGGCCGCGACGACGCCACCGGACTGCTGCACGGGCGGGCCGGACTCGCCCTCGCCTACCAGCAGTTCGCCCAGGTCACCGGCGACACCTCGTTCCTCGCCCAGGGCGTGCGGCTGCTGCACGCCGAACTCGACCGGGCCACCGACCCCGACGCCGCCGGCCTGCTGTTCCCCGTCTCCACCGAGGACAAGCGCGCCATGCCCTACCTGTACTGCGGCTCGGCGGGCCTGGTCCACGTCGCCACCCGCTACCTGCGCACCGCCGAGGACGGACGCCTGGCCGACGCCATGCCGCGCCTGCTCGCACCGCTCCACGGCACCTTCACCGCCCTGCCCGCCCTGTTCGCCGGCACCGCCGGATACGCGTTCACGCTCGCCGAACACGGCCTGCTGGCCGGCGACGAGACCTCCCGGACGGGAGCCGTCCGGGCCGCCCGAGCCCTCTACAAGCACGCGGTGCCGAAGGCGGATTCGGTGCGCTTCCTGGGCACGGGCCTGCAACGGTTCAGCACCGAACTGTGGTCCGGCTCGGCCGGCGTCCTGCTCGCCCTCGACCAGGTCCTCGCACCCCGCCCCGACCTGCTGTTCACCCTCGACACACCGGCAAAGTGAGCCCCGCGACCGTGACATCGCGCGGTGGGCCGGGCTGCTCGACCGGCCGGACCCGACGTCGGCCGGCCGAATGCCCACCCCGCACTGCGACGTCGCGCACACACACCGTCGCCACACCCCGAACACAAGTGCTACCGTCCGCCCATGGGATTACGCGGACCGCAGCGCGCCGCCGCGCGCTCGGCGATCGAAGGCCTGCGGGAGCTCACCGCGCCCGGCCTGGCGAGCAGTCAGATCTTCCGTCGCGCCGATGAACTCCTGCGCCCCGTCCTGGAGTTCGACGCGGTCTGCTGGCACACCAGCGACCCGGCCACGGGGCTGGTCAACTCGGTGCAGAGCGACGACCTCAACCTCGGCCAGTTCCACGACGCGGTATATCTGGAGGTGTGGGCGGACGACCTGGCCACCTTCCCGAAGATCCGGAACAGCGGGGTGCACGCGGAGACGTTGAGCCGGGCCAGCCGGGGTGCGCCGCAGCAGAGCATTCGGTTTCGGGAGCAGATCTCCCGGTACGGCTTCGGGGACGAGCTGCGGGCGGTGTTCGACGCGGCGGGCGGCATGTGGGGGTGCGCGGCGTTCATGCGGGCCGCCGACCGGGGGCCCTTCCCGGCGAAGCAGCGTGAACTCGCCGACGCCGCGGCCAAGTTGCTCGGCCAGGCGCTGCGCGCCAGTCACATCCCGTCGACCGCGCCGGGCCGGGCCGATCCGGCGCCGGCGGTGTTCCTGCTCGACCGGCACAACTGTCCACGGGCGCTGTCCGGCCCGGCGGAGGAGTTGCTGGCCCGGCTCGCCGATCCGTCGCCGACCTCGCTGCGCGTGCCGACCGCGATCGCGATGGCCGCCGAGCACGCCCGGCGGGCCGCGCACGGCCTGCCCACGCCGCACGTCCCGGTCCGGATCCGGACCCACGACGGCCACTGGTACCTGCTGCACGCCGCGGCGTTGCGCGACACCCTGCCCGCGGATCCGGCCGCCGACGAGGTCACCGTGGTAGCCTCCCCGGCCTCCCCGGCGCAGGTCATTCCGCTGCACCTGGCGGCGTACGGTCTCACCGGCCGCGAGCAGGAGGTCGCGCTGCTGCTGATCCGCGGCGCGGACACCCGCGAGGTCGCGCAGCGCCTCGCGATGACGCCCTACACCGTGCAGGACCACCTGAAGTCGGTGTTCACCAAGACCGGCGTCAGCCGACGGCAGGAGCTCACCGCCCTGATCATGCTGGCGCTCAACTCTCCGGGCTGACGTCCGTCAGGCGGCGCAGCCACTCGCGCAGCAGGGCGGTCTCGGCGGCGGTGAAGCGGTGCGGCCGCTCGGGCAGCGTGGCGTCCAGGGCGATGGCGAGGGCGGCGGGGGTGGACACCTCCGCGGCGGGGGCGCCGGTGATCGCGGCGAGGACGGTCTCGCGCATCCGGGTGGAGAGCGCGACGTCGCGGGTGGCGGGCGGCTCGGCGATCAGGGTGAGGGTGACGCCGAGGGCGGTGGCGCGGATCATCCGGGCGGCCGTCGGGACGGGCACCAGCAGGCGGCCGGCCCGGGCGACGCGCTCCAGCATCGTCGCGAGCACCCGTCCGGACCGCTCGGCGGCCTCGGCGGCCTCGCCGGAGCGGTCGGAGCTGTACATCAGCGGGTAGAAGGACGGGTGGGTCAGGCCGAATTCGACGTGCAGGTCCCAGCCGCGGCGCAGGTCGTCGACCGGGTCGGGGCCGGGCGTGCGGGAGGTCTTCTCGGCGAGATAGCGCTCGAATCCGTAGTTCACCACGGCGTCGATCAGGCCCTGCTTGTCGCCGAACAGCCGGTAGAGGGTCGGGGCCTGGACGCCGGCGGCGGCTCCGACGGCACGGGTCGACATGGCCTCGCTGCCGCCCTGCGCGAGGAGTTCGGCGGCGGCGGCGAGGATGCGCTCGCGGGGGTCGGGGGCGGCGTCTGCGTTCATGTGGAGCAACGTTACCGGATTCTTGTTAGCGTCGAATTATCGGTGCTACGGTCTTCTCGACAACGCCGCTAACGAGCGAACGGGGAACCTCCCATGGACACGCGCACCCTCGGCACCGACGGACCGGTCGTCTCCGCCCTGGGCCTCGGCCTGATGGGCATGTCGGACGCCTACGGCGCGGCCGACGAAACCGAGTCGATCGCCACCGTGCACGCCGCGCTCGACGCCGGCATCACCCTGCTCGACACCGGCGACTTCTACGGCGCGGGCCACAACGAACTGCTGCTGCGCGACGCCCTGCGCGGCCGCAGCCGCGACAACGCCGTGATCAGCGTCAAGTTCGGCGTCCAGCGCGACGCGCTCGGCGCGATGCTCGGCATCGACACCCGCCCGGCCGCCGTCAAGACCTCGCTCGCCTACTCGCTGCGCCGCCTCGGCACCGACCACATCGACATCTACCGTCCGGCCCGGCTCGACCCGGCCGTCCCGATCGAGGAGACCGTCGGCGCGATCGCCGAGCTGGTGCAGGCCGGCCTGGTCCGCCACATCGGCCTGTCCGAGGTCGGCGCCGAGACGCTGCGCCGCGCCCACGCCGTCCACCCGATCGCCGACCTGCAGATCGAGTACTCGCTGCTCTCCCGCGGCATCGAGTCCGAAATCCTGCCCACCGCCCGCGAGTTGGGCATCGGCATCACCGCGTACGGGGTGCTCTCCCGCGGCCTGCTGTCCGGCCACTGGAGCCGGCAGCGGGAGATCGGCGCGCGCGACTTCCGCAGCCACAGCCCGCGCTTCCAGGGCGAGAACCTCGACCACAACCTGGCACTGGTCGAGGCCCTGCGCGCCGTCGCCGACGCCAGGGGCGCCACCGTCGCCCAGGTCGCCATCGCCTGGGTCGCCGCCCAGGGCAAGGACGTCGTCCCGCTGGTCGGCGCCCGCCGCCGCGACCGCCTCGCCGAGGCGCTCACCGCCGCGACCCTCGACCTCGGCGCCGCCGACCTCGCCGCCGTCGAGCAGGCCGTCCCCGCCGACTCGGCCGCCGGCACCCGCTACGCGGCCGCGCAGATGGCCCACCTGGACAGCGAGAACTGACCGAGCCCCGGGCCCCGGATCCGATGCCGGCCATAACAGCAGGACAATTCATTTGATCAACTACCACTCCTCCTATAGCAATTGACCATGCTTCATGGCGAAAGGATCGGGCTGCGGGCCCGACACGACGACGACATCCCGGTTCTGCACTCCGAGCTCTACGACGACGTGGCCACCCGGTCGCGCGCCGACTCCCGCCCCTGGCAGCCCATTGCCGCGGCCTCGGGCCACTCGCCCTTCGTGGTGGCCGGGCCGTCGGACGAGGCGGCGTGCTTCTCCGTCGTGGAACTGGAGTCGGCGGAACTGGCCGGCGAGGCCCTGCTCTGGGGCATCGACACGCACAGCCGCACCGCCCACCTCGGGCTCGCCCTGCGCCCCGCGTTCCGCGGCCGCGGCCTCGCCGTCGACGTGGTGCACACCCTGTGCGAGTACGGCTTCGCCGTCCGCGGCTTCCAGCGCCTGCAACTGGAGACCCTGACCGACAACGCCCCGATGCTCGCGGCCGCGACCGCCGCGGGCTTCACCCTGGAGGGCACCCTGCGACGCTCCGCCTGGGTCTACGGCGAGTACGTGGACCAGGCCGTCCTCGGTCTGCTCTCGGACGAGTGGAAGCCCCGGAAGGCGCGCCCCGCTCAGTAGCAGAACGGCCTCACCCGCGCCTCGGGGCGCTCCCCTGCGGAGCGCCCCGATCGCGTGGGGTGACTCGGCCGGCCGGGTGATCCCCCGAGGTCGGGGCGGTGGGAGCGACAGGAGATCACGTCGTGACCGGTTGCACGGTCGCCCACCGGGGTTTCGCACGGCAGAGCACAGAGGCGGGGCAAGGACACCAGGCAGACCGAGAGGTCGCGCGCTGCGCCCGGCAAGGCTCGAACACACGAAGTCGATCTGCAGGTCCAGCCCCTGGAGGACTTCACCGTCCGCGCGGACCCGGTACACGGCCTGGCCGGCCGGCAGGTCGTAGACCTCGTGTCCGGCCTTGAGGTCTTCGAGAAGCCACTCCGCGCCGGTGAGACCGCAGGCGACCTGTGACGGCTTGCCGGGCGCCCACGGGTAGATGCGCGGGCGGGTCGCCGCCCCGATCGACCCCAGCTCGTACGTGACCCTCCGCGGCCGGGCCTTGCGGCCGGTGCGCGGGTCCTCCGGCAGCTCCCACGCGAGGTGGACCCTGGCGGGGAGCTCGGCGGCATCTACTTCGTCGTCCCACTCCGGGAAGAAGAACCCGGGGTCGAGGGTGCGCAGCAGCGGCCGTCCGGCCCGCGGGTCCCACACGAGCGTGTACACGCCGTCACCGGAGCGCACCGCGGACTGCTCGCACTGCTCCATGCGCAGCGGCAGCAGCTCCCGCCGTCCCGGTCCCTCGGCCGCTTCTGAACCTCCGCCGCCTTCGCCCCCGGTGCACCGGATTCGTCCTGGTTGCCTCGGCACCCGGGACGATCATTCGATCGAATGACGACAGGCACGGCGGACATCCGATCCGCCTGAACGATCCGGACTCCGGGGCGGCCCGATTGGTGCACCCCGCCGACAGCGCCCCGCGGCTCCGGCGCGTCACTGCACCGTGTGCCCCTCGGCCTTCGCTGATGCACAGTCAGCTTGGCCCGAGGCCTACCCCGCCCAACCGGACGGGGCGGGCCGCACGAGAGAAGAGCGATTCCATGCGCCGCACTGCCACAGTGCTCCTCGGGGCTGTCGCCTTCGTCGCGGTCACCACCACTGCGCAGGCCGACAGCTTCTGTGGGAGTGGGTGGCGAGACGGTGTCAGAGCGCCCGGCAGCTCCGCCGCCGGCAAGCCCGACGACTCGATCGGCTGGGATCCTCTCGGTGGTGGCGGGGGCCGCGACCGGCGGTGGCGGCCTCGGAGGGGCCGGTCCTTCCGCCGGGCGGCGGGACTGGGCGGGGTCCATGGCTACGCCGACCGGGTGTGAGCGTTCGCCCCTCGTAATGAGTGCCGGGATCACGCCGGCTGCGCTCGGGCCTCCATGGGTAGTGCCCCTGGCGTGTCGGGCCGCACAGGGCGACCCGCACCCAGGACGTCAGGAGACTCCTATGCGTATCCGCACCGAGCTCGCCGCTGCCGTTCTCGCCTCGGCCGCGATGTTCACCATGGCAGGCGGCGCCTCCGCCGACTCGGACGTCAGCATCCTCAGCGGGACCAATGACAACCCGTGCATCTCCATCGACACCATCAGCAACCCCGACGAACCGTTGTCCTCCACCGTGATCAACACCGACAACTGCGGCTGACGCGACGCGACGCGCAAGAGTCGCGCCTACGGGACGGTGCTGGTCGACGCCGAGACCCGCCGGCCGGTGGACCTGCTGCCCCACCGGGAGGCGGCGAGCCTGGCGGCCCGGCCGACGGCGGAGGCCGCGAGCCGGACGGCGGGGAAGTGGTTCACCCGGCGTTCGACGCGGGTTCGCCCGGGGTGGTAGCCGCATTGGCCCAGCCGGGCGGATTTGCGTCACCCAGGATGAACTTTCAGACGGGCTGGCACTTCGAAGGCAGGAATGGCCCGGAGCCTTGGAATCGCATGGCAAGGTTTAGGTCATGGCACACGTGAAATGTCACATGGCTAAAAGTGCCTGCCCCCGAACGGTTCCTCACATCGTCTGAAGGAGAAGACCATGAACCGCATCACCCGCATCGCAGTGGGCGCCACTGGTGCCGCCGCCCTGCTCACGACGCCCGTGCCGGCCTTCGCCGCCGCGACCGGCGCCGACACCGCCGCCGCCACGGTCACGACCTGCAAGTACGCTCTCCAGGCCGGGCTGGCGACCTACGCCTGCGCAGACGTAACCGGCAGCAGCATCGTGATCTACGGGAAGATCGGCCTTGCCGGCCCGCCGGACGGTCCGGTGTCGTGGCAGACCCTGTACACCAACCTGTCGGCCGAGGTGGTCGGCGGCAACTCGCTCGGCTCCGTGAGCGGGAGCACGGCGTTCCACTCCACCACGGTGCAGGTGAACGGCTTCACCGCCACCGCCCCGTGCGGTTCGACGGTGCGTGCGACCTTCTCGGTGCAGGGAAGCGGCCCGTTCGGCACTCGGCCGGTGGTGGAGGTTCCGGTGACGTGCTGACGCCTCGTCAATGTGCGCGCCGAGCCCGGGAGTTGTCTGCATCCCGGGCTCGGCCGCCGCGGCGGCCTGCGTGGACCTCGCCCGCCGCGGAGGCCCACACGGATGCCCGGGTCTCACGCATCCCCGGGGATGCGTGAGACCCGGGCATCCGGGCTCACGCGTCGGTCAGTATTGGGTGGTGACGGTGACGCCGCTGAAGGCGGTCTTGCCGTACAGGGTGATGTAGCGGTAGCCGGCCGTGGTGTTGGTGACGGTCACGGTCTGGGTGGTGCCGCTGTTCGTGGAGGAGACGGCGTAGTCCGTGTTGGAGGCCCAGCGGTCCGGGCTGTAGTAGAGGTAGGTGGTCCCGGTGCCGCCGGTGGTGGAGACGGTCAGCGTGGTGGTGCCGGCCGGCAGGTAGATGTACATCTGGTCCGAGCTTCCGGCGTCGGCCGAGCGGCCGGTCCGGAAGCAGTTGTAGTCCAGCTTCCGGGCGTCGGGGTCGGTGCAGGCCGCCGGTGCGGCCGGGGCGGTGACGGTGACGGTCCGGGTCGTGGTGGCCGTCCTGCCGTTGCTGTCGGTGACGGTGAGGGTGACGGTGTAGGTGCCGGCAGCGCGGTAGGACTTCGACGGGGAGGCCGCGGTGCCGGTGGTGCCGTCGCCGAAGTTCCAGGCCCAGCCGGTGATGCTGCCCTTGCCGGCGGTCTCGGTGGAGCGGTCGGTCAGCTGGACGTTCAGGTCCCGTACCGCGGCGTCGAAGGCCGCCTGCGGGGTGCCCGCGGTGAGGCAGGTGTCGGTGGCGCAGGTGTCGACCCACCTGGTGAAGTCGGCGTCGTAGGCGGTGCCGATGCCGTTGTAGTAGGCGTAGGCGCGGGCGTAGTCGCCGGTGCGGAAGAGGCCGAGCATGGTCTGGACGACGCCCGGGGAGCGCTCGATCATGTAGCGGGCGGCCAGGTAGCCCCAGTGGTAGGTGCGGACGACGTCGCTGTTCTGGTACGTGCTCTGGAGCAGGGTGCTGAGCCCGTAGGTGTGCTTGGGGGCCTGGTTCACCGCGTTGAAGTCGGTGACGCCGCGGTAGGTGTAGGAGACGTACTCGGCGACGCCCTCGATCCACCACAGGTCGGGCACGCTGGTCTGCTGGAAGAAGTCGCCCTTCATGTCGTAGCGGGCGTCCAGGACGTGGGCGTACTCGTGGTTGAGGTTCCAGATCCGAGCGGTGAAGCCGTTCTCGTTCGGGTGCCGGTACATGAGGGAGACCGGCTGGTTGGCCGGGTCGCTCGGGGTCCCGGTCAGGGTGACCCCGCCGTTGTTGGTGTTCGCCTCGTACATCGCGCCGGCGTAGGTCTGGTAGTCGCCCTGGCTCGCGAAGACCACGAGCTGCACGGACGACTCGTACTGGCCGGGGATGGGGCCGTTGTCGCGGACGAGCCTGTGGAAGAAGGCGTCCTCGCCCTTGAGGTCGGCGCAGACGGCGGCGAGTTCGGCCGCGGTGAGGTCCTGGGCCAGGACGGTGAGGGTGGCGTTGCAGGTCTGCCTCATCGGCAGCACGGCCTTGGTCAGCCGCTGCTTCAGGTCGCAGACGCCGTAGTAGGAGCACTGGTCCTTGTCGAACAAGGTGGCCGTGTTGGCCGTGCCGACCCACAGCGGGGCGGTGGGGCCGGTCATCGACGAGCTGTCGAGCAGGGCCTTGGCCAGCGGGCGGATCCTGGCCTGGAACGCCGGGTACGTGACGAACCGGGTCAACTCGATGCCGGCGTTGGAGACCAGGAAGCCGGGGTAGGTGCCGAGCAGGTCGTGGTGGGTCCGGGTGAACGCGTCGAGGGTGTCGATGATGCCCGGGTCCGCGGTCACGGCGTCGACGAAGGCCTTGTTCTGATGGCCGCGGTCCAGCGCGGAGAGGGCGCTGTTGACGTACGTGAGCAGGTTCTTCGAGCTGTCGTACGCGCTGGTGTAGCCGTTCAGCACCTGCCGGTAGGTGTTCAGGTAGCGGCCCTGCTGCCCGGCGCTGTCGGTGAGGATGATGACGTCATTGGCGACCTGGCCGTTCGCGTCGGTGACGTCCGCGGCGTGCGGGCCGGCCAGGAAGGCGTCGATGCCGCGCGTCACGGCGGCGGTCAGCGTCGCGTCGTAGGGGCCGACGTGCGCGAGGTCGTTGTCCTGCACGTAGTAGCCGGCGCGCAGGTACAGGACGACCTGCCAGGCAGCGGCGGAGTTGTCGCCGGGGTAGGAAGCGGCGGCGCTCTGGAAGGCGTCGGCCATCGTCGCCATCTGGCTCTGGCGGAACAGGGCCGAGGCGTACGGGCTTCCCGCGGTGGAGAACAGCGAGCCGATGCACTCGGGGGTCGAGGCCTTGACGTAGGCCACCAGAGCGGCCCCGGTCCGGCCGGCGAAGTCGGCCGGGGTGCACGACTGGGCGGTGGCCGGCGCCGCCGCGAGCGCGCGCGGTGCGGCCTTGGCCGGGCCCTTGTCCTGGCCGGTCTCCGCCGGGGCCGTGACGGACAGCGGGCGGACCAGCGGCAGCTGCGCAGCCGTGAGCCGGCCGGACTGCGGCGCGCCCGGGCTCTCGGGATCGGCGAACGGACTGCCGGGCACCGCCGACGAGCTGCCGGAAGGCTGATTCAGGCCGGCAGCGACCGGTGCGGGGGTGACCGGCGTGGAGGCGGCCTGGCTCGGTCCGGCGGATATGCCGAGCAGGACGGTGCCTGCCGCGGCAGCCGCGGCCAGCAGCCTGGGCATGCGTGAGAGCTGACGCATCGTCTATTCCTTTGTGGGGGAAGCGCGAACGGAGCGCCGCGGACGTCGGGACGTGGGAGGCATCCGAAGCGCGTGACGCACCGTCTCACAAGACCGGCGGGGCGATCAATAGGGTGTGACATGTCACCTGCCACGGGTTTACCTCTGCCGAAGACGGCGGCCCCGGCACACCGGGGCCTGGCAGGCGAAGCGGTGCGCACCCGCAGGGCAACCGCCACGGGCCGCCCGCAGCCGGGCAGATCCGACGGACAGCGCAGGTAGGAGCCGTGGACCCGCTCCGACCACGTCCCGCAGTCCGGGCATGACACACCCGGAGCAGCCACGCGGGCGGCGATCCGCACCACCGCACCGGACGCTTCGACGCTGAAGACCTCCACCTGGGGCAGCGACGCGAACAGCAACTCGCCGAGCCACGGCCACGATTGCGACACCGCCGCCGAATGCCGGCCGGCCGAATGACTCGGCCGACCAGTTCCGGACGATCTCCAGGCCCCGCCACCGCCCAGGATCCGTCACCCAGTGCCACCGGCCGCCCAAGCCGGGCCAGCCCCTGCGTCACCCCGCTGAAACCTCTCTCGCTGCACCCTGGCTGACCATGGGCCACGACGTGCACATCACTCGGCACGAGAACTGGTGGATTGAAGAGGCGCAGGACATCAACGCGGCGGACTGGGAGGCCGTGGTCGCTGACGATCCCAGCGTTGTAATGGCCCCGATGTGGTGGACCGGCGACCGGATCGCGTCCAGGAACCCGAGCGACGCAGTGATCGCGACGATGTGCCAGGTGGCGAAGGTGCTTTACGCGCAGGTTCAGGGCGACGACGGCGAGTACTACGACGCCTGACGCGAGCCGTAGCGTAGACCCTGCTCGATGGCGGGCCTTGTTCGACCAGGCCGGTGCTCGGATCGCGGGCGTGTTCAGGCGGGTGGAACCTCGCGCCACCGCCCGCGCCTATCTGATCGGGTTGCTGTCCGGCACCGAGCGCAAGAACTGCCGGCAGCTCGCGGAGCACGCAGGCCACGCCCGTCCCGCATCGATGCAGCGGCTGCTGCGGACTGCCCGCTGGGATGTGGCCGAGGTGCGCGACGAGGTCCGCCGCTACGTCCTGGACCACCTCGGTACCGGTGACGGAGGTTCTGGTCGTGGACGAGACCGGCTTCCTGAAGAAGGGCCACGGTTCGGCGGGCGTCCAGCAGCAGTACACCGGAACCGCCGGACGCATCGAGAACAGCAAGCGTCGTCTTCCTCGCCCACGTCTCCGGCAGGGGACGTGCGTTGATCGACCGTCAGCTCTACCTGCCCAGGCACACCTGATGCCAGGACGCCGAACGACGCCGCAAGGCCGGCCGTGCTCGCCCTCGCGTTCAGGGCCATCGCCGTTCAGGACGCGCGGCCGACCAGACCTGCGGATCCGAACCGCCCGGCCCGAAGCCGAGAGATGGTCGACCTGACCGTCCCGGAAATCCGCCGCTCGATTGGCGCGCTGCTCAGTCCCGTCATGTCCCTGCGTGCACTCCTACACTGGTCGAACTGGCGCAGAAGTCACCAGGCTTCGGCACGTCGCAGCCACTGTCGGCGGCGGCTCCCCCTCCCCGCAGGCACGTAGATCGCGAAGTCGCACCGGAGTATTAGGAGCTGTTCAAGGTTCGGATCATGCGGCTGGGGTCAGGAACTTCAGCCACATGATTGATCCGCGTAGGTGCAGGCCTGCCGTGTAGCTTTCCGGGCCCTTGTCGTATCGGGTGGCCAGGCCGCGCCAGGTCTTGATCCTCTGGAAGCACCGCTCGACGTGGTTGCGCCGCTTGTAGCGGTCGGGGTCGAACGCGACCGGCCGGCCGCCGGCGGAGCCCTTCCGCTTCCGGTTCGCCGCCCGGTCCGCCCGCTCCGGGACCACCGCGGTGATCCCGCGTCTGCGCAGGTAGGCATGATTGGCCCTCGACGAGTAGGCCTTGTCCGCGGCCACCGCCTCCGGCCGGGTGCGCGGTCGGCCTACCGGGCCGCGCACCCGGACCTTCTCCCACACGGCCTGGAACTGGCGGCAGTCCGCCGCCCGGCCCGGCGTCAGCACGAACGCCAACGGCAGGCCCGCCGGCCGGTGCCGGTGCGGAACCGCCACAACAACCCCGTTGAACTGGTCCCGAACCCGCCGCAGCAACGGCCCGGTGGCAGCCACCGGCACATGCGGTTCGATCAAGGCCCACTCGGCATCCAGCACCACCGCGGAACCGGGCCGCCGCAAGATCTGAACCTCGAACCGCTCCCAGGTGGAGCCCGGCCATACGGGCTGGGCTTCACCGGCAGATGCTCCGCTGTGGATCCGCCGGCGAGTCCCCTTCTCTGGGAGGACCGAAGTGAACCTGGTCGGTTCCCACCTACCCGCCGACGAGTAGGACGTTGGCCCTGCCGGGCTTCGATTCGGAGCACCGACCGATGCGGCTTCATCACTGGCCGGCAACCCGTACCGCGCGGTTCGGTCGACACGGTCGTATACGTCGTCGATACCGACCCCCACCCTTCACTACCGCCTTCAGCGACGGTCGGTAACCGAGGACGGCGGGTTCTGCGATACCGCCGGTCGGGTGATCCCCCGAGGTCGGGGTGGTGGGAGCGATAGGAGATCATGTCGCGACCGGTTGCATGGTCGCCCACCAGGGTTTCGCACGGTAGAGCACAGAGACGAGGCAGGGACATGAAGGTCGCGTTCGGGTGGAAGCTGCACGGGGACGGCCGCGCCCCGCAGCCCGGGGCGGTGGTCAAGCCGGACGAGCGGCTGTCGTGGGGGCGCACGATCGGGCTGGGGGCGCAGCACGTCGTGGCGATGTTCGGCGCCACCTTCGTCGCTCCGGTGCTGATGGGCCTGGACCCGAACCTGGCGGTGATGGTCTCGGGTGTCGCGACGATCTTCTTCCTGTTGGTGACCAGCGGCCGGATCCCGTCCTACCTGGGGTCCAGCCTGTCGTTCGTCGGTGTGGCGGCCGTGATCAAGGCGCAGGGCGGGGACGCGGCGACGCTGACCGGTTCGCTGCTGGTGGTCGGTGCGGTGCTGGCGGCGTGCGGTGCGGTGGTGCAGGGCTTCGGCGCGAAGGTGATCCACGCGGTGCTGCCGCCGATCGTCACCGGCGCGGTGGTCATGCTGATCGGTTTCAACCTGGCGCCGGTCGCGGCCGGCACGTACTGGCCGCAGGACCAGTGGGTGGCGCTGCTGACGATGTTCTTCACGGGGCTGGCGCTGGTGGTGCTGCGCGGGTTCTGGTCGCGGATCGCGATCTTCCTGGGCCTGGTCTTCGGCTACCTGGTGTCGTTCCTGTTCGACCGGGTCTTCGGGAAGATCAACTCCCCGGTGGGCGGCGGCGCGGCCGTCGACCACTGGCGTCTGGACCTGTCAGGCGTCGGCAAGGCCGACTGGATCGGCCTGCCCTCGCTGCACGCCCCGAGCTTCTCGCTGTCCGCGATCCTGGTGGCGCTGCCCGTGGTGGTCGCGCTGATCGCCGAGAACGCCGGCCACGTGAAGGCGGTCTCCGAGATGACCGGTGACCCGCTGGACGACAAGATGGGCGCAGCGATCATGGCGGACGGCGCGGCGACCATGGTGTCCACGGCGGTCGGCGGCCCGGCGACCACCACGTACGCGGAGAACATCGGCGTGATGGCGGCGACCCGCGTCTACTCGACGGCGGCGTACTGGTGCGCGGCCGGCTTCGCGATCCTGTTCGGCCTGTGCCCGAAGTTCGGCGCGGTGATCGCGGCCATCCCGGGCGGTGTGCTCGGCGGTATCACGGTGGTGCTGTACGGCATGATCGGCCTGCTCGGCGCGCAGATCTGGATCCACAACAAGGTGGACCTGACCAACCCGCTGAACCTGGTCCCGGTCGCGGCGGGCGTGATCGTCGGCATCGGCAACGTCAACCTGAAGATCACCGACAACTTCGAGCTCGGCGGCATCGCCCTGGGCACCCTGATCGTCCTGACCGGCTACCACGCCCTGCGCGCCATGGCCCCGGCGCACCTCAAGCACCCGAGCCCGGCCAACGGCCCGCTGCTGGACGAGGGCACCAGCACCTACGACGACAGCAACCGTCCCGAGAGCTGACCGGGATGGCCCTCCGCCCGTTGAACTCCGCCGAACGCGCGCTGCTGGAGCACCTGCTCTCGGCGGAGTTCGACGGCGCGGCCGAGCTGCGCGCCCAGCTGGACCGCACCGAGGTGGTGGGCCCCTGGGCGCCGGGCTCGGTCAGCGTCGACCTGCGGGTGGACGAGCCGGGCCGGCACACGGGGCCGTCCCGGCTCGCGCCGGTCGGCGCGGCGGTCCTCGACGAGGACGGTGAGTACATCGGCGAGCTGCTGCTGTGGACGGACGACGCCGGCCGGACGCTGTCGGCGCTCGAGTACGCCTGGGTCACGGACGACATGCCGACCGTCCTGCCACCGGTCGAGCACATCTGGCTGGTGTGACGGCGCATCAGCCGACCGGCCCCGCATCCCGGGCCAGCAACGCCGCCCGGACACGGTTGCCGACGCCGAGCACGCCGTCCTGCCACCGATCGAACACATCCGGCTGGCGTGACGACGCGTCAGCCGGCCAGACCCGCATCCCGGGCCAGCAGCGCCGCCTGGACGCGGTTGCTGACGCCGAGCGCGGTGAGGATCCGGCTGACGTGCGCCTTGACGGTGCTCTCCCGCATCGCGAGCCGCTCGCCGATGTCGGCGTTGGCGCGACCCTCGGCCAGCAGCGCCAGCACCTCGCGCTCGCGCGGGGTGAGCCGGTCGAGCCGGGCCCGGGCGGCGCTCGCGGCGGTGCGGCCGGTGGCGTGGTACCGGTCGATGACGCGGCGCGCGGCGGCCGGGTGGAGCATCGCGGAGCCGGCCGCGACCAGGTGGACGGCGCGCAGGATCTCCGCCGGGTCGGTGTCCTTGAGCAGGAACCCGTCGGCCCCGGCGGCCAGCGCGTCGTAGACGTACCGGTCGAGGTCGAAGGTGGTCAGCGTGATCACCCGCGGCGGCTGCGGCAGGGCGCGCAGCCGGGCGGTGGCGGTGATGCCGTCCATCCGGGGCATCCGGACGTCGACCAGCGCGACGTCGATGCGAAAAGCGCTTGCCCGTTCGATCGCCTGAAGGCCGTCGGCGGCCTGTGCGACCACCTCGATGCCGGGGTCGCCGTCGAGCAGGTCGGTCAGGCCGAGACGGACGAGTGCGTCGTCGTCGACCACCAGGGTGCGAATCATCGGGTGCCGCCCTTCGGTGAGCCGTGCGGAAAGCGCTTGCCCACCAGGGGCTCGTCCGGCGCGCGCGTCATGCCGGACCGTCCTTCGGGGCGGGGTGCGGGAGGCGGGCGGACAGCCGCCAGGAGCCGGTGCCGGCGGGGCCGGCGTCCAGGTGGCCGCCGAGCGCGGTGACGCGTTCGCGCAGGCCGACCAGACCGTAGCCGGAGTCCACGGCGGCGGCCCCGGCGGCGCCCGCGCCGTTGGTGACCTCGACCCGGGTGGCGGGCGGCCGGTAGTCGACCCGGACCTCCACCGCCGCCCCGTCCGCGTGCTTGCGGGCGTTGGTCAGCGCCTCCTGGACGATCCGGTACGCGGCCAGCCGGTGCGTGGTCGGCGCGTCCGCCGCCCGGCCGGTGACGGTCAGCGCGACCTGCTGCCCGGCCGCGCGGGCGTCCGCCACCAGCGCGGCGACCTCGCGGACGGCGGGCGCGTCGGCCGGCCCGGCGTGCGGGTCGTGGAGCGCGCCGAGCACCTCACGCAGGTCGGTGAGCGCCTCGACGGAGGTGGTGCGGAGCATCGCCAGCCGGTCGGCGACCGGGCCGGGCAGCGCGGCGCCGCGGGTGGCGAGGACGCCGGTGTGCAGGGCGATCAGGCTGAGCCGGTGGGCGAGGACGTCGTGCATCTCGGCGGCGATCCGGGACCGTTCGGCGGCGCGCGCCGCGTCCTCCCGCAACCGGGCCTCCACCCGCAGCTGCTCGACCTGCCCGGCCAGGGTGTGCACCAGGCGGCGCCGGTTGCCCTGCCACAGGCCGAGCACCAGCCCGAACAGCAGCACCGTCAGCGTGGACAGCCAGCGCTGCCCGACCCACACCGAGGCGGCCCGCACCCCCGCCAGGTTTCCGGCCAGCGCGAGCGCCGCGCACAGCAGCGCGAGCCGGGTCCGCCGCGCCACCGCCAGGTCGAACATCACCACGGCGAGCAGCAGGTCGGTCAGCCAGCCCCACCACGCGGTAACTGCGACGGCCGCCAACGGGGCGACGGTGAGCCGCAGTCGGGGGACCGCCAGGATCAGCGCGCACACCGTCGCCGCCACGGTCACCGTCAAGTGCCGGTGTCCGTCGCCGAGTTTGGCGCCGTTGTTGTCGATCGTCACCACCAGGAACGCCAGCGCCGCCGCCCGTCCCAAGGTCGCCCACAGCGGGCTCCGCCACCACCTCACGACGTCCATGCTAGGCAGCCTGCCCGCCTCGCGGAATCGACGAACGGCCGTTCCCACCACCGACTTTCGTCGGTCCGGACGGCCGCCGCAGGGCGGATCTGCCGCGTCCTCGCGGTTCCTAGCGTCGAAGCCATGACCGAGCAGACCTCTCCCCCGCCGCGGCCCCGGGCCGACGGCTGGGCGTTCCTCCGCGAAGCCGTCCGCGACCTGCGCACCACCGGTGCGGTCGCCCCCAGCAGCCGGGCCCTGGCCCACGCCCTGGCCGCCCCCGTCCGGGCCCGCGCCCCGCACCCGATCGACGTCCTGGAGGCCGGCGCGGGCACCGGCGCCGTCACCCGCGTCCTGCTGCCCCAACTGCCGCGCGGCGCCCGCCTGGACGTGGTGGAGGCCAATCCGCGCTTCGCCGGCCGGCTGCGGGACCTGGTGGCCGCGCAGAGCGCGACCCGGGTGACGGTGCACCAGGCGTACGTGGAGGAGCTGGCCACCGACCGGCGCTACGACGTGATCGTCTCCGGCCTGCCGCTGACCAACTTCACGCCCGCCCAGGTCGACCGCATCATGGCCCGCTACCTCGAACTGCTGCACCCGGGCGGCACGTTGACCTGGTTCGCCTACCTCGGCACCCGCCGCGCCCGAGCGATGTTCGCCACCCGCGCCGAGCTGCACCGGCACGCGGCGGTCGACCGCGCGATGGCCGCGCACCTGCGCGGCGGCCGGACCGAGTGCCGCACCGTGCTGGCGAACCTTCCCCCGGCCCGGGTCTGGCAGCTGCACCCGAACAATTGAATGAGCGTCAGTTTCCTTGACCCACAAGGGCCCTGACCCGGGGCACCACTTCCTCGCCGACCCGGTACGCCTCCTCCAGGTGCGGGTAACCGGACAGCACGAACTCCTCGATGCCCAGGGCGTGGTACTCGGCGAGCCGGGCGGCGACCTCGTCGTGCGAGCCGACCAGGGCGGTGCCCGCGCCCTCCCGGACCAGGCCGATGCCGGCCCACAGGTTCGGGGCGACCACCAACTCCCTTCCGGCACCGGTGCCGTGGCCGTGCAGAGCGGCCATCCGGGCCTGACCGGTGGAGTCCATGGCGGCGAACCGGGCCTGGCTGGCCCGCACCGCCGCCGGGTCGATCCCGGCGAGGATCCGGTCTGCCTCCGCCCAGGCCTGCTCGGCGGTGTCCCGGCTGATCACGTGCAGCCGCAGCCCGTACCGCAGCGTCCGCCCCTGCCCGGCGGCCAGCGCGCGCAGCCGCCCGATCCGCTCGCCGATCGCCGACGGCGGTTCGCCCCACAGCAGTTGGACGTCGGCGCGGCGGGCGGCGACCTGCTCGGCGGCGGGCGAGGCGCCGCCGAAGTACAGCGGGACGGGGTGCTCGACCGCCGGATCGACCAACTGCGCGCCCTCCAGGTGCAGGTGGGCGCCCCGGTGGTCGACCCGCTGCCCGGCCAGCAACTCCCGTAGCACGGCCATCAGTTCGTCGGTGCGGGCGTAGCGCTCGTCGTGCGCGAGCCGGTCGCCGTACGCGCGCTGCTCGGCGGGGTCGCCGCCGGTGACCACGTTCAGCCGGAGCCGGCCGCCGGCGAACCGCCGGAAGGCGTCGGCCTGTTGGGCGATCAGGGTGGGGCTGGCCAGGCCGGCCCGGAAGGCGATCAGGAAGCCGATCCGGTCGGTGTGCCGGGTGAGCGCCGCACCCAGGATCCACGGGTCGACGCAGCCGAGTCCGACCGGGGCGAGCAGCGAGACGAACCCGGCCTGCTCGGCGGCCTGCGCGACCTGCGCGAGGTACCCGACGTCGGCGGGCCGCCGGGTGGCGGCGCCGGTCCGGCCCTGCACGGCGGTGACGCCGCCGGGGTCGCGGCCGTCCCCGCCGGTGGGCAGGAACCAGTGGAACACGGGAGCACGGTCGGACAACGGATCGATCCTCATCTGCAAAGCGGTGCGCGGCACCACCGGGGGCGGTCGGGACGCGGGGGCGGACGGTCGCACGGCGGCCGGGACGCCGGAGCGCCGCCGCGGAGAGTCGCACGGCGGGCGAGGAAGGACGGGGCGGTCGCTCAGGAGCGGCGACAGGCAGCGGAACACACCCGGAGGAGGTCGATGTGACCCCGGGTGGTCAGGAAGAGTCGCTGCGGCACGCCCGGAAGTTACCACGTTTACGCAGCGCACGGCGTCCTCGTCCGGCGCACCCCCTTGACCCCGCCCGGTACGGCGCTATCGTCTCCCTCGGCATCCGGTCTAGACCTATGGCCGTCTCCCGGCCCGCCCCATCGGCGTCGGGAGGGATCGCCCTGACCCCACATCAGGAAGGCACGGAAATGAAGGCAAACAGAAAGGTGACCGCCGCGATCGGCGCGCTGGTCGCCCCGCTGCTCGGGCTGACCCTGTCGGCCGGCACCGCCAGCGCCCACGGCTGGGTCACCGACCCGGCCAGCCGCCAGGCGCAGTGCGCCAACGGCGTCGTGGTCTGCGGGCAGATCAAGTACGAGCCGCAGAGCGTCGAGGGCCCGAAGGGCCTGTTCAGCTGCAGCGGCGGCCACTCCGAGTACGCGGAGCTGGACGACGACTCCAAGGGCTGGCAGGTCGCCAACGTGTCCTCCACCCAGACCTTCAGCTGGCACCTGTCGGCCCGTCACGCCACCGCGAACTGGCAGTACTTCATCGGCAGCCGGCTGATCGCCCAGTTCTCCGGCAACAACTCCCAGCCCCCGGCGGACGTCAGCCACCAGGTGAACTTCGGCAGCTACACCGGCCGGCAGAAGGTCCTCGCGGTGTGGAACGTCTCCGACACCGCCAACGCCTTCTACTCCTGCATCGACGTCAACATCGGCGGCACCGGCGGCGGCACCCCGGGTGGCGGCAACGGCAGTTGCACGGCCGCCGCGTGGGACCCGGCCCGGGTCTACAACAGCGGCGACGGCGCCTCCTACGGCAACCACAACTGGCGCGCCAAGTGGTGGACCCAGGGCGAGCAGCCCGGCTCCACCGGCCAGTGGGGCGTCTGGGAGGACCTCGGGGCCTGCAAGTAGCCCCGGCGAGCAGTCCCGGCTCGATGTGACCCGACGACCGCCCGGCGGCTCCCTGTGGGGGAGGGCCGCCGGGCGGTCCGGTGGTCGGGCGAGCCCGCCCAGCGCGTCCCGCAGCTGGGCGGGCTCGCCCGGATGCCGAGCTTGGCGAACACCTTCCGCAGGTGGTAGCCGACGGTGCGCGGCGACAGGTAGAGCCGGGCGGCGATGTCCCGGTTGGTCAGTCCCTGGGCGGCGAGTGCGGCGATCCGGCGCTCCTGCGGGGTGAGCGGCTCCTGCGCCGCCCCGGCGTCGGCGGCGGGCACCTCCGCGCCGACCGCCCGCAGTTCGGCGGCCGCCCGGTCGCGCCACGGCCCGGCGTCCAACCGCCGGAAGGTCTCCAGCGCCGCACCGAGCAGCGGACGGGCCGGGCGAGGAGCGCGCCGGCCGGAGTCCGTCCGGGCCGCGTCGTGCCCCCTCGCTCTGCGACATTCCTACCGGGCCGCTCCGGCGCCGGCCAACCACCCACCCGCCCGAACCCGCGACCCACCGGCCACCTGCCGGAGCGCCAAAACCTGCCCTGACCTGCACCGATGCCACCCAGAACAGGGCCGGGGCCCGGACGGCGCCACCACCGACGACTGGTCATTCGACCGATGCCCGACCGGGCGCCAAAAGCGACGCCCCCGGCGCCGGAAGACCGGCACCGGGGGCGTCGCCCGGTTCACTGAAATCTCAGCCGCGCAGCTTGGCCATCAGACCGGCCCACCAGCCGCGCCGCTGCTCCGGCACGACCGGCGCGGGTGCGGCCGGCGGGACGGCGGCGGCGGGCGGGGTGTGCGGCGCGGGCTCGGGCGTGGAGACGACCGGGGCGCTGGTGGTGGTGGTCGGGTCCTGCGGCTGGAACGCGACGCGCGGGGTGAAGCGGGCCGGGAGTTCCGTCAGGTGCCGCGACATCCAGTTGCCACGCCAGACCAACTCCTCCTCTTCCACGGCGAGTTGCAGGTCGGGAAGGCGGGTGAGCAGGATGTCGATGCCGGTCTCGGCGATGGCCCGGCCGATCTCCTGGCCGGGGCACTCGTGCGGCCCGCTGCCGAACGCCAGGTGCGAGCGGTTGCCGAACAGCGGCTGGTTCAGGTCGGGTCGCACCGCCGGGTCGGCGTTGCCGGCGGCCAGGCCGATCAGCAGCATGTCGCCGGCCTTGATGTGGCGGCCGCCGAGCTCGGTGTCGCCGGTCGCCCAGCGGCCGGGGACCAGCATGAACGGCGGGGAGTCCCACAGCACTTGGTCGAGCGCGTCGGGCAGGGTCATCTGGCCGCCGGACAGGTGGGCGCGGAAGCGGCCGTCGGTGAGGACCATCTTCAGCGTCTCGGCGATCAGGTTGATGGTGGTCTCGTTGGCGGCCAGCAGCACCGAGCGCACGTGCTGGAGCACCTCGTCCTCGGTGAGGCCGGACGGGTGCTGCATCAGCCGGGTGACCAGGTCGGCTCCGGGGTCGGAGCGCTTGCGGTCCATGGTGCGGCGCAGCGACTCGACCACGTACTCGTTGGAGGCGACGGCGGTCTCGGTGCCGCGGACCAGGTCGCGGGCGGCCTCGACCAGCCGCGGGCCGTACTCCTCGGGCATGCCGACGAGCTGGGTCATCACCAGCATCGGCAGGTGTTCGGCGAACTCGGAGACCAGGTCGACCTTGCCGATGGAGCCGAACTCGGCGATCAGCTGGTCGGCGAAGCGGGTGACGTAGCGCCGCATGCCGCGTCGGTCGAAGTTGTTGAGGCCGTCGGTGACGGCGGTGCGCAGCCGGCGGTGCTCCTCACCGTCGACGAACGAGCAGGTCGGCTGCCAGGCGATGACCGGCAGCACCGGGGAGTCGGGGGCGACCCGGCCCTCCTGGAACTCGGTCCAGCGCCGGGAGTCGCGGGAGAACCGGGACGGGGTGCGCATCGCGGTGAGGTTGGCGGAGTAGCCGAGCACCAGCCAGGCCGGCAGGTCGCCGTGCAGCAGCACGGGCGCGACCTCGCCGTGTTCGGCGCGCAGCTTCTCGTACAGGCCGGCCGGGTCGGCTTCGGCCTCCGGCCCGAACAGCCGCCGCAGGTCGTCCTGTTGGAGGGGGGTGGCGCCGTGGGCCGGGCAGCCGGGCGGGGGGACGGCGCCGTTGTACGTGCGCTCTTCGGGGATCACGGAAGTTCTCCAGGAGATCGGGACGGTGCGGGGCGTCAGCCGACGGGCTGGGCGGCGAGCTCGTACAGGTAGCGCATCAGGGCCATCAGCACGTCGCGGCTGGACTCCCGGGTGCGGGCGTCGCACTCGACGATCGGGACGTGCGGCGGCAGGTCGAGCGCCGCGCGCAGTTCGTCGAGCGGGTAGGCCGGGGACTCGGGGAAGGAGTTGACGGCGACGACGAACGGCACGCCGCGGGCCTCCAGCCGGCCCAGGACGTCGAAGCTGACCTCCAGACGGCGGGTGTCGACCAGCACGACGGCGCCGAGCGCGCCTTCGAACAGGCCGTTCCACAGGAACCAGAAGCGTTCCTGACCGGGGGTGCCGAAGACGTACAGCACGAGTTCTTCGCTGATGGTGATCCGGCCGAAGTCCATCGCGACGGTGGTGGAGCTCTTGCGTTCCACCCCGGCCAGGTCGTCGATGCCGACGCCGGCCTCGGTCATGGTCTCCTCGGTGGTCAGCGGGCGGATCTCGCTGACCGAGCCGACCAGGGTGGTCTTGCCGACCCCGAAGCCGCCGACGATGACGACCTTGACGGCGGCCGCCACCGTGGCCGGGAGCAGTTCGGCCTCGCGCGGCCCGCGCACCGGCTCAGAGCCGCTGAAGTCCATGGATCACTGCCTCCAACAGGGAAAGGTCGGGAAGGGCTGCCGCCGGGATGGGAGCGCGGGCCTCGATCTTGTGCGTGCCGAGCAGCTCGGACAGCAGAACGATGACCAGGCTGTTCGGCAGGCTCAGGTATGCGGAGATCTCGGCCACCGACAGCGGCGAGCCGCAGATCCGCAGGATCGCCGCGTGCTCGGGCTGCATGGTGGGTTCGGGCCGGGAGCGGGCGACGACCAGCGTGACCAGGTCGAAGTCCGTCACGGCGTGTTGCCGGTCGCGGCCCCGGGTGATCACGAAGAACCGCTCGGGGCCGACCTCTTCCCAGTTGCTCATCGGAGTCCCCGACTCACGCGAGTTGTTCGCCGGTGCGGACGGGTGTGGTGAGGTGCTCGCCGATCCGTGCCACCAGGTCCCGCATCCGTTGGCCGACCAGTCCGGCGTCCACGCCCTCGTCGGCGAGGACCGCGAGGAACGCCCGGGAGCCGGCCGCCATCAGGTAGAAGAAGCCGCCGCCGACCTCGATCACCACCAGTCGCATCCGGCCGTCGCCGTGCGGGAACTCACTGCCGACCGCGTGCGCCAGGCTCTGCAGTCCGGCGCAGGCCGCGGCCAGCCGGTCGGCGGTGTCCGGGTCGGTGCCGTGCTGGGCCAGCCGCAGGCCGTCGGCCGACAGGACGATGGCGTGCCGTGCGTGCGGGACGCTCTCCGCGAGGTCCCTGAGCATCCAGTCCATGTTGGTCCGTTGCTGAATCACTTCTCGCCTTTCCCTGCTGACTCTTCACTGGCGTGGCGGCCGTCCGACGGGTCGCTGGGCGTGCTGCCGTTGACCCCGTCGGTGAACGCGGCCAACCACAGGCCGGGCTGGACCGGTTCGGCGGCGGGCGCGGGCGCCTGCCGTCGGGGGGCCGACCCGCCCGGGCGCAGCGGCGCGGCGTGGCGGCGGCGCTGCGGCAGGCCGTTGGCGGTGCGTTCGGTCACCACCGGGTAGTCGTCCTCGGCCGGGGACGGCGCGGGCACCCGCGGCCGGCTTTCGGCGGGCGGGAAGGCCGCAGCGGCGGCGAATCCGCCGGACGGCGTGTGGGTCGCGGCCGGCTGCTCGGCCGGCGGGCTCCACACCGGGTTCTCGGGGTGCTTGGGGTGCTGCTGGATCACGGACGGGTGGCCGGTGGCCATCCGGCCGATGCCGTGCGCGCGGCTGGGCGCGGGCGCGGTGGTGATGTAGCGCTGCGGGACGATCAGCACGGCGCGCACGCCGCCGTACGCGGACGGGCGCAGCGAGACCTGGAAGCCGTAGGCGCGGGCCAGTCGGCCGACGACCGCGAGGCCGAGCCGCGGGGTCTCGCCGAGGTCGTTGAGGTCGATGCCGGACTGGGCCTCCTCCAGCATCCGTTCGGCGCGGGCCCGGCCCTCCTCGCCGAGGCTGAGGCCGCCGTCCTCGATCTCGATCGCGATGCCGGTCTGCACCTCGACCGCGGTGAGGTGGACGTCGGTCTGCGGCGGCGAGTAGCGGGTGGCGTTGTCGAGCAGTTCGGCCAGCGCGTGGATCAGCGGTTCGACGGCGGGGCCGACGACGGCGACCTCGGAGACCGGGTGCAGTTCGACCCGGCGGAAGTCGAGGATGCGGGAGATGCCGCCGCGCAGCACGCTGAACAGCGGGACGGGACGGCTCCACTGGCGGCCCGGACGGGCGCCGCCGAGCACCGCGATGGAGTCGGCGAGGCGGCCGATCAGCGCGTTGCCGTGGTCGAGGATCAGCAGGTCGTCGAAGACCGCGGGCAGGTCGCCGTGCCTCTCCTCCATCTGCCGCAGGTCGAGGGCCTGGCGGTGGACGATCGCCTGGACCCGGCGGGCGATGTTCACGAACGCGCGCTGGGCGGACTCGCGCATCGCCTCCTCGTTGTCGACGGCGTCGAGGACGGCGCGCAGCACGGCGTGCCGGGCCTCGTGGAAGTCCTCGCCGGCCTCGGCCAGGTGGCGCTGCTCGTAGGAGCGGAGCACGTCGGTGATGAACTCGCCGCGCTGGAGCCGGTCGACCGCCTCGGGCAGTTCGTTCTTGGCCAGGTCGAGCATGCCGGCCTGCTGGCGGGCCAGCCGGGCGCGCAGTTCCTCGCCCTGCCGGGCGCCGTCCGCGAGGGCCTGTTCCAGGGCGCCGCCCCGGTGGGCCGCCGCGAAACCGACCGCCGCCACCGTCAGGGTTCCCACCAGACCGCACAGCAGGATTCCCGAGATCGACTGTCCGGGCCCGGCGGTCTTGGCGAGGGCCACCGTCACGCCGATCACGACCGCGGGCAGCAGGCCGACGAGTACGGCTGCGGGCAGCCGGGTTCCTGGCGACGATCCGGGTCGAAGCATCGGTGTCCTCATACGGTCAAAGGGATGGGAACGCGGGTCCGGGCGGTGCGGCGGGGCCCGGGCGCGAAGCAGCATAGCCGGTGCACGACAGCTCCGACGGTTCGTCAGCATCCCGTTCCACCAGCAGAGTTGTGCCGATCGACGGAGGTGTCGAACACGCGGCGGAAAGGTTCGTGCGCCCCTCGCCGGGGCTCTTAGGCTTGTCGCACCGGGCACCCCACAGCAGCCTCCCGGCCCGGATTCACCCGGACGAGCGGCAGTCGCGGCGTTCCTCGCACGGCAGGCCCTGTGATGGTGCTAGGGCCGCGCTCGAAGACCGACAGCGACACGGCCCGCGCCTCCGGACAGGAGGAACGAGCCTTGAGCGGCATATTACTGACGGATGATCAGTTCGTCATCTTCATGCCGGTCGTTCACGCGACGCACCGAACCTCCGCGCCGGACGTCCGGACGACTTTCACCACCTCTCCGCCCGCCGGTGGGCCGCACCTCACCGCCGGTTCACCCCGCCGGGTAGGCAGCCTTGCGTCCCGCCCGCCGAAGCTCCGGAGGCCGCCGTGCCCGACTCCCAACTCCCCTCGACCGACGGCACGTTGCCCGGCCGTCGCGCCGTGCTGCGCACCGGCCTGGCCACCGGCGCCGTCGCCGCCGCCGGGCTGGCCGGATCCGCCGGGCGGGCGCACGCCGATACGCCCTCCGACGATCAGGTGCTCACGCTCACCGGCCACCTCCCCACCGGCGCACCCGACTTCGTCCACCTTCCCGTCGAAGTGCCGCGCGGTGTGCGGGAGATCGCGGTCTCCTACAGCTACGACCGGCCCGCCGTCCCGCCCGGCACCCCCGGGAACTCCTGCGACATCGGCATCTTCGACGAGCGCGGCACCGCCCTCGGCGGCGACGGCTTCCGCGGCTGGTCGGGCGGCTTCCGCACCGAGTTCAGCCTGTCCCGCGAGGCCGCGACGCCCGGCTACCTGCCCGGGCCGATCAACCCCGGCACCTGGCACGTCGTCCTCGGCCCGTACCAGGTCGCCCCCGTCGGGCTGACCTACACCGTCCAGATCACCCTCCGGTTCGGCGCACCCGGCCCGGCCTTCACCCCCGCCTACCCGCCGGAGCGGGCCCGCGGCCGCGGCCGGGCCTGGTACCGCGGCGACTGCCACCTGCACACGGTGCACTCCGACGGCCGCCGCCTGCCCGCCGAGGTCGCCGCCGGAGCCCGCGCCGCCGGCCTCGACTTCATCGTCTCCACCGACCACAACACCTCTTCCTCGCACGGCAGTTGGGGCCCATTGGCCGGACCCGACCTGCTGATCGTCCCCGGCGAGGAGGTCACCACCCGCAACGGCCACTGGCTGGCCCTCGGACTGGCCCCCGGCCAGTTCGTGGACTGGCGCTACCGGGCCCGCGACGAACAGTTCCCGCGCTTCGCCCGCCAGGTCCACCGGTCCGGCGGCCTGGTCGTCGCCGCCCACCCCTACTGCCCCTACGTCGCCTGCCAGTGGAAGTTCGGCTACCAGGACGCCGACGGCGTCGAAGTGTGGAACGGCCCCTGGACGTACGACGACGAATCCGCCGTCGACACCTGGGACGCCAACCTCGCCACCGCCCTGCGCGAGGGCCGCAACTGGCTCCCCGCCCTCGGCAACAGCGACGCCCACAGCGCCCCGCAGGTCATCGGCGCCCCGCACAACGTGGTCCTCGCCGACGACCTCCACCGCATCGCGATCCTGGCCGGCCTGCGCGCCGGCCGCTCCTGGATCGCCGAATCCGCCGCCGTCCAACTGGAGTTCACCGCCACCGGCCACGGCCGGCAGGCCGGCATCGGCGAGCGCCTCGCCGTCCCCGCCGACGCCCCCGTCGACATCCGACTCGCCGTCTCCGGCGTCCCGAACGGCACCGTCCGCCTGATCACCGACGAGGGCCAACTCCACCAGGAGTCCCTCCCCGCCACCGGCACCGGCACCATCACCTGGCGCACCACCGCCTCCCTGGCCACCTACGTCCGCGCCGAAGTCCGCCACCCCAAGCCCGACGGCACCCCGGGCAAGGGCAACTCCATGGGCCCCGACCTCCCGTGGGGGCCGATGGCGGCACTCACCAACCCGATTGTGCTGCACGTCTCCTGACGCCTCGTCACTTCGACCTACAAGCGGAGGTCGGACGAGGGCGACGTCGCGGCCGAGGCCGGCGGCAGAGCGCCGTCCGGGGCGAGGCAGGCGGAGCGGACGGTCGTCGCCAAAGACATGGTCGCCAGGCGAAGGGTGGTCATCGGGCCCCGCCCTGGGGCCCGATGACACCGCTCCCGGCGCTACGTCAGCTCCACCACCTTCCGCCCGCAGCGCAGGAACACCCGCCGCCGCGCACTCGCGCCCGCCAGCTCGTGGGCACCGAGCACCACCAGCAGGCGCTCGTCGGCGTCGGCGCGGGACAGCGGCATGGTGTGCTGCCCGCCGTCGAGGCGCTCCACCACCAGCTTCAGGCCGCCCGCGTCGGCGACCCGGCGGACCTGGTTGAGGCTCGGCAGCTCGCCGGTGACCTTCACCAGCAGCTCGGCCGGTGTCGCCGCACCGTGCCGGGCCGCGTCCACGGCGGGCAGCGGGCCGGCGTCGGAGAAGCGGCGTTGCGAGAAGCGGGCCCGGAAGGCGTCCCGGGCCGCGAGGGCGGCCGGGGCGCCGTGCACGGTGGCGGTGACGGCGGCGGCCAGCAGGGTCTTCACCGCCATCGGGTGGCGGCGGCCGTCGGCGGCCTGGGCGAGCAGCAACTCGACCTCCTCGTCGAGGAGTTCGGTGAGCAGCCGGAGGTAGTCCGGGAGCAGCCGGTCCGCGCAGGCCATCAGTCGGCCGAACATCTCCTCGGCGGGGAAGGACAGTCCGACGTAGTTGTTC
The DNA here is from genome assembly GCF_002803145.1 of Kitasatospora sp. CB02891. NCBI lineage: Bacteria > Bacillati > Actinomycetota > Actinomycetes > Kitasatosporales > Streptomycetaceae > Kitasatospora > Kitasatospora sp. CB02891. Next base: position 218,499 of record NZ_NNBO01000002.1, on the reverse strand, counting down.
TTGGACTTGCTCATCTTGGCGCCGGTGCCGTCGGTGCCCTCGATCAGGCCCGTCGCGAGCACCACCTCCGGCTGCTGGCCGTGCACCGTCTGCACCCGGCGGCACATCTGGAGGTTCAACAGCTGGTCCAGGCCGCCGAGTTCGATGTCGGCGACCAGCTCGACCGAGTCCAGCGCCATCACCACCGAGTACACCAGCTCGGCCAGCGTCAGCCCGCTGCCCTCGGCCAGCCTGGTCCGGAAGTCCTCCCGCTGCAGCGCCGCGGAGGCGGGCAGCCGGGACAGCACGCCGAGGAAGTCCGGCAGCGTCAACGGGCCCAACCACTCGCTGTTGAAGCGGAATTCGGCCCGCTCGAAGTCGAAGAACGGCCCGACCTGCTCGCGGTAGGTCGCGACATTGCGCGTCACGTCCTCGGCGGTCAGCGGCGGCCGCTCCGCGCTGCGCCCGGACGGGTCGCCGATCCGCGCCGTCACGTCCCCCACCAGGAACACCACCCGGTGGCCCATCCGTTGCAGGCGGCTGGCCAGGATCATCGGCACCGCGTGCCCGAGGTGCACCTCCGCCCCCGTCGGGTCGATCCCGTACTTCACCGTCAACGCCCGCCCCTGCCCTAGCAGTTCGGCCAACTGCCGGTCCCCCGGCAGCACGGCGGCCGCCCGCGCCCCCAGCAGCTCGGCCTGCCGCTCCGGGGCCAGCTCGGAGAGATCCGCGCGCTGCCGCTCCGCCAGCACCTCCAGCAGCCGGCCGAGCGCCGGCCCCTCCCTGAGCTCGTCGTCCTTCTCGATCAGTTCACTCATCAGCTCGATGCTGCGGTCGAATGCGGTGGCGGCCATGGCCATCCTCTCGGGGTACAGGAACAACGGACGATCGGACGCACCCGCCCCGCACAGAAAGCACCACCAAAACGACGACCGCACACCGCACCCGCGCACGGCAGGCAGGTTTCACCACAGGTCGTCCAAGAATCCGGAGGCCCGGCCGCCGCTACTTCAGGCAGGCCGGAGGGCGGTGGGGACCGCCACTAATATCGCTTCACCACGCGAAACCTCCGGGAACAGGAAGCGGCAGCAGCCCCTCGGCTCCACCGCGAGCCCCATCCTGCCTCATCCCCGCACCTGCCCGCACCTGCATTTTCTCCCGCCCACCCGCGAGCGATCAGCGACGCCAGAACGAGAATCGGCAGACGGAGCGTCAACTCCGGTCGACAGTCCGGTGATCGGCACCCGAGCTCCGGTCGGCAGTCCGGCGATCGGCACCCGGTGCCGGCTTCGGCAGCACGATGACGGCGCGGCCCGACCCCAGATCGACGATCGAGCGGGGCGGGGCGGCGTCCCCCTCCTCGTCGCGTCGCATCGCCTCGCCGGAGCGTTCCTCCAACTCGGCCGCCTTGCCGGTGTTCACCGAGCCGGTGAAGACGTCCAGGGCCACGGTGGACGTCGAGGACAGTCCGACGAACCGGCCCGGCCGCCTGCGGTACCGCGCCGGGACCAGGCCCGAGCCGGCCAGCCGTCGCACCACTCGGGAGGCGACCAGGAACATCACCAACGCCAGCGCCAACCCCGGCAGCGTGAGGGAGAACACCAGAACCACCGATCCGCACCCCCGTCCGCACGACCCCTCAAGTCGCGCACCGACCGGCCAACGGCTCGCGCCCGCCCGGGAGTTCCTCGATCACGAACGCCGCGCGGGCCCGCCGCTGCGGCGGCGGGCGGGACACCTCCGCGTGTCTCGTCTTGGCACGCCCCCGGCCCCCTGCCATCGTGGGCACATCATCTGCTTGTCGGTTTGTCACCGAGGGAGGATGCATATGACCGCACCGGTGCTGACGGTGGACCAGGTGGTCGACCGGATGGCGAAGCTGGCGGCCGAGCTGCCCGTCTCGGACGGGGTCGCCGTGTTCAACGCGATGTACCTGACCGTGACCCGCCTGGTCCGCGACCATCTCGCGGTCGCGTACTTCGACGACCCGGCCACCATGGCGGAGCTCGATGCCGTGTTCGCCGCCCGCTACCTGACCGCCGTGGACGACGACCGCGCGGGGCGGCGGCCGGCGGCCTGCTGGCGGCCGCTGTTCGAGCTGCGGGCCGCCGCGAACGTCCACCCGCTGCAGTTCGCGCTCGCCGGAATGAACGCCCACATCGAGAACGACCTCCCGCTCGCCGTCCTCGACACCTGCCGGCTGACCGGCCGCACCCCGGAGCGGCTGCACCCCGACTACCTGCGGATCAACAGCCTGCTGGCCGAGGTGGAGGCCCAGGTCCGCGCCACGCTGCTGCCGCTGCCGTCCGTCGGCGACCCGCTGCTGCACATCCTCGGCGTCTGGAGCATCGACCGGGCCCGCGACGCCGCCTGGGCGTCCGTCCTGGCGCTCTGGGAGCTGCACCGCCTGCCGCCCGCGTACCGCCTGGTCGCCGACGCGCTGTCGGGGTCGGTCGGGATGGTCGGCCGGGCGCTGCTCACCCCGCTCTCCGTCAACTGACGACGAACGGGCGGGCCCCCGCGGAGGGAGCCCGCCCGCAGCAGGGACGGTCAGGCCCAGCTGGAGTGCAGCGGCTTGCCCTCGGCGTAGCCGGCGGCGCTCTGCAGGCCGATGATCGCCTTCTGGTGGAACTCCTCCAGGTCGGCCGCACCGGCGTAGGTGCAGGAGGAGCGGACGCCGGCCACGATCGAGTCGATCAGGTCCTCGACGCCGGGGCGGGCCGGGTCGATGAACATCCGGGAGTGCGAGATGCCCTCCTCGAAGAGGGCCTTGCGGGCGCGGTCGTAGGCGGAGTCGTCGGCGGTGCGGTTGCGCACGGCGCGGGCCGAGGCCATGCCGAAGCTCTCCTTGTACTGGCGGCCGTCGGCGGTGGTCTGCAGGTCGCCGGGCGATTCCAGGGTGCCGGCGAACCAGGAGCCGACCATCACGTTGGACGCGCCGGCGGCCAGCGCCATCGCGACGTCGCGCGGGTGCCGGACGCCGCCGTCGGCCCAGACGTGCTTGCCGAGCCGGCGCGCCTCCGCGGCGCACTCCAGGACGGCGGAGAACTGCGGCCGGCCGACGCCGGTCATCATCCGGGTGGTGCACATCGCGCCGGGGCCGACGCCGACCTTGAGGATGTCCGCGCCGGCCTCGACCAGGTCGCGCACACCGTCGGCGGAGACCACGTTGCCGGCCACGATCGGGACCTGCGGGTCGAGCCCGCGGACTGCGCGCAGCGCGGAGATCATCGACTCCTGGTGGCCGTGCGCGGTGTCCACCACCAGCACGTCGGCGCCGGCCTCCAGCAGGGCCTTGGCCCGGCCGGCGACGTCGCCGTTGATGCCGACGGTGGCGGCGACCCGCAGCCGGCCGGCGTCGTCCACGGCGGGGGTGTAGAGGGTGGCGCGCAGCGCGTTCTTGCGGGTGAGGATGCCCACCAGGGTGCCGTCGGCGGCGACCACGGGGGCGAGCTTGCGGTGCGCCTCGTTGAGGCGGTCGAACGCGTCGCGCGGGTCGATGTCCTGGTCGAGCAGCAGCAGGTCGCGGGACATCACCTCGGAGAGGCTGGTGAACCGGTCCACGCCCTGGCAGTCGCTCTCGGTGACGACGCCGACGGGCTTTCCGCCCTCGACCACGACCAGCGCGCCGTGCGCGCGCTTGGGCAGCAGCGCCAGGGCGTCGGCGACGGTGTCGCCGGGGCCGAGGGCGAGCGCGGTGTCGTGCACCAGGTGACGCTGCTTGACCCAGCCGATCACCTCGGCGACGACGTCGATCGGGACGTCCTGCGGGATGGCGACCAGGCCGCCGCGGCGGGCGACGGTCTCGGCCATCCGGCGTCCGGCAATCGCGGTCATGTTGGCGACGACCAGCGGGATGGTGGTGCCGGTGCCGTCGTGGGAGGAGAGGTCGACGCCCTGCCGGGAGCCCACTGCGGAACGGCTGGGGACCATGAAGACATCGTCGTAGGTCAAGTCGTACGCGGGCTTGAGGTCATTCAGGAAGCGCATGAAGAGGCTCTCTGGCTGGGGGAGGAACGTTTCACCGGGGGTGCGGTACGGCGGTGCCGTGCGGCGCATCTCGGGCGCGCCGCACCCAGCGTTCAATCCTTATGGATTCCCCGATCCAGGGCCAGCTAACGGGCGAATCCTGAAGATCGACACAACCGGAGGTCCGTCCTTCCACAAACGGTTTGGAGGAAGCTACAAGATCGTGGCGGCGAGACGGCGCCCTTCGGCCAGGAACGCCGTGGTCGCCGACAGATCGCCCAGCTCGGCGAGGGTGCGGGCGGCGCCGAACGGGGCGTTCCAGAACGCGCCGCTGCGCGGCGTCGGCGGGCCGACGTACGCGTACGGCTCGGCCAGGAAGTCGTCGCCCGGCGAGAGGCCGTAGTTCACGCCGTCCACCGTCACCGCCAGGTCGAAGTGCTCGGGCCACAGCACCGGATCGGCCTGCGCGAACAGCGCCCGCAGCGCCGCGTCGCCGTGCGCGAAGCAGGCGGCGACGGCGTCCGCGCCCGCCGCGTCCAGCTCCAGCGGCTGGTCGAGCGCCACGCCCGAGCCGTCCCGGTACAGGCCCTCCGGTCGGCCCGCGACGATCCCGACGGCCGCGCCGAGTTCCGCGCAGCTCACCCCCGGAAGGTCCAACGCCCGCCCGGCGGCGATCAGTTGGGCACTGCGGACGCGCAACCGGGGCTCGAAGCGGGTGGCGAACCCGCCGGGATAGGCGCGCAGCCGGACGGTGCCCGCGAGCCGGTACTGCGGACCGGCCAGCAGGTGCTCGGCGACCGCGTGCAGCGCGGTACGGGCCTTGGCGAACCGCTGCGCGTCCATACCGCCATCCTCGCGCGCGACGCGGGCCGTGGCCAGGGGCGACGGTCCCGGATCGGTCACTGTCCCGGCCGGACCAGGCCGGTCTCGTAGGCGAGCACCACCGCCTGGGCCCGGTCGCGGAGGGCGAGCTTGGCGAAGATCCGGGCGACGTGGGTCTTCACGGTGGCCTCGCTCAGCGTCAGCCGCTGGGCCAGTTCGCCGTTGGACAGGCCGCCGCCGAGCATCGTCAGGACCTCCAACTCGCGGGGCGTCAGCGCCGCCAGATCGCGGTGCACGGCCGGGGCGGGATCGGCGGGGTCGGTGCCGAACGGCCGGTCGGCGGCGAAGCGTTCCACCAGCCGGCGGGTGATGGAGGGTGCGAGCAGCGCGTCGCCGGTGTCGACCAGCCGGACGGCGGCGGCCAGGTGAGCGGCCGTCACGTCCTTGAGCAGGAAGCCGCTGGCGCCCAGGGCCAGGGCGGCGTAGACGTAGCGGTCGAGGTCGAAGGTGGTCAGCATCAGCACCCGGCAGCCCGGCTGCCGGGCCAGCACCCGGCGGGCCGCCTCCAGTCCGTCCAGCACCGGCATCCGGATGTCCATCAGCACCACGTCGGGGCGCAGCCGGGCGGCCAGCGCCACCGCCTCGGCGCCGTCGGCGGCCTCGCCGACCACGTCGATGCCGCGGGCGGTGAGGATCAGCCGGAAGCCGGTGCGGATCAGCTCCTGGTCGTCGGCGATCAGCACCCGGGGCGACGGGGCGACGGGCGTGCTCATGCGCCCGCCAGCGGGATCCGGGCGCGCACCCGGTAGCCGCCGCCGAGCCGGTGCCGGGCGTCCAGGTCGCCGCCGTACACCGCGACCCGTTCGCGCAGGCCGAGCAGGCCGCGGCCGGCGCCGTCCGCCCGGCGCCGGGGAGTCGGGGCGGCGCCGTTCAGCACGCTCGGCCCGCTGTTCAGCACCTCCACCCGCAGGCAGCGGTCGGTGTAGCGCACCGTCACCTCGGCCTTTCCGCCGTCGCCGTGGCGCAGCGCGTTGGTCAGCGCCTCCTGCACGATCCGGTAGGCGGCCAGGTCGATGCCGGCGGGCAGCGGGCGCGGCTCGCCGGAGATCCGCACCTCCACCGGCAGCCCGGCGAAGGCGATCCGGTCCACCAGTGCGCCGAGCCCGCGCAGGCCGGGCTGCGGCGCGAGGTCGGTGTCGTCCGGGTCGCTGCCGTCCGCGGCCGGGGCGAGCAGGCCCAGCAGGTGGCGCAGCTGGGTCATGGCGTCCCGGCCCGCGCCCTCGACCGCGCCCAGGGCGTCGGCGGCCGCCGCCGGCATGGTCGCCAGCACTTCGCGGGCCGCACCGGCCTGCACCACCATCAGGCTCACGTTGTGGCTGACGATGTCGTGCAACTCGTGGGCGATCCGGGCCCGTTCGGCGTCGACCGCGGCGCGGGCGGCGCTCTCCCGCTCGCGCTCCAGCAGCCAGCCGCGGTCCTCCAGCGCCTTGCGGTGGCGCCGGCGTTCGCGCAGCAGCGCGACGCCGAGCCAGCCGGCGGCGGCCAGCGCGGTCAGCAGCGCGCCGACCAGCAGACTCCCCCGATACCCGTGCACGGCGTCACTCTGGCAGAGCCGCCGGTGGGCGCGCATCATCCGCCGGGTCCAGCACCGTACATCCCCGGGATGACGGCGGCGCGGGGTTGCATCCGGGGAGGGACGCCGGGGCCCGGCGGGGTCGGGCAGGCTTCGGTGCCATGACGGAACAGGGCAGGCGGGAGGGCGTGGTCGTCCGGTTGGGCGACCTACGCGGGGAACCGGGCAGGCAGGGGGAGGTGGTCGTCCGACTGGACGGCGTGCGCAAGGAGTTCGGCGAGACCGCCGCACTGGACGGGGTCTCGTTGGAGATCCGGGCCGGCGAGGCGGTGGCGGTGATGGGGCCCTCGGGCTGCGGCAAGTCCACGCTGCTCAACATGGTGGCCGGGCTGGACCGGCCGAGCGCGGGCCTGGTGGAGGTGAACGGCGAGGACCTCGGCCGGCTGACCGAGACCGGGCTGGCGCTGTACCGGCGCCGCCGGATCGGCATGGTCTTCCAGTTCTTCAACCTGATCGACGACCTGCCGGCGCTGGACAACGTGGCGCTGGCCGCCCAGTTGACCGGCAGCTCGGCCGCGCAGGCCCGGCGGCGGGCGCTGGAGCTGCTGGACGAGCTCGGCATCGCCGACCGCCGCGCGGTGTACCCGGCCGCGCTCAGCGGCGGCGAACGCCAACGGGTGGCGGTGGCACGGGCCTTGATGAACCGTCCGGCGCTGCTGCTCGCGGACGAGCCGACCGGTGCGCTGGACAGCCGGGCCGGCGAGCAGGTGATGGACCTGCTGATCGACCTCAACCAGATCGGGCAGACCCTGCTGATGGTCACCCACGACCAGCGCCTGGCCACCCGCTGCGCCAGTCGGCTGATCGAGCTGGCCGACGGCAAGGTGGCCCGCGAGAGCGCCCTGGAGCGGCCATGAGCACGCACAACTCCGGTACGACGCAGGAAGGGTGGGCCGGATGAGCGCCGTCTGGCAGGCGTCCCGCGCCGCCGTGAGACGCCGCCGCCTGCAGACCTTCGTGATCGGCCTGGTGGTCTTCCTCTCCGCCACCACCCTGGTGGTCGCGCTCGGGCTGATCGACGCGGCCGGCGCCCCGTTCGACAAGGCCTTCGGCGCCCAGCACGGCGCCCACCTGACCGCCGTCTTCGACCCGGCCAAGGTCACCGAGGACCGGCTCGTGGAGACCGCGAAGCAGCCGGGCACCACCGCCGCGGGCCCGTTCGGCCAGACCCACGTGGACCTGGAGGACCCGACCGGCGACCTGCCGGAGCAGTCCGCCACCCTGGTCGGCCGGGCCGACCCGGGCGGGCCGGTGGACCGGCTGGAGGTCTGGAAGGGCCGCTGGGCCACCGCGCCCGGCGAACTGGTGCTCGCCCTGCCCCGTGGCGCCCGACCGCCGGACACCCTGATCGGCTCCACCCGCACGGTGGCCGGCCGCGGCAGCCTCACCGTGGTCGGCGTGGCCACCAGCGTGACCGGCTCCGCCGACGGCTGGGTGACGCCCGCCCAGCTGACCGCGCTCCACCCCACCGCCGTCCAGGTGCTCTACCGCTTCTCCCGCGCCGGCTCGACGACCGAACTGGACGCCGCCCGGGAGGCGGTCACCCGGCAGCTGCCGCCCGGCTCGCTGGTCGCGGGGCTGTCCTGGCTGAAGGTGAAGGAGCAGGTCGGCCGCGGGGCCACGCTCTTCGTCCCGCTGCTGATGACCTTCGGCGTCGTCGGCCTGGTCGTGGCCGTGCTGATCGTCGGCAACGTGATCGGCGGCGCCGTGGTCTCCGGCTTCCGGCACATCGGCGTGCTGAAGGCGATCGGCTTCACCCCGAACCAGGTGGTCGCCGTCTACCTGACGATGCTCTCCGTACCGGCCGTGGTCGGCTGCGTGCTCGGCACCGTGGCCGGCAACCTGGCGGCCGTCCCGCTGGTCACCCTGTCGCTGCGCGGCGTCGGCGGCTCGGCCTACGTGATCAGCCCGTGGACGGACGCCGTCACCCTGCTCGGCCTGCCCGCCGTGGTGGTGCTGGCCGCGCTGGTCCCGGCGATGCGCGCCCACCGGCTCTCCGCGGCCCGGGCGATCAGCGCGGGCAGCGCGCCGCGCACCGGCCGGGCGCTGCGGATCCAGCGCCGCCTGGCCGGCGCCCGGCTGCCGCGCTCCGTCAGCCTCGGCCTGGGCCTGCCGTTCGCCCGGCCCGGCCGCACCGCGCTGACCCTGGCCGCCGTGATCCTCGGGTCCGCCGCCGTCACCCTGACCACCGGGCTGACGAGCACCATGACCGCGTACGGGGACGCGGTGGAGCACGCCGGGCAACGACAGGTCGAGATCGACTCCGGCCAGCGCCGGATGAACCGGACCGCGCCGAACCTGGCCAACCCCGAGATCGAGGCGAAGCTGCGCCAACTGCCCGGCGTGGAACGGGTGATGACCGACTCCTACCTGATGGCGCAGCTGGTCGGCGACCCGCAGCCGGTCATCGTGAACGCGATGCGCGGGGACTCCGGGCAGCTCGGTCCGCTGCTCCTCAAGGGCCGCTGGTTCGCCGGCCCCGGCGAACTCGTCGCCTCGGCCGGCTTCCTGCACCAGCACGGGTTCGCCGTCGGCGACCGGCTGACGCTCGCCGTGGGCGACCGGCAGGGCGAGCTGACCGTCGTCGGCTCCTGCCTGATCTCCGCGCCCGACCTGGTGTTCGCCGACTGGCAGGGACTGCAGGCGATCGCCCCGGACAGCAAGTCGCTCGACCGGTCCCCGCAGTACGTCGTCCGGCTCGCGCCCGACGCCGACCCGGCCGCCTTCAAGACCGCCGTCAAGGCCGTCGACCCCGGGCTCTACCCGAACGCCGGGACGACCGTCAACGCCGGTTCGGTGGCGGTGATCAGCACCTCCGGCATCCTCACCCTGCTGCTCGGCGCCGTCACCGCGCTCGGCGTCTTCAACACCGTGGTGCTCAACACCCGGGAACGCCGCCGCGACCTCGGGGTGTTCAAGGCGATCGGCATGACGCCCCGGCAGGTGACACTGATGATGGTCACCTCGATGGCCGCGGTGGGCCTGGTCGGCGGACTGGTCGGACTGCCGCTCGGCGTGCTCGCCCACCGCCTGCTGGTGAGGGGCACCTTCGGCCTCGCCGGGATCGAGCTCCCCGACCGGATGATGCACGTCTGGTCGCCCGCCACGTTGGCCGCGCTCGGCCTCGCGGGCATGCTCATCGCGGCGGCGGGCGCGCTGGCACCGGCCCGCTCGGCGGCCCGACTGACCGTCGCCGAGGTGCTGCGCAGCGAGTGAGCGCCTCCCGGTCCCGGCGGCGGCCGCCGGGACCGGGAGCGGGCTGCGGCCCCGGTCGGGGTGGGCACCGCCCCGCCGGTCGGATCACGGGCTCTCAGCGCGGGTCCCTGCGCATGCACCAGGTGCGCGGGCCGCCGCCGGGGAGCCGGACCTCGGCGGTGACCCGGAAGCCCAGGCGCTCGTAGAACCGCACGTTCGCCTCACTGGAGGTCTCCAGGAACGCCGGACATCCGGCGCGCCCGGCCTCCTGAATGCCGGGAAGCAGCACTGCGCTGCCGAGGCCCTTCCCCTGGACCTCGGGGGCGGTCGCCACGGTCTCCAGGAACCATCCCGGTTCCCGGGGCCGGTACGGGGCCATGGCCTCGTCCGCAGCGACCGAAGCGGCCATCCGGTCGCCGCTGAGTTCGCCGAGGATCGGCCCGAGCTCGTCGAGGACGGGCGACGGGTCCTGGCCGGGGACGGCCCAGACGGCCACGGCGCGGCCCTCCTCGGCGACCCAGACCCGGCCGTACACCATGCCGATACGCGTCAGGCACAGCTCCTGGTAGCGCCGGATCCGCTCCTCGTGACCGTCCGCCGCGATCACGTGCCGCGTGAAGGGGTAGTCGGCGAAGGCCCGGGCGAGGGTGTCGACCGCAGTGGGGACGTCGCCATCGGAGATGGGACGCACGGATAGCGCGTTCCGGGACGTTTTCACCGTTCGATCCTGACAGCGGGCCGGTTCCTCGACAAACGATTTCGGCCGGACGCCCGGCGGCGTCGGGCGCGGCCGCTCGTCACGCCCCGAGGTAGCGCAGCACGGCCAGCACCCGGCGGCTGTACCCGGCCGTGCGGGGCAGGTCGAGCTTGTCGAACAGGGCGTTCAGGTGCTTCTCGACGGCGCTCAGCGACAGGTGCAGGCGCTGGGCGATCGCGGCGTTGGTGTGGCCCTCGGCGAGCGCCTCCAGCACGGTGCGCTCGCGCGGGGTGAGCCGGGCCAGTGGGTCGGCGTGCTCGGTGCGCACCACCAGGCGGCGGACCACCTCGGGGTCGATCACCGCACCGCCGGAGCCGACCCGGGTGAGCGCGTCCAGGAACTCCTCCACCTCGGCCACCCGGTCCTTGAGCAGGTACCCGACCCGCTCCGCGCCGGACGCCAACAGCTGGGCGGCGTAGCCGCGTTCGATGTGCTGGGAGAGCACCAGCACGCCGACCTCGGGCCGGCTCTCCCGGATCCGCACCGCGGCCCGCACCCCCTCGTCGGTGTGCGTGGGCGGCATCCGGATGTCGACCACCACCACGTCCGGCGGCTCCGCGTCCACCGCGGCGAGCAGCGCCTCGGCGTCGCCGACGGCGGCCAGCACCTGGTGGCCCTCCTCGGCGAGCAGCCGGACCAGGCCCTCCCGCAGCAGCGTCGAGTCCTCGGCGACGATCACCCGCATGGCAGCTCCGCAGTGACGACGGTGGGGCCCCCGGCGGGGCTGTGGACGTTCAAGGTCCCGTCGAGCGCGGCGACCCGGCCGCGCAGCCCCGACAGGCCGCCGCCCGCCGGATCCGCGCCGCCCCGCCCGTCGTCCTCGACCCGGACGGTCAGCCGCTCGCCGTCCCGCTGCACGGCGACCTCGATCGCCCCGGCGGCGGAGTGCTTGGCGGCATTGGTGACGCACTCGCTGACCACGAAGTACGCGGCGGTGAGCACCGGCCCGGGCAGCGTCCCGCCCACCCGGTGACGCACCCGCAACGGGATCGGGCAGCGCTCGGCGAGACCGGTCAGCGCCTCGTCCAGGCCCAGGGTGTCCAGCGCGGACGGGTAGACCCGCCAGGCGACCTCGCGCAGCTCCGTGAGCACCTCGGCGGCCTCCCGGTGCGCCTGCCGCAGCAACTCGTCGGTCCGCTGCGGGTCCCCGCCGCGCCGGGCCCGGCCCAGCAGCAGCCGCAGCGCGACCAGCCGCTGCTGGACGCCGTCGTGCAGATCGCGCTCGATCCGCCGCCGCTCGGCGTCCACGGCGTGCAGCACGGCGGCCCGGCTGTCGGCGAGCTCGGCGATCCGCCGGCGCAGCAGCTCGGCCTCGGACGGGCCGAAGCACTCCCGGGCCAGCCGCGCGTCCAGCTCGGCCAGCGAGGCCAGGCCCTGCACGGCGAGGAACAGCAGGACGCCCCCCAGCAGCACCTGCCCGAGCAGATCCGCGACGCTCAGCGTGCCGCGCAGCACCCCCGCCGCGAGCAGCGCCACCAGCACCGCCCCGAACCCGATCAGGCCCAGCACCAGGCCCGCCACCAGCCCGACGCCGGTCCGCCGGGCCAGGTACCGCAGCACCTTCCGGCCGTCGGCCCGGTAGTGCTCGGGGAACCGGTCCCCGAACCACGCCACCCGCCGGGCCCGCTCCACGCCGGCCAGCCGGACGACGCCGCCCTGCCACGCGGTCCGGGCCCGCGCCCCCGTGCCCGGCCAGGGCAGCAGCGGCCCCAGCACCGCACCGGCCAGCACCAGGTACAGCGCGGCGAACGGCGCGGTCAGCATCCCCAGCAACCCGCCGACGGCCCGGCGCGGCACGGGAACGGCCTCCGTCACGATCGGTTCCTCCCCCATGGAACGAGAGCCTACTGTCCGTCATGATCGGTCGTCGGTCGACGACTTGACGCATCGCCGAGCAGGACCCGCCGCCGGCGGTGCCCGGGCTCCGCCCGCCGCCGGACGCGCGCGAAATCCGGTGGCCGCCGTCCCCGCCGCGTCCCTAGGGTCGCCGCCATGGCGTACAACACTGTCGACCCGGCGACGATGACACCGGAGATGGCGGCGCAGATCCGCACCTGGCGCTGCGACGAGGACTACAGCCGGCGCGCCGTGGCCCGGGCCGCGACCGACCTGTGGGGCTCCGACTGGGGCAGCAACCAGCTCTACGGCGAGGACCTCTGCACGGCCGCGGCGAAGCTGCTGGGCGAGAACATCGACCGGGAGCCGTGGAACTGAACGGCCGCGTCCCGGATCCGGTGAGCGGACCGGACACCGGCGGCTCCCCGTGAGCGACCGCCCGTCGTCGTCCCCCGACCTGCCGCGACGGCGTCCGCCGCAGGCCCGGCGCCCGGCCGTTCAGCGGGCCCGGCGGTGCCGGGAGTCGCGGCTGCGAAGGCGCAGGCCCAGGTAGACCGCGATGGCGATCAGGGCGAGGACCAGGACGGTCTTGGAGAAGATGCCGACGTAGCCCTCGACCACGTCCCAGCGGTCGCCGAGGACGTAGCCGGCCATCACCAGCACGGTGTTCCAGGCGAGGCTGCCGACGGCGGTGAGGGCGGTGAAGCGGGCCAGGGCCATCCGTTCGACGCCGGCGGGGACGGAGATCAGGCTGCGGAAGATCGGCACCATCCGGCCGAGCAGGACGGCCTTGGTGCCGTGCCGGGCGAACCAGGCTTCGGTGCGCTCCAGGTCGGAGACCTTGACGAGCGGGAGCCGGGCCCAGATCGCGTGCATCCGGTCGCGGCCGAAGACCGCGCCGAGCAGGTAGAGGGCGAGCGCGCCCGCCACCGAGCCGGCGGTGGTCCAGCCGAGGGCGGACAGCAGGCTGAGGGTGCCGCGGCCGGCCGCGAAACCGGTGAGCGGCAGGATCACCTCGCTGGGCAGCGGCGGGAACAGGTTCTCCAGGGCGATGGCGAGGCCGGCGCCGGGTCCGCCGAGGGTGTCGACCAGGCCGGCCGCCCAGCCGGCGACGCCGTCGGTGGGCGTCTGTGCGGTCGCCAGGGAAATGAGCTGCATGACCGGGATCTCCTCGGATGGGCACTCCCCCGGGCGGTTCTCCCGGGGGCGTCACTCATCCTGGAATCCGCAGCTCAGCGGCGGTACGCGGTTTCCCACCCAGCCGGATTACGGGTTTCCGCACCCCCCGGACACGCCGCGGCCCCCGGTGGAGGAGCTCCACAGGGGGCCGGGTGGCGGACGAGGCGACTTAGTAGCCCCGCCAGTAGGCGCCGTAGCCACGGGCGGCGGCCATGTTGTCCATGGAGCCGTAGCGGGCGTCGCAGTAGCGCGAGCTGGCGATCAGGTTGTCGACGGGGTTCCGGATGTCGGTGTGACCGGGCAGCGCGTAGGCGCGGAAGGTCGGCTGGATCATCTGGGTCAGGCCGATCGACGGGGTGCCGTTCTTGGCGTTGATGTCCCAGTTGTTGATCGCGTTCGGGTTGCCCGAGGACTCGGCGATCGCCGCGGCGCGCATCGCCTTCGCCGACGGGACGGGCTTGCCGGCGGCGGCCAGCACGTCACGGGCCTCGGCGATCCAGCCGTCCAGGTTGTTCGCGTAGGTCGGCTTGGCGGGCGCCGGCGCGGGCTCCGGGGCCGGAGCCGGGGCCGGGGCGGGGGCAGGCGCGGGCTCGGGCGCGGGGGCCGGCTCGGGCTGCGGCTGCGGCTCGGGCTGGGGCTGGGGCTGCTCGGCGGGCTGCGGCTGCTCCTGCGGCTGCTGCTCCGGCTGGGTCTGCGGCTGCTGCTGGTCCTGCGGCTGCTGCTCGGCGTTCTGGCCGTCGGTGGCGACCGCCGCGGTCTCGGCCTTGGCCGGCGCCGGGGAGGCGACCGCCTGGCTCATGGGCAGCAGGGCGCCGACGGCGATGGCGCCGGCCAGGCCCACGCCGAGGAAGGCGTCGGGCATCCGGTGGTGGCCCATCCGGATCTGCGGCAGTCGGCCGAGATTGGTCTTGATGCGTCGCATGTCGAGTACCTCCGAGAGTCGTGTTCCAGGTCACGCCGCACCCGGGTTGGACATGGCGGAACTCCGCGGTACTGCGGGGTTCCTCGGCCCGGGACGGCCGGCCCGGCGGCTCGTGCTCACCGGGGACGCGGCGCCGCACTGGTGTGTGGCGGTCTGCTGCGTCGTGAAGCCCCGTGAGCATCGGAACGGCTCGGGGCACAACCACGACATTGCCTGAGCCCCCAACCCAGCGGCAAACACCCCGAAATGGGGCACCTCGGACCTGTCGACCAGCCTGCTTCCCTTGCGCGACAAGGGATCTGGCGGCCCGCCGGGGCCGACTTTCCCAGCTGCTTATGAGGAGGCTCACAGGCTGCTCCCAGGAAGCGCCAACCCCGCCCGGCGGCACGGAATTTGGGCCCGCGCCCAAGCGCGACAAGGCCTCCGGGCCACCCCGGGCCCGCCGCCGGACCGCATCCGCCCGGCCCGCCCTGTGACCCCGGCCACCGGCCGTCCGCTGTGGCCCGGCTCTCACCCCGGCCACCCCCCGCAGCCGCCCCGCCACCCGCCGCGCCCGACCTGTGACGGGGGCCACCGCCGACCCCCGCGAACGCCCCCGCCCGCCTGTGGCCCGGGCCACCCGCACCGCCGCCGCCCGCCTGTGGCCCGGACCACCCGCACCGCCGCACCGCCCCCGCCCACCTGTGACCGGGGCCACCCGCCGACCCCGGCGAACGACCGTTCGGGCACGCCTGGTTGACTGCGGCGGGAGGTCAGGTGGAAGCGTTGGTCGCGGCGTTCGCGCCGATCTGGGTGCTGACGGCGGTCGGCTGGGCAGCCGGGCGGACCGGGCTGCTGGGCGGGGACGCCGAGACGGTGCTCGGCCGTTTCGTGTTCCACGTGGCGATGCCGGCCGCCCTGTTCACGGTGGTGGCCCGCACCGATCTGGCGGGGTTCGCCAACACCTCGATGCTGGCGTTCGCCGCCGGGACGCTGGTCGCCTCGCTGCTGGGCCTGCTGGCGGGCCGCCGCCTGTTCCCGCGCGGGTCCGCCGAGCGGACGGTGGCGGTGATGGCGGCGGGCTACGTGAACTCGGGCAACCTCGGCATCCCGGTGGCCGCGCAGGTGCTCGGCGACGCGTCCTTCGTCGCGCCGGTGCTGCTGTTCCAGGTGCTGCTGGTGACCCCGGTCATGCTGGCGCTGCTGGACGCGGCCACCGGCTGCGCCGCCCGCCCGGCCGAGCGGCTGCGCCGGCTGGCGCTGCTGCCGCTGCGCAACCCGGTGATCCTCGGCGCGGGCCTGGGCGCGCTGTTCTCGGCGGCGCACTGGCGGCTGCCCGGCCCGCTCGCGCACCCGGTGGACCTGCTGGGCGGCGCGGCCGTCCCCGCCGCGCTGGTCACCCTCGGCCTGTCCCTGCACACCCCGCCCGGCGCGGCCCCGCAGCGCCCGGACCGCGCCGAGCTGGCCGTCACGGTGCTGCTGAAGACCGCCGTCCAGCCGCTGGCCGCGCTGGCGGTGGGCGCGCTGCTGCTGCACCTGCCGGGCCCGCAGCTGCTGGCGGTGGTGCTGCTGTCGGCGCTGCCGACCGCGCAGAACGTGTACGTGTACGCGCGGCTGTACGGGGCGGCGCCGGTGCTGGCGCGCTCCTCGGTGCTGATCTCCACGGTGCTGTCGATGCTCACCCTGTCGGGCATCGCCTGGGCGCTGGGCGGACGTTGACCGTCGACCGCCTGTGCGGCAGGTCACAGGCTTCGCCCCGGCCCGGCCCGCTCACGTAGAGTTCGCCGGTATCCATGGGGAGATAGAGGAAGCATCCGCAGTGACGAACGCGCAGACCCAGCCGGCCACCGAACCGGTCGAGGACGACATCGACTACGGCAAGGGCATCGACCCCGAGCGGCTTGAGCTGTGCCTGAGCGTGATCGCCGAGCTGGACGAGATCCACGTGGACCACCCGGACGCGATCCGGATCCGGATGGCCGTCGGCGGGATCTTCCGCACTCTCAAGCAGCGCCGCCGGCAGGAGACCCGGGCCCGCAAGACCGCCAACGACCGCGCGGTGACGTCCAGGACCGCGACCGGCGCGCCGGGCCGGATCGACGACGAGACGGCGGGTGCGTTCGGACTGACCACCGAGACCACCACCGAGCTGGCGGGGATCCTGGAGCGGGCCCGCTCCTGCTACATGTGCAAGCAGCGGTACACCGAGGTGGACGCGTTCTACCACCAGCTGTGCCGCAACTGCGCCGCGCTCAGCCGGCAGCGCCGGACCGCCCGCGCCGACCTGACCGGCAAGCGCGCGCTGCTCACCGGCGGCCGCGCCAAGATCGGCATGTACATCGCGCTGTGCCTGCTGCGCGACGGCGCGCACACCACCATCACCACCCGCTTCCCGAACGACGCGATCCGCCGCTTCTCGGCGATGCCGGACAGCGCCGACTGGATCCACCGCCTGAAGGTGGTCGGCATCGACCTGCGCGACCCGGCGCAGGTGATGGCGCTGGCCGACGAGGTCGCCGCGGACGGCCCGCTGGACATCCTGATCAACAACGCCGCGCAGACCGTGCGCCGCTCCCCCGCCGCGTACCGGGAGCTGCTCGCCGCCGAGTCGGCGCCGCTGCCCGCCGGGGCGCTGCCCGCGTCCACGGTGATCGGCCGGTTCGGCTCCGGCGCGGTGGACGTGCCGGCGCTGCCCGGGCAGAGCCGCAACGAGCAGCCCGTGGTGAGCGCCGAGGAGGTCACCGCGCTGGCGCTGGTGACGGGCTCGGCCTCGCCGGAGCGGATCGCCGCGGGCACCGCGATCGACGCCGGCGGCCTGGTGCCGGACCTGGCGGACACCAACAGCTGGGTGCAGACCGTCTCCGAGGTCGGCCCGATCGAGCTGCTGGAGGTGCAGCTCTGCAACTCCACCGCCCCGTTCATCCTGATCAGCCAGCTGCGCCCGGCGCTGGCCGCGTCCCCGGCGCGCCGCAAGTACGTGGTGAACGTGTCCGCGATGGAGGGCGTGTTCGACCGCGGCTACAAGGGCGCCGGCCACCCGCACACCAACATGGCGAAGGCCGCGCTGAACATGCTGACCCGCACCAGCGCGCAGGAGATGTTCGAGACCGACGGCATCCTGATGACCGCCGTCGACACCGGCTGGATCACCGACGAGCGCCCGCACCCGGACAAGATGCGCCTGCACGAGGAGGGCTTCCACGCCCCGCTCGACCTGGTGGACGGCGCGGCCCGGGTGTACGACCCGATCGTCCGCGGTGAGCTGGGCGAGGACCTGTACGGTTGCTTCCTGAAGGACTACCAGAAGGGCAAGTGGTGACGGACGCTCAACTCCCGGTCGGTCCGCACTCCCTGCCGCCGCTGGTCGGCGCGGGCGTGATCGTGCCGACCGGGGACGGCCGGGTGCTGATCGGACGGCGCACCACGGCCGGCGAGCCGCCGACCTGGAGCCTGCCGGGCGGCAAGGTCGACCACCCCGGCGAGTCGTTCGAGCAGGCCGCGGCCCGCGAGTTGGCCGAGGAGACCGGCATCGTGCTGCCCGCCGGGCAGATGCGGGTGCTGGCGGTGCTGCTCGACCACGAGCTGGGCCGGACCAGGGTGACGGCGGCGGTGCTGGCCCCGCCGAGCCTGGCCGAGGCGCTGGTCACCGAGCCGCACGCGTGCGCCGGCTGGGAGCGCGTCCCGGTGGACGCGCTGCCCGAGCCGATGTTCTACCCGTCCGCCCAGGTGCTGGCCGCCTGGCTGCCCGAGTACCGCGCCCCGGGCGGCACCTGGCGCTACCCCGCCTGACGGCCGCCACGGCCGCCTGACGGGCCGTCACGCCGCTCTGGCGGGTGGGGTGCCACCGCCTGTCCGGCGGGCGCCCTCAGGCCCGCCTGGCGGCCCGCAGCGGGACGCCGCGGCCCGTGCCCTCCCGCCGCACCAACAGGATGAAGGTCCGGGCCCAGGCCCGGCCGCCGGTCACCCGCGGCCAGTCCAGCCCGGCGAGCGCCGCGGACGCGGCGGCGTGCGGTGCGCCGTTCACCCGGACTTCGGCGGTCTGCTCGCCGTCCCCGCCGCCGAACAGCACCTTGATGCCGACGAGTTGGTCCCGGCCGAGGTCGCCGCCCAGCGCGGGGGCGAGGGCCGGCGGCAGCGGGTTGCGCACCAGCCAGTCCTGGACGGCGTGGTAGCGGGCGCCGGTGCCCCAGCCGACCACGCCACCGTGGATGGCGTGCCAGCCGGGCATGCCGTCCGGGTCGCGCGGGTCGAGGTGGCCGGCGAACCGGCCGTTGTGGGCGACGAGTTCGATCAGCGAGACGCCGGTGGTGGCCGCCCACACCTCGATGCCGCGGCGCACCGGGTCCCGGTCGCCGTCGCCGATGCCGGTCACGCAGTCCCGGACGGCCGTCTCCGGACGGTCACGGTCCGCGAGGAACACCAAGTCCAAATGGTGCGGATGCGGATCGTCCGATTCTGCGAGTCGGACCGCCATGCCTCCCGGCCCCCGGACCTCGACCCCGCCCTCCCCCTCGACCCGCCACGGCTCGCCGTGCAGTGCCGACAGTTCGTCTGCCACTGCACCCAACACGACCTGCGCGGACGGCCGTTCGGCGCTTCTCCCGGCGGCGTCCGGACCGGTCCCGGACCGGCCGCGCCACCATGATCCCCATGCCATGCGCACACCGTAGTCAGGTCCCGGTTCGCCGACAATGCGGATAACACTCGGGTTTGGCAGGTGGTCGGCGGCGTGCGGTATGTGTATCGTCGCAATGCGCTATCAGGGACTTACCGCGGGCAGCAGCTGGGGGCGGGCAAATGGCGGTGCAACTACCATCGGGGCTCAACGGGGTCATAGGCCTGCTCGGCGTACGGTTCCCCGATGCCAATGAAGACGAACTGAACCAACTGGCCAGCCAGCTGGAGAAGTTCGCGAGTGCTCTGGACTCCGCCCAGATGGCGGCCGACAAGGCACTGACGATGCTTCACGAGGTCTACAAGGGCTCGTCGGCGGACCGACTGTCCGAGCTGTGGAGCACCATCACCAAGTACTCCAAGGTGATCGTCGAGGCGTGCCAGACGATCGCCAAGGTGCTGCGCGCCGCAGCAGTGGTGATCGAGGTGGCGAAGACCCAGTCGATCGTCCAACTCTTCTCCATCCAGGCGAGCCTGGCGGCGGCCTCGTCGACCGGCCCGTGGAGCACCGCGGCGGTGCTCCGGCTCGGCCGCGAGCTGATGAACCGGCTGCTGTCCGAGGCGGTCAGCCGGCTCGGCCACACGCTGCTCCAGCCGATCGAGGACATGATCGTCAAGGCGGCGCAGCACATCGTGCCGACCCCGGCCAACAACTCCAACGGCCAGGGCTTCAACGTCGATCTCGCCCAGGTCGCCTCCTGCGCGGCCGACCTGCGCCGCGGTGCGGACGACGTCGAGTCGCACGGCATGGACTTCAAGCGGATCGTGTCGGGCCTGAAGATGGGCGGGTCCGGCGACCCGTTCGGCCGGCTGGTGATCCAGGTCGCCCAGAAGATCCTGCAGACCATCGCCGAGGACGTGCTCAAGCGCATCCTGGGCTCGTTCCGGGACACCGCCGGCAAGATGGACAAGCTGGCCGGCAACCTCAGCGAGAACGAGGACAGCAACCGGATGTCGCTGAACGGCATCGGCTCCATGGTGGCGAACCCGCTCAGCCCGGACCTGCCGACCGGCACCGGCCTCAACTCGGCCGGCACGCCCCGGATCGGCGGGGGCGGCGGCTCCTCGGACGCCGGGCTGGCCGCGTCGTTCGCCGCACTGGCGCCCAAGCTCGGCCCGGTCGGCAGCTCGTCCTCGCGCGGCAGCAGCGGCAGCGGCGTCAACACGCTGGGCCTGAAGGAGCCGAACCTCAAGGGCATCGGCGCCGCGCTCGGCGGCCACTCCGGTGGCGGCGGCGGTGGCGGCGGCGGGGCGGACTCGCCCGGCGTCGGCGGAGTCGGAGCGGCCGGAGGCTTCGCCACCCGGCTCACCCCGCCCGGCGGCAGCGGCTCCAAGACCGGTGCCATGCGCCTGGGCACCAGCCTGGAGGGCGACCACCACGAGGGCGTGTCGGGCGTCGGCTCCGGCTCGGGCTCCGGCGGCGGTACCGGCACCAGCACCGCGGGCCTGGCCGGCCGTCCCCCGATGGCCGGCGGCATGATGGGCGGAATGCACATGGCCGGCGGCGGCAGCTACGGCCCGGTCGGCGGCAGCGGCATCCGCGGTGCGCAGCGCCGCGGCGGCGGCCAGGCCGGCAGCGGCGGTGCGAACGGCAACGGCAGTGAGAACGGCGAGAACCCCGCCGACGGCGTGATCTCCGACGCGAGCGCGTCGGCCGCGCACTCCGCCCTGCAACTCGGCCGGGTCGCCCCGGTCCGTCGCGAGCCCGGGGAGGAACGCGCCGAGCGCGACGACCGCTACGACGACGACTTCGACGCGGACCTCACCGACCTCCCCGACTTCACCGAGTTCTCCGACCCCGCCTGACCCACCACCCCAAGGGCCCCGCGCCCGGGCACCCGCCCGGCCGGGGCCCTTGGCGTTGCCCAGCGCCGTTTTTGACGGCACGCCGGCCGCCAACTCACAAACCTCAGCAGCCCCAACATTCCCCCCAGCCTCACCCCGGCACCCTTCTCCCACCCGCCCCAACAGTTCCTCCAGCCCCACCCCTCTGTTTCCTCCGTGCCACTTCCCTTGAATTGACCGTGAACGGTAAACTTTCCCCCTTGGTGGTATGGACCACGAACGAAGGCGGTGGCTAGGGTCGATTTCGGCCCGCACCCTCGAACCTGCGACGGGACATGTCCGTGACCGACACTCTGGCGGTGCCTGACGCCGACGGTGCCCGCTACGAGGCCGACCGGCTCGATGCGACGGCCGCCTGGGTCGCCCGGCACCGTCCGCCCGGTAGTGGCTCGCTGGCCGAACTCGGCGCGCGCGACGGCGCGTTGACCGGTCGGCTGCTCAAGGCCGGCTACACCGTGCACGCCGCCGAGCCCGATCCGGCCTTGCGCCAGCGCCTGCTCTCGGCGTTCGGCCGCCGCACCCGCCTGCGGCTGAGCGCGGCCGACCTGGCCGCCCCGCCGCCGGTGCGCCGGCGCTTCGGGGCGGTGCTGCTGATCGAGGCCCTGAAGGCCGGCCAGGACCTGGAGCTGCTGCACGCCCTGCGCACCGACCTGCTGTTCGTCGCGCTCGCCCCGTCCGCCCTGGACGGGCGCCTGCGGCCCTGGCTGTCCGCCCAGCAGGGCTGGCTCCTGGTCGAGGAGATCGATCTCGCGGCCCCGCGCGCCGCCGCCTCCTGCCGCCCGGCCCCGGGCAGCCGCGGCATCCTGCTCCGCCGCTCCGTCTGACTCCCCGTCACCGCCGGACAGGAATACGCTGACCCCCGTGTCGCTCTCCGGAACCGCCTCCTACACCGACCGCGCCGCTCTGCCCGAACCGGTCGTCCGCGCCGTCGAGTTGGCCGAGCGTCTCGGCTTCGCCCAGTCCTGCCGCCCGGAGCACGGCCGGCTGCTCCAGGCGCTGGCGGGCGGCGCGGCGGGCCGGATCGGCGAGACCGGCACCGGCTGCGGTGTCGGTCTGGGCTGGCTGCTGGCCGGGCGGCGGCCGGGGGTGCGGGTGGTGAGTGTCGAGCGGGAGGCCGAACGGGTCGCGGCCGTCCGGGAGTTGTTCGCCGACGTCCCCGACTTGGAGATCGTGCACGGCGACTGGACGGCGATCGCCGCGCACGGCCCGTTCGACCTGCTGGTGCTGGACGGCGGCGGCAACGGCAAGCAGTCCCCGCCCGCCGACCCGGACCTGCTGCTGACCGGGGCCGGCACCCTGGTGGTCGACGACCTGACGCCCCTCACCGCCTGGCCGCCGACCCACCAGGGCCGTCCGGACACCGGCCGCACCGCCTGGTACGACCATCCGTCGCTGCTCACCACCGAGGTCCGGCTCGCCCCGGACCTCGCCACCCTGCTGGCCACCCGCCGCCCCTGAGCGGCCGTCAGGACTCAGTACCCGACGGCCTCCCGGAGCAGCAGCACGATGCCCTGGGTGAACCGGGTCGGCGCGTTGAACACCACCAGCTGGTTGACGGCGCTGGGCACGCCGTAGGCGGCCTCGGTGCGGGCGGTCTCCAGCGGGAGGGCGTGCTCCTCCAGGCGGCGCAGCGCGGCGGGCAGGTCGGGGACGATCTTCTGCGCGCCGACGATCCAGATCGCGCGGGCGGCGCCGCCGGTGTACGCGGGCAGTTGGCTGCCGCTGCCGGAGGCGACCACCAGGGAGCCGGTCTCGGTGAGCGCGGCGACGCTGCCGATCACCACGTCGGGGGTGGCGAGCAGGTGCCGGATCCCGTCGGCCTCGCTCTCCCGGTCCATGGTCAGCACCCGGGGCTTGACCGACCGGGGGTAGCGGTCGCCGTTGAGGTCGTCGTCGATGCCGGACAGCCGCAGCGTCTCGCTGGCGGTGGTGTAGACACTGGCCTGCTCCGCGACGAGTTCCCGGACCCGGGCGCGGGCGGCTTCGGCGTCCGCCAGGATCTCCACGCCGAAGCCGCGGGCGGCGAGCGCGTCGGCCGTCCGCTCCAGTCGCTCGGCGGAGACCGGCTCGGTGTACTGGGCGGCCGGTGCCGCGGCCTGCTCGGGCGCGGACCCGGCGAGCGGGCTGGTGTCCAGGTAGCGGAGCTCGTAGACCCGCTCGGTGAACCGCCAGCCGTCCGGGGTGCGCCGGTAACGGTCGTGGTAGATCGCGTAGTTGAGGCCCTGGACGCCATTGCGCAGCCGGGCGATCTCGTGCATGTGGGCGCGGCCGGTGGCGGTGTCGCCGTCGATCACGATCGCGCCGGGATGGGTGTTCTGCACGAAGAACTCCCACTGCTCCTGGAGCTTCTCGCCGCCGAGCCGGATCTGCTCGGGCCCGGTCAGCTCGATCGGGATGTTGGGCATCCGCAGCACGCCGTCCGCGGTGAACAGCGCGGCGAGCCGGGCCCGGTCCCGCATCATCGCCGCGTCGGTGAACTCGGCCTGCAGCGCCTGGATCTCGACGCGGTCGGCGGTCGCCTGAAAGGTGGTCATCGGATTCTCCGTTCGTCTTCCTGACCAGTACGACAAGGCGGCCGCACGGAATGTGAGGCGGCGGCGCGACGTCACATTCCGACCCGCTGTTCCGTCGTACCGATCGGGAGCCCGGGACCGGGCCCCGACCGACGAGGAGGGCGAGGCAGCGTGAACGAGACCCACGAGGACGACCTGGACGACGCGATCATGGGCGAGCGCCGCCGGCTGACCAACCTGGCGTACCGGCTGCTCGGTTCGCTGGCCGACGCCGAGGACGTCGTGCAGGAGACGTACGCCCGCTGGTACGCGCAGTCCGAGCAGCAGCGGGCCGCGATCGAGTCGCCCGGCGGGTGGTTGACCACGGTGGCCGGGCGGATCTGCCTCAACCTGCTGGGCTCCGCGCGGGCGCGCCGGGAGCGCTACGTGGGCGAGTGGATCCCCGAGCCGCTGCCCGCGCACCGGGAGGGGGCCGCCGGGGCGGCGACCGACCCCGCGGACCGGATCACCCTGGACGAGTCGGTGCACATGGCGTTCCTGGTGGTGCTGGAGTCGCTGACGCCGGCGGAGCGGGTCGCGTTCGTGCTGCACGACATCTTCCAGTACCCGTTCGCCGAGGTGGCGGAGGTCCTGGGCCGGTCCGCGGCGGCCTGCCGCCAGTTGGCGGCCTCGGCCCGCCGCCGGATCCGCGCCTCGCCGGCGCCCGCCACGCCGTCGAGCGCCCAGGCGGGCATCGTGCGGGACTTCAAGCGGGCCTGGGAGGCGAAGGACGTCCGGTCGCTGATGGACCTGCTGGACCCCGACGCCACGGTGATCGCCGACGGCGGCGGCCTGGTCGGCGCCCTGCTGGAGCCGCTGACCGGCCGGGAGAGCATCGTCCGCGCCTATCTCGACGTCGCCCGCTTCGTGCCGGGGACGACCTTCCTGGAGCGCACCGTCAACGGCCAGCCGGGTCTGATCGCCCAGCAGGACGGCGTCACCGTCACGGTCTTCGCGTTCCGGATCGTCGACGACCGGATCACCCACATCTGGGGCGTGCGCAACCCGGAGAAGCTCCGCCCCTGGACGGGTGCCGACGCCTGACGCCCCGCCGGCCCCCGCACCCGCACGGGGCCGGTTACTTCCCGGTCCTCCCGTCCAGCAGCTCGCGCACGATGTCGAGGTGCCCGTTGTGCCGGGAGGTCTCCTCGATCAGGTGCAGCAGGATCCACCGCAGGTCCATGTGCAGCCCGCCGCGGGACGACCGCACGGCCTTCGCGTCCAGGTCGTGCTCGGCCACCAACTTCCGGAGGCGGACGCTCTGTTCCTCGTACTCCGCGAGCAGCTGCTCCAACGGGACGTCGACCGCCGTGCGCATCTCCGGGTCCGGGTCCTCCTCGGTGGCCGCGGCCAGCGGCCCGACCAGCTCCTCCCCGAGGAACACCGCCTCCAGCCACCAGTGCTCGTTCCATCGCAGGTGGCTGATCAGCCCGCACACCGTCATCAGCGGCGAATCGGGCAGTGGCGACCGCCGGGCGTCCTCGGCGGAGATCCCCTCGCACTTGGCGCGTGCGGTGGCCCGGGCGTAGTCGAGGAAGGTGGTCAGCTGGGTGCGCTCGTCCCAGGCGGGCGGCGCATCGGTTCGCTCAGTCATCGCGCGCAGTCTGCCGCAGGCCCGCCGATCCGTCGACGAGTTTTCGGCCCGCCCGGCGGGACCGACTCAGCCCCCCGTGCGCACATGACGGTGCCGGTCGGGCCTGCCGAGCGGACTCACCCCGCCCGACTGGCCTGTCCCGCACCGGCGTTGACTGCTCGCGGCGTCACGCCAGCTGGGCGACCCCGCCGTAGCAGCCCGCCTGCGCGTCGGTGACGGCCGTGTCGTCGCCGCCGGGGTTCCACCGGGGGCTGGCGACGACACCGGGGTCGAGCAGGCGCCAGCCCTGGAAGAGCGTGGTGACCTCGTCCTGGCTGCGGGCCTGCAGGTCGGTGCCGGAGCTGCGGTAGACGTTCTCCATCCGGGCGGTGGCCTCGGGGTCGAAGTCGGCCGTGAAATGGGTGATGACGAGGTAACTGCCCGGCGCGAGGCGCGAGGTGAACGCCTCGACCACGTCGAGGGCGCTCTGCTCGGGCCGGTCGGCGACGAAGTGCAGCACGGCGACCATGCTGAGCGCGACGGGCCGGTCCAGGTCCAGCGTCCGCGAGGCCGCGTCGAGGATGGTCCGGGCGTCCCGGATGTCGCCCTGGACGTAGTCGGTGCGGCCCTGGGCGGTGCCCTCCAGCAGGGCCTCGGCGTGGGTGAGGACGATCGGGTCGTTGTCCGCGTAGACCACCCGGGCCGCGGCGTTGACGCCCTGGGCGACCTCGTGCAGGTTCGGCGAAGTGGGGATGCCGGTGCCGATGTCGAGGAACTGGTCGATGCCGAGCTCGGCCATGGTCCTGGTGGCGCGGCGCATGAAGGCGCGGTTGGCGTGCGCGGCGAGCCGGGCGTTGGGGAAGGCGTCGAGCGCGCGACCGGCGGCCTCCCGGTCGGCGGGGAAGTTGGTCACGCCGCCCAGGTAGTAGTCGTACATCCGGGCCGAATGGGCCTGGTGGATGTTGAGGTTGATGCCGATCTGCGGCGTCTGCTGGGCGGTCTCGTCAGCCATCGCGCGTCCCCCTGGTCGCTGGGCGTTCTCCGTCTGCTCCGCCCGAGGGGGGCATGCCGAGGCACGCCCCGCGGGCGGAAGTCATACGATCATTCCCCTATGATCACGCCCGTGAACCGGCCCGGGCAACCGACCTGGTCGCGCCCCGCGGACTCCATGCCCACACCCGCCCCGGCCAACCCCCGCACGACTCGCCGACCGGGTTCTGCTGCTGACGGAACCTCAACCGGCCGTCCGACTTTCACTTCTGTGCCACGGATGTTCGCAGAGTTCCGTTTTCACCACAGGGATCCCGATACGCTGAAATGGTCGTGTGAGGGGGGCACAATCCCCTCGTCAGGGCATCGGCGTCTGGCGCGAAGGAGTCGCGGGCCGCGATCCGATCGATGCGGGAGGCGCTCCCGCTGGGAGGGGTGGCAGTGGACCCGGAGTTCGGATTGGCGGCACCGCAGCGGCGAGATCAGCTGACGTTCGACGCGTTCTGCGAGACCCACGAGCAGGCGTGGCTCGCCGCGGCGCGCGCCTGCCGACTGTCCGACGAGCAGGCCCATGCCGTGGTCGACGCGGTCCGCGACTGGCTGTGGGGCGACTGGCAGATGCTGCTGCGCGAACCCGCCCCGGCCGCCTCCGCCTGGCGGGTGCTGAAGGAGGAGATCTCCAGGGCGGGCCTCGCGGTGACGGCCGACGGCGACCAGCACGGCCCCCAGGACCAGTGGCGGGTGGCGATCCGGACGGCGATGCACCGCATGCACATGGGGTTCGCCTCGGACGTGCTCGGCACCTACGAGGCGATCCTCTCCCTGCCCGAACGCCAGCAGGACGTGATCATCCTCCGCTACGCTCTGGACCTCCGCGACGAAACGGTCGCGGAGTACCTGGACTCGACGGTCGTGACGGTTCGCTCCCACGCCCGCCACGCCGAGAGCCGCCTCAAGGAGAAGCTCGCCCGGAGGAACGCGTGAGCGGAAGATCCGCCGCCACCAGAGTCGCCCTGGAACGCGGCCGGGGCGCGGCCCCGGCCCCGCTGCGCCTGGCACACCGTCAGGCCCGCCACGAACTGGCCATGCTGTGCTCGCTGATCCTCGCCAACCCGGCGGCGGCCAGCTCCCTCGCCAAGCTCGTCGACAGCGAGGTCGAACGCCCCGACGGCGCCCTGGTCCTGGGCGTCCTGCTCAACCTCGCCGACTACGAGGAGGGCGCCCGCTTCTGGTGGGAGTTCGCCGCCGGCGGCGGCAGCCACCTCGCCGCCTCCTGCCTGTGGTTCCTGCACCAGTCCCGCGGCGAGCCCAAGGACGCCAACTTCTGGCGCCTCCAGGCCGAGTCCCTGGCCCAACTCCCCCAGCCTGCCTGGCAGTTGTCCTCCCCCGACCGCCCCCTGGTGTCGCGCAGCGTCCGCGCCGAAATACTCGCCCTCTGCAAGCAGGGCATGTCCCCGCGGCTCCCCTCGCGGCTGGCCGCCGTCCTCAAGTCCCTCCCTGTGGAGGACGACAACGGCGACTGGCCCGAAATCCCGCACTGGAGCCCCGACGTCGTCCACCACCTCCGCGCGGCCACCGAGGAAACCCCCCGCTGACCGGCCGGATCAGGCCCGGGCGACCTCGGCGGCGATGCCCGCCAGGACCGCCCCGATACCCTCGCGGAGACTGACGAGGCGGGCCTCGACGATCGCCTCCTCCCGCTCCGGGTCGGCCGCGACGAAGGCGTGCAGCGGGGTGGGCAGGTTGCCCATCCCCATGCCGTGGCGCACCCGGGTCCCGGCGCCCTCGGGGGTCAACTCGTAGAACCAGTGGGCGAAAGCGTCACCCTGCGCGGTGGCGGTGTCCGGCAGCACCGACCAGGCGAAGCGCCGACTCGGGCTGAGCTCGGTGATCCGATTGACGGTCTGCCACCGGTGCCCGTCCGCCCTCGCGTTGTGCCCGGCGAAGCACGCCCCCACCGCGGGCCCCTCCGCACCCTCCAACCACTCGGTGCGCTGGAGCTCCGGACTGAACCGCGGCGAGGTCGAGATGTCCGCCACCAGCTCCCACACCCGCTCCGGCGGCGCGGGAATCGTCGCCTCGACCACCACGCCGAATTCCTGGGAGAGTCGCACGTTGCCTCGTTCCTGTTGATCCCGATCCACCCGGCCCACGGCCGGGGCCCTGCTACCGCCAGGGTGTCATGTACCCACAGCTCAGCCGAATGTGAGGCACGATCAGGTCCGGCACCGCCCCCTCACCGACCGGGCGTCGACTTCGGCAAACCGGCCGGGTCCCGTCCGACCGTGTGCCACCATCGAATCGGGCCGGAGCGCCGGTCGTCCTCGCCGTCGGGCAGGTCACCGTGCGGCAGAACCGGACACCGCAGACAGACCGTCGGAGGCGACCGATGACCACGGCATCCGCACCGCCACCCACACCTTCACCGGACGTCCTGGAGCTGTACAAGCTCGCCGTGGAGATGGCCGACCGGGTCTCCGCCCGCCGCGGCACGGCCAACGCCTTCTTCCTCTCCGTGCAGACCACCCTGGTCGCCGTGGTGGGGTTCGGCGCCCCCTGGCTCGCACCGTCCGCGTGGTGGACGGTCGGCGCCGTCACCGCGGCCGGCCTCACCCTCTCCACCGTCTGGTGGCTCCAACTGCGCAGCTACCGCGACCTCAACGCGGCGAAGTTCGAGGTCATCAACGAACTCGAGGACCGCCTGCCGGTCAAGGTCTTCACCGCCGAGTGGAACCACCTCACCCAGGACCCGCCGCCGGTCGGACGCAGGCGCTACGCGGAACTGGGCATCTCCGAACGGTTCGTGCCCTGGGTCTTCGCCGCGATCCATCTGCTCGTCCTGCTGGGGACAGTGCTCAAGTGACCTACCTCGACCGGCTCGCCGAACTCATCCGCTCCTGCCTCCCGCCGAGCGCCCGGCCCCCGGCCGACTCCGACGACCTGTTCCGCAGCTACGCGGTCCTGCTCCGGGCCAAGGGCACCCGGGTCACCGACGAGGACGTCCACGACGCCTGGTCGGCCTGGATGCAGTCGGTGGACCCCACCCACCGCGCCCTCGTCCCCTTCCACGACCTCCCCGCCGAGACGCGGGCCTTCGACACCCCGTACGCGGAGGCGATCCGCGCGGCGGCACGCAGGACCGGGCGGTGAGGGTGGTGCCGGGCGCCCGGCCCGCCGCGCCTCGGTCAAGGACGCGGAAAGAACAGCCCCCTGATGTCCGACACCTTTCCGCGCGCCGGCGCGTGAACTACTACGGGTCGGCCAACGGGGCCGGCCCGGAAGGGGGAACGACATGCGACGGTGGACCACCGCGCTGGCTGCCGTGATGCTCGCCGCGGGGGTGGCGGCGACCACGGTCCCGACGGCCTCGGCTGTCACGGCCACCACTGACTGCTCGACCGTGTGGGGCAGCCTGGACCGGCAGGACCGGACCGTCCCGTACCAGCCGCAGGCGCTGACGAACGTCCGCACCGGCGCCCACGAGTGCTTCGACCGCCTGGTGATCGACGTCCCGGGCACCTCGCCGGAGAACCCGCTCGCCTACCGGGTGCACTACATGAACGCCAACGTCGTCTACCAGGCCGGCTCCGGCACACCGATCCCGGTGAGCGGCGGCGCCGTCCTGGAGATCGTCGTCGGCGCGAGCACCTACGACCCCGCCACCTGGCAGAAGGTCTACCCGGCCCGCTCGGGCGACCCCCTCCCGGGCGTCGACCTGACCGGCCACCGCACCTTCGTGGACGCCCGCTTCGCCGGCAGCCTGGAGGGCGAATCCCAGTTCGGCCTCGGCGTCCGCGCCCGCCTGCCGTTCCAGGTCTTCCAGCTCGACAACCGCCTCGTCATCGACGTCGCCCACAGCTGGAGCACCACCGCCTGACCCCGGGGCCCCCGGACCCGGCCGGGGCTGCAACCGGGTCGGCGGGGCCGATCGGTTGCAGCCATGGTCGCGGCGGGGGCGCGCCTACTTGGTCGGGTCGTTCACGGGGTTGGTCCTGGCCGGGTCGGACATCGCCGCGAGGATGCGGCGCGGGCCCTGGAAGGGCTCGCGGGCGTGGGCGGTGATCATGTTCTCGACGACCAGGACGTCGCCCCGCTGCCAGTCGAACCCGGTGGTCCCGGCGGCGTAGGCGGCGCGCAGTTCGGCGAGGACCTCGTCCTCGATCACCCCGCCGTCGCCGTAGTAGGTGTTGTACGGGAGGTCCTCCTCCGGGAGGGCCTCCCGCAGGCCGTGGCTGACCTCGTCGGGCAGTGAGGTCACGTGGAAGAACACCGCGTGGTTGAACCAGGTCCGGTCGCCCGTCACGGGGTGGCGGTGGATGGCGGGGCGGACCTGGCGAGTGCGCAGGTGGCCGTCCTCGGCCCACTCGACGGAGATGCCCTCGGCGGCGCAGTACGAAGCGACCTGGTCCGGGTCCTCGGTCTGGAACGCCTCCTGCCAGGACAGGCTGATCCCGGGCAGGTAGTTGCGCACGTACTGGACGCCGCGCTGCTCGAACGCGGCGACGGTCTCCGGCTTGAGCGCGGCCAGCACGCGCCGGGAGTCGGCGAGCGGGGTGCGCCCACCGCTCAGTGCGGGCCGTTCGCAGCAGAAGACGATGCGCATCGGCCAGTTGTCCGTGTAGGACTGCTCGTTGTGCAGCAGGATCTCCTGGTCCGCGGGGTACTCGGTGGACGTGTAGATCCCCTCCGACACCTCCGTGCGGGGCGAGGACCGTTCGCCGTACTCCAGAACGTCCTTCGAGAGTGCGTCCATGACGGCGCGGAACTCGTCGGGGCCGGTGACGGCGAAGCCGCGGAAGAGCACGGCCCCGGCCCGATGGGCGAGGTCGTCGGCGAGGTCGTGGTGCCGGCCGAGCCAGGCGGCCAGGTCGGCACCGGGTGCGTCCGCCTGGACGAGGGCGGGCAGGGTGCGGCCGTCCCACTCGTGTCGGACGGTTGCGACAGCGTCACTGCTGGGGTCCGACGCCGCCGGTTCGTGGGGCTCGCGGTCCGTCTGGGTCATCGGTCATCTCCTTCGGGCTTGTCGATCTCGGGGTGGTCGACCGCGGGAGGATCCGCGGTCGAGTCGATGGGGGTGCTCGGGTTCCGCCGGAGGCGTCGTGGGGAGCCGGCCGACGAGGGGTCAGGCCGAGGCCCTCGCAAGGCCGCCCGCTTCCCTTTCCGACAGTTCCGACAGCTCCGACAGTTCGGATAGGTCAGACAAGTCGGACAGCTCCGACAGCTCGCGCGCGAAGGCGTACAGCAGGTCGTGCATCCGGTACCGGCCCGGCGCGTTCTGCAGCAGGAGGTGCTCGTCCACGAGCAGTTCCAGCGCGGCGCGCGCCGTGTGGACGTCGAGTCCGGCCAGCGCGGCGACCCACTGCGCGGTGACTCGGCGGTCGCGGCCCGCGGCCAGCAGCCGGAACACCCGGGCCGGCAGGGCGGGCAGGTTGCGGTACGAGGACCGGAACGCGGCCCACAGCGAGCGGTCTCCGACGCCGGCGGCGAAGCCTCCGTCCTCCAGGTGTCCCGCCAGGTCCGCCAGGCTCCACGCCGGCCGCGTGCGGAGTCGGTAGGCGGCCAGGGCCAGTGCCCTCGGCAGGTGGCCGCAGAGGTCGGCGACGCGCATGGCCGCTTCGGGCTCGGCGCCCACCCGTTCGGCGCCGAGGACCGCGTCCAGCAGGTCCAGGGACTCCGGCGCGGAGAACGTCCCGAGCCGCAGTGGGGTCGTGCAGTCGAGGCCGGCCAACGAGCGCCGGCTGGTGACGAGGACGAGACACCCGGGCCCCGACGGGATCAGGGGGCGGATCTGCTGCTCGTCCAGGGCATCGTCGAGCAGCAGGAGTGCCTCGCGGCCGTGCAGGCGGTCGCGGAACAGCGCCGCGCGGGCGTCCATGCGGGACGGGATCCGCGACGCGTCCACGCCCAGGACGCGTAACAGCCCGTCGAGCACGTCGGTGGGCTCGGCACGGTCCTGGTGGGGGTCGAAGCTGCGCAGGTTCGCGTACAGCTGGAGATCGGCGAACCGGCCCGCGCGAACGAGCTCGTGCGCGACCCGGACCGCGAGGCTCGTCTTGCCGACCCCGGCCATGCCCTCGATGACCGTGATGCCCACGGACGGCGGGCGGCAGCCCGACCCCGTACCCCGGCCGCGCAGCGCGCCACCGCCGCTGCCGCTGCCGAGCAGGGCGCCACCGCCGAGCAGGGCGCCACTGCCGAGCAGCGCGCCACCGCCGAGCAGGGCGTCGAGCTCCGCTGTCCGTCCGACGAAGTTCGGCAGCTCGGCGGGCAGCAGGTGGAGCACCCCCACCTCGTCGCCCGCCTCCGCGTGCACGGCGGCGGGCGTCACGGACGTGACCGCGGCACCCGCGTGCGGATCGGCGTCCGGTCTGCCCGCCCGGTCCGTTCGGACCGGAGCGGTGCCGGGTTCCGCCCGCGCCCGCCCGGCGGCTCGCACCTTCAGGGCGCCTGCTGCGATGGCTCGTTGATGGGCGGCAGCGGCCTGCGCGCCGGGTTCGATGCCGAGCTCGCCCACCAGGACGGTGCGGAGTCTTCGGTAGACCGCGATCGCCTCGACTCTTCGGCCCGCCGCCACGAGGGCCTCCATCAGCAGCGCGTGCACGCTCTCCTGGTAGGGGTTCTCGGCTGCGAGCCGCTGCAGCGCGAGCACGGCCTCGGCGGTGCGGCCGAGCCTCAGGTCGGCCTGCGCGGCAAGGTCGACGGCCTCGACCCTGGCCTGGTTCCAGCCCGGGACCTCGTCCCGGTGGAGCCGGTCGCAGGCCACGTCGGCCAGTGGTGCGCCACGCCACAGTTCGAGTGCCGCGTTCGTGTTGCGCGAGACCTGCGGCCAGTCGCGGTTCCGGGCGGCGGTGCGGGCCGCCTCGTGGAGCTCGGTGAACACCATGATGTCGAGCTCGGAGCACGGGTCCAGGTGGATCTTGTACCCGGAACGCGAGGTGCCCACCCGGTCCCCGGCCTCTCCCAGCAGCCGACGGAGTCGTAGCACGTGACTGCGGACGGTGCCCGACGCGCCGCGCGGCGGTTCGCCGTTCCACAGGATCTCGGCGAGCTCGTCGACCCCGACCGTGCGGTTGGACCGGCACAGCAGGATCGCGAGCAGGCTCCTGACCCGTGGTGGTACCGGTACCGGCCGGTCCGCTACGCGGGTCTCAAGGCTCCCCATCAGGCCGAACCACACCTTCCCGGCCATCCCCAACCTCCCCTTCACGATTCATCTCCCCCTGCGACCACCGGCGACAGGAAGTCTCGATGGGTCCCTTGGCAAAGCCGACGGACGCGGATCGGTCGGGCGCACTCCGTCGGTGCCCCGGGGAGCCCGGCCGGTCGGCCGGGGGCCCGGGTCGGATCCGCCGCGAAGGCCGTGCCGGTGGGCAGGTCTTCGCGCGATCGCACGCGGCGGGCACTCGTCGCGCCGGCCGCGCCTCCGCTCAGCGGTGCACGGCTGCCGACGACCGCCAGCGGAACAGCAGGCGGCGGCACAGCTCTTCGGCGCCGAGCGGGAAATGACCTCCCTCCACGCGCTCGAACTCGCAGCCCGCGGTGGTGAACCGGCTCCAGCCGTCGAGTGCCCCGGGTGGCAGCTGCGGGTCCTTCGGATCGCCGAGGACGAGCAGCGGCACCGGCACGGGGGCGCCGTCGCAGTGGTGTCCGGCGAGCATCGCCAGATCGGCCGCAAGCGCTCGGACCACGTGGTCGAGCAACTGGGGGACCTCGTGCAGCTCGGGCGGAATCCCGCCGAGACGCCGCATCAGCTCGGCGGGCGGCAGCCGTCGCGTCCTCGTCCAGCCGGGGTGGTCCGGCGCCGGGCTCGCGACCGTGACCAGTTCCAAGGGCCGTGGCGCGCCGACGCGTTCGAGCCGCCGGGCCGTCTCGTGGGCGAGCAGCCCGCCGAGGCTGTGGCCGAGCAGGACGTACGGGCTCCGCTCGCCGATTCCGACGGCCGCGAGACGGGCGGCCAGGGCGTCGGCGACCTCGTCGAGACGGGTGGCCGCGGGCTCGGCCAGCCGGGTCTCGCGTCCCGGCAGGATCGCGACGGAGACCGAGGTCTCCGGGTCCGCGGCGTCGATCAGTGTCGCGAAGGCCCCGGCCGCACCGCCCGCCGGCGGGAAGCAGACCACCTGCAGTGCGGCCTGCCCGCTCACCGCCGGAAAGGTGCGGAGCCAGCGCGGGTCCGCCGCCATCGGATCCCCGGTCGACGACGGGCGTCTCATCTCCGCCTCCTGGGGGGCTCGGGGAGGGCGGCCCGGTCGAGCTTGCCGTGCGCGCCGGTGGGCAGCTCCGCCAGTTCGACGAGGCGCGCGGGCACCATGTAGTCCGGCAGCCGTTCGGCGAGGTGGGCGCGGAGCACGGACTCGCCGTCCGCGCCGAACTCCCCCGCGGGCACCACGTAGCCGACCAGCGACCGGTCGTCGCGCACGACCACGACGGCCGTGCGCACGGCGGGATGGCTTCGCAGCGCCACCTCGATCTCGCCGAGCTCCACCCGCTGGCCGCGGACCTTCACCTGGGTGTCGATCCGACCGAGGTAGTCCAGGTGGCCGTCCGCGGACCAGCGGGCCAGGTCGCCGGTGCGGTACACCCGCTCCTCCCGGTCGCCCGCACGGAAGCTGACGAACCGTTCGGCGGTGAGGTCCGGCCGGCCGGCGTATCCCCGCGCCAGGCAGGCTCCGCCGAGCAGCAGTTCTCCGGCGACGCCGACCGGAACCAGCTCGTCCTCCCCGTCGACGACGTAGGCGGCCACGTTGGACAGCGGTCGGCCGATCGGCACCCGGTCGCCGGGCTCGGGGCGGCGGCACGGCCACGCCGTCACGTCGATCGTCGCCTCCGCGGGACCGTACATGTTGTACAGCGCGGTCTCGGGCAGCGCCGCCGCCAGCTCGTTCAGCAGCCGCGGCGACGCGGCCTCGCCGCCGCTCAGGATCACCCGGAGCGAGGAGCACGAGCCGACGTCCGGCTCGGTCGCGAAGAACTCGAGCATGGACGGCACGAAGTGCACCATCGTGACGCCATGACCCGTGATCAGTTCGATCAGCGCCTCCGGGTCGCGGTGCGCGTCCGGCGGGGCGACCACGAGGCTGCCGCCCGCCATGAACGCGAGCAGCAGTTCCCAGATGGAGACGTCGAAGGTGTAGGGGGTCTTCTGCAGCAGGACGTCGTCGGGGTCGACGTCGAAGTCCGCGAGCATGCTCGCCAGCCGATTCGCCAGGGCGGCGTGGGTCAGTTCGACGCCCTTGGGTTCGCCCGTCGAGCCCGAGGTGAAGATGACGCAGCCGCAGCCGTCGAACACCTCCGGGCCCGCCGTGTACCGCCGCCAGTCCACGGGGGCGGCGGCCGGTTCGCCCCGGTCGGCGAGCGGCCGGACCCGCACCGGATGCTTGTCCGGCAGCGGCGCCCCCGTGCCGTCTTCGAGCATCAGGACGGCCCCGGCCGACTCGATCATCGAGCAGACCCGCTGGACCGGGTGCTTGGGGTCGACGGGCAGGTAGGCCGCGCCGGACAACAGGATCCCCAGCACCGCGACGACCATGTCCGCACCGCGTTCGGCGCACAGCGCCACGATCGAGCCGGGCCCGGCGCCGTCGGCCACCAGCCGTCCCGCCACGGACGCCGCGCTGTCGAGCAGTTCCCGGTACGTCAGGACTCGGTCACCGCTGCGCAGGGCGACTGCGTCCGGTGTCCGCAGCGCCTGCCGGCAGATCGATTCGTGCACCGGCCGGTCGGGGCGCGGACTCGGCGCGGGGTTGAAGCCGAGGACCAGGTCGCGCTCGGCCGGGCTGAGTCGGTTCTTCGTCTGTGTGGTCATCAGCGTCCTCACTCGTTCCGCAGTTGAGCGGCGATCGCCCGGGGAGTGGGCGTGTCGGCGAACTCGGCGATCTCCGGCGCGACGCCGAACCTGCGCCGCACCCGCGAGATCATCCGGATGAGCAGCAGCGAATCGCCGCCGAGCGCGAAGAAGTCCGAGTCGGGCCCGACCGCGGCGACTCCGAGCATCGAGCGCCACAGCTCGACGACCTCGTCGAGCGCGCCACCCGGACCCTCCTCGGCCCCGGTCGCCGCACCGGGCGCCGACGCGGGAGAAGCGGGCGCGGCGGCATCGATCCAGTGCCGCTCCGCCGCGAACGGATAGGTGGGCAGGGACACCCGGCCGACGTCGGCGCCGCCGCGCACCGCCGCCCAGTCCACCTCCACCCCGCCGGCCCACAGTGCGCCGAGACCGCTGAGCAGTTCGTCCCGGCGGGCCTGCAGGGGCACCATCGCCGACCCCGCGGCCTGCGGGACCTGCCGGGCGCTGCCGATCAGCCCGGTGCCCGGCCCCACCTCCACGAACACGACGCGCGGTCGGCTCGTCGCGGCCTCGACGGCGGCCCGGAAACGGACCGGACTGCGCAGCTGCCGTCCCCAGTAACCGGCCGGCCGGGTCGCTCCGGGCGGCAGCAGCCCGCCGTCGACGCTGCTGATGACGGCGAACTCGGCGGGGCGGGGCTCGATGTCGCGGGCCTCCTCGTCGAGTGCGGCCGCGGCGTCGGCCATCATCCAGGAGTGGAAGGCCCGTTGTGCGGGCAGCAGCCGGTGCAGGATGCCTGAGCCGTCCAGCCGCTTGCGGAACTCGGCGACCGACTCGGCCGGTCCGGACACGACGACCACCTCGGGGGCGTTGACCGCCGCGATCCCGAGGTCCTCGAAGGCCCCGAGCTGCTCCAGCACCGCGGCTTCCCCGGCGAGTACGACGAGCATCGCTCCCTGCGGGGCCTGCTGCATGAGGGCGCCGCGCCGGGTGACCAGCCGCAGCATCTCGGCGAGTTCGAGCTCCCCGGCGAGGCCCGCCGCCGCCAACTCGCCGACCGAGTGGCCGATCAGGGCGCCGGGCCGGACGCCCCAGGACAGCAGCAGCCGGCCGAGTGCGTACTCGTGCAGGACCAGCGCCGGCTGCGTCAGATCCGTCCGGTGGAGCAGCCGGTGCGGGTCGTCGCCGATCAGCAGCTCGCGCAGGTCGATTCCCAGCAGGCCCTCGACGACGTCGCAGCCCGCGTCGATGTCCGCGGCGAAGGACGGGTACCGCCGGTAGGCCCAGGCGGACATGCCGGGAGCCTCGGCGCCCTGGCCGGGGAGGAGGAACACCACGTCGGGCTGTCGCAGCGCGGTGCGGCCCGTCGCGGCTTCGAGCGCTGCCGCGGCGCCGGCCGTGTCCTCGGCGGCCACGCCGAGCCGGTGGGTGAAGGACCTGCGGTGCTCCTGGCTGGTGAACGCGACGTCCGCCAGCGGGAGTTCGGGGTGGTCCCGGAGGTGCGCGGCGAGCCGGTCCGCCGAGGCGCGCAGCGCCTCGGCCGTGCGCGCGGAGACCACGACGACGCCCGGCCCGTCCGTTCGCCCGGTCGTCGTGGGCCGTTCGGCCTCGCGCAGCACGACGTGCGCGTTGGTCCCGCCGAGCCCGAAGGAGCTGACCGCGGCCCGGCGCGGCCTCCCGTCCGCGGACGGCCACGCGCGGGCGACGGCGTCGACGGTGAACGGCGTCCCGGGCTCGCCGAGTTCCGGGCGCGGCTCCTTGAGTCCGGCCAGCGGCGGGATGCGCCGGGCGCGCAGCGCGGAGACCGCCTTGATGAGTCCGGCGACGCCCGCCGCGGCGGACAGGTGCCCGATGTTGGCCTTGACCGAACCGAGCGAGCAGCGGTCCGGCCTCCCGCCGAACACCTCGCGCAGCGCGGCCAACTCGATCGCGTCGCCGACCTCGGTCGCGGTGCCGTGCGCTTCGAGGTAGCCGATCGCGGACGGTTCCACCCCGGCGGCGGCGTACGCACGGGCGAGCACGTCGATCTGTCCGGCGACCCCCGGCGCCGTGTAACCGACCTTGTTCGCACCGTCGTTGTTGACCGCCGAACCCTCGATGACGGCGAGCACCAGGTCCCCGTCACGTCGGGCGTCCTCGGCCCGCTTGAGCACGACCGCACCGACCCCGCTGCCCGGCACGGTCCCGTTGGCCGTGGCGTCGAAGGGGCGGCAGTGGCCGTCCTGCGACATGATGCCCTTGGCCTCGTGGAGGTAGCCGGTGTTCTGCGGGAACGCGACGTACGCGCCACCGGCCAGGGCCAGGTCCGAGTCCCCGGTCCGCAGGCTCTGGCAGGCCAGGTGGACGGCGACCAGCGAGGTCGAGCACGCGGTCTGCACGGCGATCGCCGGGCCGCCGAGCCCCAGCCGGTGGGCGATCCTGGTCGCGAGGTGGTCCTTCTCGTTGCCCAGCACCAGGCCCAGCAGCCCATGCGTCGCCAGCAGTTCCGGCGCCGCGAGGACCTGCTGGTGCAGGTAGTAGTTGAAGCCCGCGCCGGCGAACACCCCCACTCTTCCCATCGGCGCGTTCGTGATCAGGCCGCCGGATTCGAGCGCCTCCCACGCGGTCTGCAGCAGCAGCCGCTGCTGGGGGTCCATGATCGCGGCCTCGCGCGGTGGGATCCCGAAGAACCCGGCGTCGAAGCGATCCGGATCCGCGAGCACGCCGCACACCGGAACGTAGGCCGGATCGTCCGCCTCCTCGGCCGGCACGCCGGCCTCCAGCAGTTCCCGGCGGGTGAACGACGTGACGCTCACCCGACCGGCGAGGAGGTTGGACCAGTACTCGTCGACGTTCGCCGCGCCGGGGAAGCGTCCGGCCATCCCGACGATCGCAATGTCCTGGCTCATCGTGTCCCTTCCTGCACGGTCCTGCTCAACTGCCGTGCCAGGGACTGCACGGTGGGAAAGCGGTACAGGTCGGTCAGGGAGATCGGACGGCCACCGAGGTGCTCCCGCAGTCGGCGACGCACCAGGGCGGCCGACAGCGAGTCCCCGCCGACCTCGAAGAAGCCTTCGTCGAGCCCGAAGTCGTCGCTGCCGAGCACCTCGGACCAGACGTCGGCGATCAGCTCTTCGAGATCACCGGGACCGGTCGCGGCGACGGCGGCGGAGCCCGCGGGCTCTCCGGCGCGAGCCGGGGAGGCGTCGGTCCCAGCGGCGCCGAAGCGGGCGCCGAGCGCGCGGAGGTCGACCTTTCCGTTGCGGTCCAGGGGGAACTCGTCCACCGTGATCCACTGCTGCGGCCGCTCGTACGGCGCGAGCGCGGGCTCGACCTCCGCCCGGACGCGTGCCCGGATGTCGCCGTCCGCCTTGATCGCCGCGCACAGCCGGTCACCGGCGAGGAGGACGACCGCGTCCAGCACGCCGTCCTGCTCCCGGATCCGCCGCTCCACGGCGACCAGTTCGACCCGGTGCCCGGCGATCTTCACCTGCCGGTCGGCGCGGCCGAGGAAGCGCAGCTGTCCGTCGGCGCCCCACCGGACCAGGTCGCCGGTGCGGTATTCGCGCACCCCGTCCCGCTCGGTGAAAGCGAGGCCGGTGCGCTCCGGGTCGCCGAGGTAGCCGTCGGCCAGCCCCGTGCCCGTGGCGCGCAACTCCCCCACGGCTCCCGGGGGCACGGCTCGGCCGGAGCCGTCCACGATCCGGAGGCCGGTGCCGCGCACCGGGACACCGATCGGGAGGGGGTCCGGCACCTCGTGCGCGCCGTCGGCGTGGAAGACGGTGGTGAACGTCGTGTTCTCGGTGGGCCCGTACCCGTTGGTCACCCGCAGTCCCCGGCACCGGTCCAGCACGCGGCGCACGTGCGCGGGTGAGACCACCCCGCCTCCGGTCAGCACCTGGCGCATGCCGCGGAACGCGGCCGGGTGGTGATCGGCGACCAGGTGGAACAGCCCCGCGGTCAGCCATCCGTGGGTCACCCGCCGGGTGCGCAGGAAGTCGGCCAGGCCGCTCGGTGTCGGCTCACCGGCCGGGTGCACGACGACCGTCGCGCCGTTCGCCAGCGGCACCAGCAGTTCCAACGTCGAGGCGTCGAACGCGAGCGGCGACAGGCGCATCATCCGCTGTCCGGCCGCGGCGGCGAAGAGGTTCTCGTCGTCGGCCAGTCGCAGGACCGCGCGATGCGGAACGACGACGCCTTTGGGCACGCCGGTGGTCCCCGAGGTGAAGGAGACGTAGGCCGGCGCCGCGGCGTCGGCTTCCGCACCCCGGGCTCCGGCGTCGGCAACCGGCCCGGACGCGTGCTCGGACGCGTCCGGCCCCCACCCGACCGGGGGGCAGCCGGGCACGTCAGCGAACGCGGGGTCCGCGGCGTCCCCGCCGATCCGGGCGGCGGGTGCGACCGCGGCCGCGATCCGCATCCGCCACTCCGCCGTCGCACCGGGATCGACGGCGACGTACGCCGCGCGCAGGCACAGGACGCCCAGCACGGCGATCGCCTCCGCGGCCGAGCGCGGGACCTCCAGGACGACGCGGTCCCCGGCGCGCACCCCGCACGCGCGCAGCAGGTCGCCCTGGGCGAGCGCATGTGCCCGCAGCTCCCGGTAGGACAGCGTCACGTCGGCATCCGCGTCGACGACCGCCACCGCGTCCGGGTGCTGCGCGGCGCGGCGTTCGAAGCGGGACCAGAGGTCGTCGTCCGTGTCGAAGCCGGCGCCCCGGCCGAGCTCGGCCAGGTGGTCCCGCTGGCCGCCGGAGAGGCCCGACACGGTGCCGAGCGGAGCGTCCGGACGGTTCGTCAGCTCGCCCAGCACGGCGACGAGGGACTCGGCGAGCTCACCCGCGTCCGCGGCCGTCTGCGCCGAGGTCGCGTATTCGAGGGCCAGCCGCGGTTCGGGCGACCACGCCTGGACGAAGAGCAGCGCGTCGAAGGTCGAGCCGTGGCAGTGCCCCTCGTGGACGCGCCAGGGCCCGGAGGCCGAGTCGATCGCGTCCGGGACCAGTTCGTGGTGCGCGGCGAAGCCGAGCTGCGCCACCGGGTTCCGGCTGCCGTCCACCTCGCCCGCGAGGTGTGCGACGACGTTCGCGAACGGGACGTCCGCGTCGGCGACCGCACCGGCGAGGGCGGCCGCGGTGGCCCGCACGAACTCCGCGGCCGCGATGCCGTCATCGGTGGTGCAGCGCACCGGGATGATCCGGGTGCACAGCCCGACGACCTCCTCCATCCCCGCCTCGAACCGGCCGGCGGCCGCGACGCCGAGCACGACGTCGCGGGTGCCCAGTCGCCGGTTGACGGCCAGTGCCCAGGCGGCGAGCAGCACGGCGGTCACCGTGGTCCGGCAGGTGTCGGCGAGTCGGTCCACGCGCTCGGCGAGTGCCGACGGCAGCGGGAAGACCAGGCGCTCGCCGCGCCCGTCGGCCTCGTCCCCGCGCTCCAGGTCCGTGGGCAGCGCCGCCACCGGCGGGGCCCCGTCGAGCCGTTGGGCGACGCGGGTCAGCGCCGTGTCCAGTGCACCGGACGCCTGTCGGTCGGCGAGCCGCGAGCCGATCCAGTCCGGCGACGGCGCCTCGTCGGCCGGGGCCCCTGCTCCCTCGCAGAGTGCCGCGAACTCCCGCCAGAGGACCCCGATGCTCCAGCCGTCGATCAGCGCGTGGTGGGCGAGCAGGGTGACGAAGGTCCGCTCCCCCGAGGTGGTGAGCACGAAGACGACCGGTGGTTGCTCGAACGGGCGCAGCAGTTCCGCGCCGCGCCGCCCGTAGCTCTCGTGCACCTCCCGCACCGCGTCGGCTCCGGCGGGCAGGGTCTGGTGGAGCAGGCGCGGTGCGTGCGACGCGGGCAGCACGACCCGCAGCGCGGTCTGCCGCTCCCGGACGAACACCGTCCGCAGCGACTCGTGCCGCACGGTGAGCCTCCGCAGCGCGGCGCGGACCTGCTCCCGGCCCAGCGCGACCGGCGGCTGCACCGTGAACATCAGGTGGTAGGACTGGTCCCGGCCGGCCAGGTGCGCAGCGAGCATGGCCTTCTGGCCGGGCAGCAGCTCGCGGCGCGCCGAAGCGGCATCGAGGTCGGCGGCGGTCGGGGCGGTCGGCACGTACTCCCGCGCCTCGGCGAGGGCGTCGGCCAGGGCGAGCGGCGAGATCAGCAGCGCGACCTCGACGTCCTCGGCGAGCCGGCGCTGGCCGGCCGAGGTCAACGCGATCGCCTGCAGGGAGCTGCCGCCCAGCTCGGTGAAGGACTCCGTCCGGTAGCGCGCCTCGACCTCCTCGGCCGGGAGGCCCAGCACCTCGGCGGCGAGCGGGAGCCAGTCCGCGGCCGCGGTGCGGCGTCCGAGAGCAGCGGTCATCAGTGCGTCACCACTCGGGACACGGCCTCGGGTCCGCGCGGCGCCCGGGCGGCGACGGCGAGCAGGTCGCCGTAGCGCGGGTTGGCCAGCACCTGCTGGAGGTCGACGGCGATCTCCAGTTCCCGCTGGATCAGCGAAGCCAGCCGCAGTGCGGCGAGCGAGTGGCCGCCGATCTCGAAGAAGTCGTCGTGCTCGGTGACGGAGTCGACCCCGAGGACCTCCAGCCAGAGCTGGGTGAACTGCTCGACCCAGGTGCCGTCGTCGTGCGTGCCCATCACAGGTCCTTCCCCTTGGCGGCCGGAATCTCGAAGTAGTGGCGGGTGCGGGCGAACGGGTAGCCCGGCGCCGGGACCCGGCGCAGGCCGTGGTCCAGCTCGGCGTCCCAGGGGCCGCCGATGCCCAGCTCCCAGAGCAGGCCGACCGAGGTCAGCAGCTTGTCGTAGCCGTTGGACATCTCCGGCTCGGCGCCCTCGACATGAGGGATCGTCTGGCAGCCGATCTCCAACCAGGCGGCCGGGTCGAGGCCGGCCAGCGTCGGCGGCGCGAAGCGGCCGTCGTTCGGCTCGTCGAACCTCGAAGCCCAGTACCCGAGGTCCGTGACCAGGTCGGCGGCGATCGGCCGGCCGTCCACGGGCGAGTGCAGCGGGGTCTCCGGCACGGCGAGCGTGCTGTCGGCCGAGGGCCGGCGCAGCGCGAGGTCCACGCCCTGCTCGAAGGAGAGCGCCCCGGCCGCACACGCGGCGGCGACGGCGCCGACGCCCACGCCGGTCATCGCCACCGGGTGCACGCCGTAGCGGCGGAGCGCCCGGCACCAGGCCACCCCGATGGCGAACCGGGTCACCCGCTCCTTGACCACCGGATCGGGGTGGCGGCCCAGGTGCCCGATCGCCGCGTACCCCAGGTCGAAGTACTGGCGGAAGACGCGGTCCC
This sequence comes from Kitasatospora sp. CB02891, assembly GCF_002803145.1. NCBI lineage: Bacteria > Bacillati > Actinomycetota > Actinomycetes > Kitasatosporales > Streptomycetaceae > Kitasatospora > Kitasatospora sp. CB02891. The sequence goes on along the minus strand of NZ_NNBO01000002.1, from coordinate 175,558 downwards.
GGTCGTACATGATCGGGCTGCCGGGCATGCGTCCACTGCCGGTGAGGAAGTACGCGACCCCGCGCCGCGCCGCCTCCGGGGTCGCCCGGCGCACCGGGCGGAGCGAGCGCAGCGGCTCGTCCGTGGTCCGCACGAAGTAGCCGCGCCACGGGAATTCGACGCGGCCGGTGCGCAGGGTGTGGGCGAGGTCGGGCAGGTCGGCCGGGTCGATCTCGGCAACCGCGTCCCGCACCCGCGCCAGACTCTCGGCGGCGGCCTCCTCCGTCTTGCCCGACACGAGCAGCAGTTCGATGCCGACGCGGCTGCGGCGCCCGGTCCGCGGGAGCGGGGGAGCCTCTTCGAGCACCACGTGCGCGTTGGTGCCGCCGATGCCGAAGGAGCTCACGCCGGCCCGGCGCACTCCGTCGATCTCCGGCCACTCGGTGGCCGTCCTCGGCACGGTGAAGACCGACTTCTCCAGTTCCAGCGCGGGGTTGGGGGCGGTGAAGTGCGCGACCGGCGGGATCGTCCGGTGCTTGAGCGCCAGCACCGTCTTGATCAGCCCGGCCACGCCCGACGCCGAGTCGAGGTGTCCCATGGTCGACTTCAGCGCGCCCAGCGAGCACGGCGGGCGCCCGCCCCGGTCGACGCCGAACACCTCGCGCAGCGCGGAGATCTCGATCGGGTCCCCGAGCGCGGTGCCGGTGCCGTGCGCCTCCAGGTAGCCGATGGTGTCGGGATCGACATCGGCCACCGAGAGCGCCGACCTGATCGCCGCCGCCTGGCCCTCGGGCCCCGGCGCCGTGTAGCCGGCCTTCCGCGCGCCGTCGTTGGCGACCGCGCTGCCGAGGATCACGGCGTGCACGGTGTCGCCGTCGCGCACCGCGTCCTCCAGTCGCTTGAGCACGACGATCCCGGCGCCGTCGGCGCCCACGGTCCCCTGCGCGTGCTGGTCGAACGGGCGGCACCGGCCGTCGGGCGAGGAGATGCCGCCGGGCTCGTAGAGGTAGCCGCGCCGGGTCGGCGGTGCGATCGAGGCCCCGCCCGCGAGCGCGAGGTCCGCGTCGTAGGTCAGCAGGCTCTGCACCGCGAGGTGCACGGCGACGAGCGAGGTGGAGCACGCCGACTGCACGGCGAAGGCCGGCCCCTGGAGGTTCAGCTTGTACGCGATGCGGGTCGCCGCGTGGTCGCTCACGCTGGACATCCGGGTCAGCAGTCCCCCGGCGTTCCGCACCACCCGCTCGTTCGGCCAGAGCAGGTCCAGCAGGTAGACGTTCATCCCGGTGCCGACGTGGACGGCGATGCGGTTGCCGTCCGGCGCGATCGGCGGGCGGCCCGCGTGCTCCAGCGCGCTCCACGCGCATTCCAGCAGGATCCGCTGCTGGGGGTCCATCAGCAGGCTGTCCTGCGGCGAGTAGCCGAACAGCCGTCCGTCGAAACGGTCGTGGTCCGCGAGGACGGACCGCGCGGGCACGAAGTTCGGGCGGTCGACGGTCTCGTCGGAGACGCCCCAGGCGTTCAGCTCCGCCCGCTCGAAGAAAGTCATCGCCTCGACGCCGTTCTCGACGTCGTGCCAGAACCGATCGAGGTCGCGTCCCGCGCCGGGCAGTCTGATGCCCATCCCGACGACGGCGATCCGGTTCGACCCGTGCTCGTCAGACATGGTTCCCCCCTCGTTCGACCCGCCGCCGTCGGGCGAGCGAGTCCCGGCCGCTCCTGCGCTGCTCGGCCTTGTCCTCGGCGATCGGTACGGCCGCCTGTTCGAAGTGCGCGGCGCAGGCCGCCGCCGTGCCGCAGCGGAAGAGCTCGGTGATCGAGGTCTTCAGCCCCGCGGCCGCCATCCGGCGCTGCGCGACGATGAGCGCGAGGCTGTGGCCGCCCGCGTCGAAGAAGTTCTCCGTCGGCTCCAGGTCGGGCTGCTTCAGCACGTCGGCCCAGATCTGCCGGATCTGCTCGACGAGTCGACCCGAGGCGGCAGGTTCCGGCGTCGCGGCGACCGGCTCCTGTGCCGCCTCCGTCGACTCCGCCGCGCGGTCGGCCAGCAACCGCCGGGTGTCGGCCCGTCCCGCGGCGTCCCGCGGGATCTCCGGCACCACGAAGACTCGGGACGGCACCATGAACGCGGGCAGTTCGGCGCCGACGTCCGTGCCGACGCCGGGGTCGCAGCACACGAAGACGACCGCCTCGTCGCCGTCGGCGGCCGCGGCGCAGCCGTCGACGCCCGGCAGCCGCAGGAACGCGGCCTCGATCTCGGCGAGGTCGACGCGGTGGCCGCCCAGCCGGACCGTCGCGCGCCCGTCCTCGCGGGCGACGCGCATCAGCCTTCCGTCGTGGCTCCAGCGCACGGAGTCGCCGGTCCGGTAGACCGTCGCCGGGCCGTACGGATCCCGGCCGAAGCGTCCGTCGGCCGGTCCGTCCGCACCGAGGTAGCCCGACGGGACCGATGTTCCGCCGACGTGGAGCTCTCCGGCCACGTTCACGCCGACGGGTCGGCGCCGGTCGTCGAGCACGTAGCAGCGGACATGCGCCAGTGGTACGCCGAGGTCGCCCTCCCGCACCGTGTGCAGGTCCGCGGCCCGTACCCGACGGCCTGTCACGTAGATGCCGCCCTCGGTCACCGCGTAGAGGCCGACGAACACCGCGGGCAGCCGCTCGGGATCGACGAGCGAGGCCAGCTCGGACCAGCTGAGCGCTTCCGCTCCCGACACGACGACGTGGCGCACCGCCACCGGTTCGTCCCCGGGCGGCGTGTCGAGCAGGGCCGGCAGCAGCCGGCGGAGGGCGCCCGGGGTCTGGTTCAGGACCGTGATCCGCTCGTCGCGCACGAGCCGGGCCAGCCGGTCCGGGTCGGCCAGGTCGGTCTCCTCGGCGAGGACCAGACGACCTCCGGAGGCGAGGGCTCCGCAGAGCTCCCAGGTCGCCAGGTCCGTGCTGAAGTCGTGGGCTCCCAGCCAGCGGTCACTCGTATCGACCTCCGCACCGAGCAGCCCCGGACCGCACAGCGCACTCAGCGCGCGGTGTCGGACCGGCACCCCGTGCAGGCCGGTGGCGTCGGACGTGTGAACGACGCAGGCGGTCTCGTCCGGGTCCGGAGCGGCCGTCCGCACGGAGGCCGCACGATCGACCTCCCGCGCGTCGATCCAGGCGAATCCCCGTGCGTCGGCGCTCTGCCGTACTGCCGGCGCGGCGCTGTCCGCCGCCGCGACGACGGCGGTCGGCCGGGCGCTGTCGAGGATCTCGTCCAGGCGGTGCCTCGGCCACCGGGCATCGAGCGGCACGTAGGCGCACCCGGCCTTCCAGACGCCGAGAATCGAGGCCGCGACGGCCGCGGAGCGCCCCAGCAGCAGCCCGACCCGGTCTCCCCGGCCCGCCCCGGCCCCGGCCAGGGCGGCGGCGATGCCGTTCGACCAGGCGTCCAACTCCGCGTAGGAGAGCGCCTCACCGCGGTGCGCCAGGGCCACCGCGTCCGGCGCTTGCGCGGCGTGCCCGAGGAAGGAGTGCAGCACGGAGGGCAGGTCGCCGACCGCGTCGGCGCGCGGGTTCCACCGGTCGATGACGAGTGCGCGCTCCTCGGGGCCCACCATCTCCGGCTCGGGCTCCGCGCCGGACACGACGGACTCCAGCAGCGTCTGGAAGTGCGTGAGCAGGCCCGCGATCGTGGCCTCGTCGAACAGCTCGGTGCTGAAGTCCGCGCGCAGGTACGGCGATCGGGTGGAGACGTCGAGCGTCACTCCGACGTCGAACTTGGCCGCGTCGATCTGGATGTCGACCTCGTTGACCCGCATCCCGGCGAACTCGGGCACGGTGAAGGTGAAGTTCTGCACCGTGAGCATCGTCTGGTAGATCGGCGAGTGGCTGAGGTGCCGTTGCTCGCCCGACGCCTGCACGATCTGCTCGAACGGGACGTCCTGGTGGCCGAAGGCGGTCAGGGCGGTGCGCCAGGTGCGCGTGACCAGGTCCGCGAAGGTCGGGTGACCGGACAGGTCGACCCGGACCGGCAGGGTGTTGACCAGGCAGCCGAGCAGTTGCTCCTCGGCCTCCTCCACCCGGTTGGCGACCGGCACGCCGATCACCACCTCGCGCTGGCCGGCGTGCCGGCCGAGCACCTGCGCGTACGCGGCGAGCGCGACCGCGAACAGCGTGACGCCCCGCTCCTTCGCCCACTCGGTCAGCCGCCGGACCACCGCGGGATCGACCGGCCGGCGCAGCGCCGCGCCGCGGAAGGTCAGCACGTCGGGACGCCGGTGGTCGGTGGCGAGCGACAGCCTCGGCGCGCCGTCCAGCATCTCGCGCCAGTAGGCGACACCGGTCGAGTTGTGCGCCCACGCCTCGCGCTGGGCCTCGGCGTATTCCAGATAGGTGATCTCGGGGGACCGGCTCGTGCCGGTGTTGTACTCCTCGGCGATCGCGTCGAGGAGCAGGCCGACTCCCCAGCCGTCGCAGGCGACGTGGTGCACCAGCACCACGAGCGCGTGCTCGTCGGCGGTCCAGGACACGATCCGGGCCCGCAGCACCCGGCCGGTGCCGAGCGAGAACGGCCTGCGCGCCTCCGAGGCGACCAGTTCGCGCAGGTACTCGTCCTGTGCCTCCCGACCGACCGGCGCGCGTTGCGTCCACTCGATGTCCGGCAGGACGTCGTCGCGGGCCTCCTGCTGGAGATCGCCGTCGCTCATGACCAGGCAGGTGCGCAGGATGGCGTGCTTCCCGGCCACCCGGCGGATCGCGTCGGCGAGCTCCGCCCGGTCGAGGAGTCCCTCCATGCGCAGCGCGAAGGCCACGACGTACGCGGGGTTGCCGGGCTGCAACTCGTCGAGGAAGAAGAAGCGTTCCTGGGTGAATGAGGCTCTGCCGCGGTTCGTCATACCGTCTCCGCCTTCTCCGCGAACTCGTTGTGATGGGCGGCGAGTGCCGCCATGGCCACCGCGCTGCGCCGGGCGGCCGGGACGATCAGCCAGGCGGCGAGGAGCACCGCCGCGGCGATCAGGCCCCAGCCCCACAGGCCGCCGGAGATCACCAGGCCGGCGAGAACGACCGGCCCGACGACGTTCTGCGTACCGATGTGCAGGTCGAAAGTGCCCAGGTACTCGGCCTTCGCATGCTCGGGTGCGAGCCCGAACGCGAGTCCCCAGGCCGACGCGGACTGCGTGATCTCCGCCATCGACATGGCCAGCACGGCCGCCATGATCGCCACGATGCCCACCGCCGCCTGGTGCACGAAGACCGTGACTCCCACCGCCGCGCAGCCCGCCGCGATCCACACCCCGGCGATCCTGGCGGTCCTGGCCGCGCCGAGTACCGTCTCGGCCCCCTTGCTCGCCCGCACCTGGAAGAGGATCACGAACACCGTGTTGATCACCAGGAACATCGGCACGACGAAGTGCGGCACGGTCGTGCGGTGGAGTGTCCACAGCGGCAGGACCACCATGAGCAGGGTCATGTGCGAGGAGAGCACCGAGGAGAGCCCGACGACTCCGACGTAGGGCAGGTCCCGGATCGCACCGAAGCGCCGGCGCCGGACGATCGGCTTCCGCGGGCCGTCCTTGGGCAGCCGGAGCACGAGCAGGGCCGCCAGGCCGAGCAGGGCGGCCGAACCGAACGGGATGAGCATCAGCAGGTGGCGGCTTGCGGCCGCCAGCGCAGCGATCCCGATCCCCGCGCTGAATCCGATGTTGAAGACGGTGCGCATCATGGCGTTGAGGCGGACGCGCTCGCCGTCGGGTATGAGCGAGGCGATCATGGCGCCCTCGGTCGGTCCGAGGCCGGTGTCGAAGAACGAGATCACCATGGCCACGACGTAGAACTCGTAGGCGTTGTCGATCGCCGCGTAGAGCCCGAAGCCCACCGCGATGACGACGAAGTTGATGAACAGCAGCAGGCGCCGGGGCATCCGGTCGGCCACCATCCCGAACAGGACGGAGGAGACCAGCGAGGCGATTCCCGCCGCGGTCAGCCCGAAGCCGATCTGCGCCGCGGCGAGGTGCACGTGCAGGGTGAAGTAGACGACGCTCCCGCTCAGCAGCACCCCCTTGCCGGTCGCTGCGGCGAATCGGACCGCCACGAGGCTGCGGCGCAGTGAGTCCTCGCCGGCCAGTTGCGCGAGGAAGCCGAGGAAGCCGGGCTTCGGCCGCTCGGCCGCATCCGTGCTCATCGGGCCCGGCCCCCGGTGCGGGGCCCACCCGGGCCTGGCGGCGGCGTGTCGCGCCTCGGGCGCGCTCGCGACGTGAACAGCTGATCCGACAAAGGGTTCACCCTCCTTGGGTAGGCGGTTCGGCCCGGCGCCCTCGTCCTGGACGGCGCCGGGCGATCGGTCACCAACGGCGACCCTCCGACAGGTGCGTTGCAATCCGGTTCAAGGTCCGTTCAAGCCGCGCCCCGGGTCGGATGTGACGATGCGTCAGATACGCCTCTCACGACGGAAACTGACGGTACGTCGGTTCATCGCTTCACTCGCCTTTCGAGGGCGTCGGACGGGAGCGCCATGGTGTCGTGCCGGAGAACGGCCTCAGTGTGCAGGGCCGCGCCGAGACGCCGGAAGGGGGCCAACATCCCTACCGGGAAGCCCAGTTCTGCTGCCTCCACGGCCAGGTCGAGCAGCTCGCGAGCCGGCGATCGGCCTTCGGCGCCGAGAAGCAGGAGGAGCTGCTCGGACGGCTGCCGCACCCGGAGCGCGAGTAGCGGCCGCAGCGTGACCCGGTCCGGGCCGAGGACCGCGACTGCTCCACCGGGCCGAAGGCCGGGACGGCGGCCCTTCACGGGTGCCCACGAGCCGACGGCCGACACCGGTCGGGTCGGCATCGGTGTGAATGCACGACACTTCCACGCTCGCAGTCCCGCGATCCGCACCGCCCGGCCGCCGTCGGCAGCGCCTCGGCGGCGGCCGCGCGGGCGTGGCGGACGAAGCGGCCGACGCGGTGGAGGGTGACCGGGCCGGCGGTGCGGAGGCCGGTGGGGCCGCCGGGGGTGGTGTCAGTGCGGTGGGCGAGGTCGGTGGCGGAGGCGGGGGCGTGCAGTTCGACGCCGGGGCCACGTCCGGCGTGATGTCGAGCGGGGAGTGTCTCGCGAAGCTCGCCGTGCTGCGGGCCGAACCGGCCGTGTTCGGGTCAGCAGCCTCCGACCCGACGGTCTCCCGCCTTTCGCCGCCCCCGGCGGCAAGGCCCCAAAAGTCTTCCGTGCCGCGCGAGTTGAGTCCCGCCGGCACGCGTCGCGGCCGCGAAGCGCCCGGTGCCGGTGGGACTGCGGCCGTGGACCTCGACCAAGGTGCCGGCGATCGCGCCCTCGGGCGAGGAGTACGCCGCACCGCCCCCTCTGCCGCGACTCCACCCGAGCGGACCGGCCCATCACCCGGCCCGAGCACGCCGTACGAGGCCGTGCGCGGGAACGGACTCCACCGGGCGGGTGCGGGCCGCCCGGTGGAGTCCGGCCGTCACTGGGTCAGCAGCTTCTCCAGGACGTCCGCCGCCTTCGACGCGCCGCCCGCGCCGCGGACGACCCGGCTCAGGGCCGCCGCCCGGGGGCGGTAGGCCCGGACGGACCGGACGGCGTCGCGCAGGCCCTGGACGGTCGGGTCGGTGAGTGTCCTGCCGACCTGCAGTTCCTCCGCCCGCCGGGCGATCGCCTGCTGTTCCGGGATCTGCGGGACCGCCACGAACGGCACCCCGTGGTACAGGGACTCCATGGTCGAGTTCATCCCGGCGTGGCTCAGGAACACCTCGGTGTGCCGCAGCACCGCGATCTGCGGCACCTGCGCGTGCACTTCGACGTTCGCCGGGATCGGGCCCAGCGACTGCCGGTCCAGCCCGCCCACGGCCATGACGACCTGCCAGTCGCTGTCCCCGAACGCCTCGATGCAGGTCCGGTAGAACTCGGGCCGGTCGTTGAAGACGGTTCCCAGCGAGATCAGCAGCACCGGGCCCGGCGACCGGGGGCTCCACTCCCCGGCGGTCTGCCGGCTGCTCAGCGACGGCCCGACGAAGTGGAAGCGCTCGTCGAAGGTGTCCCCCGCCAGCTGGAACTCGCGGGGGACGAACACCAGGCTCGTCGGGGGCACGTGGCCGAACATCAGGTTCGGGTCGTCGAGGAAGCCGTGGCCCTGCGCGAACTTCCCCATGTCCTGGATCGCGGCCACCAGCCGGGGGTCGGCGTGGTCGAAGTCGGCCGGCAGGTACACCTGCGCCGCCGAGAAGGACTCGTTCTCCGCGAAGGTCGGCACCAGGGAGACCTCCGGCACGTCGAGCAGGTTCGCCAGCATCCTCCCGGTGAAGGTCACCGAGTCGTAGCACACCGCGTCCGGCGGGTCGGCCAGGAAGTGCTCGGCCAGGACGGGGAAGGAGGCCCGCGCGTCGTCGAGGTAGTACTCCATCGTCACGGCGAGCTGCTCCGCCGTGAACTCCCCCCGCGACGCCAGGTCCGGCGGCAGCTCCGAGGGCAGGGTCACCGGCGACGCCCCGGCGGCGACGGCGGCGTCCATGGTCGCCGGTCCGGTGGCGTAGCTGACCCGGTGACCGCGCCGGACCAGTTCCTCGACCAGCGGCAGGGTCGGGTTCACGTGCCCGGACGCGGGCGCGCTCACGAAGGCGAAATGGGCCATCAGCTCTCCTCCAGGACGACCGGCAGGGTCTTGTGGCCGTTGGTGAAGAAGGAACCCAGCGGCTCGAGTTCGGACGACGGGACGGCCAGCCGCAGCCCGGGGAACCGGGAGAACAGCGCGGACAGCGCCGTCGTCGCCTCCAGCTTCGCCAGCGGGCTGCCGAGGCAGAAGTGCACGCCGTGCCCGAAGGTGAGGTGGTCGGACCGCGACGACCGGGTGACGGAGAAGTCCTCCGCGTCGGCCCCGTGCTGCGCCGGGTCGCGGCCGACCGCGCCGAAGGACAGCAGGATCGCCTCGCCCTTGCGGATCTGCACGCCGTCCACGGAGATGTCCTCCACGGCGTACCGCAGCGGCAGGTTCGGCACCGGCGCCTGCCAGCGCAGGGTCTCGTCCACCACGTCCTCCCAGGTGCTGGCGCCGGACCGGACCAGGTCGAGCTGGGACGGGTGGGTGGCCAGCGCGTGGACGGCGTGGTCGAGCAGGTTGACGGTCGTCTCGAAGCCGGCGGAGATGGTCAGCAGCAGGGTGTCCAGCAGTTCCCGCTCGGACAGTCGGGTGCCGTCCGCCTCCTGCGCGGCGATCAGGTCGCTGGTCATGTCGTCGCCGGGGTTGCTCCGCTTGGCGGCCACGAGTTCCTTGAGCAGCAGGTACAGCTCGCCGGAGGCGGCCTGCACGCCCGTCGGGTCCGCGTCGAGGCTGAACACCGCGTCCACCAGTCGCCGCAGGTCCGCGCCCGTCTGCGGGGTCACCCCGAACAGTTCGGTGATGACCTGGATCGGCAGCGGGAACGCGAACCGTGCGCGCAGGTCGACCGGCTCCCCCGGCGGCACCGCGGCCAGCTCTTCGATCAGCCCGGCCGTGATCTCCTCGATGCGCGGCCGCATCGCCTCGATCCGGCGCGGGGTGAACGCCTTGGCCACCAGGCTGCGCAGCCGGGTGTGGTCGGCCCCGTAGGCGGTGAACATGTTCTGCAGCGCGACCCACATGATCAGCGGCCAGTCCGGCGGGACGTCGCCGTCGCGCCACATCGGCCAGTGCTTGTTCGCGTCCTTGGACACCTTCGGGTCGAGCAGCAGCTTCTTCGCCAGGTCGTGCCCGGTGACGGCCCAGGCCGACACGCCGCCGGGCAGTTCGACGCGGGTGGCCGGGCCGCGCTCGCGCAGGGCGGCGGCCTCGCCGAAGATGTCGCCGCCCGAGGCGTCCATGACGTACGCGTCGGCGGGCGGGGCCTGCACGCGCACCGGCTCGGTGAAGGTGGTGGCGGTACGGGGCCCGGGCGGCTCGGTGACCTCCAGCAGGGCCGCGGTGAACCGCGAGCCCATGCCGAGGCCGATCGACATGATGGTGTCGCCGGGCTTCAGGCTCTCGTCGTGCAGCAGGTGGTCGATGCCGAGCAGCTGGTCGCACGGCCCGACGTGGCCGAGCTCGCGCAGCATCGGCCAGGTGGTGCGGCTCAGGTCGATGCCGAGCGGCTCCAGCACGACGACCTCCAGCTGGGCCAGGCCCAGACCGGTGACGACGAACCTGGTGATGTCGGCGATGTCGACGCCGCCCTCCTTGGCCGCCTGCTGGACCGCGGAGACCAGTGCCCCGCTCATCAGCGTCAGGTACGGGGCCAGGCCGGTGACCTCGATCGGCGTACGGTCGCGGTGGCCCGCGGGGTCCGGGATCGTCGGGGCCGCGAGGACCTCCATCTGGGTCGCGGAGCTGTTGGCGGTCGCGATCAGCCGCGCCCGGCCGCCCTCGCGGTTGAGCACGGCCGCGACCGCGCCGTCGGCCAGGAAGATCCCGATGGTGGGCTGCCAGCGCTCCCACCGCGGCGGCAGGAACCGGGCGGTGGCCGTGACCAGGGTCGCGGTCGCGGCCGGGTCGGCCACCAGGTGCGCGGCGGCGGACTGCAGCGCGGCCGAGCCGCCGTTGCTGGTCGCCTCGACCTCGTAGACCAGGGCGTGGCCGAGGCCGAGGACGCGCTGCAGGTGGCAGGAGGACGCCCGGTGGTCCTGGTGGTCCATCTGGGCGTAGGCGGCCATCGAGATGTCGGCGCCGGTGAGACCGGACTCGCGCAGGGCTCCGATCGCCGCGTGCACGGCCATCCCGTGCTCGGTGACGTCCTCGGAGCGGGTGAACGACACGAAGTCCGACAGCGCGAGCAGCCGCCGCATGGTCTCGGTGTCCGGCACGGCCTCCGTGGCGGGCGTGCGGGGCGGCAGGTACCGCCCCGTTCCACCGATGTAAACGTTGTCCCAGATCATGCGTAGTCCTTTCCCCTGAGTTCGGACAGCCCGGCCCCGTATCCGGTGAAGTCGAGGAGCCACGTGCTGATGGCCAGCGCCGTGGCCGCGGAGTGCTCCTCCAGCACGGTGAAGTGGTCGCCCGGGACGGTGAGCACCTCCTGGACGGTGGTGGACAGCCGGGGCCACGAGCGGTTCCCGGTGCCCACCAGCAGCACCGGCGCGGTGACGGGCTCCGGGGCGCCGGCCAGGTCGAGGTAGCGGCCCATGGCCACCAGCCGCTCGTCGTCGACCGGCTGGACCTGGTGGCCGGCGTCGAGCATGCCGGTGAGCACGCCCGGCAGGTCGTCGGGGTAGCCGTCGATGAGCACCACGGCGCTGGGCCGGGCCCCCCGCCGTTCCAGTTCCCCGGCGGTCGCCAGCGCCAGCCACGCGCCCACCGAACGGCCGACCAGCACCGGCGCGGCGACGACCGACGCGGCGTCGGCGAGTGCCTGGACCAGGACGTCGGCGTCCGCGGGCAGCGGGTCGCCGGCGAAGCCCGGCAGGGTGACCGCCGTGACGTCGCGGGCGGCCTCCAGCGCCGCGCCGAACCGCCGGTACTCCTCGACGCCGCCGGACGCCAGCGCGGACGGCAGGCAGACCAGCGACGGCTGGAGGAAGCCGGCCGCGAGGGCGGACGTCTCGACCTTGGGCGCGTCGGTGGCCTCGCTCAGCCGGGACGCCGTGGCCAGCAGGTCGAGGCCGTCCTGCGCGCGGCCCACGTCGACGGCCTTGCGCAGCAGTCGCTCCATCGGCCCGGCCACCCGGTTCTCCGGCGAGCACAGCTGCCCGTAGAGGTGGTTGACGAGCTGTTCGGGCGTCGGGAAGTCGAAGACCAGGGTCGCCGGGAGCTGGAGCCCGGTGGCCGCGTTGAGCTGGTTGCGCAGCTCGATGGCGGTCAGCGAGTCGACGCCGTGGTCGCGGAACAGCTGGCGCGGGTCGTCGATCCCGCCGGGGGCCATCCCGAGGATGCTCGCGCTGTGCCGGACGACCAGGTCGAGCAGCAGGGCGCGCTGCTCGGGCTCGGGCAGGGCTTCGAGCCCGGCCCGCAGGTCGTCGGGGCCGGTCGCCGGGGCCGGCGCGCGCCGCGTCCGGGCGAGTCCGCGCAGCAGCGCGGGCGGGGTGTCGATCGCCGCGAGGTCGAGGCGGACCGGCACCAGCGCCGGACGTTCGCCGGCCAGGGCGGTGTCGAACAGGTCGAGGGCCTGCTCGGTGCCCAGCGGCAGCATCCCGGTCCGCGCCAGCCGCCGGTGGTCGGCCTCCTTCAGGTTCCCGGTGATGCCGCTGGACTCGGCCCACTGGCCCCAGGCCAGCGAGGTGGCCGGCAGACCGCGCGCGTGCCGGTGCTCGGCGAGCCCGTCGAGGAACGCGTTCGCGGCGGCGTAGTTGGCCTGCCCGGGGGCGCCGAACACCCCGGACGCCGAGGAGAACAGCACGAACGCCCGCAGGTCCAGGTGCTCGGTGGCCTCGTGCAGGTGCCATCCGGCATCGGCCTTCGCGTGCAGCACGGTGTCGATCTGCTCCGGTGTCATCGATCCCACCAGGGCGTCGTCGACGACCCCGGCGGCGTGCACGACGACCCGCAGGTCGGGGATCGAGGCGACGAGGTCCCGCACGGCCTCCCGGTCGCCGGCGTCGCAGGCGACCACGGTGAGGGCGTCGCCCAGCTCCTCCCGGAGCCCGGGCGGCTCGACGCCGCGGCGGCCGGCGAGCACCACGTGCCGGACGCCGTGCCGCGCGACCAGGTGCCGGGCGACCAGGACGCCGAGGGTGCCGGTGCCGCCGGTGATCAGTGCGGTGCCGTCCAGCGGCGCGCCGTCCAGCGGCCCGGCCGCGGCCGCCCTCACCAGCCTCGGAACCAGGGCGGTTCCGTCGCGCAGCTGGATCTCGGGCTCGCCGTCGCCCACGGCGGCCCGCACCGCGGCGGGGATCGCCCGTCGGGACGCGGCCGTGCCGTCGTGCCGGACGGTCAGGATCCGCCCCGGGTTCTCACTGTGCGCGCTGCGCAGGAAGCCGCGGGCCGCGGCCGAGGCCGGGTCGTCGCCGGTGAGGACCACGAGCCGGGCCGGCGTGTCGGTGGCCAGGAACTCCCGGACCGTGCCGAGCAGTTCGCGGGTCACCGCATGGGCGGCCGCGACCGGCTCGCCCTCGCCGACGACCTCGTGGAGGACCGTCTCGGTGTCCGGGCCGTCCGGTGCCGCCATCGGCGTCCAGTCGACGGCGAACAGCGTGTTCGGCCGGCGCCCGGCCCCGCGTCCCGCCGCTTCGACGGGCCGCAGGACGATCTCGTCGATGCTCACGACCGGCGTCCCGGCGGTGTCGGTGATCCGCACCGCGTAGGTGTCCGGCCCGGTCGGGTGCAGCACCACGCGGCCCGTCGCGGCCGACCCGGTGACGGACACGCCGGAGAACGAGAAGGGCATCCGCGCCGGACTGCCGCCGCCGTCCTCGGCTGCGAGGCCGGCGAGCAGGGTCAGCGGCTGGATGGCGGCGTCCAGGAGCGCGGGGTGGACGCGGTAGCCGGTGAGCTGCGCGGGGTCCGCCGGGAACCTCACCTCGGCGTGCAGGTCCTCGCCGTGCCGCCGAATGCCGGTGAGCCCCTGGAAGGTCGGCCCGTAGTCGTAGCCGGCTTCGGCGAGCCGGTCGTAGAGCGAGTCGATGTCGATCGGCACGGCCTCGCCGTCGTCCGCCCCGGGCGCCTCCGTCCGGTCGGCCCGGGTCGCCGACGGACTCAGCACGCCGGTCGCGTGGCGGGTCCACTCGTCGGGCTCCGCGGAGGTGCGGGAGTGGACGGTGACGGGCCGGCGTCCGGTGTCGTCGGGCGCGCCGACGGTGACCTGCACGTGCACGCCGTCGTGCGCGGACAGCACGAGCGGCGCCTCCAGGACCAGCTCGGACAGCACGGGGCTGGCCGTGTGCTCGCCGGCCTGGAGGGCCAGGTCCACGAACGCCATCCCGGGCAGCAGCGTCGAACCGAGCACGGTGTGCTCGGCCAGCCACGGGTGGACGGACGCGGAGAGCTTTCCGGTCAGCACCACGCCCTGCCCGTCGGGGAGCTTCACCAGGGACCGCAGCAGCGGGTGGTCCGGCGTGTCCAGGCCCTCCGACGGGGTGGTGGGCTGGAGCCAGTAGTGCTGGTGCTGGAAGGCGTACGAGGGCACCCGCGCGCCTGCCGTGGTGGCCGCGGGCGGCGTCCAGCGCATCGCACCGTCCGCCCACAACCGCCCCAGGCCCGCGAACAACCGCTCCGGGGAATCACCCCCGCGCCGCATCAACCCGTTCCCCACCAGCACCGGATGCGGACCGACCTCCACGAACCCGGTCACGCCCTGGCCCGCCAGCCACTCCACGGCATCGGCGAACCGCACCGGTTCGCGGACCTGCCGCACCCAGTACCCGGGCTCCCCCATGTCCACCGGGCACCCCGCCACGGTGGAGACCACCGGGATCACCGGCTCACCGAACGACAGACCCGCCGCCACCCGACCCAGCTCCTCCAGCACCGGATCCATCCGCGCCGAATGGAACGCGTGACTGACCTCCAGCCGCCGCACCCGACGACCACGCCCCCACCACACCTCGGAAACCGCCGCGACCGCCGCCTCGTCCCCCGACACCACCACCGCATCGGCCGCGTTGACCGCCGCCACCTCCGCACCCGGCACCAACGACCCCGCAACCTCCTCCACCGACGCCTGGAGCGACACCATCGCCCCACCACCCGGCAACCCCTGCATCAACCGGCCACGCGCACCCACCAGCGCACACGCGTCCTCCAGACTCAGCACACCCGCCACATGCGCCGCCGCCACCTCACCGACCGAATGCCCGACCACGAAATCCGGCCGCACACCCAGCGACTCCACCAGCCGGAACAGCGCCACCTCCAGCGCGAACACACTGCCCTGCGTGAACAGCGTCTCCCCGAGCACCCCCTCCCCGTCCTCGAACAACACCTCCACCGGCAGCCCCAAGAGCCCGCACACTTCGTCCAACGCCTGGGCGAACACCGGGAATTCGCGGTACAGACCACGACCCATCCCCGCCCACTGACCACCCTGACCGGAGAACACGAACGCCGACCTGCCCGCGTCACGGGCCTCGCCGGTCACCAGCCCGGGATGGGCTTCCCCGCGCACCAGGGCCGCCAGGGCCTCCGGTCCGGTCAGCACGGCCCGGTGGACGAACCGGGTCCGCGCGGCGAGCGCGGCGCCGATCCCGTCCGGGTCGGGGGCCTTGGCCGCGTACGCCTGCAACCTGCGGGCCTGGTCGCGCAGGGCCTGCTCGGACTTGGCCGACAGCAGCCACGGCACCACGACCGCAGGAGCGGGCTCGGGATCGGCAGGGGACTCGGGCAACGGCTCCTCGGCCGGCGCCTCCAGGATCACGTGCGCGTTCGTACCGCTGATGCCGAACGCCGAGATGCCCGCGCGGCGGGGACGCCCCGTCTCCGGCCACGGCCGGGCCTCGGTGAGCAGCGAGACCCGACCCGCCGACCAGTCGACGTGCGAGGTCGGCTCGTCGACATGCAGCGTCGGCGGCAACTGCCCGTGCCGCATCGCCATCACCATCTTGATCACACCGGCCACACCGGCGGCGGCCTGGGTGTGGCCGATGTTCGACTTCACCGACCCCAGCCACAACGGCTCGTCCCGATCGCGGCCGTAGGTCGCCAACAGCGCCTGCGCCTCGATGGGGTCGCCGAGCGTGGTGCCGGTGCCGTGCGCCTCCACCGCGTCCACCTCGGACGGCTCCAGCCCGGCATTGGCGAGGGCCTGGCGGATGACCCGTTCCTGGGAGGGGCCGTTCGGCGCGGTCAGGCCGTTGCTGGCCCCGTCCTGGTTCACTGCGCTTCCCGCCACGACCGCCAGCACCTGGTGGCCGTTGCGCCGGGCGTCCGACAGACGTTCCAACAGCACCAGACCGGCGCCCTCACCCCACGCCGTGCCGTCCGCCGCCTCGGCGAACGCCTTCACCCGGCCGTCGGTGGCGAGCCCCCGCTGGCGGGAGAAGTCGATGAAGGCGGCGGGTGTCGCCATGACGGTCACACCGCCGGCCAGCGCCAGCGAGCACTCGCCCGAGCGCAGGGCCTGCGCCGCCAGGTGGATCGCCACCAGCGACGACGAACACGCCGTGTCCACCGACACCGCCGGGCCTTCCAGCCCCAGCAGGTACGACACCCGCCCGGAGGTCACACTCGTCGCCGTGCCGGTGGCCACATAGCCGTCCGCGTCGCGCGAGATCTGGTCCACTCCGCCCGCGTAGCCGGATGCCCAGATGCCGGTGAAGACGCCCGTCTGGCTGCCCCGCAACGACGTCGGATCGATCGCCGCGTCCTCGAACGTCTCCCACACGGTCTCCAACAGCACCCGCTGCTGCGGATCCATCGCCAACGCCTCGCGCGGCGAAATACCGAAGAACGCGGCGTCGAAGCCACCCGCGTCCGCCAGAAAAGCGCCCGACCGCGTGTACGACTTCCCCGGGCCACCGGCCGGATCGTAGAGCCGACCCACGTCCCACCCACGATCCGACGGGAACTCGCCCACCGCATCGACCCCACCCGACACCAGGCCCCACAACTCCTGCGCCGAGCCCACCCCACCCGGATACCGGGCACCCAGCCCGACCACCACCACCGGGTCGTCCGACACCGGAACCCCGACCGGCACGGGCGAGGCCGTCCGGCGCTCCATGCCGAGGACCACCTCGCGCAGGTATTCGGCCAGCCGGGCCGGGGTCGGGTGGTCGAAGATCATCGTCGCCGACAGCCGGGTCCCGACCGCCGTGGACAGCCGGTTGCGCAGTTCCACGCCGGTCAGCGAGTCGAAGCCCAGGTCCTTGAAGGCCAGGTCGCCACCGATTGCGTCGTTGCGGCCCAGCACGGCCGAGGCGTGGGTGCTGACCAGGTCGAGCAGGATCTCGCGTTGCCGGGCCTCGGGGAGCGATCCGAGCTCGCCCGCCAGTCCGGTGGTCCGGACCGGTTTGCGGGCGCGTGCCAGCGCGCGCAGCACCGGCCGGTCGCCCAGTGCGGACACCTTGAGCCGGGCCGCGACCACCGCCGGTTCCGCGGTGTCCAGGCCGCCGTCGAACAGCCCGAGTCCGTAGTCGGTCGCCATCGGCAGCAGCCCCGCGCGGGCGAGGCGTTCACCGTCGGCCGCGGACATCTGCCCGGTCAGCCCGCTGGCCTCGGCCCAGTGGCCCCAGGCCAGCGACACGCCCGGCAGCCCCAGGGCGCGCCGGTGCGCGGCCAGGCCGTCGAGGAAGGCGTTCGCCGCCGCGTAGTTCGCCTGCCCCGCCGCGCCGAGCGTGCCGGCCGCCGAGGAGAACAGGACGAACGCCGTCAGATCCAGCCCCCGGGTGAGCTCGTGCAGGTTCCACGCCGCCCGTGCCTTCGGCTCCCAGACCGCGGCAAGACGATCGGGGGTCAGCGACTCCACCACGGCGTCGTCGAGCACACCGGCCGCATGCACGACCGCGGTCAGCGGATGCTCGGCCGGAATCGACTCCAGCACCGCCGCCAACGCGTCCCGATCCGCCACGTCACAGGCCGCGACGCTCACCTCCGCGCCCAGCCCGGCCAACTCCTCGCACAACTCGGCCCCGCCACCACTGCGGCTGACCAGCACCACATGCCGCACACCCCGCTCGACCACCAGATGCCGGGCCACATGACCGCCCAACGTCCCCGTACCACCGGTGATCAACACCGTCCCCACCGCATCGAAACCCGCCGGAACAGTGAGAACGATCTTCCCGACGTGCGCCGCCCGACTCATGAACCGGAAGGCGTCCCGCGCGCGGCGGACGTCCCAGGTGGTGAGCGGTGGCAGGCGCAGCTCGCCCGCGCCGAGCAGCCGGACTGCTTCGGCCAGGATCTCCGCCAGCCGCTCCGGTCCCGCGTCGGCCAGGTCGAAGGCCAGCACGCCGGGCCGGATGTCGGCCTTGCCCATCTCCACGAACCGCCCGCCGGGCGCGAGCAGCCGCAGCGAGGCGTCCAGGAACTCGCCGGACAGCGAGTTCAGCACCACGTCGAAGGGTCCGAACCGGTCGGCGAACTCCAGGGTCCGGGACGAGGCGATGTGGTCGTCGTCCAGCCCCAGGGCGCGCAGGGCGTCCCACTTGGCGGGGCTCGCGGTGGCGAACACCTCCGCGCCGCTGTTCAGGGCCAGCTGGACGGCGGCCATGCCGACGCCGCCGGTGCCGGCGTGGATCAGCACCCGGTCGCCGGGGCGCAGTTCGCCGAGGTCGAACAGCCCGTACCAGGCGGTCATGAACGCGATCGGCACACTGGCGGCCTGGGTGAACGTCCATTCGTCGGGGATGCGCACCAGCGCCCTGTGGTCGGCGACGGCCACTCGGCCGAACGCGCCGGGCAGCAGCCCGGCGACCCGGTCGCCCGGCCGCAGGCCGGTGACCTCGGCGCCGACCTCGGTGACGACGCCCGCGCCCTCGCTGCCGAGCAGCGCCGGGTCCGGGTAGACGCCGAGGGCGATCAGCACGTCCCGGAAGTTCAGGCCGGCCGCCCGCACGGCGACGCGCACCTCCCGGGGCCCGAGCGGGGCCTGCTCGTACGGCAGGAAGGCGAGGTCGTCCAGGCTGCCCGTGCCCGTCGGCGTCAGCCGTCCGTCGAGCGCCTCCTCCGGTGCGGAGCGCACGAGTCGGGGCACGTAAACGGCTCCCCGGCGCACCGCCACCTGGTCCTCGTCGCCGACCGACAGGCCGTCGGGCAGCTCGTCGGCGTCCACCAGCACGAATTGGCCGGGGTGCTCGGACTGCGCGGACCGGACCAGGCCCCAGACGGCCGAGGCCTCCGGGTCGCTCACCGCGTCACCGGGAACGACGGCGACCGCGCCCCGCGTGTGCACCACGAGCCGTTCGCCGGGCCCGGCCAGGAAGTCCTGGACGGCCGTCAGCGCCTCGGCGACCGAGCCGGGCGAGACGACGGCGTCGCCGAGCACGCCTTCGGCGGGGGTCAGCGGAATCCATTCGAGGGCGTACAGCGGGCCGCGTTCGGCCATCGGACGGGTGGTCAGCGCCTCGACGGTCGCCACGGGCTCGCCGGACCGGTCCGCCAGGTGGACGGCGTACGTGCCGGGGCGCACCGCCGTCAGCCGCACGCGCGCGGAGGTCACACCGGTGCGGTGGACCGCGATCCCGCCCAGCGAGAACGGCAGCCGCACGTCGCCCTCCGTACCGGCCAGCAGCGCCAGCGGCTGCAGGGCGGCGTCCAGCAGGGCCGGATGGACGGAGAACCGGGCCGCGTCCGGGACGGTGACCTCGGCGAACACCTCGTCGCCGCGACGCCACACCGCCTGCACGCCCTGGAAGGCCGGCCCGTACTCGTAGCCCGCCGCGGCGAGCGTGTCGTAGAGCCCGGTGACCGGTTCCGCGCCGGCCGGCGGCCACTGCGTCAGCTCCTGCCCGACCACAGGCTGCCCGCTCACCGTGCCGGTGGCGTTCCGTACCCAACCGTCCGTACGGGACCGGACGTCGACCGTCCGGCGGCCGGTCTCGTCCGGCTCGCCCATGACGACCTGCACGTCCACCGCGCCGTCGGCGGGCAGCACCAGCGGCGCCTCCAGGACCAGTTCCTCCACTGCCGCCCCGGCCGCGTGCACCACCAGTTCCACGAACGCCGTCGCGGGCAGCAGCACCGTCCCGAGCACGGAGTGGTCCGCGAGCCAGGGGTGGGTGGTCAGGGAGAGCCGACCCGTCAGGACCCGCTGCTCGCCCACCTCGACGGCGGCGCCGAGCAGCGGGTGGTCCACCGAGTCGAGCCCGGCCGCGGACACGTCTCCCGCGCCGCCGGCGAGCCAGAACCGCGTCCGCTGGAAGGGGTAGGTGGGCAGCGCCACCGGCTCGCCTTCGGGGAACGGCCACTGCACCGGCACACCCGCGACGAACAGCCGGGCCGCGGCGGCCAGGAACTCGGCCGGGGTGCCGTGGTCGCGGCGCAGCGTGCCGGTCACCACGCCCGCCTCGTGCTCCTCCAGTGCAGGCGTGAGCACCGGGTGCGGGCTGATCTCGACGAAGACGGGATCGCTGCCCGAGGCGAGCAGCAGCCGGGTGGTCCGGTCGAACAGCACCGGTTCGCGGAGGTTGCGGTACCAGTAGTCGGCGTCGAGCCCGGCGGTGTCGATCTCCTCGCCGGTCACCGTTGAGTAGAACGGGATGGCTGCCGACCGGGGCGAGATCTCGGCCAGGTCGGTCAGCAACTGGTCGCGGATCGCCTCGACCTGCACGGAGTGCGCGGCGTAGTTGACGGGCAGGCGGCGGGCGCGGATGCCGTCGGCCTCACAGGCCGTCAGCAGTTCGTCCAGCGCGTCCAGATCGCCCGACACTACGACCGAGCCAGGGGCGTTGACCACCGCCACCGTCAGCCGACCGTCCCAGCGGGCCACGAACTCGGCGGCCTGCTCATGCCCGAGACCGACCGACACCATCCCACCCTGGTCGGCCAGGGCGACCAGGGCCTTGCTGCGCAGGGCGACCGCCTTTGCGGCGTCCTCCAACGACAACGCACCCGCCACGTACGCCGCCGCGATCTCACCCTGCGAATGCCCGACGACCGCATCCGGCTCCACACCATGCGCACGCCACAGCTCCGCCAACGCCACCATCACCGCGAACAGCGCGGGCTGCACCACATCCACCCGCTCCAGCGAACCCCCGCCGGTCAACACCTCCACCAACGACCAATCCGTGTACGGCGCCAACGCCGCATCACACGCATCGATCGCGTCCCGGAACACCCGCTCCGAGCCGTACAACTCCCCACCCATACCGACCCACTGGGCGCCCTGCCCCGGAAACACGAACACCGACCGACCCAACGGACGGGCGATCCCGGTCACCAGCCCCGGCACCGTGCCACCCGCAGCCAGAGCGTCCAGGGCCTCCACGCCGCTCAGCACCGCACGGTGCTCGAACACGGTGCGAGCGGCCAGCGCGCCCCCGACCGCCGCCGGGCCCACCTCCGGATGTGCGGCAGTGAATGCGGCCAACCGACGCGCCTGCTCCTGCAACGCCGCCTCGGACCTGGCCGACAGCACCCACGGCACCACCCCGCCCGCGGACCCCGCCGAAACCTCGACCGGCTCCTCATCGGCCGCCTCGATCACCACGTGCGCGTTGGTGCCGCTGATGCCGAACGCGGAGATGCCCGCGCGACGCGGGCGGCCGTTGTCGGGCCACGGCCGGGCCTCGGTCAGCAGCCGGATGTTGCCGGACTCCCAGTCGACGTGCGAGGTCGGCGCGTCGACATGCAGTGTCGGCGGCAGCTGCCCGTGCCGCATCGCCATCACCATCTTGATCACACCGGCCGCACCGGCCGCCGCCTGCGTGTGCCCGAGGTTCGACTTCACCGACCCCAGCCACAACGGCTCCACCCGGTCCTGGCCGTAGGTGGCAAGGAGGGCCTGCGCCTCGATGGGGTCGCCGAGGGTGGTGCCGGTGCCGTGCGCCTCCACCGCGTCCACGTCCGCCGTCGACAGTCCCGCATTCGCCAGCGCCTGCCGGATCACCCGCTCCTGCGACGGACCGTTCGGCGCCCCGAGGCCGTTGGAGGTGCCGTCCTGGTTCACCGCCGAACCCCGCACCACCGCCAGCACCCGGTGACCGTTGCGACGCGCGTCCGACAACCGCTCCAGCAGCAGCAGACCGGCGCCCTCACCCCACGCCGTGCCGTCGGCCGCCTCGGCGAACGCCTTCACCCGGCCGTCGGGGGCCAGACCGCGCTGGCGCGAGAACTCCGTGAACCCCAGCGGGGTCGCCATCACCGTCACGCCGCCGGCCAGGGCGAGTGTGCACTCGCCCGAGCGCAGCGCCTGCGCCGCCAGGTGCAGGGCCACCAGCGAGGACGAGCAGGCCGTGTCCAGCGAGACCGCCGCGCCCTCCAGCCCCAGCAGGTAGGCGATCCGGCCGGAGGTCACGCTGGTCGCGGCGCCCGTACCGAGGTAGCCCTCGGCGTCGGCGGGTGCCTGGTCGCCGTAGCCGGAGGACCAGATGCCGGTGAACACACCCGTCCGGCTGCCCCGCAACGACGTCGGATCGATCCCCGCGTCCTCGAACGTCTCCCACGCGGTCTCCAACAACACCCGCTGCTGCGGATCCATCGCCAACGCCTCACGCGGCGAAATACCGAAGAAATCCGCATCGAACCCCGCCGCATCCGCAAGAAACCCACCCGACCGCGTGTACGACGTCCCCGGATGATCCGCATCCGGATGGAACAACCCCTCCACATCCCACCCACGATCCGACGGGAACCCCCCGATCGCATCCACCCCACCCGACACCACACCCCACAACTCCTCCGGCGACCCCACCCCACCGGGCAACCGACACCCCATACCCACGATCACCACCGGATCGTCCGACACCCCAACCACGACCGGCACCACCGAAGCCACCGCCCCACCGAGGATCTCGGTCAGCAGGTGCTCGGCGAGTTGCCGCGGGGTGGGGTGGTCGAAGGTGACGGTGGCGGGCAGGCGCAGGCCGGTGGCGGTGTTGAGGCGGTTGCGCAGTTCGACGGAGGTCAGGGAGTCGAAGCCGAGGTCCTTGAACGGCTGCCGGTCCCATCCGGCCCCCGGTTCACGGTGACCGAGCACGGCGGCGGTGTTGGCGGTGACCAGGTCGAGTGCGGCTCTCAGCCGTTCGCCCTCCGGCAGTGTCCGCAGGCGTTCGGCGATCGCGCCGCGCCGGGCCGGGCGCCGGGCCGCCTTGCGGGAGACGAGGCCCTTGAGGGCCGCCGGGGTCGCCGGGGCGCCCGCCATCACGGACAGGTCGAGGCGTACCGGCACCAGCGCGGCCCGGTCCATGGCCAGGGCCGCGTCGAACAGCGACAGGGCGTGGTCGGTGGCCAGCGGCACGACCCCGGCTCGGGTCAGCCGGTCCTGGTCGGCGTCGGTCAGGTGCCCGGTCATGCCGCTGGCCTCGGCCCAGTAGCCCCAGGCCAGCGAGGTCGCCGGCAGTCCGAGGGCGCGCCGGTGCACGGCGAGCGCGTCGAGGAAGGTGTTGGCCGCGGCGTAGTTGGCCTGTCCGGGGCTGCCGAGGGTGCCGGCCGCCGAGGAGAACAGGACGAACGCCGTCAGGTCCAGCCCCCGGGTGAGCTCGTGCAGGTTCCACGCCGCCCGCGCCTTCGGCTCCCAGACCGCGGCAAGACGATCGGGGGTCAGCGACTCCACCACGGCGTCGTCGAGCACACCGGCCGCATGCACGACCGCGGTCAGCGGATGCTCGGCCGGAATCGACTCCAGCACCGCCGCCAACGCATCCCGATCCGCCACATCACACGCCGCGACGCTCACCTCCGCGCCCAGCCCGGCCAACTCCTCGCACAACGCCGACCCACCACCACTGCGGCTGACCAGCACCACATGCCGCACACCCCGCTCGACCACCAGATGCCGGGCCACATGACCACCCAACGTCCCCGTACCACCGGTGATCAACACCGTCCCCACCGCATCGAAACCCGCCGGAACAGTGAGAACGATCTTCCCGACGTGCGCCGCCCGACTCATGAACCGGAACACGTCGACCGCGTCCCGGACCCCGCGGACGTCCAACGGCAGTGGCGCGAACCCGCCGTCCGTGAAGGCCTGTACGACGGCGTCGAGGATCTCGCCGAGCCGTTCCGGTCCCGCGTCGGCGATGTCGAACGCCCGGTAGACGATGTCGGGATGGTCGGCCGCGTCGCGGATGTCGGTCTTGCCCATCTCCACGAACCGGCCGCCGGGCACGAGCAGCCGCAGCGAGGCGTCGACGAACTCGCCGGACAGCGAGTCCAGGACGACGTCCATGCGCGGGAACTTCTGCTCGAACTCCAGGGTGCGCGACGAGGCGATGTGGTCCTCGTCCAGCCCCAGGGCGCGCAGGGTGTCCCACTTGGCGGGGCTCGCGGTGGCGAACACCTCCGCGCCGAGCCGCCGGGCCAGTTGGATCGCCGCCATGCCGACACCGCCGGTGCCGGCGTGGATCAGCACCCGGTGACCGGCCTCCAGCCCGCCCAGGTCGCGCAGGCCGTACCACGCGGTCAGGAACACCACGGGCACCGACGCGGCCCTGGCGAACGACCAGTCGTCGGGCATCCGGACCAGCAGCCGGTGGTCGGCGACGGTGACCGGGCCGAACGCGCCGGGGACCAGGCCCATGACGCGGTCGCCGGGCCGGAACCGGGTGTCCGGGCCGGTTTCGAGGACGACGCCCGCGCCTTCGCCGCCCATCAGGGCCGCGCCGGGGTAGACGCCGAGGGCGATCAGCACGTCCCGGAAGTTGAGTCCGGCCGCCCGCATGGCGATCCGGACCTGCCCGGGCCCGAGCGGCTCCATGAGCTCCGGGCGGGGCACCAGCGCCAGGTCGTCGATGCTGCCGGTGCCGGTGTCCTCCAGCCGCCAGGTCCCGTCCGGCGGGGTGAGGCTCGCGCCGACCCGGACCAGGCGGGGGACCCGCAACGCCCCTTGGCGGACCGCCAGTTCCGGCTCGTCCGTGCCGGCGATCAGCGCGGGGTCCCAGGTCGGGTCGGCGTCGACCAGGACGAACCGGTCGGGGTGCTCGGCCCGCGCGCCGCGGACCAGGCCCCAGACCATCGAGTGGTGGAGGCCGACCACGTCACCGGGCGCGGCGGCGACGGCGTTGCGGGTGACGACCACCAGCCGCGTCCGCTCGCCCGCCAGGTGATCCCGGATCACGGCGAGTACGCGCTGCGCGCTCTCGTACGCCGCCTCGACGGTGTCCAGCTCGGGCTCCGGCCCGGGCACCTCGTGGACGACCAGGTCGGCAGGGTCGCCGACCGTCGACGCCGGTTCGAGGGGAACCCAGTCGAGTGCGTACAGGCTGTCCGGGACGGTGGTGGCGTCCCGGACGGTCAGCGACGTGATGACCGCGACCGGGGTGCCGTCCGGATCGGCCACGGCCACGGTGTAGGTGTCCGGCCCGGTGGCGGACAGGCGGACGCGCAGCGGCCCGCGGGCCGCGGGCCGGATCGCCACCCCGGTGAACACGAACGGCAGGCCGGTGCGGTCGGTGAGGAACACCATGGGGTGCAGGGCGGCGTCGAGCAGCGCGGGGTGCAGCGCGAACGGCTCCTCGGCGGGAAGCTCCACCTCGGCGTAGACGGTGTCGCCGACCCGCCGGGCCGCCGTGACGCCCTGGAACGCCGGCCCGTACTCGTAGCCGAGCACCGACAGCGAGTCGTAGAGCCCGTCGACGTCGAGGGGCTCGCCGGCCGACGGCCAGTCCCAGGCGCTCAGCACCGGCTCCTCGCCCAGGGTTCCGGTGGCGTGCCGCACCCACTCGTCGCCGTCGTGCGAGTACACCGTGAGCGGGTTGCGGCCGTCGTCCTCGGGGCCCACGACGACCTGGAGGTGCACCGGGGCGTCGTCGAGGACGAGCGGCGTTTCGAGCACCAGCTCCTCGACCGCGCGGCCGAGCCGGCCGGCCGCGTAGGCCGCCATTTCCGCGAACGCGGTGCCGGGCAGCAGGACGGAGCCCCGCACGGCGTGGTCGGCCAGCCACGGGTGGGTGGCGAGCGAGATCCGTCCGCTGAGCACCGCGCCGTCGGGCAGTTCCACGAACGTGCTGAGCAGGGGGTGGTCGCCCGACACCGTCGGGACGGGCCGCAGCCAGTACGGCTCGCGCTGGAAGGCGTACGTCGGCAGGTCGACGGGCTCGGTGTCGTCCGGGAACCGCCAGTCGACCGGGACGCCGTGGACGTACAGGCGGCCGAGCGAGGTGAGGAAGTCGTCCTGGTCGCGCCGGAGCGTGCCGGTGACGAGGGGGTCGGAGCCGTGGTGGTGACCGGTCTCCTCGACGGCGGAGACCAGGACCGGATGCGGGCTGGCCTCGACGAAGACGGTGTGGCCGTGGTCGAGCAGCGCCCGGGTGGTCCGGTCGAACAGCACGGGTTCGCGGAGGTTGCGGTACCAGTAGTCGGCGTCGAGGGCGGCGGTGTCGATCTCCTCGCCGGTCACCGTGGAGTAGAAGGGGATGGCTGCCGACCGGGGCGAGATCTCGGCGAGGTCAGTCAGCAACTGCTCGCGGATCGCTTCGACCTGTGCCGAGTGCGCCGCGTAGTTGACGGGCAGTCGGCGGGCGCGGATGCCGTCGGCCTCACAGGCCGTCAGCAGTTCGTCCAGCGCGTCCAGATCGCCCGACACCACCACACTGTCCGCCGAGTTGACCACCGCCACGGTCAGCCGACCGTCCCACCGGGCCATGAACTCGGCAGCCTGCCCATGCCCGAGACCGACCGACACCATCCCGCCCCGGTCGGCCAACACCGCCAGCGCCCGGCTCCGCAGCGCCACCACCTTCGCGGCGTCGTCCAGGGACAACGCGCCGGCCACGTACGCCGCCGCGATCTCGCCCTGCGAATGCCCGACAACCGCATCAGGCTCCACACCGTGCGCACGCCACAGTGCGGCCAGCGCCACCATCACGGCGAACAGCGCAGGCTGCACTACGTCGACCCGCTCCAGCGAGCCCCCGCCGGTCAGCACCTCCACCAACGACCAGTCCGTGTACGGCGCCAACGCCGCATCACACGCATCGATCGCGTCCCGGAACACCCGCTCCGATCCGTACAACTCCGCACCCATGCCGACCCATTGGGCGCCCTGCCCCGGGAACACGAACACCGACCGACCCAACGGACGGACGGTCCCGGTCACCAGACCCGGCACCGTGCCACCCGCAGCCAGAGCGTCCAGGGCCTCCACACCGCTCAGCACCGCACGGTGCTCGAAACGCGACCGCCCGGCCAACGCCCGACCCACCGCAACCGCGCCGACCCCCGGATGCTCGGCCAGGAACGCCCCCAGCCGACGCGCCTGCTCCCGCAACGCCACGTCCGACTTCGCCGACAGCATCCACGGCGCCGCCCCGCCCGCGGACCCCGTCGAAACCTCGACCGGCTCCTCATCGGCCGCCTCGATCACCACGTGCGCGTTGGTGCCGCTGATGCCGAACGCCGACACACCGGCCCGGCGGGGACGCCCGGTCTCCGGCCACGGCCGGGCCTCGGTGAGCAGCGAGACCCGGCCCGCCGACCAGTCGACGTGCGAGGTCGGCGCGTCCACGTGCAGGGTCCGCGGCAACTGCCCGTGCCGCATCGCCATCACCATCTTGATCACACCCGCGACGCCGGCCGCCGCCTGCGTGTGCCCGATGTTCGACTTCACCGAACCCAGCCACAACGGCTCCACCCGCCCCTGACCGTAGGTCGCCAGGAGTGCCTGGGCCTCGATGGGGTCGCCGAGGGTGGTCCCGGTGCCGTGGGCCTCCGCCGCGTCCACGTCCGCCGTCGACAGTCCCGCATTCGCCAGCGCCTGCCGGATGACGCGTTCCTGCGACGGACCGTTCGGCGCCGCAAGCCCGTTGGACGCACCGTCCTGGTTCACCGCCGAACCCCGCACCACCGCCAGCACCCGGTGACCGTTGCGGCGCGCGTCCGACAACCGCTCCAGCAGCAGCAGACCGGCGCCCTCGCCCCAGCTGGTGCCATCCGCCGCCTCGGCGAACGCCTTCACCCGGCCGTCGACGGAAAGGCCCCGCTGCCGCGAGAACTCGACGAACCCCGCCGGCGTCGCCATCACGGTCACACCGCCGGCCAGCGCCAGCGAACACTCCCCCGCCCGCAGCGCCTGCGCCGCCAAGTGGATCGCCACCAGCGACGACGAACACGCCGTGTCCACCGACACCGCCGGACCCTCCAGCCCCAGCAGGTACGACACCCGCCCGGACGTGGCGCTGGTGGCGGTTCCGGTGGCGAGAAAACCCTCAAGGTCCGGCGGCGGCTGGTTGCCGTAGCCGGAGGACCACAGGCCGGTGAACACGGCTGTTCGGCTGCCGCCGAGCGTGGTGGGGTCGATGCCGGCGTACTCGAAGGTCTCCCAGGCGGTCTCCAGCAGCACCCGCTGCTGCGGGTCCATGGCGAGCGCCTCGCGCGGCGAGATGCCGAAGAACCCGGCGTCGAAGCCCGCGCCGTCGGCGAGGAAGCCGCCCGACCGGCTGTAGGTCGTGCCCGGACGGTCCGGGTCGGGGTCGTAGACGACGTCCCAGCCACGGTCCGGCGGGAATTCGGTGATCGCGTCGGCGCCGTCCGAGACGAGCCGCCACAGGCCGTCGGGGGACTCCACCCCGCCCGGGTAGCGGCAGCCCATGCCGATGATCGCGATCGGCTCGCGCGCGGCCTCCTCCATGTCGGCGAGGCGCTTGCTGAGCACTCCCAGGTCGGCCGTGGCGCGCTTGAGGTAGGTACGGAGCTTCTGTTCGTCGGACATGACTACTCCTCAGCGTTTCGGGACTCGCCCGAGCGGATGACCTCGGTCCTGCGGTGTGCATCGTCCAGAAGGCTGAACAGCTCGTCGTCGCTGGCCTCGTCGACACCGGCCGCGGCGCCGGTGCGGTTGGCGGTCCAGGCCGCGAGAAGGCCTTCGAGGCGGGCCGCGACGGTCTCGTAGTCTGCGTCGGCGGCCGCCGCGTCGAGGGTGGACCTGAGCCGGTCGAGTTCGGCGAGCAGCGGGTCGGGGGCGACGCCGTGCAGCCGGGTGTGCACGAAAGCGGCGAGGCGGGTCGGTGTCGGGTGGTCGAAGACGAGCGTGGCGGGCAGGCGCAGGCCGGTGTCCGCGTCGAGCTGGTTGCGCAGCTCCACGGCGGTGAGCGAGTCGAACCCGATGTCGGTGAACGCCTGGTCGGGGTTGACCGCCTCCGGTGACGAGTGCCCCAGGACGAGGGCGACCTGGCCCACGACGAGTTGCAGCACGTCGGCCTGCGTCCACCCGCGGTCGGCGGCCTGCCTGCGCCGGGGCCGCACCAGCTCCCGCAGCAGGGCGGGCGGGTCGCCGGCCCGGCGCAGTGTCGGCAGGTCGAACCTGACGGGGGCGAGGACCGGGGCGCCCGCGGTCAGCGCGGCGTCGAACAGGGCCAGCGCGTCCGCCGTCGGCAGCGGCCGCACGCCGGCCCTGGCCAGGCGGTGCCGGTCGGTGGCGGTCAGACCTCCGGTCATGCCGCTGGCCTCCGCCCAGTAGCCCCAGGCGAGCGACACGGCCGGCTGTCCCTCGGCGTGCCGGTGTGCGGCGAGGCCGTCGAGGTACGCGTTCGCCGCCGCGTAGTTCGCCTGGCCCGCGCCGCCCAGCACGCCGGCCGCCGACGAGAACAGCACGAACGCCTCCAGGTCCGAGGTCAGTTCGTGGAGGTGCCGCGCCGCGAGGGCCTTCGGCTCCCACACCCGCGCGAACTGCTGCGGGGTGAGGGATTCCACGACGGTGTCGGCCAGCGTGCCCGCGGCGTGGACCACCGAGGTGACCGGGTGTGCGGCGAGCAGCCGCGCCACCGCCTCGCGGTCGGCCACGTCGCACGCCACGATGTCGGCGGTCGCGCCCAGCGCGGCCAGGTCGGCGGCCAGCGCGGCCGCGCCGGGGGCGTCCGGGCCGCTCCGGCTGACCAGCAACAGGTGCCGCACGCCGTGCCGCACGGCGAGGTGGCGGGCGATCGTGCCGCCCAGGGTGCCGGTGCCGCCGGTGACGAGCACCGTGCCCTCGGGGCTGAGCGGCGACGGCAACGGCTCGGTCCGCACCCGTTCGAGGCGGGGGACGTGCACGGCGCCGGCCCGAATCGCCAGCTGGGGTTCGTCGCCGGCCAGCCGGACCTCGTCGCCGTCGTCGCCGTCGACCAGCACGAACCGGCCGGGGTGCTCGGTGGCGGCCGACCGGACCAGGCCCCAGACGGCGGCGGCCTGCGGGTCGACGTCCTCGCCCGGCCGGACCGGCACGGCGTTGCGCGTGGCGACGGCCATGCGCGGGGTGTCCGTGGCGAGGAAGTCCTGGATCACCCGCAGGGTCTCGACGGGCGAGGTGGCGTGGTGGACCGGAATGTCCGGTTCGGTGGTCGCCGTTTCCAGCACCGGCCACGCCACCCGGTACGGCACGTCCTGCGTGGTGGCCCCGGTCGGCCGGCGCAGGGTCAGCGAGGCGATCTCGGCGACCGGCGCGCCCGACTGGTCGGCGAGGCCGATCGCGCAGGTGTCCTCGCCGGTCATGGTCAGCCGGACCCTGGCGTGCTCGGCGCCGCGCCACCAGGAGATCCCGGCGAAGGAGAACGGCATCTTCGCCCGGTCGTCGGCGACGGTCACGCTCTGGATCGCGGCGTCGAGCAGGGCGGGGTGCAGGGCGAACCGGCTGTCGCCGGGGGGCGCGGCCACCTCCGCGTAGAGGGTGTCGCCGTCGTGCCAGGCCGCTCGCAGGCCTTGGAAGGCCGTGCCGTAGACGAACCCGGCGTCGGCCAGGTTGTCGTAGAAGGCGTCGAGGTCGACCGCTTCGGCCTGCGGCGGCCACTGCCGCGCCCAGGGCTCCCACGGTGCGACGGGCACGGCGCCCAGGGTCCCGGTGGCGTGCCGCACCCACTCGCCGTCTGCGCGCGAGTGGATCGCGACGCTGCGCCGACCCGCCCGGTCGGGGCCGACGGTCACGGACACCTGCACGCCGTCCGCGACCACCAGCGGCGTCTCCAGCGTCAGGTCCTCGACCGCCGGGCAGTCGACGTGTTCGCCGGCCCGGAGCGCGAGGTCCACGAACGCCGCGCCGGGCAGCAGGGGCGCGCCCGAGATGACGTGTTCGGTGAGCCACGGCTGCGCGGCGGTGGCGAGTTGACCCGTCAGCACCACGCCGTTGTCGTCGGGGAGTTCCATGGCGTCCCGCAGCAGCGGGTGGTCGAGCCGATCGTCACCGATCGGTGCCGGGGTGGTGGGCTGGAGCCAGTAGTGCTGGTGCTGGAAGGCGTACGAGGGCACCCGCGCGCCTGCCGCGGTGGCCGCGGGCGGCGTCCAGCGCATCGCACCGTCCGCCCACAACCGCCCCAGGCCCGCGAACAACCGCTCCGGGGAATCACCCCCGCGCCGCATCAACCCGTTCCCCACCAGCACCGGATGCGGACCGACCTCCACGAACCCGGTCACGCCCTGGCCCGCCAGCCACTCCACGGCATCGGCGAACCGCACCGGTTCGCGGACCTGCCGCACCCAGTACCCGGGCTCCCCCATGTCCACCGGGCACCCCGCCACGGTGGAGACCACCGGGATCACCGGCTCACCGAACGACAGACCCGCCGCCACCCGACCCAGCTCCTCCAGCACCGGATCCATCCGCGCCGAATGGAACGCGTGACTGACCTCCAGCCGCCGCACCCGACGACCACGCCCCCACCACACCTCGGAAACCGCCGCGACCGCCGCCTCGTCCCCCGACACCACCACCGCATCGGCCGCGTTGACCGCCGCCACCTCCGCACCCGGCACCAACGACCCCGCAACCTCCTCCACCGACGCCTGGAGCGACACCATCGCCCCACCACCCGGCAACCCCTGCATCAACCGGCCACGCGCACCCACCAGCGCACACGCGTCCTCCAGACTCAGCACACCCGCCACATGCGCCGCCGCCACCTCGCCGACCGAATGCCCGACCACGAAGTCCGGCCGCACACCCAGCGACTCGACCAGCCGGAACAGCGCCACCTCCAGCGCGAACACACTGCCCTGCGTGAACAGCGTCTCCCCGAGCACCCCCTCCCCGTCCTCGAACAACACCTCCACCGGCAGCCCCAAGAGCCCGCAGACCTCGTCCAACACCCGCGCGAACACCGGGAATTCGCGGTACAGACCACGACCCATCCCCGCCCACTGACCACCCTGACCGGAGAACACGAACGCCGACCTGCCCGGGGAGGCAGTGCCCGTGACGATTCCGGGTTCTCCGCCGATCAGCGCGTCCAGGCCGGCCGGGTCCGTCAGCACAGCGCGGTGCGGGAACCGGGCCCGCGCGGCCAGGTCCGCGGCCACCTCCGCCGGTGTGACCTCGGGGTGCTCGGCGAGGAACCCGCGCAGCCTGTGGGCCTGGTCGCGCAGGGCCTCGTCCGACTTCGCCGACAGCAGCCACGGCACCGGCACGACGGCTGCGGGCGCGGGATCGGCAGGGGACTCGGGCAACGGTTCCGTGGCCGGCGCCTCCAGGATCACGTGCGCGTTGGTGCCGCTGATGCCGAACGCCGAGATGCCCGCGCGACGCGCGTGGCCGTTGTCGGGCCACGGCCGGGCCTCGGTGAGCAGCCGGATGTTGCCGGACTCCCAGTCGACGTGCGAAGTGGGCGCGTCCACGTGCAGGGTGCGCGGCAGTTCACCGTGCCGCATCGCCATCACCATCTTGATCACACCCGCGACGCCGGCCGCCGCCTGCGTGTGGCCGAGGTTCGACTTCACCGAACCCAGCCACAACGGCTCCACCCGCCCCTGACCGTAGGTCGCCAACAACGCCTGCGCCTCGATCGGATCGCCGAGCGTGGTCCCGGTGCCATGGGCCTCCACCGCATCCACCTCGGACGGCTCCAACCCGGCATTGGCCAGCGCCTGCCGGATCACCCGCTCCTGCGACGGACCGTTCGGCGCGGTCAGACCGTTGGACGCACCGTCCTGATTGACCGCCGAACCCCGCACCACCGCCAGCACCCGGTGACCGTTGCGCCGGGCGTCCGACAACCGCTCCAGCAGCACGACACCCGCGCCCTCACCCCACGCCGTGCCGTCCGCCGCCTCGGCGAACGCCTTCACCCGGCCGTCGGCCGCGAGCCCCCGCTGCCGCGAGAACTCGACGAACCCCGCCGGTGTCGCCATCACCGTCACACCGCCGGCCAGCGCCAGCGAGCATTCCCCCGAGCGCAGTGCCTGCGCCGCCAGGTGCAGGGCCACCAGCGACGACGAGCACGCCGTGTCCACCGACACCGCCGGGCCTTCCAGCCCCAGCAGGTACGACACCCGCCCGGAGGTCACACTCGTCGCCGTGCCCGTCGAGAGGTAGCCCTCCAGGTCGGGCGGCTGTGCCCCGGCGCCGTAGCCCGAGGACCAGATGCCGGTGAAGACGCCCGTCCGGCTGCCCCGCAGGGACGTCGGATCGATCCCCGCGTCCTCGAAGGTCTCCCACACGGTCTCCAGCAGCACCCGCTGCTGCGGATCCATCGCCAACGCCTCACGCGGCGAAATACCGAAGAACGCCGCGTCGAACCCCGTCGCGTCCGCGAGGAAACCACCCGACCGCGTGTACGACTTCCCCGGACCACCGGCCGGATCGTAGAGGCGACCCACATCCCAGCCACGATCCGACGGGAACTCGCCCACCGCATCGACCCCACCCGACACCAGGCCCCACAACTCCTGCGCCGAGCCCACCCCACCCGGATACCGGGCACCCAGCCCGACCACCACCACCGGGTCGTCCGACACCGGAACCCCGACCGGCACGGGCGAGGCAGGGGCCTGGCGCCGGGCGCCGACGAGGAGATTCCGCAGGTGGCCGGCCAGCGCGTCGGGGGTCGGGTAGTCGAAGGTCAGCGTCGCGGGCAGCCGCACCCCGACGACCGCGGACAGCCGGTTGCGCAGTTCCACTGCCGTGAGCGAGTCGAAGCCCAGCTCCTTGAAGGCCCGGTCGGCGCCGACGGCCGCGGTGTCGGTGTGGCCGAGGACCGCGGCCGTCTGGCCGGTGACCAGGTCCAGGACGCGGCTGTGCTGCTCGGTCTCGGGCAGGGCCGCCAGTTCCCTGCCCAGGGCCGGCCGGTTCGTCCGCCGGGCGGGCCCGGTACGGGTGAGGCGGCCGAGCAGGGGGCGGGTGGACGCCGCCGACAGGTCGAGGTGTGCGGGGACCAGCGCGGGTTCGTCGGCGCCCAGGGCCAGGTCGAACAGGGCCAGCGCCCGGTCCGTGGGCATCGGCAGCACGCCGGCGCGGGCGAGGCGCTTGAGGTCGGTGTCGGTGAGGTTCTCGGTCAGCCCGCTGGCCTCGGCCCAGTGGCCCCAGGCCAGCGAAACGCCCGGCAGCCCCAGGGCGCGCCGGTGAACGGCGAGGGCGTCCAGGAAGGCGTTCGCGGCGGCGTAGTTCGCCTGGCCCGGGCCGCCCAGCACACCGGCGGCGGACGAGAAGAGCACGAACGCGCCCAGGTCGAGGTCCTTCGTCAGCTCGTGCAGGTGCCAGGCGGCGTCGGCCTTGGGCCGCAGCACCTGGTCGATCCGGTCGGGCGTGAGGGATTCGACGACGCCGTCGTCGAGCACGCCGGCGGCGTGCACGACCGCGGTCAGCGGGTGCGCGGCCGGGATCGAGTCCAGGACGGCCGCCAGCGCGTCCCGGTCGGCCACGTCGCAGGCCACCACCTCGGCGTCGAAGTCCACCTCCGCGCCCGTCCTGCTGAGCAGGAGCAGGTGCCGGATGCCGTGCCGCTCGCGCAGGTGCCGGGCGACGAGGCGGCCCAGTGTTCCGGTGCCTCCGGTGATCAGCACGGTGCCGTCCGGGTCGAGCGGGCCGGGCACCGGGGCCGATTCGGCCCGTACCAGCCGGGCGGCGCGGGCGGCGCCGTCGCGGACGACGAGCTGCGGTTCGTCCCCCGCGACGAGGACGCGGTCGTCGGTGTCGACCAGCACGAACCGGTCGGGGTGTTCCGCCTGGGCCGCGCGGACCAGGCCCCAGACGACGCTGGACGGCAGGTCGACCGGGTCCGGCCCGACCGCCCCGCGGGTCACGACGGCCAGCCGGCCGTCCCCGTCGCGCAGGAAGTCCTGGAGCACGCCCAGCGTCTCGGCGGCGACGGTGTGCGCGGCCGCCACGGGGTCTCCCGCCGGGGCCGTGACGTGGTGGACGGCCGGAGCTTCGCCGGTGCTCTCGACGGGCACCCAGTCGAGGCGGAAGAGCTGGTCGGTCCCGGCGGCCGCCAGGCCCGGCGGCCGGTGGCGCACGGTCAGCGCGTCGATCACCGCCAGCGGCCCGGCTTCGTCGGCGAGCGCGACCCGGAAGGTGTCCGGGCCGGTGGGCGTGAGGCGGACCCGGGCCGTGGAGCCGGCCTTCCGCATCGACACCCCGGCGAAGGAGAACGGCAG
The DNA here is from genome assembly GCF_002803145.1 of Kitasatospora sp. CB02891. Taxonomy (NCBI): domain Bacteria; kingdom Bacillati; phylum Actinomycetota; class Actinomycetes; order Kitasatosporales; family Streptomycetaceae; genus Kitasatospora; species Kitasatospora sp. CB02891. The sequence goes on along the minus strand of NZ_NNBO01000002.1, from coordinate 140,808 downwards.
GCGGCCGGCCGCCAGCAGGGTCAGCGGCTGGAGTGCGGCGTCGAGCAGCGCCGGGTGGAGGTCGAAGCGGTCGCGGGTGTCGACGGGCAGCGCCACCTCGGCGTAGAGCTCGTCGCCCTGCCGCCTGATCTCCCGCACGCCCGCGAACACCGGCCCGTACTCGTAGCCCTGGTCGGCGAGGGTCTCGTAGAAGTCGGTCAGGTCGACGGGCTCCCCGGCCGGCTGCCAGGGCTCGCCGGTGTCGTACGGGTGGGGGCGATCGGCGGTCGCCAGCATGCCGGTGGCGTGCCGCAGCCAGCTGCCGCCCGTCCGGGAGTGCACGGTGACGGGGCGTCGGCCCGTCCCGTCCGGTGCGCCGACGACGACCTGGACCGGCACGGAGCCGTCGTCCGGCAGGATCATGGGGGCTTCCAGCACCAGTTCGTCCAGGACGTCGCAGCCTGCCTGCCGTCCGGCGTGCAGGGCGAGTTCGACGAACACGGTGCCGGGCAGCAGCACGGAGCCCAGGACGACGTGGTCGGCCAGCCACGGCCGGGTGGCCGTCGAGAGGCGGCCCGTGAGCAGGACGCTCTGGTCCCCGGCCAGTTCGACGACGGCCCCGAGCAGCGGGTGCCCGGCCGAGTCCAGGCCGGCCGCCGACACGTCGCCCTTCGCAGCGACGGGGTTCAGCCAGTACGGCCGGTGCTGGAAGGCGTACGTCGGCAGCGGGACATGGTGGGGCTCGCCGGGGAAGACCGGCGTCCAGTCGACCGCCACGCCCTGCGTGTGCAGGCGCGCCAGGGCGAGGTGGAACTCCTGCCGGCCGCTGTCGCGGCGCAGCGTGCCGGTCACCACGCCGTCCATCACCGGCACCAGGACGGGGTGCGGGCTGACCTCCACGAACACGCCGTGCCGGTGCTGCGTGAGGGTCTCGACGGCGAGGTCGAAGCGTACGGGTTCGCGGAGGTTGCGGTACCAGTAGTCGGCGTCGAGCCCGGCGGTGTCGATCTCCTCGCCGGTCACCGTGGAGTAGAAGGGAACGGCCGCCGACCGGGGCGAGATCTCGGCCAGGTCGGTCAGCAACTGCTCGCGGATCGCCTCGACCTGCCCGGAGTGCGCGGCGTAGTTGACGGGCAGTCGGCGGGCGCGGATGCCGTCGGCCTCACAGACCGTCAACAGTTCGCTCAGCGCGTCCAGATCGCCCGACACGACGACCGAATCGGGGGCGTTGACCACGGCCACGGTCAGCCGACCGTCCCACCGGGCCACGAACTCGGCGGCCTGCCCATGCCCGAGGCCTATGGAGACCATGCCGCCCCAGTCGGCCAACACCGCCAGCGCCCGGCTCCGCAACGCCACCGCCTTCGCGGCGTCCTCCAACGACAACGCACCCGCCACGTACGCCGCCGCGATCTCGCCCTGCGAATGCCCGACGACCGCATCCGGCTCCACACCGTGCGCACGCCACAGTGCGGCCAGCGCCACCATCACCGCGAACAGCGCGGGCTGCACCACATCCACCCGCTCCAGCGAACCCCCGCCGGTCAGCACCTCCACCAACGACCAGTCCGTGTACGGCGCCAACGCCGCATCACACGCATCGACCGCGTCCCGGAACACCCGCTCCGAGCCGTACAACTCCCCACCCATACCGACCCACTGCGCACCCTGCCCCGGAAACACGAACACCGACCGAGCCGGCGAACCGGCCACGCCCGTGATGACGCGGGGGTCTCCGTCGGCGAGGGCGGCCAGTTCCGCCATGAGGTCGGTCCGGGTGCTGCCCGCCAGGGCCGCCCGGTGGGCGAGCATGGTGCGGGTGGTGGCGAGGGCCCGACCGATCGCGGTCGGCCGGAGTTCGGGGTGGGCGGTGAGGTGGTCCGCGAGCCGTCGGGCCTGGGCGCGGAGGGCGTCGTCCGTCTTGCCGGACAGCAGCCACACGGTGGGCTCCGCGGAGTCGTCCGCGGCGGGTGGTTCGGGGGTTTCGTCCGCGAACTGTTCGATGACCACGTGGGCGTTGGTGCCGCTGGCCCCGAAGGCCGAGATGCCCGCACGGCGGGGGCGCCCCGTCTCCGGCCACGGCCGGGCCTCGGTCAGCAGCCGGATGTCACCAGTGTCCCACTGGACGTGCGGCGTGGGCTCCTGGACGTGCAGCGTCGGCGGCAGCTGCCCGTGGCGCATCGCCATCACCATCTTGATCACACCCGCGACGCCGGCCGCCGCCTGAGTGTGCCCGATGTTCGACTTCACCGACCCCAGCCACAACGGCTCCGCCCGGTCCCGGCCGTAGGTCGCCAACAGCGCCTGCGCCTCGATGGGGTCGCCGAGGGTGGTCCCCGTGCCGTGCGCCTCCACCGCGTCCACGTCCGCCGTCGACAGTCCCGCATTCGCCAGCGCCTGCCGGATCACCCGCTCCTGGGAGGGGCCGCTGGGCGCGGTCAGACCGTTGGACGCACCGTCCTGATTGACCGCCGAACCCCGCACCACCGCCAGCACCCGGTGACCGTTGCGACGCGCGTCCGACAACCGCTCCAGCAGCACCAGCCCCGAGCCCTCACCCCACGCCGTGCCGTCGGCCGTCGACGAGAAGGGCTTGCACCGGCCGTCGGCGGCCAGGGCACGCTGGCGGGAGAACTCCGTGAACTGCAACGGGGTCACGCTCACGGTCACGCCGCCGGCCAGGGCGAGTGTGCACTCCCCCGAGCGCAGCGCCTGCGCCGCCAAGTGGATCGCCATCAGTGACGAGGAGCAGGCGGAGTCGACGGACACGGCCTGGCCCTGGAGGCCCAGCAGGTAGGAGACCCGGCCGGAGGTGATGCTCGGCGAGATGCCCGTGGCGAGGTAGCCCTCGGTGTCGGGCGGCGCCTGATCGGGGCTGCCGACGTAGCCGGAGGACCAGATGCCGGTGAACACGCCCGTCTGACTGCCCCGCAACGACGTCGGATCGATCCCAGCATCCTCGAAGGTCTCCCACGCGGTCTCCAACAGCACCCGCTGCTGCGGATCCATCGCCAACGCCTCACGCGGCGAAATACCGAAGAAATCCGCATCGAACCCCGCCGCATCCGCAAGGAAACCACCCGACCGCGTGTACGACGTCCCCGGATGATCCGCATCCGGATGGAACAACCCCTCCACATCCCACCCACGATCCGACGGGAACCCCCCGATCGCATCCACCCCACCCGACACCACACCCCACAACTCCTCCGGCGACCCCACCCCACCGGGCAACCGACACCCCATACCCACGATCACCACCGGATCGTCCGACACCCCAACCACGACCGGCACCACCGAAGCCACCGCCCCGACTGCGCCGGAGAGTTCGGCCGTGAGGTGGTCGGCGAGGTCGGCGGGGGTGGGGTGGTCGAAGACGAGGGTCGCGGGCAGCCGCAGGCCGGTGGCGCCGGCGAGGCGGTTGCGCAGTTCGACGGCGGTCAGGGAGTCGAAGCCGAGGTCGCTGAAGGCGAGTCCGGGAGTGATGGCGGCGGCGTCGGAGTGGCCGAGGACGGTGGCGGTGTGGGCGACGACCACGGACAGCAGGTCCGACGCGGGGGCCTTCGGCGTCGGCAGGGTCTGCGGCATCGAGAGGTCGGCCGTGGTCAGCGCGGGACGTCCGGAAGCCAGCGCGGTGTCGAACATGGCCAGGGCGCGTTCGACGCCGATCGGGCGGATGCCCTTGCGGGCGAGGCGTTGCCGGTCGGCCGCGGTGAGGTGGGCGGTCATGCCGCTCTCCTGCTCCCAGTAGCCCCAGGCCATCGACACGGCGGGCAGTCCGAGGGCCTGCCGGTGCGCGGCGAACGCGTCGAGGTAGGAGTTCGCGGCCGCGTAGCCGGCCTGGCCGGCGTTGCCGAGCACACCCGCGGCCGCGGAGAACAGCACGAAGGCGGCGAGGTCGTGCTCGCGGGTCAGCTCGTGCAGGTGCCAGGCGCCGTCGACCTTGGGGCGCAGCACCCGGTCGAGCTGCTCCGCGGTCAGCCGTTCCACGACGGTGTCGTCGAGCACGCCGGCGGCGTGGACGACGGCGGTGAGCGGGTGCGCGGCCGGGATCGAGTCCAGCACGGCCGCCAGCGCGTCCCGGTCCGCGACGTCGCAGGCCACGACCCGCACGTCGACGTCCTCCTGCACGTTCAAATGCGGCACGGCGCCGCCGCTGCGGCTGAGGAGCAGCAGGTGCCGCACCCCGTGGCGGGACGCCAGGTGCCGGGCGACGGCCTGGCCGAGGGTGCCGGTGCCGCCGGTGATCAGCACGGTGCCGTCGGGGTCGAGCGGCTGCGGGACGGTGAGGACGATCTTGCCGGTGTGGCGGGCCTGGCTCATCAGCCGGAAGGAGGCGACGGCCTGGCGGAGGTCCGCGGCGGTGACCGGCAGCGGCTCCAGCGTCCCGTCGGCGACCATCGCCACGGCGTTGGAGAGGATGTCGCCCTGCCGCGCGGGGTCGACGTCGTTGAGGTCGAAGGCCCGGTAGATCAGGCCCTCGGGCGAGCGGACGTCCGTCTTGCCCAGCTCGACGAACCGTCCGCCGTCGGCGAGCAGCCGCAGGGAGGCGTCGGTGAGTTCGCCCGCGAGCGAGTTGAGGACGACGTCCATGGCCGGGAACCGCTCGGCGAACCGGGTATCGCGGGACGAGGCGATGTGGTCGTCGTCCAGTCCCAGGGCGCGCAGGGCGTCCCACTTGGCGGGGCTCGCGGTGGCGAACACCTCCGCGCCGCTGTTCAGGGCCAGCTGAACGGCGGCCATGCCCACGCCGCCCGCGCCGGAGTGGATCAGCACCCGGTCGCCGGGGCGCAGTTCGCCGAGGTCGAACAGCCCGTACCAGGCGGTGGTGAACGCGACGGGCGTCGACGCCGCCTCGGTGAAGCTCCAGCCGTCGGGGATCGCCGTCAGCAGCCGGTGGTCGGCGACCGCGCGCGGCCCGAAGGCGCCGGGCATCATGCCCATGACGCGGTCGCCGGGCCGCCAGGCCGTGACGCCGGGGCCGACCTCGACGACGGTGCCGGCCCCTTCGCCGCCCAGCGGCGGCCGGTCCGGGTACATGCCGAGGGTGATGAGCACGTCGCGGAAGTTCAGGCCGGCCGCGCGTACGGCGACCCGTACCTGGCCGGGTTCCAGCGCGGGCTCCGGCCAGGGCAGCAGGGCCAGGTCGTCCAGTTGCCCGGTGCCGGACTCGCTCAGCCGGTACGCGCCGTCGGGGGCGGCCAGCTCCGGCGCGTACCTGGCCTGCCGCGGGACGAGGACGCCGTCCCGGCGCAGGGCCAGTTCGGGTTCGTCGCCGGCCGTCGTGGCGGCCCGGATCGCCTCCTCCTCGGACGCGTCGCCCATGTCGACCAGCACGAACCGGCCGGGGTGCTCGGCGGCGGCGGTGCGGACCAGGCCGCGGACGGCCGCGCCGGCCACGCCGCGGGTCAGGACGGCCAGGCGCGCGGCGGCCCGCTCCGGCTGCTCGGCCAGGAAGTCCTGGACGAGCGTGCGGGCCCGCTGGACGAGGGCGTGCACGGACTCCGCGTCGGCTTCCGCGGCGAGCACCGGGCTCGGCGCCACCTCGGTCGGCGTGCTCGCGGCGAGCGGCACCCACTGGGTGTGCAGCACCGCGGCCCGGACCTCGGCGGCCGGACGGACGGTCAGCGCGGCGATGTCCGCGACCGGGTTGCCGGACAGGTCGGTCAGCGTCGCGCGGTAGGTGTCGGCGCCCGTGCGGGCCAGGTGGACCCGGGCGGACGACACACCGGTGGCGTGCACGGCGACGCCGGAGAAGGAGAACGGCAGCCGGACCCGGGTGTCGGGGCTGAGCAGGATCAGCGGCTGGAGCGCGGCGTCCAGGAGCGCGGGGTGGATGCCGAAGCGGGCGCCGTCGGGGACGGACACCTCGGCGTACAGTTCGTCCTCGCCCTGCCACAGCTCCCGCACGCCCCGGAACGCGGGTCCGTACTGGTAGCCGAGTCCGTCGAGGAAGGCGTAGAACCCTTCGGGGTCCACGGGTTCGGCGTTCTTCGGGGGCCAGTCGAGGCGTCCGGCCGGCACCCGGCCGCCGAGGGTTCCGGACGCGTGGCGGACCCAGCCGTCGCCGCCCCTGGAGTGCACGGTGACCGGGCTGCGGCCGGCGTCGTCCGGGGCGCCGACCGAGACCTGGAGGTCCGTGGGTGCGTCGGAGAGCGCGAGCGGCAGGTGCAGGACGAGGTCGTCCAGGGTCCCGCCGGCCAGGGTGGCGAGTTCGAGGAAGGCGGTGCCCGGCAGCAGGACCGTGCCGTCGACGGCGTGGTCGGCCAGCCAGGGGTGGGTGCGGGTGGAGACCCGGCCGCTGTGCACGGTGGTGCCGTCGGGCAGTTCGACCGTGGTGCCCGCCAGCGGGTGCCCGGTGCCGTGGTCGCCGGCCGCGGGGGTCAGCCAGTAGGTGCTGCGCTGGAAGGCGTAGCGCGGCAGCCTGACGCCGTGCGGGCGGTCGTGCGGCCAGGTCACGGCGACGCCCTGGACGTGCAGGCGGGCCAGGGCGGTGTGGAATTCCCCGATGGCGCCGTGGTCGCGGCGCAGGGTGCCGGTCGCGACGCCGTCCAGGTCCTGCACCAGCACCGGGTGCGGGCTGACCTCCACGAACACCTCGTGGCCGTCGGCGGTGAGCCGGGCGGTGGCCAGGTCGAACCGGACGGGTTCGCGGAGGTTGCGGTACCAGTAGTCGGCGTCGAGGCCGGCGGTGTCGACGGGTTCCGCGGTGACGGTGGAGTAGAACGGGATCGCCGCAGGCCGGGGCCGGATGTCCGCGAGGTCGGTCAGCAGCTGCTCGCGGATCGCCTCGACCTGCGCCGAGTGCGCCGCGTAGTCGACGGGGATGGCGCGGGCGCGGATGCCGTCCTTGACGCAGGCTGCCAGCAGCTCGTCCAGGGCCTCGCGTTCGCCGGAGACGACGACGGTCGAGGCGGAGTTGACCACCGCGACGGTGATCCGGTCGCCCCAGGGGCTCAGGTAGTCGGCGGCGTCGTCCGCGGACAGCACGACCGAGACCATGCCGCCGTGTCCGGCCAGGGCGACCAGGGCCTTGCTGCGCAGAGCGACCGCCTTGGCGGCGTCCCCCAACGACAAAGCACCGGCCACGTACGCCGCCGCGATCTCACCCTGCGAATGCCCGACAACCGCATCCGGCTCCACACCGTGCGCACGCCACAGTGCAGCCAACGCCACCATCACCGCGAACAGCGCGGGCTGCACCACATCCACCCGCTCCAGCGAACCCCCGCCGGTCAACACCTCCACCAACGACCAGTCCGTGTACGGCGCCAACGCCGCACCACACGCATCGACCGCATCCCGGAACACCCGCTCCGAGCCGTACAACTCCCCACCCATACCGACCCACTGCGCACCCTGCCCAGGGAACACGAACACCGACCTGCCCAACGGACGGGCGATCCCGGTCACCAGCCCCGGCACCGTGCCACCCGCAGCCAGAGCGTCCAGAGCTGCGACGTCGCCCACCACCACGGCCCGGTGCTCGAACACGGTGCGAGCGGCCAGCGCGCCCCCGACCGCCGCCGCGCCCACCTCCGGATGTGCAGCGGTGAACGCGGCCAACCGACGCGCCTGCTCCCGCAACGCCGCCTCGGACCTGGCCGACAGCGGCCAGAGAACCCGGTCGTCCGCACGGCCCCGGGGAGCAGGTGCGGCGGAGTCGGCCTCGACGGGCTGTTCATCGGCCGCCTCGATCACCACATGCGCGTTGGTGCCGCTGATGCCGAACGCCGACACGCCGGCCCGGCGGGGACGCCCGGTCCCGGGCCAGGCGACCGGTTCGGTGAGCAGACGGACCGCGCCGGACTCCCAGTCGACGTGCGAAGTGGGCGCGTCCACGTGCAGGGTCCGCGGCAGTTCACCGTGCCGCATCGCCATCACCATCTTGATCACACCCGCCACGCCGGCCGCCGCCTGCGTGTGGCCGAGGTTCGACTTCACCGACCCCAGCCACAACGGCTCCACCCGGTCCCGGCCGTACGTCGCCAACAACGCCTGCGCCTCGATCGGGTCGCCGAGCGTGGTCCCGGTGCCGTGCGCCTCCACCGCGTCCACCTCGGACGGCTCCAACCCGGCATTGGCCAGCGCCTGCCGGATCACCCGCTCCTGGGACGGACCGTTCGGCGCGGTCAGGCCGTTGCTGGCCCCGTCCTGGTTGGTGGCGGAGCCTCGGACGACCGCCAGCACCTCGTGGCCGTTGCGGCGGGCGTCCGACAGCCGCTCCAGCAGCAGCAGGCCGGCGCCCTCGGCCCAGCCCGCCCCGTCGGCCGCGGCGGCGAAGGACTTGCAGCGGCCGTCGGGCGCGCTCGCCCCCTGCCGGGACATCTCGGTGAACAGCGTGGGCGCCGAGTTGACGGTGACGCCGCCGGCCAGGGCGAACGAGCACTCGCCCGAGCGCAGCGCCTGAGCGGCCAGGTGCAGGGCCACCAGGGACGACGAGCAGCCGGTGTCCAGGGACAGCGCCGGGCCGAGCAGGCCCAGCTGGTACGCCAGCCGGCCCGATCCCACGCTCGACGCGGTGCCGGTGACCTGGTAGCCCTCCAGGTCGTCGGGCACCGGCCCGGCCGCGTAGCCGGTGGACCAGATGCCGGTGAACACGCCGGTGGACGTGCCCTCCAGCGCGGTCGGGTCGATGCCGGCGTACTCGACGGTCTCCCACGCGGTCTCCAGCAGGATGCGCTGCTGGGGGTCCATGGCGAGCGCCTCGCGGGGGGATATCCCGAAGAACGCCGCGTCGAAGTCGCCGACGGCGTCGAGGAAGCCGCCCTTGGACGTGCTCGACGTGCGGGGACGGCTCCCCGTCGGGTCGTACAGGCGGTCGATGTCCCAGCCCCGGTCGGCCGGGAAGTCGCCGACCGCGTCCACGCCGTCCGCGACCAGCCGCCACAGGTCCTCGGGGGTGTCGACGCCTCCGGGGTAGCGGCAGCCCATGCCGATGATCGCGATCGGTTCGTCCGTCGCGACCGCGGCCGGGCCCTGCGGCGCGTCCTGCTCGCCGGACAGGTGGGCGGCCAGCCGGGCCGGGGTGGGGTGGTCGAAGACCAGGGTGGCGGGCAGTTTCACCCCGAGCGCGGCGGTCAGGCGGTTGCGCAGTTCCACCGCGGTCAGCGAGTCGAAGCCCAGGTCCTTGAACGCCTGCCGGGGGTCGATCCGCTCGGGGGTGGCGTGTCCCAGCACCCCGGCGGCGTGGGTGGTGATCAGCTCCAGCAGGTCGGCGCCGCCGGCGGCGGGCGCGGGCCGGGGGGCCTGCGGTCGGCCGTGGGCCTCGGGCAGGTCCCGCAGCAGCCGGCTCGGCCGCGCGTGGGTGTAGGCGCGGGCGAACTGCGCCCAGTCGGCCTCGGTGACGACCGCGAGGGCCTCGTCGTGGTCGAGGACGTCCTGCAGGGCGTCGAGTGCCCGGCCCGGGTCCAGTTCGCCGAGGCCGAGCAGGGTGCGCTGGCGCTGCACGGACTCCAGGGCCGCCATGCCGCCGTCGGCCCAGATGCCCCACGCGACGGAGGTCGTGGCGCGGCCCCGGGCGCGGTGCTGTGCGGCCAGGGCGTCGAGGAAGGCGTTGCCGGCGGCGTAGGCCGCGCCGTGGCCGTCGCCCCACACGCCCGCGGTGGAGGAGAACAGGACGAAGGCGTCGAGGTCCGGCAGGAGTTCCGCCAGGTTCTGCGCCCCGGCGACCTTGGCCGTGACGACCTCGGCGAACTCCGCCGCTGTCGTGTCGGCCAGCCTGGTCGCCCTGATGACGCCGGCGGTGTGGAAGACGGCGCGGATGTCGCCGACGCGCTCGACGAGGTCCCGCAGGGCGTCCCGGTCGGCCACGTCGCACGCCGCCACGGTCACCCGTGCCCCGGCTGCCTCCAGTTCGTCGCGCAGGCCGGCCGCGCCGGGTGCGTCGGGGCCGCGGCGGGCGGCCAGCACGATGTGCTCGGCGCCCTGCCGGGCGAGGCGGCGGGCCACGTGTCCGCCGAGCGCGCCGGTGCCGCCGGTGACCAGCACGGTGCCCCGCGGCCGCCAGGGCTGCGCGGCCGGGCCCGATGCGGCCTTGCGGCGCAGCCGCTTGGCGAAGCGCCGGGCGCCGCGGATCGCCACCTGGTCCTCGCCCGGGCCGGCCAGCACGACGAGCAGCGCGTCCACGCCGTCCTCGTCGGGCACGGCGGGAAGGTCGACCAGGCCGCCCCAGCCGTGCGGGAACTCCAGCGCCGCGGACGCGCCGGCGCCCCACGCCAGGGCCTGGGCCGGGCTGGTGACCGGGTCGGTGCCCGAGGTGCTCACGGCGCCGCTGGTCGCGCACCACAGCGGGACGGCCACCGTCCTCGCCGGGTCCAGGGTGCGGACCAGGTCCAGGGTGCGGACCAGGCCCGCCGGGAGCACCGGGTGGTCGGGGTGCGGCGCCTCGTCCAGCGCCAGCAGCGACAGCACGCCGTCCGGCCGGGCGTCCCCGGTGCCGGCCGCGTCCCAGCTGTCGGCCACCGCGAAGCCCCGGGCGCGCAGGGCCTCGGCCCACGGGTGCCCGGTCGTGGCGAGGACGAGCCAGCGCGCCGGGTCCACCGGGGTCGCGGTGCCGCTCGTCGGCGCCCAGGCCACCTGGTACCGCCAGTCGGCACGGGGCGCCGGCGGGGTCGCGGTCACCCAGTAGGGCTCGCGCTGGAAGGCGTACGTGGGCAGGTCCACCGGGGGTGCGGTGCGGGGCAGGACCGGGGTCCAGTCGACGTCGACCCCGGCGGCGTGCAGGCGCCCCGCCGCGGCGAGGAACTCGGTGAGGCCGCCGTGGTCGCGGCGCAGTGTTCCGGTGGCGGCGACGTCCTCCAGCGCGGGCACCAGCACCGGGTGCGGGCCGACCTCAAGGAACAGGTCGTGGCCGTCGGCGGTGAGCCGGGCGGTGGCCAGGTCGAACCGGACGGGTTCGCGCAGGTTGCGGTACCAGTAGCCGGCGTCGAGGCCGGCGGTGTCGACCGGCTCGCCGGTGACCGTGGAGTAGAACGGGACCGCCGCCGACCGGGGCGTGATGTCGGCCAGTTCGGCGAGCAGCTGCTCGCGGATCGCCTCGACCTGCGCCGAGTGCGCCGCATAGTTGACGGGCAGGCGGCGGAAGCGGACGCCGTCGGCCTTGCAGGCGGCCACCAGTTCGTCCAGCACGTCGAGGTCGCCGGACACCACGACCGCCGCGGGGCCGTTCACCACGGCGGTGGTCAGCCGCCCGCCCCAGCGGGCCAGGTAGTCGGCGGCCTGTTCGACGGACAGCGCGAGGGACACCATGCCGCCCCGGTCGGCGATGGCGGCCAGTGCCCTGGACCGCAGCGCCACGACCTTGGCGGCGTCCCGCAGCGACAGCGCGCCGGCGACGTGCGCGGCGGCGATCTCCGCCTGGGAGTGGCCGACCACGGCGTCCGGCTGCACGCCGTGGGACCGCCACAGGTCGGCCAGCGCCACCATGACGGCGAACAGGGCCGGCTGCACCACGTCGACGCGGTCCAGCGAGCCGTGGCGCAGTTCGTCGACCAGCGACCAGTCGGTGTACGGGTCCAGGGCGGCGGCGCAGGCGTCGATGCCGGCGCGGAAGACCTCGGACTGCTCGTACAGGTCACGGCCCATGCCCGCCCACTGCGCCCCCTGTCCGGGGAAGACGAACACCGTCCCGCCGGTACGGGTCGGCAGTCCCGGCGGGAGCGCGGCCAGGCCGGACAGCAGGTCGTCCCGGTCGGCGCCGACCACCGCGGCCCGGTGCTCGAAGCGGGTGCGGGCGGCCAGTGCGCGGCTGATCGCGGCGGCCGGGACGTCGGGGTGGGCGGTCGCGTACGCGTGCAGCCGCGCGGCCTGGGCGCGCAGCGCGGCGTCGGTCTTCGCGGACAGCAGCCAGGCGGTGGGGGCGTCCTGGCCGGTGGGTTCGGAGCGGCGGCCGGAGTCCGGCTCGGCGGGCTGCTCGATGATCAGGTGGGCGTTGGTGCCGCTGACGCCGAAGGCCGAGACGCCGGCGCGACGCAGGTGGCCGTGGTCCGGCCACGGCCGGGCCTCGGTGAGCAGCCGGACGCCGCCGGAGGCCCAGTCGACGTGCGGGGAGGGCGCGTCCACGTGCAGGGTCCGCGGCAACTGCCCGTGCCGCATCGCCATCACCATCTTGATCAGGCCCGCGACGCCGGCGGCGGCCTGGGTGTGGCCGATGTTGGACTTCACCGAACCCAGCCACAACGGCTCGTCCCGGTCCTGACCGTAGGCGGCCAGCAGGGCGTGGGCCTCGATGGGGTCGCCGAGCGTGGTCCCGGTGCCGTGCGCCTCCACCGCGTCCACCTCGGACGGCTCCAACCCGGCGTTCGCCAACGCCTGCCGGATGACGCGTTCCTGCGACGGACCGTTCGGCGCGGTCAGACCGTTGGACGCACCGTCCTGGTTCACCGCGCTTCCCGCGACGACCGCCAGCACCCGGTGACCGTTGCGCCGGGCGTCCGACAGACGTTCCAGCAGCACCAGGCCGGTGCCCTCGGCCCAGCTGGTGCCGTCGGCCGCGGCGGCGAAGGGCTTGCTGCGGCCGTCCACCGCGAGGCCGTGCTGGCGGGAGAACTCGGTGAAGCCGAACGGTGTCGCCATGATCGTGACGCCGCCGGCCAGCGCCAGCGAGCACTCGCCCGCGCGCAGGGCCTGGGCGGCCAGGTGGACTGCGACCAGGGACGACGAGCAGGCGGTGTCCACGGACAGCGCCGGGCCGCGCAGCCCGAGGTGGTAGGCGACCCGGCCGGACGTGACGCTGGTCGCGACGCCGGTGAACAGGTAGCCCTCCAGGTCCTCCGGCAGGCCCGGCCCGGTCGCGTAGCCGGACGACCAGACGCCGGTGAACACGCCGGTGTGGCTGCCGCGCAGCGAGGCCGGGTCGATCCCGGCGTGCTCGAAGGTCTCCCAGGCCGTCTCCAGCACCAGCCGCTGCTGCGGGTCCATGGCGAGCGCCTCGCGGGGCGAGATGCCGAAGAACGGGGCGTCGAAGCCGGCCACCGTTTCCAGGAACCCGCCCCGGTCGATGTACGTGGTGCCCGCGCCGCGCAGTTCCGGGTCGTACAGGCGGCCCAGGTCCCAGCCGCGGTCGTCCGGGAAGTCGCCGATCGCGTCCACGCCGTCCGCGACCAGCCGCCACAGGTCGTCCGGCGAGGCCACCCCGCCGGGGAAGCGGCAGCCCATCCCCACGATGACGACCGGGTCGTCGTCGTGGGCGGCCGGGGTGACGGGGGCCGACCGGTCGCCGGGGCCGGTGCGCAGCCAGTCGATCAGCTCCGCGGGCGTCGGGTGGTCGAAGATCAGACCGGAGGGGAGTCTCCGGTCCAGGGCGCCGGCCAGGCGGTTGCGCAGTTCGAGCCCGGTGACCGAGTCGAGGCCGAGCTCCTTGAAGGTGAGCGCGGGATCGATGTCCGCGGGGTCCTCGTGGCCCAGCACGAGCGCGATCTGCGCGGTGACCACGGCGGCCACGTCGACCGGGTCGGCCGACTCGGTGTCGCCCGCCCCGGTGTCATGGGTCTCCGGGCCGCCGTCCGCCCGGCCTGGCGCGGCGGTCCCCGCTGCGTGCGTCCCCGGGTCGGCCGGGGTCCGTCCGCCCTGCCCGGCCGTCGCTCCGGGCAGCCAGTACGAGCGACGTTGGAAGGCGTACGTGGGCAGGTCGACGGGCGCGGCCCCGGCGACCGCCGGGGACCAGTCGACCGGCACGCCGGCCACGAACAGCCGGGACAGCGCGGTCAGGAAGACGTCCGCCCCGCCCCGGTCGCGGCCCAGCGTGCCGGTGGCGACGCCGGGCACGCCGGTCCGCTCGCGGGCCTCTTCCAGGCTCTGTTCGAGGGCGGGCAGCAGCACCGGGTGCGGGCTGACCTCGACCACGACGTCGTGCCCGTCCGCCAGCAGGGCGGCGGTGGCCAGGTCGAAGCGGACCGGCTCGCGCAGGTTGCGGTACCAGTAGTCGGCGTCGAGCACCGTGGTGTCGTCGAGGAGGCCGCCGGTGACCGCGGAGTAGTAGGGGACGGTGCCCTGCTGCGGCCGCACGCCGTCCAGTTCGGTGCGCAGCCGCTCGCGGATCGCCTCGACGTGCGCGGAGTGGGAGGCGTAGTCCACCGGGACGACGCGTGCGCGGACACCGTCCGCCTCGCAGGAGGCGACCAGTTCGGACAGGGCCCGGGTGTCGCCGGACACCACGACCGAGCCGGTGGCGTTGACCACGGCGACCGTCAGCGCGCCGTCCCAGCGCGACACGTAGTCCTCGGCCCGCTCGGCGGACAGGGCCACGGACACCATGCCGCCCCGGCCGGTCAGCGCCACCAGCGCGCGGCTGCGCAGCGCCACGATCCGGGCCGCGTCGGACAGCGACAGCGCGCCCGCGACGTACGCCGCGGCGATCTCGCCCTGCGAGTGCCCGACCACCGCGTCGGGCTCGACGCCGAAGGAGCGCCACAGTTCCGCCAGGGACACCATCACCGCGAACAGGGCGGGCTGCACGACGTCCACCCGGTCGAGCGGGGCGCCGTCCAGCACCTCGGCCAGCGACCAGTCGGTGTACGGGGCCAGCGCCCGGGCGCACTCGTCCATGGCGGTCCGGAAGACGGGGTACTCGGCGTACAGCTCCCGGCCCATGCCGACCCACTGTGCGCCCTGGCCGGGGAACACGAAGACGGTGCGGCCCGGGGTGCCGGCCCGGTCGGCGGCGACCTGGACGGAGTCGAGCAGGACCGCGCGGTGCGCGAAGCGGGTCCTGGTGGTGGCCAGTGCGTGCGCGACCTCGGCGCCGGTCAGTTCCGGGTGGCTGCGCACGTGCTCGTGCAGGCGCGCGATCTGCGCCCGCAGCGCCTGCTTGGTCCGCGCCGTGACGATCCACGGCGCCGGCCGGGCATCGGGGGCGGGCCGCCGGACCGGCGCGGCCGCGTCGGGCGCCTGCTCGACGATCACGTGCGCGTTGGTGCCGCCCATGCCGAACGACGACACGCCGGCGAGCAGGGGCGCGTCCGGCCGCGGCCACGGGGTCAGCGCGGTCTGGACCCGCAGGGTCGCCGCGTCGAGCGGGATGCCGGGGTTCGGGGTCTCGTAGTTCAGGCTCGGCGGCAGTGCGCGGTGGTGCACGCTGAGGACGGTCTTGAGCAGACCGACGATGCCCGCGGCGCCTTCCAGGTGACCGACGTTGGTCTTGGCGGAGCCGACCCGCAGGGCGCTGTCGGCGTCGCCGGACGCGGCTGGGTCGCGGTAGGCCGCCGCGAGGGCGGCGGCCTCGACGGGGTCGCCGACGGCGGTGCCGGTGCCGTGCAGCTCCACGTACTGCACGTCGGCGGGACGCACGCCGGCCCGGGCCAGGGCTTCGCGGATGACCTGTTCCTGGGCCTGCGCGCTGGGCACGGTCAGGCTCTGCGTGGCGCCGTCGTTGTTGACCGCGCTGCCCCGGATGACGCCGTAGACGCGGTCCCCGTCGGCCAGGGCCCGGTCCAACGGCTTCAGGACCAGGAAGGCGCCGCCCTCGCCGCGGACGAAGCCGTTGGCCCGGGCGTCGAACGTGAAGCAGCGGTCGTCCGGGGACAGGCCGCCGAACTCCTCCGCCCCTTCCTCGCGGGCGGCGGTCAGGTTGAGGTTCACCCCGCCGGCCAGGGCGAGCGCCGACTCGCCGCGGCGCAGGCTCTCGACCGCCAGATGCACCGCGACCAGCGCCGACGACTGGGCCGTGTCGACCGTCATGCTCGGTCCGCGCACCCCGAGGAAGTGCGAGACGCGGTTGGCGATGACGCCCCGGCTGGTGCCGGTCAGCGTGTGCGGCGTGATGTGGCCGGGGTAGGTCAGGGACGTGTAGTCCTCCCACATCGAGCCGACGAACACCCCCGTCGGGCCGCCCGTCAGCGTGCCCGGCACGATCCGGGCGTCCTCCAGGGCCTCCCAGGCGAGTTCGAGCATGAGCCGCTGCTGCGGGTCCATGGCGGCGGCCTCGCGGGGGGACACGCCGAAGAACGCCGCGTCGAAGCCGTCCACCCGGTCCAGGTAGCCGCCGTGCCGTGCGCCCTGCCTGCCCTCGGGCGGCGCGGTGATCGCGTCGGTCCCGTCGCACAGCAGTCGCCAGAACGCCGCCGGATCCGGGGCTTTCGGCAGCCTGCCCGCGATGCCGACGACAGCGACACGACCGGCGTCCGAGTCCAAGGGGAAGCGCATCACATCGACACCTCGTGAGCCGGAGGGATGGAGAAAGGCGGGGCGTTCCCGTAGCAGTCCCGATGCCGCGGCTCCGGCCGCGCACGAGGCCGGATCATCGAGCGCACGGGCAGCCGGCGACCCGGTGGTGTTCGAACCCGGACCCGACCGCGCTTCGAGCGTCTGGATCAGTGGAGCGGACCTCGAAAGTGACAGCGCCTGCGACGCTCTTCGAGGAAAGGACACTGGTGAGCTGAGCGCTGGGCGTAGCGGCCGGGGCGATGATCGTCCGGCTGCGCAGATGAGCATGGCAGTAACGTCACACCATCGCCATAGGTCGATCACAGGCTGTCTCAAACGGAGCACATCACACCGTCATATGCCTGCGAAGCAGCGGGCACTGTGGCGAAATCGGTCCCGTACGCCCCATGAAACGCGTCGTTCCTCACAGGCCACCCGTCGCAAACCCGCCAATGGACCTTCCGGCCCGGTCGCGCAAGTGCGTCCGCGCCCGGCGCCGCCACGACCGGGCCGGGTTCACGGGAACCGTCGACGCCGCCGGCGACGACGCCCTAGACTCCCGTCCGCACTCGCGCAGAAGAACGTCCTCGACCATCGTCCGGCCGCCCGGGAACACCTCCGCACGACGCTCACCACCCGGTTCGGGCGAACCGACCGCCGGCGCCGCCGACAGCTCCGGCAGAACCGTTCGACCACCACCGACTTCGAGACGATCGCGAACCACCACCGCCCGGCGGCACACCAACCAGCTGTCACCGATCCGCGCATCGGTCCCGGCCGTTCGCGCCCGGCACCCGGTGGCCGGGCCCGGTGACGCCCAGTCAGGAGGCAGCGATGCAAGCCACGTTCCCCTTCACCACACCGCACCACCTCGACAACGAGCCCGAGGCCGAGGCCCTGCTCGCGCAGGCTCCGGTCGTCCGCGCCGCGATCGGTCCGGCGAACGTCTGGCTCGCCCTCTCCTACAGGGCGGTGCGCCAGGTACTGAGCGACAGCCGGTTCAGCCGGGAGGCGGCCACGCTTCCGGGCAGCCCGCTGAAGCTGTCCGTCGCCACCGACCCGCTCCTGGTCACCAGCCTGGACGGCGAGCGCCACGCCCGCCTGCGCAAGCTGATGTCACAGGCGTTCAGCCCGCGCATGGTCGATCAGCTCGAACCCCGCGTGCAGTCCGTCGTGGACTCCCTGCTCGACTCCCTCGATCCCACCGCGGACCTGGTGGCAGGCCTCTGCGCCCCGCTCCCGCTGATGGTCATCTGCGAGCTGCTCGGCGTGCCCTACTCCGAGGCGGAGGCCATCCGCAGGTGGACCAGGCGCCTGTTCGTCACGAACATCACTCCGGACGAACTGCAGGCCGCACAGGGCGAGATGCAGGCCTGGCTCGCCGACCTGGTCCGCCAGAAGCGGGCGCAGCCGGACGACGGGTTGATCTCGGCGATGGTCGCCGCCAACGACGAGGGCGACCACCTCACCGAACCCGAGCTGCTGGCCAACCTCGAAGGCCTGCTGATCGCCGGCCACGAGACGACCGTCAACCAGCTGGGCAACTCCTTCCTGACCCTGCTGCGCCACCCGGACCAACTCGCGCTGCTGCGCTCGTCACCGGACCTGATCGCACCGGCGGTCGACGAACTGCTGCGCTACAGCAGGCTCTTCACCTCGGCCGAGGTCCGGGTCACCACCGAGCCCGTCGAACTGGAGGGCGTCGAACTCGGCGCGGGCGAACCGGTCCTGCCGGTCATCGTCGCGGCCAACCACGACCCCGCCGTGTACCCCGACCCCGGCCGCTTCGACATCACCCGCGAAGGACCGGCCGCGCACCTCGCCTTCGGCCACGGGCCGCACTTCTGCCTCGGCGCGATACTGGCCCGCCGCGAGATGCGCGTGGCGATCAGCTCCGTGGTGAAGCGCTGCCCGAACCTGCGCCTCGCCGTCGACGAGTCCGAACTCACCTACGTACCGGAACTCGTCTTCCGCGGCCTCCAGTCACTGCCCGTCACCTGGTGACACCCCCCTCCCCAGCCCGCCGGGACCCCCGATCCCCCCGCACCCGACCACCAACGGATCAGGGGTCCGGGCACGACATCCCCCGCCGGAGCGCTCAGCCGGGCCCGTCGTAGCCGCGCACTTCCCCGAACCGGGTGCCGTCCTCCCGGCCGCTCCGCGCCTGCGCGACCTCCTCGCCGGTGCGGCCGATGAAGTCCCACCGCGTACCACGACTCTGCGTGCAAGCACCCCGAGAGCCGGTTCTTGAGGTACATGCCCCGTCCCCCAGCCCGCTTCCTCCGTCACACGTCCCGGTTCTGGCACGCGGCGTCGACTCCATCCGTGCCCGGCACCGGGGGAGGATTTCCCGGTGGGGTAGTGGCCGGCTCCGCGCCGCCTTCCTGGTGACGCCGACCGCTGCGCTCGATCCTTGACCGCACCGGGTGGTCGGCCCAGGTCGGGCGTGCGGGTGGAGGCGGTGACCGGGCATCAGCCACCGCCGCAAATGCGGTTGTACGCCTACGGCTTGACCGAGATGAAGACCATCGCCCCGCCGGTCTCCTTCTCGTGGACGGCGAACACGACCGCCTTGCGGGCCGCGGAGTAGCCGATCGTGATCCGGTCTGCCTTGCCCAGCTTGCCCAGCAGCTCGGTGACCGACTCGTCGGCCACGCCGAGCAACTTCGCCAGGTCCGCCAGCGACACCCCGGCCGTGTCGGTGCAGGTCGCGGTGAAGTCGGAGGTCTGGGTGTTGGCGATCCTGAACTCCAGCAGCCGGGGGTTCGCGGGATCGCCGGACGGGAGTTCCAGGTACAGGGCGGCCTCGACCGTCGGGGTGTAGCCGGATCCGGAGCTCTTCTTCGCGAGGCCGATCCTCATCTCGAATCCGGCATCGATGCTGCCCAACGGAAACCCGGCCACGACGGCGAAGCCCAGACCGGTCCTGGACCCGTACGTCACCGACAGCAGGTCGATGCTGACGTCCTTGAGCAGCGCCGGCGCGCTCACCCCGAACAGCCCGAAGGCGTCCGCGAGTTGGAGGTGGGAGGCGTTCGCGGCGAGCTGCCAGCCCTGGTCCTTCGTCCAGTCGGCGTGGACGTCCAGGACCGCTGCCCCGAGGTCCCACTCGGCGTCCAGGGACGCACTCAGCGAAGTGCCCTGTTTGCCCATCGACAGCTGTAGACCCGACAGGGCGATCTCGTCGGTGATCGACCACAGGTCGTCGAAGGCGATGTCGAACCCGTACCCGGCGCCCTCGCCGACCAGTACGCCCCACACGTCCAGGCGGCTGATCACGGTGTCCGGCATCGCGGGCAGCTCGGGGGCGTAGGTGGCGAGCAGCTTCTTCAGGCCGACCGGCCGCTTCGTCCGTCCGCTGATCCGCCAA
Organism: Kitasatospora sp. CB02891; assembly: GCF_002803145.1. Lineage (NCBI taxonomy): Bacteria > Bacillati > Actinomycetota > Actinomycetes > Kitasatosporales > Streptomycetaceae > Kitasatospora > Kitasatospora sp. CB02891. The sequence goes on along the minus strand of NZ_NNBO01000002.1, from coordinate 121,316 downwards.
CTCGGGTACTCGACCTGGAGGACGACGGAGATCTCGTCGTCCACGGCGACCTCACCGGCGAAGATGAGGCTCAACCGGGGTTTGGCGCCTCTCGGCCCGATGACGTTCACCAGGACGCACGGCCGGCGGACGACGAGCTTCCCGTCGAAGATCCGCCACTCCGGGCCCAGCTCCACTTCCGCCTGCAGAGTGAACAGCCGGGCGGCTCCCGCGTTCGTCCCCGGGTCGAAGACCACCGCCAAGGCGCTCACCCGCACGTCCTCGACGGCCGACGTGATCTCGTTCGGCAGCACGTAGCCCGAGCCGTCCGGGCGGCCGGTCAGTTTCTCCAGGGCCTTCAGGCTGTCCGGCTTGCTGCCCAGGGTGACCGGAGCGAAGCGTCCGTCCAGCCGCCAGGCGTCGTGCGCGGCCGGCTGATAGCCCCACAGATAGGGCCGGTTCCCCTGGCCGGAGTCCGGGAAGGCCAGCGCCACCCCGAAGCCGGTGCCCGCCCGCACCCGGTCGTCACGCCCCGCTTCCACCCCGAACACGAACCAGGTCTCCGACACTCCGAGGCCGTCAACAGCCTTGCGCGCCGACCGCAGCGAATCCGGCAGTTCGGCGCCCGGCGGCAGCCGCGCCTCGACCCGGACGCCGGCGACGTTCTCCCGCAACAGGTCCGGCAGGAACGTCACCCGGCTGCGGACGGTGCCGTAGGTCTTCCAGTCCAGGTCGCCGACGATCCACAACTCGTCCGCATTCGGCTGCGCGTCGGTGAGCGCGAGCTTTCCCTGTTTCAGGTACTGGGTGCACTCGTTCGCCAGCCCCTCGATTCCGGTGGTTCCGGGGTCGAGCTCGAATGTCTTGCCGAACTTCGCACGCAGCTCGGCAACGGACAACACCATGGGACCTCCTTGAACAGCGCCGTCGGGGGTGCCTCGACCCTCGTCAGGGGAGGGGGTGCTCCCCCAGCAGCCTGAGTCTGTAGTCACCGGGTTTCGGATGGTCGAGGGTGAGGTGCCAGTCCCGCCCGAACTCGTCGACGGCGGGGATGTCGCCGGTCCGGGTGGCCTTGGTCGCCTTGCGTTCCTTGAGGAAGAGGCTGGTGAAGACCGACTCGTCGTCCGGCTTGGCACCCGCCCCTTTCATGGCGAAGCCCGAACGGCCCTTTCCCTTGACGCGTTCCTGGTAGTACGCGTAGCAGTGCGGTTCGGTGTCCGACCGGCCGATGGCCGGCTTCGGCGAAATTCCGCGCCACGCGGCCAGGATCGCGTCCACATGGCTGGACGAGGGGATGTAGGAACCGTTGAACAACTTGGTCCCGGAGCTGATGAACATTCCGCCCGGCGCGAGCCACTTGATCCACGGCCCACTGGTGGAGGTCTTGCTCCCGTGGTGTCCCACCTTCAGCCAGACATTCCGGGCTTCACCACCGAGCTCCGGCAGGTCGGCCTTCTTGTACTGCTCGGCGATCGTGGTCTCGTTCTCCTCGATGGCATCTGCCATCAGCCAGACCTTCTGCCTCTTCCCGTCCGAGGCCTTGGCTCCCAGCAGAAGCAGCACGATGCTGATCGAGTTCGACCACCGCCCCTTGTCGTCGACCAAGACCTGATCCGCGAGTTTCCGCAGCCGTTCCACCTCGGACGGCGCGCCCTCGATCTGCGCCCGAACCTTGACCGTGATTCCCTTCGCCCAGCTGCGGTCCGGCTTGGCCCCCGGATGGTCCGGATCGCTCGGATCGAGTCTGATGGCCGCGACCCGCTCCCGGACCGCCGCCTCCCGCTGCTTGACGTACTCCCTCTCCCTCTCGTTGACGCCGTAGTGCCTGGTGAACCACAGGTCCGGGGTCGGGGACAGCAGCTGCGCGCTGACCAGAAGAAGTCGCGCGCCGTCTCCCGCCCTTCCGAAGCCGATGTCGAACGGGCGCGGCGAGACGGGGTAGTAGCAGCGCTCCGAAGCATTCGTGAGGTTCGTGCTCTTCTCGATCAGGTTCCGGACGAAGTCCCTTCCGCCTTCCCGGTAGTGACCCGGCTCGGCCGTGTAGAGGAAACGGTCGATCTGATAGCGGGATTTTCCATCCTTCCACAGCACCTCTTCAATCAAATTGAAATGATCCTCGTCCGGGTGACTGACCATCAGACAGTCGAGGCGGGGGCGGCTCTTGAGGAGCTTGTCCAGCTCAACCCGAAGGTGCGCGACCATTTCCTCCTTGCCGTCACCGGACCCCCCTCCGGACGGACTCAGCGGCCTGGACGCCTTGGTGGACCCACAGTCCAGAAGCACGCTCCCCAGCACCTTCCGCGCGCCGCTCTCGACCGTCCAGGACTGAATGAAGGTGCAGTCCCCCTGCCCCACATTGAAGAAGACCACATCAACCGGCATCGACCCTCCACGGGCTGCACAGGGGAAGCGCTTCCGACAGGCTTTCGAATCCACGGAATCCGGGACCGACCATCGCAGCCTTTGCCGCCCACGCCGCACGCGAGGCAATGGTCGGGCCACATCTATCCGAGCGGGGCATGAAAATCAAGCCGCAGCCTCCGATCGGGCGATATCACTCGTTCGAGCAGTAGTGGCGCACGCGGGAAACGGCTCGCATCGCATACAAATCACCTAGATCCAACAAAAGACGGCAGTTCGTATCAAATCAGTCCATCGGCTTTCTCGCTGGAGGGTGACCGCGTGACCGATGTACCCGTGACGAAGGGCGCCGCCGCCCTGCGGCTCCTGCTTCTGCGGCTCAACCTGTCGGCCGGCCTGTCCAGCCTTCCGGTGGTGGGCTCGCAGGTGCCGGAGGAGGTCGATGTCCGGCTGACGGGCCTGCGGGTCGACGTCGCCAACCGGCCGCTGGTCAGTGCCGACGTCACATTGGTCAATGCGCTGCTGACGGAGATGGTCAGTGACGGCAAGCTCCTGCTGCTGCCCGACGCCGCCTGGCCCGGCAGGACCCGCCTGGGCCTCAACGTCGAGCTCGGCGGCAAGGTCCTGCTGCTGGGGTCGCAGAACGGTTCGCCTGCCCCGCCCCCGCCGAACCAGGGGCCGGTCGTCCAGACCGGCGGGAACGACTTGGGCGGCACCCCGTCGACGGCCTGGTACACCGTGGACCAGGTCCTCGGGCCGGTGCATGTGGACCGCCTCGGGGTGGGCTTCGCCGACGGCACCGTGTGGCTGCTGGTCGACGCGGGGGTCGAGCTGGGCGGGCTGAAGCTCGCCGGGCGCGGGATGGGCCTGGGCGTCCCGCTGAATGATCCGGCGCGGATCACCCCCAGGCTGGACGGGCTGGGCATCGGTTTCTCCCGTCCGCCCATCGAGATCTCCGGCGCTCTGATCAACCAGGTCCGGAAGGGCTACCTCGTCTCCCTGCTGGGCGCCGCGGTGATCAACGTGCCGAGTTTCAGCCTCAGCGCCGTCGCGGGGTACGCACAGCGCGTCGACGCCCAGCCTTCGCTGTTCGTCTTCGGCCAGCTCGGCTTCCCGGCCGGGCAGGGCGTCGGGCCGCCGCCGTTCCGGGTGACGGGGGCGGCCGCCGGGTTCGGCTACAACAGCACCGTCCGGCTGCCGGACATCTCCGAGATCGACACCTTCCCGTTCATGCCATCGGCGGCGGGCAGCGGCGGCACGGACGCGATGGAGCTCGCCGACTCGCTCACCACGTCCGCCGGCGGGAAGAAGCCGTGGGTCAGTGAGGCCCCGGGGCGGGTCTGGCTGGCCGCCGGGCTGCGGTTCGACTCATTCCAATTCATCCACGCCCGGGCCCTGGTACTGGGCGAATTCGGCCTGAGCGGCTCGGACATCAGCCTCGCGCTGCTCGGCCAGGCCGACGCCGACTTCCCGCTCAAGTCGACCGGCAGTACCCGCTACGCACATGTCTCGCTGGCACTGCTGGCGACCTACACGTCACGGGAGAACGCGCTTCGGGTGCAGGCTCAGATCCAGCCGGGCTCGTTCCTGGTGCACCCGTCGTGCAGACTCTCCGGTGATGCCGCGTTCGTCCTGTGGTTCGGCCCGCAGCACGCCGGGGACTTCGTCCTGACCGTCGGCGGCTACCACCCGAAGTTCCAGGTTCCGGACCACTACCCGAGAGCCAGGCGGCTCGCCATCGAGTGGGACGCCGGACCGGTGTCGCTGCGCGGCGCCTGCTACGCGGCACTGACCCCGTCGGCGTTCATGGTCGGCGCCGAACTCGACGTGGCGTTCCACGAGGGCCCCATCCACGCCTGGTGCCGCGCCGTGCTCGACGCGCTGATCCAGTGGGACCCGTTCCAGTTCCGGGTGACGCTGTCGGTGCGGATCGGCGTGCGGATCGACATCCTCATCCCGATCAGCGCGGAGATCGGCGTCGACCTCGACCTGTGGGGCCCGCCGACCGGCGGCATCGCCCACGTGCACGTCGCGTTCGGCTGGACGTTCGACGTCCGCTTCGGGGAGGACCCGCCGGCCCACCCGAAACTCCTCGACTGGGACAGGTTCGTCGCGCAGATGCTGCCGGGCCCGGTGGTCCAGGTGCTGGTCGAAACCGGCCGACTGCCCGCGAAGCCCGCCGGCGGAGCGGCCGAGAAACCCGACGAGATCTGCGAGGTGTCCCGCGACGGCTTCACCGTGCTGACCCGGACCGGCATTCCGGCCTCCCAGATTGTCCTGGCCACTCCCGGCCACACCGGGAAGACCGACCCCGGCAAGACCATCACCGTCCGACCGGCCGGGGCCACCGCCACATCCGTGCACAAGGTCACCGTCACGCACGACGGAGCCGTCGTCGACCCCGTCGAGGACCCCTACCGGTGGACGGTCGAACACGTCACCGGCAAGGTGCCGCTCGGCCTCTGGGGCAAGGCGCTCGGCTCCGCCGACCAGGCCCCGCCGCTGCCCGTGCCCAAGGCGAGACCCGAACTCACCGACGGGCTGACGGGCGCCCTGATCACAGCCCCGCGCCGCTCCCCCGCGGGCTGGACGGTGAAAGCCGCGGAGACGGCGATCGGCCGCGAGACGCAGGCGATTCCCGAGAAGCCGCTGCTCGCCACCGCCCAGTCCGGCAGCGCCCCCACCAGGCCGTACGACCGCGGCAAGCTCGCCGCCAAGCTCACCGGCACCGACCGCAAACCCCTGCTGGACGCCCTCGCGGCCTGCCAGGTGGCTCCCCCGCCCGGCGGCAGTCTCACCGACTCGCTGGCCGACTACGCCGAGCACATCCATTCCTACCTGCGTACCGATCCGATGACACGCAGTTCAGAGACCTGAGGCGGCTCCCCCATGACCACGGACCAGGTCGGTGCCGACCGTGAACTGACCCTGCACGACCACTGGCCGGGCGTACCGACCGGAAAGTACGTCATCACGGCCGAGCACACCGCCGAGGGCACGGCGGACGGGAAGAAGTTCAAGCAGACCTTCACCGGGTCCCGCACCCTGTACGTGCGCGGCCCCCGGTTCGTGCTCACCCCCGAGCAGGTGCACGCCTGCTACCCGGCTCCCGGGGCGGCCGGGGCCTTCGCCGACGACCTGCCGCACGCCGTCCTCGCCCCGGCCGTCCTGCCGTGGGAGCGCGTCCTCGACAAGGGGCGGCCCGAGGTGCCGTGGCTGGCGCTGCTCGTCCTGCACGAGAAGGACCTGCCCGTCGACCCGGCCACCGGGCGGGCCGACCAGACCCGGTCGGTGAAGGAACTGCTGCCCGGCGCGGGGCACGTGCAGCCGCCCAAGGTCCTGCTCCCCGCCCTCACCGAGGAGCAGGACCCCAAGCACCCGGAGTCCTGCCGCACCGTCGACGTGCCCGCCGACTGCTTCACCGACGTGCTGCCCCGCTTCGACGAACTGCCGCTGCTCAGCCACGTCCGGCGGGTCTCCGGCACCGGCGGCGGCGACCACGCGGTGCTGCTCGCCAACCGGCTGCCGCGCACCGCGGGCCGGTACACCGCGCACGTCGTGTCCCTCGAAGGCTTCACCGCGAAGCAGCTCTCCGGCGGGTCACCGCTGATGCCCGACGGGAAGCCCGCCGAGAAGGTGCGGCTGGTGTCCCTGTGGTCCTGGGACTTCGCGGTGTCCGGAACCGCAGCCCCCAGCTTCCTCTCCGTCGCGAAGCAGGTCGCCGCCAACAGCGCGGGCAGGCTGCCGCTGCGGCTGCCCGACGGCTCCACCGGGAAGACCGCCGTCTCCAAGCGGCTGGCCGACGGCTTCGTACCGGTCGGCCACCAACTCCCGGACGGCGCACGCACCTACGCCTGGTACCGCGGGCCGTTCACCCCCGTGGTGCCGCACTCGCTGCCCGTCGACGCCACCACCCTCACCTCGGAGGCGGAGGCCCTGATCTACTCGCAGGCGCACGGCGTCTTCGACGTCGGCTACGCCTCGGCGTTCGCCTTGGGCAAGGCCATCACGCTGGCCAACACCGACCTGGCGCGCTCGCTCGGCGAGGTCCGCGCGGCCGCCACCACGGCCGCCCAGGAACTCGCCAAACGACTGGCCCGCGGGCTGGACATCAACACCGGCCGGGTCCAGGCGAAGTCCTTCGGCGCTCCGGCCGCCCACCCGGGCCGGCTCGCCACCGCCGCCTTCGCCCGACTCGCCACAGACGGCCCACTGCTCGCCGAACCACCGGCACCCGCCGCCGACCCCGGAGCCGCTACCCGGAAGCCGGACGCACCGACGCTGCAACCCGTGGTGGACGCCACCACGGGCCCCCACGCGCAGGCCGCCGTCCGCACCGTGGTCGCCCAGTACCTCGACCGCGTCACCGGCGCCGGACTCGACCCGGCCAGACTGCTCGCCGCCGTCCCCTTCGACCATCTGGTGCCCGACCCCGGGCTGCTGCCGCCCGAGAGCGTCCGCCTGTTCCACGTCGACCCGGCCTGGCTCAGGGCTCTGACGGCCGGAGCCGGCAGCCTCGGGCTGTGCACCAGCCTCGACCTGGCCCTGCACGACGAAGTCACCAAGCAGGTGCTCGCCGCCTCCGCCCCGCCGGCCGCCGGCCTGCTGCTGCGCTCCGCCCTGTGCCGGGACTGGCCGGGCCTCCAGGTCGTCGCCCGGCGCAACAAGGGCGCGGAGGACGTGCTGAGCGGCGCTCCCCGGTTCCTCGCCGCCGACCTCCTGCTGGCCTTCTTCACCGCGGCCCCCGACAGCGTGGTCCTCCGGCAGCCCTCCCAAGTGCTCCACTTCGGCCTGGACGGCACCGACCTGATCAAGCTGCGCTACGCCCGGCCCGAGGACGGCGAGGTGGGCTCCAGCATGGCTCGTGACTTCACCGGCGTCCCGCTGCGGCAGCCGAAGAACCCCGCCCGGACGCGTGAGGTGCTGGACACCGGCAGGCTCCGGGCGGCCGTGAAGGACAGGCTTTGCGAGAGCCCGCCCCGCTGGGACTCCGCCACGGCGTTGCCGCCCGGCGTGCTCGGCCTGCAACTCCTCAACTCCCAGTGCCAGCTGGTCATCGAAGCAGCGAAGTGACAGCCGGCCGGCTTCTCCGCGCCACGGACAAGGAACGCCCTGACGATGAGTGACCCCCAAGCCCTGCTCGTGCCGGTCGAGGTGGCGGCGATGGCCGCCACCGACAAGCTGACCAACGCGAGCGCGGACCCCTTCTACCGGTGGGTGCCGAAGTTCTACAAGCGCGAACGGCCCGCGAACCCGGAGCCGGAGCCGTTCGTCACCACCCCCCTGACGGGCGAGCAGGCCCGCGGTGTCTACCTGCACTGGCGCCTCCCGGACGCGTTGCTGCGCGGGCGGCTCGACCTCGCGTCCGACCGGATCCCGGCCACCGGGCCCGCCTTCCCGACCATCCCCAACCGGTGGCTGGTGCTGCGCCACTTCCGGCCCGCCGACCCGGCCGCGCCGCTGCCCCCGGCCGGTGGCTGGCTCGTCCACAGCGACTACCTGGACGCGTCCCACGGCACCGTGCCGTACCTGCACGAGGGCAGGGCGACCAAGCTCGGCACCAGCATCGACCTGGCGGGAACGGCCTGGACGGAGCCCGTGAACGCGCCCTTCCTCACCGCCGCCGGACCCGGACTCCCGGACTTCCCGGTCTTCCAGTCGTACAACGCCGACGTGCTGTCGTTCCACGACCCGCTCGGAGAGCACGTCACCGCCGACGGCACGATCAGCTACCTGGTGGCGGGCTGGCACTCGGCGGCGGACCAGGACCCGCTGTCCGCCGAACAGATCAGGGAACTGCTGGAGTTCCGCGGCGAGTACGGCCACCACGGCACCGACCGGGCCAGGTTCGAGGCGGCGCTGGCCGCCCTCGGCTGGCAGCGGCCGGCCGGCAGCCCGCTCGTGCACCGCTCCCTGTACGTGGGCACCGTCCTCGGGCTCGCCTGGCGGGTGGACGGCCTGCCCGACTCCGATCTGCCCACCGACCCCAAGGGCGCCCTGACCGTGGCGGTGGGCAACAGCGCCGCCGACGCCCGCTCGGCCCTGCGGGAGGGCGCCGCCGCCGAGGACCGGCTGCTGCTGGAGGCGTTCGACCACGGCGTCCTCGACGAGCTCGACGACGCCCTGACCGACCACGGGCGCGACATCATGAACGACGCCGCACACCGCACCTGGTTCGCGCCCTCACCCGCCGGATTCACCTGGCAGATCGTCGACCGCCCCGGCTCCCAGTCCCCTCCGCCGCCCCCGACCGAAGCCACCGCCGAACTGGCGTGGCTGACCAGCCTCAACGCCCGCCAGCAGTCCTTCGACGACGGGATCCGGAAACTCGCCGGGCTGCGGGAACGGCTCTACGACCTGTGGTGGTGGACCTACAACCGCAAGAAGCCGACCGAAGAGATCAAGACCTTCCTGGCCGAGGCCGCCGTCCAACTCGACCCGGCCCAGGACGGTCTCGCCAAGGAGACCGAGGCGCAGCAGGAACGGTGCTACGGGATCGACGGCAAGGGCGGACTCCGCGCGGCGATCCCCTGGGGGAACACGCCCGCCGAGTTGCAGGCCCGCATCGACGCGTACCGCCGGGACAACAAGCTGTCCACCGGCAAGCCGCTCGCCGCCCACCGCGAGGTCAAGCGGGTCCCCGTGGCGCCCTACCAGCGGCCCACCGACCCGGTCGTGCTGATCAGCGGCAAGGGCGCCCGCATGGCCGCCCCCCGCAGCGGCCCGCTGCCGTGCCACCTGGCCGGGCAGCTGCTGAAGGCGGTCGCCCTGGAGGGAAGCACGCCCGTCACGCCGACGAAGGTGCCGGCCGCCCCCGCCCACCTGTCCTCCGTCACCGCACTGCTGACCTGGGCCCCGGTGACCGCCCTGCTCACCCACTTCGCCGTCCTGGAGGAGGCGGCCCGGCTGATCTGGCCCACCGGCAGCCCCGACCACCGGCCACGCGGCCCGCTGCGCCTGCTGAAGCACGACGGCAAGGCCCTGACGATCACCGACCACGACGGCACGGCCGGGGTCTGGCCCGAGTTCACCGACCTGTGGCGGCAGCCGTGGCAGCCGCTCTACCTGCTCTGGGCGGTGCACTGCTACCCGCTGCCCTACCGGACCGGCAGCGGGAGCGGCGCCGCCACCCACTGGACCTTCGACGGCCGGGTCCACCGGTGGAACGGCACCTCCCCCCGGCCCTACCAGACCGTCAAGGGCCGCTCCCGGCTGTCCGCGCTGCCCGGCTTCGCGGTGCGCGCCCGGGCCGAGGAGTACATCGGCCGCTACGTCACCGACAGCGCGCTGGCGCAGAGGATCCGCGATCAGGCGGGCTCCGACCACAACCGCGACCAGATCTCCCAGTCCCTCGACGGTCTCAACGCCTGGCTCGCCCAGCGCAAACCGTCCCACCACTTCGACCCGCTCAGCGGGACGAGCGGGCCCCTGCTGACCACCGAACCCGTCATCGCGAACCCCGAGACCGCCGCCACCCTGCACCACTTCGACCCGGTGCGCTCCGCCCAGGTCGTCATCGAGGAACTGACCCTGGTCGACCAGTTCGGCCGCGTCTGCAAGGCCGTCAACGAGACCACGGCCGCGCAGATCCGTCCCAGGCGTGCGACCAGTGTCCAGCCCGACCCGGACCCCGCCGATCCGAGCAGGCCGCTGGTCGCCGACCGGGCCGTGGCCGGCTGGGAGTACCGCTACGTCCAACTGCCGCCCCGGCTGCACCAGCCGGCCCGCACCTGCCTGGAGTGGCTGCGCCACACCGACGACAACCAGCCCGTGCCCGTCGGCGCCCAGCCCGTCGATCCCGGCCACAGTCCGGTCTGCGGCTGGCTGGTGCCCAACCCGAGGGAACAGTCCCTGCTGGTGTACGGCGCCGACGGTGCGGGTCTCGGCGAACTGCACGTGGCCGGGCCCGCCACCGCCGAGCGGGTCGACTGGCTGCCGCTGCCCGGTTCGCCCTGGCTGACCCGCGACCGGATCACGGCCGACCCCGACGTCTTCACCCTCGCTCACCCCCACCTCGGCGGCCTGCTGCGCTGGCTGCTGAAGCCGCAGCCGAAGACCCCCGCCGAGGGGCCGCCGGCGTTCCGCGACCTGCTCGCGGTCATCGACCTCGCGCTGCACACCATCGCACCCCCCGACCAGCACACCGGCCCGCACTGGACGCTGCTCGCCGGACGGCCGCTGGCCCTGGTCCGGGCCAGGGTGCGGATCGACCTGGCCGCGCCCCCGTTGTACGACGCCACCTGGAAGCGGCTCCCGCTCGGCCCGCGCGACGACGACGGCAACGTCCTTCGCGCGGCGCGCTGGCCGGTGCGGCTGGGCGACGCCCACCGGGCCGGCGACGGCCTGGTCGGCTACTTCACGACCGACCCGGCCAAGGCCAACAGCAGGGCCACCCCGTACCACCGGCTGTTCACCGGGCACCGGCCGCCGCACCCGGAGTCGTCGTTCCCGCTGCCGATCGACGCGGCCGCCGACCTCCGCGTCCTGGCCGCCCACGCCGACGACTCCGCCGCACCGCCCGCCGCCGACGCCGCCGCCGCCTGGGCGACGCTGCTGATCGACCCGTGGGCCTCCGTGCACGCCCACAGCGGCATCCTGCCGGCCGTCGCCACCCGCCTGCCCGAACCGTTCGTCCGCGGCCCCATGGCCACCCTGTCGCCCGCGCTGCGCACCGGCCCCGTCCTGGCGGGCGTGCTGCCGGGCACACCGGTACCGGGCGACCGCGGACCGTCCGTCGCACTGCCCACCTCGGCGGCCTGGCAGGGCAGTTGGTCCTGGGCGGAACGCACGCCCGCCGGCGTCCCCGGCCCCTGGTCGAGCCTCCCGCTGGCCGACACCAACAGCGGCGCCCATCCGCCTTCCGCCGCGCCCGTGGCCCGCACCGGATTCCTCACCCTCACCCCGGAACAGCAACGAAGGAACACCACGTGACCACGACCTCCAGCGCCGCCCAGCGGCTGGTCTGCGTGCTCGACACCACCACAAGCGGCCTGGTGCACACCGGCGATGCCCAGCGGAGGGCGCCGAGCGCGCTGCGCCTGACGGTGGGCAACCCCGGCACCGAGACGCTGCGGTGCGAGCGGGTCACCCTGTCGCTGCCGGTCGGCGACGGACCCGGCAGCCTCACCACCGACGTGGACCGGCTCCGGCTGGCCGACCCGGCGGACGGCTGGCAGCTCCGGGCCACCGGCCGGTCCCAGGTCACGCTGCTCCCCGACAGCGCCGGCACCGCCGACCTGGCGGCGGGCGAGACCCGCACCCTGCTGCTCGAAGGGCTGGCCCCGCACGGCTCCGTGGGATCCGTCGCCCTGGACAGCACCGTGCACTGGACGGCCGCCGGGGTCCCGGGCTCGGCCGCCGACACGTTCATCGTGTCCAAGACCGACGTGCACAACCTGCTGACGAACTTCCGGCCCAAGCACTCCGGCATCAGGAACGGCGAGACCGTCGAGATCAGCTGGAAAGGGCTGCCGGAGAAGGACCGCCCGGTCTACCGCCTGTTCTTCGACACGACGGAGATCAAAGCGGACGAGAAGCAGTACATGGACAAGGACGGGAACGGGAAGTACACCACACCGCCGCTTCAGCGGACCACGGCCTTCATGATGCTGGTCAAGTACAAGGGCACGGACTACGGCTGGACCATCGCCGTCACCGTCTCCGAACCGGACTTGACGGTGGGCCGGCTCACCAGCAACGGCGTCGTCCAGCTCCTGGGCACGCCGACCGCGCTGCTCGAAGACACCTCCGGCGAAACCTCGCCCTTCACCCGGACCTACAAGAGCGCCGAAACCGACGGACTGATCGCGGCCCGGCTGGACTGCGAGGAGGACGGGCAGGCGGTGGACTTCCTCGCCTCCGTCACCTCGGGCACACCCCCGACCACCCGCGCCACCGCGGCCTGCGCCCGCACGGCCTGGGTGCCGGAGAACGTCCTGGTGCCGGTGCCCAGAGGGGCCAAGGTCGAGCTGTCGATGCGGGCCGAGGCGGGCAGCTTCGGCGGCCAGATCACCTGGTTCCCGTTCGGCACGGGCCGGTTGAAGAGCAGCTGAACACCCGGACGAGAAAAGGACAGACCGCACATGACCGGCATCACCGCCGCCCTCACCCTCCCGGCCTCGGGCACGAACAAGGCCACCTGCTACCTGTTCCGGGGCACCTGGGCCGCCCGGTACGAACTGAACGGCACGCAATGGGAGTTCAAGAGCCCCTTCGACCTGCCCCAGCACCTCACCTGGTTCTGGCCGGGCCTGGCCGGAACAGCCGGGCACCGGCCCTACCCCGCAGCCTTCGGAGCCAAGGGTGAGATCTACTTCCTGCGCCCCGACCACCTGGTCCGCTACAACATCGCCAAGGACGAGGTGCAGAGCGAGGACGACGCCAAGCCGGAGAACACCTTCGACGTCACCAAGCTGCCCGGCGACTTCCTCGCCGAGCTCAGCGGTGCCATGGACACCACGAAGGGCGTCTACCTCTTCAGCGGCACCCGCTGGGCGCTGTTCAACCTGCAGAGCGGCAGCCTGAAGAAGCACGGCACCCTGGGCAGCTCCCTGCCGCACGGCATCGACGGAGGCTGCTGGCCGGACAAGGCCGCCAACGGCTACCTCTTCTCCGGCGACGAGTACTGGACCTGCACCGCCGACACCGGCGGCACCCTGACGGCCGCGGCTGGCGGCGCCGTCACCGACCTGTGGAAGAACGCCCCCCTCAAGCGCCCGCTCGCCGACATCTACGCCTCCGGCCTGGACGGAAAGCAGCCCGTTCGCTTCCGGACCACCATCGACCTGAGCACCGACGCCCTCCCCGGAACCTCACCGGTCACCGCAACCGGTACCGTGATCAAGGGCGCCGACCTGAGGGCCACATGGGACAGGTCGAGCTGGAGCATCTCGGGCGACGGCCGGCACGGCTTCCTCGTCAACGGCCCCAGGATCGTCGCGGTCGACCTGGCGAAGATCACCTCCGACGACCCGGTGATCCGCACGAAGACCATGACCAAGAACCTGTGGGACTGCGCCCTCACCAGTGACGGCAAATACCTGTGGACGGGCGGCGACGACACCGACAAGTGGGGAAAGATGCTCCACAGGGTCGACGTCGGCGCCGTGGACACCCAGGACTTCACGGTGACGTCGTACAACGTCTCGGGAGCGGTCTACGGCATCGCCCTGTCCGCCAAGGGCGACAAGGTCTACCCCGGCGTCCGCACCGACAACTCCGTCGTACAGGTACCGGTGACGAGCACCGCCGACGGATCCGTCATCAGCACGCTCTCCGGGGACACCGACTTCGGCCGGCCCCTCGTGGCCGTCAGCGTGGACGGCGCCACGGTCGCGTTCGTGATCGCGGCCGGCAAGTCGGTCAAGACGTTCAAGGGACAGGACGCGCCCAGGTCGGACGAACTGGGCAACCTGGTGACGGGTCTGGCCATGACACCTGACGGCACGCGGCTGTGCGCAGTGACCCTCAAGGACCAGTACGCCGCGGCCGTCGTGGACCTCACCAAGGCCGACAGCACCGTCCAGCACATCGAACTGCCCGACATCAAGTACCCCCGCGGCGTGGCCGTCGACCCCAACGGCCGCTACGCCTACGTCGCCGGCTACGTCTCGGCGAACCCCTACAACAAGGCACGCCTCTGGATCATCGACCTCGCCACGGCCACGTACCGCACATCCGTCGAAGCCGACTGGGAGTCGACGGAGACCGAGATCGACGACGTCGAGATCGCCTGGCGCTGGGCCTAGCCGAACCACGACCAGAGGGCCGAGCCCATGACGGACGACCAGCCGCTCCTCGCCTACGCGGCACCCACCACGCCCTCGCCCCTCGCCATCTCCGTCGCGGGGTCCGAGCCCTCGAAGGGAGCCCTGACCGTCGAGGTCACCAACTCCTCCGAGACCGAACGCCTCTGCAACACCATCACCCTGGCGCTCGCCCTCGGAGAAGGGGGCAGCCACTTCACCCCCGTCCACAAGGCCGGCGACATCAAGATCAGCCACTCCCCCGGCTGGGCCGTCGACTGGGAGCCGGACGAACCGGGCACGGCCACGGCGAGCCCCAACGACGAGGGCTCCGCCACTGTCCGCCCCGGCAGTCCGCCGCTGTTCTTCGAGCTGTCCAACATCGCGGTGAACGCCCAGGAGGGGAACGCGGAACTCTCGATCGAAGAAGATCTGGAGGACATCGACGGCAGCCGCGTCGCGAGCACCGTCCTGATCTGCCCGAAAGGCCCGTCCGGGCTGGCCCTCCACGACTTCCGGCCGCTCAGGCAGGTCGTGCCCACCACCGAGGACGCCGAGTTGGTCTGGCAGTTCGAACCCGCCCCCGACGCCAAGGTGGAACTGGAGTACTTCGACGCCGGAACCGGCCGGTCCAAGACCGTGGACGTCACCGCCCAGCGCAACCACCGCGTCCGGCTGTACCAGGACACCCGCTTCGCCCTGCACGCCTACACCGGCGACAAGGACGCCCCCACCTTCGACTACTGGCTCTCCACCTTCGTCACCGTCGCCGAGCCGTACCTGACCACCAGTGACCTGACGGTGACGGGCGCCCTGTCCCTCCTCGCCCGCCCCCCGGCCCACCCTCCGCAGCTGGAGCTCACACCCCCGCCCACGACCAAGACCGTCAGAAAGCAACTGGACTTCCGCGCGGAAACGGACGGGCTGCTGACCGCCACGCTGCGAACGTTCTTCAAGCACACCAACGCCAAACTGACGGTGACCGTCGAGCCCCCGAACGCGCCCGACACCCGGCACGTCGCCCAGATCTACTGCGACGGCCCCCTGGACAAGCGGATCTACGCCCCCGGACCGAACCTCGCTGTGCCGGTGCCGAAGGACAGCACGGTCACCGTCAAGTGGGACCTGATCAGAACCAGCGGATTCACCCACCCGAAGAACACCTTCCTCTTCGCCACCGACCTGCGCTGGCATCCCTTCGGCGTCGGCGATCCGCTGCCGCTCTGACGGGTCACCGGCGCGAGCGGAACGACCCCGGGGGCGTCTCCGACAGCAGCCGGAGGACGTCTGCCGTCGAAGGCGGGAAGCGTCGGCGGCAACTCGCATCAGGGCAGGTTTCTCTCCCTTTCGACCTCACCGAGGAGGGCACCTGCAGCCGTCATTCTCCTTCGCCGGTGGAGATGTCAGGAATCACCCTCAATGTCAGTGCACGGAACACTCTTCAATCGCCGCCCCTGCCACCCACCCGACTCGGCGCGCACTTGGCCGAGAATCACGAAAGCGAGAACCCCATGAGGTCTCGATCCGCAATCGCCCTGATCGGAATCGGCATGGCCGTCACGGCCGCCACCCCCCTCACCTCCACCGCCGCAGCGGCGGCAGACCCCGTGACAACCTGCCGCAGGGCCATCGATGCCCTCGGAAAGACCACGGACAAGCCCGTGCCCGGGGTCTGCCTGTGGACGGAGCAGAACTTCCGGGGCGAGATGACCGTACTCACCGGCTACTGGGGATCCGACACGTGCGGCGACCTCAGGCCCGCCGCCAAGTCCGCCGTGAGCCTGTCCAACGAAGAACACCTGCTCTACCGGTTCACCAAGTGCCAGGAGAAGAACTTCCTGACATCGATCAAACCGGGGCAGTCACAGGCCACCTTCGGCTCGGACGCCGCAGCCGGATCCTGGCGCTGACCAACCGTCGCTTCAGTGGGGCTGCAATTCCACTCGAACGCCAGTGAGTCAGTACACAGAACATTCTGGAGAAAGTGAGAGTGTCGCCTTCGTGCGCCCCATCAGGTGCGCGCTTGACCATGAATAACGAAAGCGAGGACCTCATGAGGTCTCGACCTGTCATCGCCTTGATCGGAATCGGCATGGCCGTCACGGGCGTCGCCGGCCTCACCGCCACCACCGCGGCGGCGGAAGACCCCACGACAACCTGCCGCAAGGCTCTCGACGAACTCGAGGAGACCTACGGGATCTGCACCTGGTCGGAGCAGAACTTCCGCGGCGAGATGACCGTGCTCACCAACTTCCAGGGCACCGACAAGTGCGGCAACCTCAGCCCCACCGCCAAGTCCGCCGTGAACCTCTCCGACGAGGAGCACCTGTTCTACCGGTTCACCAAGTGTCAGGAGAAGAACTTCCTGACGTCGATCGAACCGTGGGAGTCGCAGGCCACCTTCGGGCCGAGCGCCGCAGCCGGGTCCTGGCGCTGACGGAAGCCGGCGGGTAGTCCTCGGGCTTCTCCCGTCGACGATCGGCAGCTGCGGGTGGCGTCCCCCATTCGCCGCCCCGCCCTGAGTCTCCGAACCGCCTTGTCTCGCAGAGCGGTTCGGAGGCCTTCCGGCGTCTCGGGCCTTGCGGGCGAACAGCCGGATCCCCTGACAGAGGCCTGCCGCAGCGGAAGGACCGAAGCCGCGACCGCTGCACATCCCGCCAGTCCCTACCGGAAATGGGCAGCCCGAGAGGAAACCCACCCTCGGCGCACTCCGACAGGCGCACTCGACCGACACCTACGGGAACGAGGGTCCGATGAGGAATCGATTTGCCGTGGCCCTGCTCGCGATCGGCACGGCCACCACGGCTGCCGCCGGCCTCTTCGCAGCAGCCGCACAGGCGGAAAGCCCCACGACAGCATGCCGTCAGGCACTCACCGACCGCGACGAGTTCCACGGAGTCTGCCTCTGGGCCGAACAGGACTTCCAGGGCGAGATGACCGTGCTCACCAACTTCCAGGGCACCGACAAGTGCGGCAACCTCAGCCCCACCGCCAAGTCCGCCGTGAACCTCTCCGACGAGGAGCACCTCTTCTACCAAGGCAGCGGTTGTCAGTGGCAGCTGTTCGTGGGGGCAGTCCAACCGTGGGAGTCGAGGGCCGAGTTCAAGGAGGATGCTGCGGCCGGTTCCTGGCGCTGACGGGTACCGACGAGTGGTCCCAGGCTGCCTGCCGGTCCACGGGCCTCGGGGCAATGCCCACGCACAGGCACTGACAAACCGCATCGCCCAGTGCAGTGACCGCACCGATTCGCCGAACACGGAGGATGGGGACGACGACACCAGCGCGGAGGGCCGGACCGACGAACAGGCCGAACAACACCAGCAGCGCAGCCGCGAACGCTTCGCCCAGCTCGTCCGCGAAACGCCGCCCACCGTCTGCCGCGCCCAACGCCCGCGTCCTCACCGGCAACTGCCCGCCTACCGACACTCGGATTTCGCGCGGCATCACGGCCTTCCCGTCCTCGGTGGTGAAGAAGACGCTGCCCCACATCGGGCGGGCGGGGATCGTGGGCAAGTAGGCGGGTGACGGGAGGTGTCCGGGCAGGGTCGGCGACGTCCCCGGAGTGCCACTCCTGGAGGCAGCACCAGCCTCCGGACCATCGATCGGCGCACGTTTCCGCTGGTCAGCGCACCCTCCCTCGTGCCTTCAACGGGATGTCGGGGAGTTCCGGGGCGCGCAGCCTGGCCCCGTCGTAGCCGTGCACCTCACCGAAGCGTGAACCCTTCTCCCAGTCGCTCCGCGCCTGTGCGATCTCCTCGCCGGTGCGGCCGATGAAGTTCCACCACATGACGAGGCGTTCGTCGAAGGGCTCGCCGCCGAGGAGGAGGACGGCGGCGTCGGTGCGGGCGCGGAGGGCGAGTTCGTGGCGGCCGCAGCCGAGGTAGAGGATCGAGCCGGGTTCGAGCGGGGCGCCGTCGATCTCGACGCTGCCGGACATGGACAGGGCCGCGTACTCGAAGTCCTGCTCGATCGGGAGGCGGTGGGCGGCGCCCTCGCGGAGGGTGAGGTCGGCGCCGGTGAGCGGGGTGTAGGTGGTGCCGGGGGAGGTCGCGCCGTCGAGGGTGCCGAGGATCAGGCGGGCCGTGAGGCCGTCGGCGGTGACGACGGGGAGTTCGGGGTGGTGTTCGAAGGCGGGCGCGGTGTGGCGGTGGGTGTCGGGCAGGGCCACCCAGAGCTGGGCGCCGTGCAGCAGCCGGGCATGGTCGCGCGGGGACTCCTCGGAGTGCGAGATGGCCCGGCCGGAGGTCATCAGGCCGAGTTCGCGGGGACGGACGGTCTGCAGGCTGCCCAGGCTGTCGCGGTGCAGGATGCTGCCCTCGTGCAGCCAGCTGACGGTCTGCAGACCCATGTGCGGGTGCGGCGGCACCTGCATGCCGGGCTCGTCCGCAATGTCGTCCGGCCCGTAGTGGTCGACGAAGCACCAGGCGCCGACCATCCGCCGCCCGAGGTTCGGCAGCAGCCGCCGCACCACCGTGGACTCCCCCAGGGGCACTTGACGGCCGGTCAGCAGATCCTTGACCGGGCCGGTCGTCGCCTGCTGCCCGCAGACCGCCGGGGTGGGCTTGAGATCGAGGTTGCTCATGGCGGCCAGTATCGGCCGCTGCCCCCGCCGCCCCCCGTAGCGACAGACCGGGGTGACCCGAACGGTCAACGGGCCCCGAGCAGCGCCACCGCGTCCGGCATGACGCGCCGCCAGAACCCGCCGGTGTGCAGGCCGCGCGGGAAGTGCGTCCGGACGCCGGGCGCGCCGGAGAGTCTGCGGGCGGCCGGGCAGAACGGGTCCTCGGTGCCGCACCAGACGCCGATCCGCCCGACCTGGCCGAGTTCGCCGAGGTGCTGCAACGGCTCGTGCTCGCGCCAGTCGGCCCGGTCGCGGTAGGCGTCGACGGTGCGGGCGTCCTCCCAGCTGCGGAACAGCGCGGGGCTGAGCAGCGCGATCGCGGACACCCCGCCCTGCCGGGCACGGGCGTACTGGAGGGCGCCCGAGCCGCCCATCGAGATGCCCATGACCCGCGTGGGCTCGGCCAGTTGGCGGGCGGCGAGCCAGCCCGGGAGTTCGGTGGTGAGCATCGCCATCGGGTCGTCGGCGACGCTGCGGGCATGCCAGTAGATGTCTCCGCCGTCCACCGCGACGATCCGGAACGGCGGGACGCCCGCGGCCACCGCGGCCGCCAGGAACTGCGGCACCCCGAGATCGACGAACGCCGCCGCATCGCTGCCGTGCCCGTGCAGCGCCAGGCAGACCGGCAGGTCGTGACGGTCCGCACCGGGCGGGTCCATGACGACGAGCTGGACATCGCGGCCGCGGGCCCGGGAGTGCTCGGTCGCGGTCCGCACCGCCCCGGCCGCGAAGCCGGGCACCGCGCCGTCCCGACCGGTCATCCCGAACGCCCGTCGAAGTCGCGCACCCCCGGGCAGCACGTCCTCGACCATCGCCCCACCGACCGCCCCCGCACCGACCACGGCGACAGCGAGCGCCCCGAGCAACCGCCGCCGCCCGAGACTCGGCACCGCCGTCTCCGGCTCCCGCTCCCGCTCCCGCTCCCCGAGACCCTCGACTTCCCCCGCCACCTGCACCTCTGCCCCCACCCCTGCTCCGCTCCACCATGACCGTGCCGCCCGACGACAGCCCGGACGCCGCATGTGACGCCGCCCGACAACAGGCCGGACGCCTCACGTGACGCCGCCCGACAACAGGCCGGACGCCTCACGTGACGCCGCCCGGACACAGTCCGGTTTCAGTCCGGCCCCCCGAACATCCGCCACCGAACGTCCGCCACCGAGTCCGCCACCGAGTCCGCCGCCGGGAGCCCTCCACCGGGAGTCCGCCCTGAACGATCGGCTGCCGACCGCCCCGCCCGCACCGCAGTTGCGGCGACCGCCCCGCCCCCAGGGCCCCCGTCCTCGCGGCAATTTCAGTGCCGGCAACCCCACCCGGCCGCCGCCGTCGCCGTCTCGGCCTGGGCCCGCAGGGCCCGGATCGCCTCGGCCGGGTCGGCCGCGCCGTAGACCGCCGAGCCGGCGACGAAGACGTCCGCGCCGGCTTCCGCGCAGGCCTCGATGGTGGCGGGGGCGACGCCGCCGTCGACCTGGAGCCAGAGGTCGAGGCCGTGCTTGTCGATCAGCTGTCGGGTGCGGCGGATCTTGGGGAGCATGATGTCGAGGAAGGCCTGGCCGCCGAAGCCGGGCTCGACCGTCATGATGAGCAGCATGTCGAGTTCGGGGAGCAGGTCCTCGTAGGGCTCGATCGGGGTGGCGGGCTTGAGTGCCATGGCGGCCCGGGCGCCCTTGGCGCGGATCTCGCGGGCCAGGCGGACGGGCGCAGCGGCGGCCTCCACGTGGAAGGTGACCGAGCCGGCGCCGGCCTCCACGTACTGCGGGGCCCACCGGTCGGGCTGTTCGATCATCAGGTGGCAGTCGAGCGGGGTGCTGCTGGCCCGGGCCAGGGATTCGACGATCGGCACGCCGAGCGTGAGGTTGGGGACGAAGTGGTTGTCCATCACATCGACGTGCAGCCAGTCCGCGCCGCGCACCGCCTCGGCCTCCTCGGCGAGGCGGGCGAAGTCCGCGGACAGGATGCTGGGGTTGATCTGCGCCATGACCGACTACCTTCGTGCGAGAGTGCGAGAGCGTGAGCAAGGGGTGGCGGCGCCGCAGGAACCGGGCGCCGCGTCACATCATCCCGCGCCGCGTCACCGGCTAGCGCACACCCCGGCCGCCGGGTGATCGTCATCACATCCCGGCCGGGGTTGCCCGGCCGTCGCTATGGTCATCAGCACGTGGACGATCCCCGGCCCCACCGGGATCACCCTCGTCCCAACCAAGTTGCCGTCCGCCCGAGTTGGCCGCGAGAGCCCACCTGGCTCGCCCGGTCGGCAAGGTCTCCGTGGGAGGTCTCCCGATGTCCGCTCCCGTCCACCCGGCCCGCGCGCTGTGGCAGCTGTTCGAGCCGGTGTACGCCGTCGCCTTCCTCCAGCCCGAAAACCTGGCGGCGCTCGGGGCGCTGGGGCTGGAGGCCGACTGGCGCGGCTACGTCGCGACCCGCGCCGCTCCGTTGGGGGCGGCGGACGCGCCGCCGGTGATCGCCGCGTTCTTCAACTTCGCGCCGCGGAGGGTGGAGCGGGCGCTGCCGGAGATCTGGTCGCAGGCGAGCCCGGCGCAGGTGCTGGCCGCCCGGGCCGAGGGCGCGGCGGCGGCGCTGGCCCGGCTGCTGGAGTCGGTGGAACCCGCGCGGGTCGAGTCGGCGACGGCCGCGCTGGAGGAGGCGGTGGGCCGACTGGACTGCGCCGGCCGGGTGCTGGCGGCCGCCAACGCCGCGCTGCCCCGACCCGCGGACGTCCACGGGCGGCTGTGGCACGCCGCGAACCTGCTGCGCGAGCACCGCGGGGACGGCCATGTGGCCGCACTGGTCGCGGCCGGGCTGGACGGCTGCGAGGCGCCGGTGCTGCACTGCACGCTGGTCGCCGACCGCAAGGTGCTCCAGCCGATGCGCGGGTGGACGGACGAGGAGTGGGAGGCAGCCGCGGGACGGCTGGTCGAGCGGGGCTGGCTGACGCCGCAGGGGGCGGTCACCGAGCTCGGCCTGGTCCGGCACCGGGCCGTCGAGGCCGCCACCGACCTGGCGGCCGGCCGCGTCTGGGAGGGGCTGTCGCCCGACGAACTCGACCGCCTGACGGCCGACTTGAGGCCGATCGCGGCGATCTGCCGGGAGCTGATGCCGATCAACCCGCTCGCGATGCCGCCCGTGGAACGGTAGTCGTCCGCAGCACCCCGACGACCACGCCACCCGTGGAACGGTAGTCGTCCGCAACACCCCGACGACCACGCCGCCCGTGGAACGGCAGTCGTCCGCAGCACCCTGGCGACCACGCCACCCGGGAGTCGGCTCGCGTCGCACGAACCGCTGATCAGGCGCCTGCCGGGGTGCCGGGATGTTCACACGGCCGCAACATCTTCCCTTCCCGCCGCCGATCCGCTCTGGCAGGCTCACGAAGCAGTGGGACCCTCAGCTCGACCCTCACCGAAAGGCATCCGATGACCCAGGTCGTCCACCCCGCACGTGCCCTGTGGTGGCTGTTCGAACCCGTTCACGCGCTCACCTACTTCTCCCCGGAGGCCCGCGCCGCGTACGAGGCGGCGGGCCTGCGCGGCTACTGGCGCGGCTACTTCGGTGGACGGTCGGCGCCGCTGGGGGCGGTGGAGGCCGCGCCGGTGGTGGCCGCGTTCTTCAACTTCGCGCCGCAGATGGTGGAGCGCGCGCTGCCGGAGATCTGGGGCCGGGCCACGCCCGAACAGGCCCTGCAGGCGCGGGTCGAGGGGGCGACCGGCGCGCTCGGGCGGGTGCTCGCGGAGGTGAAGCCGAATCTGATCGACCGTTCGGTGGAGCTGCTGGAGCGGGCCGTCGAGGGCCTGGACTGCGCGGGTCGGGTGCTGGCCGCCGCGAACGCCGCGCTGCCCGCCCAGGACGGTCGGCTGGCCCGGCTGTGGCAGGCCACCACGGTGCTGCGCGAGCACCGCGGCGACGGGCACGTGGCGGCGCTGGTCGCGGAGGGCCTGGACGGCTGCGAGGCGCTGGTGGTGCGCTGCGCGCTGGACACCCGCCGGGAGACCATGCAGCCGCACCGCGGGTGGACGGACGCCGAGTGGGACGAGGCGACGGCCCGCCTGATCGAGCGTCAGTGGCTCAAGCCGGACGGGTCGCTGACCACCGAGGGCCGCCGTCGCCACGTCGCCCTGGAGGCCGCCACCGACCTGGCCGCGTCCCGGGTCTGGACGCACTTCCACCGCTCCGAGCTCGACGAACTCGTCGACGCGCTCCGCCCGATCTCCACCGCGTGTCGCGCCGACCTGCCGCCCACGACGCCGATCGGTCTGCCGAACGCCTCCTGACGCCGCCTCCGGCCCGGTACGTCCTCGCCGGACCGACCGGCGGGGACGCGGGACCCGGGACCCGGGACCCGGGACCCGGGACCCGGGCCGACGGAACGTCAACAGCCGCCCGTCACAGCACAGTTCAAGCTGTCGGCGGCGGCCCGAGCAGGATGCCGCGGCCGGCGTAGAACCGGTCGAGGTCCGCCCAGGGGACGCGGGCGGCGCGCTGGGAGCCGTCGGGGAAGCCGGACGGGTTGTGGATGTACAGCGCGTCGTCGTCCGCGCCGACGGCCAGCACCAGGTGTCCGCCGAGGCGGGGGACCTCGGGGGCCAGGGTCCGGATCGCGGGGTGGACGGAGATCATCGGCAGCACGCCCCGGGCGAGTTCCTCCGGCAGCCGCTCCACGGGCAGCGGGCTGACCGCCTGCGCGTCCAGGCCCCAGCGGGCCCGGACGTACGCGGCGAACGGCGAGTGGATCAGCCCGTCGAGCCGCCCGTCGGGGTGCCGGATGTACGCACCGGCCAGCTCGCACTCCTCGGCCAGCCGGACCTGCGCCGGGGCGACGCCCCACCAGTGGTCGAGGACCATCCGCAGGCAGGCCATGCCGCACAGTCGCCAGGACCAGTACTCGTACTCGGCCTGGTCGGCCGCGCCCGACCGCTCCCACAGCGGATCGTCGGCGGCCCGCAGCGTGCCGTCCAGGATGTCGGGCACGAGTTCGGGCGACTCCCACTGGGAGTAGTAGGGCACCGCATGACTGATCGGCTTCACCCGGTCATCCTGACGTACTTTCATCCCGTTCTCCCGCACCCTCGCCCGCGACACCGTCGACCACCCTCCCACCTGCGGCGATGCATACTCCCGCGAGAAACTTGAACGCGTTCAACTTCTCTGGCAGGGTGAGCCCGTCACCCTTGGGAGGGGAACATGGCACGGGAACGAACCATGCGCGGCCACCGCCCCCGGACGGCGGTCCTCGCGGCCGTCGCGCTGCTGCTGACCGGCTGCGCCGGCGTCGCGCAGTACTACGAAGGCACCGGGCTGCACGACGCCACCGCCGCCGAGGCCGCTGGCAGCTGGGACGGCGACCAGCAGGCCCACCTGACGCTCCACCAGGACGGCACCGCCACCGTCGAACGGCTGGACGGCCAGGACTGGGCCTACGACGACGGCTGGCGACTGTCCGGCGCCGGACGCTGGGAACTCACCGACGAGGAGGCCGGCCAGCGGCTCATCCTCGACCTCACCACCCGCACGGCCGTCGACACCCGCCCCGACGCGCGCCCCTCCCCGTCGAACACCGAGCCGCCCAGCGCCTACCGCTGGCGCTTCCACGTGAAGCGCGACCGGCAGCACCGGCTGGAGCTGTTCGTCTTCATCGGCGACCCGGACAGCGGCAGCCACCACCTGCTCACCCGCACCCCGGCCGAGCCTTTGACCGCGCCACTCCCGGCCACGCAGTGACCACCGCGCCACTCCCGGCCGAACCTCCGACCGCGCCACTCCCGGCCGCGCAGTGACCACCGCTCAGTGACCGCCGCCCCCTGGGGCCGGCCGACCGGCCGCCGGGGCGCTGCCCCCGGGCGCTCGCCGCGCCCGGGGGCGCCGGGTCACCAGGCGTAGTGCTCCGGCGCGGTGCGGTGGCCGGGGAAGATCTCGTCCAGCCGCTCCAGCGTCTTGGCGTCCAGCTCGACGTCCAACGAGCGCATCGCGGCGGTCAGTTGCTCCTCGGTGCGGGGGCCGACGATCGGCGCGGTGACGGCCGGGCGGGTGCGCAGCCAGGCGAGCGCGACGTCGCCGGGCTCGTGGCCGAGCTCGTCGCACAGGTCCTCGTACGCCTGGATCTGCTCGCGCCGCTCGTTCAGGGTGTCGACGGCCCGGCCCTGGGTGCGGCGCACGCCCTCGCGCTCCTTGCGCAGCACGCCGCCGAGCAGGCCGCCGTGCAGCGGCGACCAGGCGATCAGGCCGAGGCCGTAGTGCTGGGCGGCGGGGACGACCTCGAGTTCGACGGTGCGCTCGATCAGGTTGTAGATCGACTGCTCGCTGGTCAGGCCGAGGAAGTGCCGGGCCCGGGCGGCCTCCTGGGCCTGGGCGAGGTGCCAGCCGGCGAAGTTGGACGACCCGACGTAGATGATCTTTCCCTGGAGGGTGAGCACCTCCATCGCCTGCCAGATCTCGTCCCAGGGGGTGTCCCGGTCGATGTGGTGCATCTGGTACAGGTCGATGTGGTCGGTCTGCAGGCGGCGCAGGCTGGCGTCCACGGCGCGGCGGATGTTGAGCGCGGAGAGCCGGCCCTCGTTGGGCCAGTCGCCCATCGGGCCGTAGAGCTTGGTGGCGATCACGGTGCGCTCGCGCCGGCCGCCGCCCTTGGCGAACCAGTTGCCGATGATCGTCTCGGTGAGGCCCCTGTTCTCGCCCCAACCGTAGACGTTGGCGGTGTCGAAGAAGTTGATGCCGTGCCCGTGCGCGGCGTCCATGATGCGGTGCGCGTCGGCCTCTTCGGTGTGCACGCCGAAGTTCATGGTGCCCAGGCACAGCGGGGACACGGACAGGCCGGTGCGGCCGAGGTGGGTGTACTCCATGACGCCCAACCCTCTGCCGCACCGGCCGGGTTGTCCAGTATTTAACGCCCGGAGTCGTGTTGACGGACCGTCAGCGACCGGCGCGGGCGAAGTTCCGCACGGCGAACGGCACCGCGAGCGCCAGCAGCAGCGCGCACCAGCCGAGCGCGGCGGCCACCGGGTGCTGGGCGGGCCAGGCGCCCCCGGGCGCCGACGGGTTGCCGAACAGCTGCCGGGTGGCCTCCACCACGGCGCTGACCGGGTTCCACCCGGCGATCGCGGCCAGCCAGCCCGGCATGCCGCCGGTGGGGACGAACGCACTGGTGAGCATCGAGAACGGGATGGTCAGGACGGCGAGTTGACCGGCCGTGTCCTCCTTGCCGACGGCCAGGCCGAGCGCGGTGCCGACCCAGCCGCAGGCGAACCGGAACAGCAGCAGCAGGCCGAACGCGCCGAGCGCCGGGCCCAGCCCGTGCCGGATCCGCCAGCCCGCCGCCAGGCCGACCAGCGCGGTCGGCACCAGCACGACGGCGGCCACCAGCAGGTCCGCCAGCGCCTGCCCGGTCAGCAGACCGAACCGGGACACCGACATCGACCGCAGCCGGTCGGTGACGCCCCGCCCGGCGTCCCGCGCGCCGCCGACCATGGCGGGCATCACGGCGTTCAGCGCGACCAGGGCGAACAGACCGGGCATCAGGAACTCCCGGTAGCCGCCGCCCGGCACGTTCATCGCACTGCCGAACACGTACCCGAACACCCCGACCATGGCGACCGGCACCAGCAGCGAGGACGCCAGCAGCCCGGGCGAGTGGCGGTACACCAGCAGGATCCGCCGGGCCGACGCGGCGGCGTCCACGGGCATCGTCATCGCGCTCATGCGGCCGTCTCCGTCTGCTCCGCAGCGCCCGCGCCGGTCAGCGCGAGGAACACGTCGTCCAGCGAGGGGGTGCGCAGCGCCACGTCCAGCGCGACCACCCCGGCGGCGTCCAACTCCCGTACCAGGCGCGGCAGGGCGAGCGGCCGGGCCGGATCGGAGACGGCGCTGACCCGGCGCTGCCCGGCGTCGACGGCCGGTGCGCCGCCGGTGAGCACGGCCAGCACGGCGCGGGCCCGGTCCAGGTCGGCGTCCTCGGACAGGGTGACTTCCACCAGCGTGCCGATGGCGGCCTTGAGCCGCTGCGGGGTGTCGTCGGCGACGGCCCGCCCGCGGTCCAGCACGGTGATCCGGTCGGCCAGCCGGTCCGCCTCGTCCAGGTACTGGGTGGTCAGCAGCACGGTCGAGCCCTGCGCCGCCAACTCCCGTACCGCCGACCAGATCTCCCGTCGGCTGCGGGGGTCGAGCCCGGTGGTCGGCTCGTCCAGGAACAGCACCCGCGGCCGGGCGATCAGGCTCGCCGCCAGGTCCAGCCGGCGGCGCATCCCGCCCGAGTACCCGCGCACCAGGCGGTCGGCGGCCTCCGCCAGGCCGAACTCCGCGAGCAGCTCCGCCGCTCGCGCCCTGGCCTTCACCGACCCCAAGTGGTGGAGTCTGCCCAGCAGTTCGAGGTTCTCCCGGCCGGTGATCCCCTCCTCCACCGCCGCGTACTGCCCGGCCAGTCCGATCACCCGCCGCACCGCTGCGGCCTCCCGCCCCACCTCGTGCCCGCACACCCGGGCCTCCCCCCGGTCCGGCCGCACCAGCGTCGCCAGGATCCGCACCAACGTGGTCTTCCCCGCCCCGTTGGGCCCGAGCAGACCGCACACCGCCCCTTCCGGGACGTCGAGTTCGAGGCCGTCCAGCGCGCGCGTGGCGCCGAACGTCTTGCCCAGGCCGCGAACGGCAATGACCGGGTCGCTCATGGCAGGCCCTTTCTAGGTACATCGTACGTAGTAGTGCTGCGCAGCACACTACTGGGTACGATGTACGGAGAAAAGGCTCGCAGGGCATGCAAAAGGGGGGACCCGCCGCTTCCGGCAGATCCCCCCGACCCCGACGGGGCGTCAGTCCGCGATGCGCTCCGAGGTGTCGCCCGGGCCCGACGGACGGGCCGGATCGCCGTGCACCAGCAGATCCGCGCCGTTCGCGGCGCGCGGAGTGAGGGCGAAGGAGACCCGGTGGGTACGACCGCGGGACACCCCGGCCTCGGTCTCCGCGCCCACCGCGAAGATCTTGAAGCCCGCCTTCGCCTTGGCGTCGGCCCGCAACTCGACCTCGAACTCCATCTCCACCGGCCCCACCACGAACACCAGATCCGGATGCTCACCCCCGGCCCGGGCCGCCGCCAACAGCTCGTCCCGCACCGCCGCCACCGCGTCCACCAGCGGAATGTCCATACCCGATCCCTCTTTCCACGTTCTGCCGTCCCGGCGTGCACCACCGTAGGCGGCCACCCCTCCCGCTCGCAGCCGAATGCCGCCACCACCTGCGTAGACTGACCACCGAGGTGATCCAACGATGGCGTCCGGCGAGCAATCCGAGCTGATCTGGCTGCGCCCGGAATACTCCGGCCGCGGGCCGCGTCCGGCACACAGCCGGGTGTCGATCGCCCGGGCGGCGGTCGACCTCGCCGACCGCGACGGCCTCGACGCCGTGACGATGCGCAAGGTCGCGGCCGAACTCGGCGCCGGCACCATGTCGTTGTACAACTACGTGCCGAAGAAAGAGCACCTGTTCGACCTGATGCTCGACCTGCTGGCCGGCGAGTACGACCTGCCGGACCAGCCCAGCGGCGACTGGCGGGCCGACCTCACCCTGCTCGCCAACCGGCTGCGCACCGTCCTCACCCGCCACAGCTGGGCCACCACCCTGATCACCCACCGCCCCGGCCTCGGCCCGAACGGCCTCCGGGTGACCGAGTACCATCTCGCCGCACTCGCCGGCACCTCGCTGGACGGCACCGCGAAGATGGAGGCGTTCGCCCAACTCACCGGCTTCGTCTGCCAGTTCACCGACTGGCAGCAACGCGCCACCGCCGCCGGCGACCTCTGGCTCAGCGACCTGATCCGCTACCTCCAGACCGTCACCGCCACCGGCCAGTACCCCCACCTCGCCGCCGCCCTCGCCCAGAGCAGCGCCCCCACCGCCCCCGACACCGTCTTCGACCGCGACCTCCAGCGCCTCCTCACCGTCCTCGTCGGCGCCTGAACCGCCAGGGGCGGGTGGGGGCCCCAGCCCGCCAAGGCTGGGACCCCCACCCGCCCCCGTTCTCGCGCCCCTCGGCCGTCAGGCCGTGCGTCGGAGCAGCGCCAGGTACATCGCGTCCGTCCCGTGCAGGTGCGGCCACAGCTGGATGTCCGGGCCGTCGCCCAGTTCCGGGACGCCCGGGAGCAGCGGGCGGGCGTCGACCCACTCCACGTCCTCGCGGCCGCGCAGCACGTCGTCCACCACGGCGCGGGTCTCGGCGAGGTGCGGCGAGCAGGTCGCGTAGCCGACGACGCCGCCGACGCGCGCCGCGTCCAGCGCGGAGCGGAGCAACTCCCGCTGCA
Organism: Kitasatospora sp. CB02891; assembly: GCF_002803145.1. NCBI lineage: Bacteria > Bacillati > Actinomycetota > Actinomycetes > Kitasatosporales > Streptomycetaceae > Kitasatospora > Kitasatospora sp. CB02891. The sequence continues at coordinate 92,334 of NZ_NNBO01000002.1, read as the reverse complement.
GCGGCCCGAATCCGGCGATGTCCTCGGGGCGGCGGCGCCACCGCGCCTCGGGGCGGCGACGCAGCGCGCCCAGGCCCGAGCAGGGGACGTCGACCAGCACCCGGTCGAACGCGCCCTGCTGCCAGGCGCCCCGGGTGCCGTCGGCGGTGATGACCGCGTACGGGCCGGGGTTTCCGTTCAGGGCGCGGGCCACCAGGCGGGCGCGGTGCGGCTGCTTCTCGGAGGCGACCAGGGCCGCCCCGCGCCCGGCGGCCAGCGCGCCGAGCAGCGCCGCCTTGCCGCCGGGGCCGGCGCAGCCGTCCAGCCAGAGCCGGTCGGGGCCGTCCACGGGGGCGTTGGCGAGGGCGAGGGCGACCAGCTGGCTGCCTTCGTCCTGGACGCCGGCCCGGTTCTCGCGGACCGCGTCGAGGCCGGCGGGGTCGCCGCCCTCGGCGAGTCGGAGCGCGTACGGGGACCAGCGGCCGTCCTCGGCCTCCGGCAGCGCCTCGCGGAGTTCGGCGACGTCGGAGCGGCCGGGGCGGGCGACCAGGGTCACCTCGGGGCGGGCGTTGTCGGCGTCCAGCAGGCGCTCCATCGCGGCGCGACCGGAGTCCTCGGGCTGCCAGCGGCCGAGCGCGTCCCACAGCGAGGAGACCACCCAGCGCGGGTGCGAGTGGACGACGGCGAGGTGGTCCTCGGCGTCGTCCTCGTACGGCGGGGCGACCTGGGCGACCCAGCCGTCGAGGTCCTGGGCGCTGATCTTGCGCAGCACCGCGTTGACGAACTTGGCGCGGCCGTCGCCGAGCACCACGCGGGCGAGTTCGACGGTCGCGGAGACCGCGGCGTGGCTGGGGATGCGGGTGCCGAGCAGCTGGTGCGCGCCGAGCGAGAGGACGTCCAGCACCGGCGGGTCGACCTCGCGCAGCGGGCGGTCCACGCAGGCGGCGATGATCGCGTCGTAGGTGCCCTGGCCGCGCAGCGTGCCGTAGACCAGCTCGGTGGCGAGCGCGGCGTCGCGGCGCTCCATGCCCTTGCGCTCGGCCTCGCGGAGCAGCGACGGCAGGATCAGGTTGGCGTACGCGTCACGCTCGTCGACGGCGCGCAGCGCGCGGAACGCGACGATCCGGGCCGGGTCCTTCTTGGGGCGGCGGTGCGGACGGGGGGCGCGCTTGGCGCCGGCGGGGGTGCTCAACGGGTGCCTCGAAACAAAGTGCTGCGGATCAGGTCCGACCCGGCAGCGCGGCCGGGCCTCACCGTGAATTCTATGGTGAGACCCGGCCGAACCCGGCATCCGACGGGCCTCAGCCCTCGAAGCGCTCGCCGGACTCGATCCGCGCGCCGCGCGCCCAGTCGGCGGCCGGCATCGCCTTCTTGCCCTGCGGGCGGACCTCGCCGAGCTCCACCTCGTGGCTGCCGGTGCCGACCCGGACGCTGTTCTTGCTGACGGCCAACTCGCCGGGGGCGAGGGCGACTTCACCGGGCAGCAGGCGCACGGGGCCGGTCACCTTGAGCCGCTCGCCGCGGAACGTGGTCCACGCGCCGGGCGCGGGCGCGCAGCCGCGCACCACCCGGTCGACCCGCAGCGCGGGGTGGGTCCACTCGATCCGGGCGTCCTCGACGGTGATCTTCGGCGCCAGCGACACCCCGTCCACCGGCTGCGGCTCGGGCCGGGCCTGGCCGTCCTCGATCGCGTCCATGGTGCGCACCAGCAGTTCGGCGCCCGCGAACGCGAGCCGGCCGAGCAGGTCGCCGCTGGTGTCGGTGGGCTTCACCGTCTCGGTGAGGACGCCGAACACCGGGCCGTCGTCCAGGCCCTCCTGGATCCGGAAGGTGGACGCGCCGGTCACCTCGTCGCCCGCCATGATCGAGTGCTGGACGGGGGCCGCGCCGCGCCACGCGGGCAGCAGCGAGAAGTGCAGGTTCACCCAGCCGTGCGCCGGGATCTCCAGCGCGCCGGGCCGGATCAGCGCGCCGTAGGCCACCACGGGGCAGCAGTCGGGGGCGATCTCGGCCAGCCGGGCCATGAACTCCGGCTCACCGGGGCGGGCCGGCTTGAGCACCTCGATGCCCGCCTCCTCGGCGCGCTGCGCGACGGGGCTGGCCACCAGCTTGCGCCCGCGCCCGGCCGGCGCGTCGGGGCGGGTCACCACGGCGACCACCTCGTGCCGGGAGGCCAGCAGGGCGTCCAGGGCGGGAACGGCGACCTCGGGGGTACCGGCGAAGACGAGACGCACGGGCATGGGCCTTTCTTGAAGTCCAACTGATCAGCAGGAAGTCACCCTGATCAGAACATCGGATTGCCGGAAAATGATCGTCGTCCGATCGGGCCTTCGGCTCATCGGCCCCTCCGACAATCCCACCGAAACACTGCGCGGGAACGGACGGTCCGTCAGCGAATCACGCCGAACGTGGAATGCGGCGAGACCTTCACCGTCGGCGCCGGAGCCCCGCCCCAGTCCGCCTCCCGGATCGCCTTCATCGCCGCCTTCCGGGTCTCCCGGTCCAGCCGGTCGATGAAGATGATCCCGTCCAGGTGGTCCGTCTCGTGCTGGATGCACCGCGACAGCAGCTCGGTGCCCTCCACCGTCACCGGATCCCCGTACATGTTGAAGCCCTTCGCCACCACGCCGAACGCCCGCTTGGTGTCGAACCGCAGCCCGGGCAGCGACAGACAGCCCTCCGGGCCGTCCTGCTCCTCCTCGGTCAACGACAGGTCCGGATTGATCAGGTGCCCCACCACACCGTCCACGTTGTACGTGAACACCCGCAACGAGACGCCCAGTTGCGGCGCGGCCAGGCCCGCGCCCGGCGCCCCCAGCATGGTGTCCGTGAGGTCCTTCACCAGCCTGCGCAGTTCCTTGTCGAAGGTGACCACCGGCTTCGCGGTCGACCGCAACACCGGGTCACCGAAGATCCGGATCGGCTGAACTGCCAAGACTGCGACTCCCTCTGCCACCCGAACGGGACGGAAACAACGACCTACCGGGAAGTCTATGCAATGCCCGCCACCCGTTCGGAACGGTCACCGACAAATCCCGACTCGCACTCCGGGCGTGACCCAACGACCCGACGTGCGTTGGTCAATGCGAATTGACCGGGACGCGCGAGCGCCCCGAGCACGCGACCCGACCGAGAGGTGGCAACCAGGCCATGGCCGAGCAGATCAACCACGACGCCCGGGCCAGGGCGTCCCTGCACCTGCTGGTGCGGGACATCGAACGGGTCCGACGCCAGGTCGACGCCCTGCGCACGCTCACCGCCCAACTGGGCAACGTCTACCGCCCCCGCCGCCCCAGCACCTCCGCCGGCTTCGTGGTCTACGGCCGGGCCCCCGCCCCCACCGTCCGACTCGCCCAGGAGCTGCGCGAGAGCGTCGAGACCCTGGTCGCCGCCGCCGTCGAGTTCGACCGCGCCCTCGGCTTCTCCTGGGACTCCGTCGGCTCCGCGCTCGGCGTCACCAAGCAGGCCGTCCACCGCCGCTACGGCGTCCGCCGACCCACCACCGAACTCCTCCCCGCCCCCCGCGAAACCGAGACGGCGCCCCCCGCGCCCCCCGCTCCCCGGCCCCCGATCCCCCAGGCCCGCCAGGCCAGCCCCTTGATGCCCCAGCGCACCCGGTAGGCAGAAGAGCGCAACCAGGGGCGCCCCAGCGCCCCTGTTCTCGCACCCGCCTGCGTTCGGCGCCCGCCCGGTTGTGCGCCCACCTGGCCGTAAAAGCTCACGGGCCCCGTTTGTCCCTCCCCCGCTCCCGCCGAAGAATCGATCTCGCACGCCATCCTGTGCCGACGAGAGGGATCGATCCCATGGCCGTGGCCAACACCCCGATGAACCTCACCCGTGCCGCCCACGTCGGCATCTCCGTCTCCGACCTGGACACCTCGATCGCGTTCTACCGCGCCCTGACCGGCCGCGAGCCGGTCGTCGCCGACGAGACCATGCACAGCGTCCCGTTCGGCGTCTCGCAGGGCCTGCCGACGGCGAAGCTCCGCTACGCCACCATCAATCTCGACAACGGTCTCGGCATCGACCTGATCGAGTTCCAGCACCCGATCGGCTACCGCACCAACGGCGCGGCCAACCGCCCCGGCTCGATGCACCTGTGCTTCCGGGTCGACGACTTCGACGCGGTGCACCGCCGGATGAAGGACGCCGGGTACGAGTTCCTCGGCGACGACTACACCTTCCTCGCCGGCGAGGTCACCCCGGAGGCCGCGCTGGGCACCAGGGTCGCGTACTTCAACGACCCGGACGGCACCAACCTGGAGATCATCCAGCCCAAGGGCGGCTTCGCCGGCTGACGGCGGCGCACAAACCCCGGCCCCGCCCCGCCCGGGGCCGGGGCCGGGGCGCGCTCAGCCGATGTCCGTCGGATCGACCCGGATCCGCACCGTCTCCGCCCCCCGGAGCGCCAGCCGGGCGATCTGCGCCGCCTTGAGCGCCGAGGCCAGCGCCGCCCCCTGCCCGGGAGCGACCCGCACCAACGCCCGTTCCGCCGTCTCCCCCTTGGGCCCGCCGTACACGGGCACCGGCCCGAGGACGTCCGCGCCCTCCGGCAGCCGCACCAGCCCCAGCAGGTCCTCGACCGCCTGCGCGGGCCCCGTCACCGACGCCATCCGCGACACCGGCGGGAAGCGGAGTTCCTCCCGCTCGTCGAGTTCCATCCCGGCGTGCCCGGCGGGATCCCATCGCACCAGCGCCTGCACGGCCCGCGCCGCGGCCTCCGCGACCACCACCACCGTCCCGCCCTCCCCCACCGGACGGACCAGCGAGGCGGCCGTCAGCCACCGCCGCACCGTCTCCTCCCCCGCCCGCAGGTCGGGACGGTTCAGCAGCGCCCACCCGTCCAGCAGCAGCGCCGCCGCATAGCCGGGCCCCTCCGCCACCGGCTCCGCGCCCGGCGTCGAGATCACCAGCGCGGGCGAAGGAGGCACGGTGGCAAGAACCGCGTCCCGCCCGGACGTCCGCACGGGCACCCGCGGGAACGCCTTCCCGAGCTCCTCCGCCGTCCGCCGCACGCCCACCACCTGCGCCCGGAGCCGGAACGAGCCGCACTCCAGGCAGTGCCAGTCGTGCTCCTCGGTGCCGCACCAGGCGCACACCAGCGCCGCGTCCGCCGCCGGGGACTCCAGCGGCCCCCCGCAGGCACGGCAGCGCACCGGCTCGCGGCAGCGCCCGCACGCCAGCCGGGGCGCGTAGCCCCGGCGCGGGACCTGGATCAGCACCGGGCCGCGCGAAAGCGCCTCGCGCGCCGTCTCCCACGCCACCGAGGGCAGCCGGGCCGCCTGCGCGGCGGCGTCCCGCGCCTGGTCCTGCTCGGTCACCGTCCGCACCCGGGGCGCGACCTGCCGGACCACCTCACGAGGGGCGGCCAGCGGCCGCGCCCACCCGCTGCGCACCAGCTGCGCGGCCTCGACCGTCATCGAGACGCCGCCGAGCAGCATCGCCGCGCCCTCCTCGGCGGCCCGCAGCAGCGCCACGTCCCGGACGTGCGGGTAGGGCGCGTTCGGGTCGCTGTGGCTGCTGTCGCCGTCCGACCACACCACCACCAGCCCGAGGTCGCGCACGGGTGCGAACACCGCCGCGCGGGTGCCGATCGCGGCGTGCACCGAGCCCCGGCTGACGGACAGCCACCGCCGGTACCGCTCCTGCGGCCCGGCCTCCGCGGCCAGCACCGCGTGTCGGCCCTCCCCCAGCACGCCCCGCAGTGCGGCGTCCACCCGCGCCACCGAGCGCCCGTCGGGCAGCACCACCAGCGCGCCGCGCCCGGAGGCGAGCGTCGCGGCGACCGCCCGGGCGATCTCGAACGGCCACTCGGGGCCGGGCAGCGCCGTCCACACGGCGCGCGGCGCGTGCCCGCCCGCCAGCGAGGCCAGGAAGTCCGCCCCGTGCGCGTACCGCTCCCAGCTCCCCACCGCCGGCGCCTCGGGCGGCGGCAGCGGCCGCGGCGAGGGCTCGCCCTCCGCTCCGGCGTGCCGTGGCGGGATCGCCAGCTGCAGCACGTCGGCCAGGGTGCCGGCGTACCGGTCGGCGACGGCCCGGCACAGTCGCAGCAGCCGGGGGGTCAGCACCACCTCGGGCGACAGCACCCGGGCCAGCGGCGCCAGCGGGCCCGCGTAGTCCGAGTCGTCCCGGCGCTCGACGATGAACCCGTCGTGCAGTGCGCCGCCCTCGCGCCGGCCGTGTGCGCCGACCCGCCCCCCGAAGCGGACCCGGACCCGGACGCCGGGCCGGGCGTCCTCGGACATCGCCTCGGGCACCGCGTAGTCGAAGTACTGGTCGAGGCTGAGCACGCCCTTGTCGACCAGCACCCGGGCCACCGGCTGCCGCTCGGCCGGAACGACGCCGCGCGCGGCCCGGGGCTTCGCCCGGCGCACCGTCTCCCGGATGAACGCCAACTGCTCCCCGGCCCCGTCCGCGCTGCTCACGCCCCCCAACCTAGCGGACGCCGCCGACACAACGACGACGCCGCCCGCCGAGGGGGAATCCCCTCGACGGGCGGCGTCGTCGAGAAAACGATCAGCCGGCGACGGCGGCCTTCAGCGCGTCGACCCGGTCGGTGCGCTCCCAGGTGAAGTCCGGCAGCTCGCGGCCGAAGTGGCCGTACGCGGCGGTCTGGGAGTAGATCGGCCGCAGCAGGTCCAGGTCGCGGATGATCGCGGCCGGGCGGAGGTCGAAGACCTTGCTGACGGCTTCCTGGATCGTCAGCACCGGGACGGTCTCGGTGCCGAAGGTCTCCACGAACAGGCCCACCGGCTCGGCCTTGCCGATCGCGTACGCGACCTGCACCTCGGCGCGCTTGGCGAGGCCGGCGGCGACGATGTTCTTCGCCACCCAGCGCATCGCGTACGCGGCGGAGCGGTCGACCTTGGACGGGTCCTTGCCGGAGAACGCGCCGCCACCGTGGCGGGCCATGCCGCCGTAGGTGTCGATGATGATCTTGCGACCGGTGAGGCCGGCGTCGCCCATCGGGCCGCCGATCTCGAAGCGGCCGGTCGGGTTGACCAGCAGGCGGTAACCCTCGGTGTTCAGCTTGATGCCCTGGTCGGCGAGCGCCTTGAGCTCGGGCTCGACCACGAACTCCCGGATGTCCGGGGTGAGCAGCGACTCCAGGTCGATGTCCGAGGCGTGCTGCGAGGAGACCACCACGGTGTCCAGGCGCACGGCGCGGTCGCCGTCGTACTCGATGGTGACCTGGGTCTTGCCGTCGGGGCGCAGGTACGGGATGGTGCCGTTCTTGCGGACCTCGGTCAGGCGGCGGGAGAGCCGGTGCGCCAGGGTGATCGGCAGCGGCATCAGCTCGGGAGTGTCGTCGCAGGCGTAGCCGAACATCAGGCCCTGGTCGCCGGCGCCCTGGCGGTCCAGCTCGTCCTCGACGTCGCCCTCGACCCGGTGCTCGTGGGCGGTGTCGACGCCCTGCGCGATGTCCGGGGACTGCGAGCCGATCGACACCGACACGCCGCAGGAGGCGCCGTCGAAGCCCTTCTTCGACGAGTCGTAGCCGATCTCCAGGATCTTCTCCCGGACCAGCTGGGCGATCGGCGCGTAGGCCTTGGTGGTGACCTCACCGGCGATGTGCACCAGGCCGGTGGTGATCAGGGTCTCCACGGCGACGCGGGAGGTCGGGTCGTCCTTGAGGAGGGCGTCCAGAATGGTGTCGCTGATCTGGTCAGCGATCTTGTCGGGGTGGCCCTCGGTGACGGACTCCGAGGTGAACAGGCGGCGAGACACAGCGCTCCCTGGGGTTGCAGCGGCTGCTGACTGAATGCGCTCGGAAGTCCCGAGGCATCCGGAAAGACTTGATTCCTGCTGTGGAGTGTAACGGTCGGCTACCGATCACGGACACTCTCCGTGCGCCTTGAACGTGTCCGCGAGATGGATCACATCGGGGTGAAACCGGCGGAAACATTGCCGGAACACCCCGAGCCGGACCCAACTGCCGGGACTGCGCCGGACGTTGGGGGCTCAGCCGGCCGACCGGTCGGCCGGGTCGGCCAGCCGGGCGGCGACCTGGTCCCAGATCGCGTCGGCCAGCATCTCCTTCGGACCGTCCGCAATGTGGACCTCCGAGCCGTCGGCGCCGAGGAGCACGGCGCTGTTGGTGTCCTGGCCGAACGCCTTGCCGTCGCCGACCTCGTTGACCACCAGCAGGTCGCAGCCCTTGCGGGCGAGCTTGGCGCGGCCGTTGGCGAGCACGTCGTCGGTCTCGGCGGCGAAGCCGACCACGAGCTGCCCGGGGCGGGCCCGGTCGGCGGAGATCTCGGCCAGGATGTCGGGGTTGCGGACCAGCACGATCGGCGCGGGCTCGACCCCGTCCACCTTCTTGATCTTGCCGGTGGCGTACTCGGCGGGCCGGAAGTCGGCGACCGCGGCGGCCATCACCACCGCGTCGGCCTCGGCCGTGGCCTTCAGCACGGCGTCGCGCAGCTGCAGGGCGGTGCCGACCCGGACCACGTCCACCCCCGCCGGGTCGGGCAGCGCGGTGTTCGCGGCGACCAGGGTGACCCGGGCGCCGCGGGCGGCGGCGGTGGCGGCCAGCGCGTAGCCCTGCTTGCCGGACGAGCGGTTGCCGAGGAAGCGCACCGGGTCCAGCGGCTCCCGGGTGCCGCCCGCCGAGACCACCACGTGACGGCCCGTCAGGTCCTGCTCCAGCGAACCGCGGGCCAGCACCCGCCGGCAGGCGGCGAAGATCTCGCCCGGGTCGGGCAGCCGGCCCTTGCCGGTGTCCACGCCGGTCAGCCGGCCCACGGCGGGCTCGATGACGATCGCGCCGCGGCGGCGCAGCGTGGCCACGTTCTCCTGGGTGGCGGGGTGCTCCCACATCTCGGTGTGCATGGCGGGCGCGAACACCACCGGGCAGCGGGCGGTCAGCAGGGTGTTGGTGAGCAGGTCGTCGGCGAGGCCGTGCGCGGCCTTGGCGAGCAGGTCCGCGGTGGCCGGGGCGACCACCACCAGGTCGGCCTGCTGCCCGATCCGCACGTGCGGGACCTCGTGCACCCGCTCCCACGTCTCGGTGGCGGCGGGCCGGCCGGACAGCGCCGCCCAGGTCGCCTCGCCGACGAAGTGCAGCGCGGCGGCGGTCGGCACCACCTGCACCTGGTGCCCGGACTCGGTGAACCGGCGCAGCAGTTCGCAGGCCTTGTAGGCGGCGATCCCGCCGCTGACACCGAGGACGACACGGGGCGCGGTCATGGCGGTCGATTCTCCTAACGACGGGTCAACCCGCCCACCTTACGACCCGCCGCCGGACCGCTGCGACGTGTCGACGCGCACATGCCCACCCGCTTCCGGGCGCGCACGAGCCCGCCCGCCTCCGGACCCGCACCAGCCCGCCCGCGTCCGGCCGCACGAGCCTGCGCAGTCGGCCGCAGGCCCGCGCACCCCCGTACCGGCCCGCCCATGCCGAAGGCCCGCCCGACGCACAGGGCGTCGGACGGGCCTTCGAACGGGACGCGGGGGCTCAGACGCCCTCGACCGCCTCGGCGGTGAGCAGGCCGGCGTTGATCTCGCGGAGCGCGATCGACAGCGGCTTCTCGTGCACGTGGGTGTCGACCAGCGGGCCGACGTACTCCAGCAGGCCCTCGCCGAGCTGGGAGTAGTACGCGTTGATCTGGCGGGCCCGCTTGGCCGCGTAGATCACCAGGCTGTACTTGGAGTCGGTGGCCTCGAGCAGCTCGTCGATCGGCGGGTTGATGATGCCCTCGGGCGCGGTCATCGAAGAGGACACGCTGAACCTTCCGAAGTGGTTTTCATGGATTGGCTGGATGCAGCCGATCCGGTCAGGCTACACCGAGCAAGGCTAGCAGTTCGGCCGCTACCTGCTCGACGGAGGTGTTGACAAGCGTCGTGTCGAACTCCGCCTCGGCGGCCAGCTCGATCCGGGCCGCCGCCAGCCGCTCGTCGATGACGTCCTGCGACTCGGTGCCGCGGCCGGTGAGCCGGCGCACCAGCTCCTCCCAGCTCGGCGGGGCCAGGAAGACCAGCTGGGCCTCGGGCATCGACTCCTTGACCTGCCGGGCGCCCTGGAGGTCGATCTCCAGCAGCACCGGCTCGCCCTTGTCGAGCTTCTCGACGACCGCCTGGCGCGGGGTCCCGTACCGGTTGCCGGCGAACACCGCCCACTCCAGCAGTTCGCCGTTGGCGACCAGCTTGTCGAACTGCTCGTTGTCGACGAAGTGGTACTGCACTCCGTCGCGCTCGCCCGGGCGCGGGTGACGGGTCGTCGCCGACACCGACAGCCAGACCTCGGGGAACTGCTTCCTCATATGAGCGACGACCGTGCTCTTGCCGACCCCGGAGGGGCCGGAGAGCACGGTCAGCCGCGGACGCTCACTCATGTACCGATTATCCCGGATCGCGGAGGTTTCTCCGACACCGGCCTCCGTTCAGGAGGTGGCGCCGCCGAACTCCCGCTCCAGGGAGGCGATCTGGTTCGTACCGAGGCCCCGCACACGACGGCTCTCGGAGATGCCGAGGCGCTCCATGATCTGCTTGGCGCGGACCTTGCCGACACCCGGCAGGGACTCCAGCAGAGCGGAGACCTTCATCTTGCCGATGACCTCGTCGTCGGACTTGCCGGCCTTGATGACGTCGTGCAGCGAGGCGCCCGAGTGCTTCAGCCGGTTCTTGACGTCGGCACGCTTCCGGCGAGCCTCGGCGGCCTTGGCGAGCGCGGCGGTGCGCTGTTCGGGAGTAAGGGGCGGAAGAGCCACGCCGTTCACCTCAGGTGTGGATGGAAGGGATGAGCCATGACTGGGTTGTGCCCGGACGCCACAGGCTCTGACCTGCGACGGTGGCCGGAACCACCGCCAACTGGCGTCCTACCGCCGGACACTACCCAACTTGGGCCGCCGCGTCAGGAAAAGAACACGAAAAGTCCAGGTCAGCAGGTGCTGACCCGGGACTTATCCGGGCAAATCAGCCGAGTTGGCCACCCTCGGCTCACGCGTTTGTGACGGCCCTCACATCATCGACGAACACCTGCGCGGCCTGTCGCAGCGCCGCCACCGACGGTCCGTGCTTCAGCACGTCACGGCTCACACTGGGCACCACGTTGCGCACCTGGTCGCCGAACACCCGCGGCAGGTCCTGCGCGGTGGCGCCCTGCGCGCCCACGCCGGGGGCCAGCAGCGGGCCGTTGATCGCCAGGTCCACGCCCGCGTCGGCGAGCGTCGCGCCGACCACCGCGCCGAACGAACCCAGCGGCGCCGCACCGGAGTTCTCCGCCGCGAGCCGCCGCAGCACGGCCTGCGCGACGCTCTCGCCGTCCGCGCCGACCGCCCGCTGCACCTCGTGGCCCTCGGGGTTGGAGGTGAGCGCCAGCGCGAACAGGCCGCAGCCGTTGCGGTGCGCCAGGTCGACGGCCGGCTGCAGCGAACCGAAGCCCAGGTACGGGCTGACGGTGAGCGCGTCGGAGAACAGCGGGCTGTCCGGCGACAGGAAGGTCTCCGCGTAGGCGGCCATGGTGGAGCCGATGTCGCCGCGCTTGGCGTCCATCAGCACCAGCGCGCCGGCCTCCCGGGCCTCGGCGACGGTGCGCTCCAGCACCGCGATGCCGCGGCTGCCGAACCGCTCGAAGAACGCCGACTGCGGCTTCAGCACGGCGACCCGGTCGGCCAGCGCCTCCACCACGGTCCGCGAGAAGCTCTCCAGGCCCGCCAGGTCGTCGTTCAGGCCCCAGGCGGTGAGCAGCGAGCCGTGCGGGTCGATGCCGACGCAGAGCTGGCCGCGGGTGTCGAGGGCGGTCCGCAGGCGGGTGCCGAACGGCGTGGTGTCAGTCATCGGTGTCTTTCCTCAGTCTCAAGAATGTGGTCGCCGTCCGGACGGGATCTAGCGGATGCCCTTGCCGACCGCCTCGCCGATCGAGGCGTAGCCGGCGGCGCGCAGGCGGGCGGACAGGCCCTTGTGGAGCTTGCGCATCCAGAACGGGCCTTCGTAGATGAACGCGGAGTAGCCCTGGACCAGGTCGGCGCCGGCCAGGATGCGCTGCCAGGCGTCCTCGGCGGTCTCGATGCCGCCGACCGAGACGATCGTCAGGCGGCCCTCGGTGCGCTTGCGGAGCCGCTCCAGCACCTCCAGCGAGCGGGCCTTCAGCGGGGCGCCGGACAGGCCGCCCATGCCGATCTCCTCGATCCGCGCGGCAGGCGTCCGCAGGCCCTCGCGGCCGATGGTGGTGTTGGTGGCGATGATGCCGTCCAGGCCGAGGTGCAGCGCCATGTCGGCGATCTCGTCGATGTCCTCGTCGGCGAGGTCGGGGGCGATCTTCACCAGCAGCGGCACGTGGTGCGTCGTCACCTCGTCGGCGGCCTTGCGGACGTCCCACAGCAGCGGGCCGAGCACCTGCACGGCCTGCAGGTTGCGCAGGCCCGGGGTGTTCGGGGAGGAGACGTTGACGACCAGGTAGTCGGCGTACGGCGCCAGCGCCTTGGCGGACTTCAGGTAGTCGGCGGTGGCCTCGTCCTCGGGGACGACCTTGGTCTTGCCGATGTTGACGCCGATCACCGGGGTGTTGCTGGTGTGCGCGCGGGCGGCGAGGCGGGCGGCGACCCGGGCGGAGCCCTGGTTGTTGAAGCCCATCCGGTTGATCAGCGCCCGGTCCTCGACCAGGCGGAACAGCCGCGGCGCGGGGTTGCCGGGCTGGGCCTCGCCGGTGACGGTGCCGATCTCGACGTAGTCGAAGCCGAGCATCGACAGGCCGTCGATGCCGATGCCGTTCTTGTCGAAGCCCGCGCCGAGGCCGAACGGGCCGGGCAGGTCCAGGCCGAGCGCGGCGGTGCGCAGCTTCGGGTCGCGCGGGGCGAGGACGGCCCGCACCAGCGAGCGCAGGCCGGGCACCGAGTGGGCCAGCCGGATCCAGAAGAACGCCAGGTGGTGGGCCTTCTCCGGGTCCATCTTCTTGAACAGCAGGTTGAACAGCAGCTTGTACACCAAAGGCCTCCGACGGCTGGGCTCGGGCATGGACGTGGGGGGCACCCGACGTGCGGTGTGCCCCCCACGGTTGTCGACCTAGTTGCGGCCGGAGTTGATCAGCGCCGCGTGCTCCTGCAGCGACATCACGCCGACCTCGCCGCGCAGCAGCGCGTCGATGCCCTGCACGGCCGCGCCCATCGCCTGCACGGTGGTCAGGCAGGGGACGCCGCGGGAGACCGCGGCGGTGCGGATCTCGTAGCCGTCCATCCGGCCGCCGGTGCCGTACGGGGTGTTGATGATGAGGTCGATGGCGCCCTCGTGGATCAGCTGGACGACGGTCTTCTCGCCGCCCGCGCCCTCGCCCTCGGAGTGCTTGCGCACCACGGTGGCGGGGATGCCGGCCCGCTGCAGCACCTCGGCGGTGCCAGTGGTGGCGAGCAGTTCGAAGCCGAGCTCGACCAGCGCACGGGCCGGGAAGACCAGGTTGCGCTTGTCGCGGTTGGCGACCGAGACGAACACCTTGCCGCTGGTGGGCAGGGCGCCGTACGCGCCGGTCTGGGACTTCGCGTAGGCGGTGCCGAAGACCCGGTCGATGCCCATGACCTCGCCGGTGGAGCGCATCTCCGGGCCGAGCACGGTGTCGACGCCGCGGCCGTGCACGTCGCGGAAGCGCGACCACGGCATCACGGCCTCCTTGACGGAGATCGGCGCGTCGGCGGGCAGCGTGCCGCCGTCGCCCTCCCGGGGCAGCATGCCCTCGGCGCGCAGCTCGGCGACGGTGGCGCCGAGCGAGATCCGGGCGGCGGCCTTGGCCAGCGGCACGGCGGTCGCCTTGGAGGTGAACGGCACGGTGCGGGAGGCGCGCGGGTTGGCCTCCAGCACGTACAGGATGTCGCCGGACAGCGCGAACTGGATGTTGATCAGACCGCGCACCCCGACGCCCTTGGCGATGCCCTCGGTGGCGGCCCGCAGGCGCTTGATGTCGTACCCGCCGAGGGTGATCGGCGGCAGCGCGCACGCGGAGTCGCCGGAGTGGATGCCGGCCTCCTCGATGTGCTCCATGACGCCGCCGAGGTACAGCTCCTCGCCGTCGTACAGGGCGTCCACGTCGATCTCGACCGCGTCGTCCAGGAAGCGGTCGATCAGCACCGGGTGCTCGGAGATCAGACCGGCGTGCCGCTCCAGGTAGGACGCGAGCGAGGCCTCGTCGTAGACGATCTCCATGCCGCGGCCGCCGAGCACGTAGGACGGGCGGGCCAGCACGGGGTAGCCGATCTCGTCGGCGATGGCCTTGGCCTCGTCGAAGGAGAAGGCGGTGCCGTGCTTGGGCGCGGGCAGGCCCGCGTCCTTCAGCACCCGGCCGAACGCGCCGCGCTCCTCGGCGAGGTGGATCGCCTCGGGCGAGGTGCCGACCACCGGCACGCCGTTGTCCTTGAGCGACTGCGCCAGGCCCAGCGGGGTCTGGCCGCCGAGCTGCACGATGACGCCGGCCAGCGGGCCGGCCTGCTGCTCGGCGTGGACGATCTCCAGCACGTCCTCCAGGGTGAGCGGCTCGAAGTACAGCCGGTCGGAGGTGTCGTAGTCGGTGGAGACGGTCTCCGGGTTGCAGTTGACCATCACGGTCTCGTACCCGGCGTCGGCCAGCGCGAAGGAGGCGTGCACGCAGGAGTAGTCGAACTCGATGCCCTGGCCGATCCGGTTCGGGCCGGAGCCCAGGATGATCACGGCGGGCTTGGTGCGCGGCGCGACCTCGTTCTCCTCGTCGTAGGACGAGTAGAAGTACGGGGTCTTCGCGGCGAACTCGGCGGCGCAGGTGTCGACGGTCTTGAACACCGGGCGGATGCCGAGCGCGTGCCGCACCTCGCGGACCACGTCGGGCTTCAGGCCGCGGATCTCGCCGATCTGCTGGTCGGAGAAGCCGTGCCGCTTGGCGTGGCGCAGCAGCTCCGGGTCGAGCTTGTCGCCCTCGCCGAGCTCGACGGCGATCTCGTGGATCAGGAAGAGCTGGTCGACGAACCACGGGTCGATCCTGGTGGCGTCGAACACCTCCGCGGGGGTGGCGCCGGCCCGGATCGCCTGCATGACGGTGTTGATCCGGCCGTCGGTCGGGACGACGGCCTTCGCCAGCAGCTCGTCCTTGTCACCCGGCTCGCCGACGAAGGTGAACTGCGAGCCCTTCTTCTCCAGCGAGCGCAGCGCCTTGTTCAGCGCCTCGGGGAAGTTGCGGCCCATCGCCATGGCCTCGCCGACCGACTTCATGGTGGTGGTCAGCGTGGCGTCGGCGGACGGGAACTTCTCGAACGCGAACCGGGGCACCTTGACGACCACGTAGTCCAGGGTCGGCTCGAAGGAGGCCGGGGTCTGCTCGGTGATGTCGTTGGGGATCTCGTCCAGCGTGTAGCCGACGGCCAGCTTGGCGGCGATCTTGGCGATCGGGAAGCCGGTCGCCTTGGAGGCCAGCGCGGAGGAGCGCGAGACGCGCGGGTTCATCTCGATGACGATGACCCGGCCGTCGACCGGGTCGACCGCGAACTGGATGTTGCAGCCACCAGTGTCGACGCCGACCTCGCGGATCACGGCGATGCCGATGTCGCGCAGGATCTGGTACTCGCGGTCGGTGAGGGTCATCGCCGGGGCGACGGTGATCGAGTCACCGGTGTGCACGCCCATCGGGTCGAAGTTCTCGATCGAGCAGACCACGACGACGTTGTCGTTCTTGTCGCGCATCAGCTCCAGCTCGTACTCCTTCCAGCCGAGGATGGACTCCTCCAGGAGCACCTCGGTGGTCGGCGAGAGGGTCAGGCCCTGGCCGGCGATCCGGCGCAGGTCCTCCTCGTCGTGCGCGAAGCCGGAGCCGGCGCCGCCCATGGTGAAGGACGGGCGCACGACGACCGGGTAGCCGCCGAGGGTGTCGACGCCGGCGAGCACGTCCTCCATCGAGTGGCAGATCACCGAGCGGGCGGACTCGCCGTGGCCGATCTTGGCGTTGACGGCCTCGACCACGCCCTTGAACAGCTCGCGGTCCTCGCCCTTGTTGATCGCCTCGACGTCGGCGCCGATCAGCTCGACGTCGTACTTGTCGAGGGTGCCGGCCTTGTGCAGGGAGATCGCGGTGTTCAGCGCGGTCTGGCCGCCCAGGGTCGGCAGCAGCGCGTCGGGGCGCTCCTTGGCGATGATCTTCTCGACGAACTCCGGGGTGATCGGCTCGACGTAGGTGGCGTCGGCGATCTCCGGGTCGGTCATGATGGTCGCCGGGTTGGAGTTGACCAGGATGACCCGCAGCCCCTCCGACTTGAGGACCCGGCAGGCCTGCGTACCCGAGTAGTCGAACTCCGCCGCCTGGCCGATGACGATGGGGCCGGAGCCGATCACCAGGACGGACTTGATGTCGGTGCGCTTAGGCACGCTGGGCCTCCATAATGCTCACGCTGTGCTGATTGTCGTCTCGCATGAGCTCGACGAAACGGTCGAAGAGGTAGGCGGCGTCGTGCGGGCCGGCTGCCGCTTCGGGGTGGTACTGCACGCTGAAGGCGGGGATGTCGAGTGCCTGCAGGCCCTCGACCACGTCGTCGTTGAGGCAGACGTGGGAGACCTCGACCCGCCCGAAGGGGGTGTCGCTCACCTTGTCCAGCGGCGCGTTCACGGCGAAGCCGTGGTTGTGGGCGGTCACCTCGACCTTGCCGGTGGTGCGGTCCTGCACCGGCTGGTTGATGCCGCGGTGGCCGTACTTGAGCTTGTAGGTGCCGAACCCGAGGGCCCGGCCGAGGATCTGGTTGCCGAAGCAGATGCCGAAGAACGGGGTCTTCTTCGCCAGCACCTCGCGCAGCACCTCGACCTGGCGGTCGGCGGTGGCCGGGTCGCCCGGACCGTTGGAGAAGAACACGCCGTCGGGCTGGACGGCGTAGATGTCCTCGGCGGTGGAGTTGGCGGGCAGCACGTGCACCTCGATGCCGCGCTCGGCCATCCGGTGCGGCGTCATGCCCTTGATGCCGAGGTCGACGGCGGCGACGGTGAACTTCTTCGCACCGATCGCGGGGACGACGTAGGCCTCCTTGGTGGCGACCTCGGCGCACAGGTCGGCGCCCTTCATCTCCGGGGCCTGCTGCACCTTGGCGAGCAGCGCCGCCGGGTCGTCCGCGGCCGGGCCGGAGAAGATGCCGACCCGCATCGCGCCGCGCTCGCGCAGGTGGCGGGTCAGCGCGCGGGTGTCGATCCCGCTGATGCCGACCACGCCCTGGCGCTCCAGCTCCTCGTCCAGCGAGCGCCGGGAGCGCCAGTTGGAGGCGACCCGGGAGGGGTCGCGGACGACGTAGCCGGCGACCCAGATCTGCTGCGACTCGTCGTCCTCGTCGTTCCAGCCGGTGTTGCCGATCTGCGGGGCCGTCATCACGACCACCTGGCGGTGGTACGACGGGTCGGTCAGGGTCTCCTGGTAGCCGGACATGCCGGTGTTGAAGACCGCCTCGCCGAAGGTCTCGCCGATCGCGCCGTAGGCCTGGCCGCGGAACGTCCGGCCGTCCTCCAGGACGAGCACGGCGGGCACTCGCTCCCGCCTGGTGCGCTGCGTGGTGGGGGCAGGTGCGGTCATGTCGCGGCCTCTTCCGTCTTCTTCGTGCTCGTACGTGTTACCAGTGCCCCGACGGCCTCGACCCAGGCGTCGTGCTCGGCTGCGGAATCCAACCGGAAACCGCTTTCCAGTTCGCTGTCCCCGTGCGTCCAGCCGACCACCAGCAGGCCCGAGGGGACCACCTTGCCGGCGATGCCGGAGTCGGTGCGGGCGCCGGTGAGGGCGCCGGCGGGGATCCACAGGTCGGCCGCGCCGGGGCGGCGGGCCAGCAGGCCCTGTTCGGTGAGGGTCAGCTCGGCCAGGCTGCGGGTGCCCAGGTCGTGGGCGACGACCCGGTCCAGCCAGTTCCCGGCGCTGGTGGAGCCGTGGTACCGGCCGGGGCCGGCCAGCAGGGCCTCACCCGGCTGCTCGGGCGCGGCGGGCAGTTCCGGCAGGTCGGACTGGAGGGTGCGCCGCCAGTTCCAGCCCTGCCGCATCAGCCAGTAGACCAGCGCGACCAGGATCAGCAGGCCGACCGTCGCACCGATGTACCCGGGCCAGTCGGTCACCCGGCCCTTCTCGGTGGCGAGCAGCATCAGCGCTCGACCAGTTCGCCCGCGAGGACGGTGGCCTCGCCGCGCAGGAAGGTGGCGTGCACCCGTCCGGGCAGGTCCATGCCCTTGTAGGGGCTGTTGCGGGAGCGCGTGGCGAAGGTGTCGGGGTTCACGACTCCACGGTACGCGGGATCGAAGAGCACCAGGTTGGCGGGCTCGCCCACCGAGACCGGACGCCCGTGGCCGGCCAGCCGGCCGATCCGCGCCGGGCGGTGCGACATCCGGTCCGCGACGCCCTCCCAGTTCAGCAGGCCGGTCTCGACCATGGTCTGCTGGACGACCGACAGCGCGGTCTCCAGGCCGACCATGCCCATCGCGGCGACCGCCCACTCGCAGTCCTTGTCCTCCGACGGGTGCGGGGCGTGGTCGGTGGCGACGGCGTCGATGGTGCCGTCGGCCAGCGCGCCGCGCAGCGCCTCCACGTCCGCGGCGGTGCGCAGCGGCGGGTTGACCTTGTACACCGGGTCGTAGCTGCGGACGAGTTCGTCGGTGAGCAGCAGGTGGTGCGGGGTGACCTCGGCGGTGACGTTCCAGCCCTTGCCCTTGGCCCAGCGGACGATCTCCACCGAGCCGGCCGTGGACAGGTGGCAGATGTGCACCCGGGAGCCGACGTGCGCGGCCAGCAGCACGTCCCGGGCGATGATCGACTCCTCGGCGACGGCGGGCCAGCCGCCGAGGCCGAGCTCGCCGGAGACCAGGCCCTCGTTCATCTGGGCGCCGGCGGTCAGCCGCGGCTCCTGGGCGTGCTGGGCGACGACGCCGTCGAAGGCCTTCACGTACTCCAGCGCGCGGCGCATGATCACCGCGTCGTCGACGCACTTGCCGTCGTCGGAGAACACCCGCACCCCGGCGGCGGAGTCGTGCATCGCGCCGAGCTCGGCGAGCTGCTTGCCCTCCAGGCCGACGGTGACGGCGCCGACCGGCTGCACGTCGCAGTAGCCGTACTCCTGGCCGAGCCGCCAGACCTGCTCGACCACGCCGGCGGTGTCGGCGACCGGGAAGGTGTTGGCCATCGCGTGCACCGCGGTGTAGCCGCCCATCGCGGCGGCCTGGGTGCCGGTCAGCACCGTCTCGGCGTCCTCGCGGCCGGGCTCGCGCAGGTGGGTGTGCAGGTCGACCAGGCCGGGCAGGGCGACCAGGCCGGTGGCGTCGATCTCGATGTCCGCCTGGACGTCGAGCTGCTCGCCGATCGCGGCGAACACGCCGTCGGCCAGGTGGATGTCCTGCGGGGCGCCGCCGAGGATCTGGGCGTTGCGGATCAGGTAGGTGGTCACTGGGCGGCCTCCGGGGTGTCGGTGGTGCGGGCGGAGTCGGCTGAGCCGTCGGCGAAAACCGCGCCGCCGAGCAGCAGGTACAGGACGGCCATGCGGACCGAGACGCCGTTGGCGACCTGCTCGACCACGGTGCAGCGCGGCGAGTCGGCGACGTCGGCGGTGATCTCCATGCCGCGGACCATCGGCCCGGGGTGCATCACGATGGCGTGCTCCGGCATGGTGGCGAGGCGCAGCCCGTCCAGGCCGTAGCGGCGCGAGTACTCGCGCTCGGTGGGGAAGAAGGCGGCGTTCATCCGCTCGCGCTGCACCCGCAGCATCATCACGGCGTCGACCTTCGGCAGGACCGCGTCCAGGTCGTAGGAGACCTGGCAGGGCCAGGTGTCGATGCCGATCGGCAGCAGCGTCGGCGGGGCGACGAAGGTGACCTCCGCGCCGAGCGTGGTCAGCAGGTGCACGTTGGAGCGGGCGACCCGGCTGTGCAGGATGTCGCCGACGATGGCGATCTTCCGGCCGGCCAGGTCGCGGCCGAGGCCCGGGTTGAGGTGGCGGCGCATGGTGAACGCGTCCAGCAGCGCCTGGGTGGGGTGTTCGTGGGTGCCGTCGCCGGCGTTGATGACGCTGCCGTGCAGCCAGTCGGAGCCGGCCAGCCGGGCGGCCGCGCCGGAGGCGTGGTGACGGATCACCACGGCGTCGGCGCCCATCGCCTGGAGGGTCAGCGCGGTGTCCTTGAGGCTTTCGCCCTTGGAGACCGAGGAGCCCTTGGCGGAGAAGTTGATGACGTCCGCGGACAGCCGCTTCTCGGCGACCTCGAAGGAGGTCTTGGTGCGGGTGGAGTCCTCGAAGAACAGGTTGACGACGGTGCGGCCGCGCAGCGTGGGGAGCTTCTTGACGGCCCGACCGGAGAGCTGGGCGAGCTCCTCGGCGGTGTCCAGGATCAGCAGCGCGTCGTCGCGGCTGAGGTCGGCGGCGGAGACGAGGTGGCGCTTCACGCGGGTTTACTCCGGGAGCTGGGGATCGGCGGCAAGGGCCTGGGAGGAGCGCGCGGCGTAGTCGCGGTCGCCGAGCAGGACGGCGTCGCGGCCGTCGGTCTCGGAGAGCTGGACCTGCACGGCCTCGCGCAGCGAAGTGGGCAGGTTCTTGCCCACGTAGTCGGCGCGGATCGGGAGTTCGCGGTGTCCGCGGTCGACCAGCACGGCGAGCTGCACGGCGCGCGGGCGGCCGATGTCGCCCAGCGCGTCGAGGGCGGCCCGGATGGTGCGGCCGGAGAACAGCACGTCGTCGACCAGGATCACCAGCTTGCCGTCGATGCCGTCGGCGGGGATCTCGGTGTGCTCCAGGGCCCGGGCGGGCTTAAGCCGCAGGTCGTCCCGGTACATGGTGATGTCCAGCGTGCCGAACGGGATCTCCCGGCCGGTGATCTGGGTGAGCTTGGCGCGCAGCCGGCGGGCCAGGTGGACGCCGCGGGTGTGGATGCCGAGCAGCACGACGTCCTCGGCGCCCTTGGCGCGTTCCACGATCTCGTGGGCGATCCGGGTGACGACCCGGGCGACGTCGGTGGCGTCCAGCACCTGGTGCGGGGCGCGCGGAGCAGAACTGGGAGTGGTCATGCCGAAGCGGACCTCCTTCCCCGCCTCACGGGACGGGTCTTAAAGGATGTCTAAAGGGGTTTCCGGCCGCAGCCAGAACTTCGCTCATCGTAGCAGTGCGCTGATCTCGGCCCGTTCGACACGCGTTCGCACGAGTGCCCCATTCGGCTTGACGCGCCACCCTCACTCTACGTAACCTCACAGTGAGTTACGAAGGTGCCCCGTCGCGGGCGCTCGTCACTCCCATTTCAGCGCACGCGCAATCTCGTCCGGGGAGATCCATGTCCAGCGACTACGCGAAGCAGCTCGGGGCCAAGCTCCGGGCGATCCGCACTCAGCAGGGTCTCTCCCTGCACGGCGTCGAGGAGAAGTCCCAGGGTCGCTGGAAGGCTGTCGTCGTCGGCTCCTACGAGCGCGGCGACCGCGCCGTCACGGTGCAGCGCCTCGCCGAGCTGTCCGAGTTCTACGGCGTCCCGGTGCAGGAGCTGCTGCCCGGCGGCACCCCGGGCGGCGCGGCCGAGCCGCCGCCGCGCCTGGTGCTCGACCTGGAGCGCCTGACCCAGGTCCCGTCCGAGAAGGCCGGCCCGCTGCAGCGCTACGCCGCGACCATCCAGTCGCAGCGCGGCGACTACAACGGCAAGGTGCTCTCGATCCGCCAGGACGACCTGCGCACGCTGGCCGTGATCTACGACCAGTCCCCCTCGATCCTCACCGAGCAGCTGATCAGCTGGGGCGTGCTGAACCCGGACGCGCGGCGCGCCGTCCGCGAGGACGACGCGAGCTGAGCCTGCGCGCTCCGAAAAGTTCTGAAGAAACGTCACAGCGGGGCGGGCGGCCGGTTCTCCGGCGGCCCGCCCCGCTGTCGCGTGCTCAGACCACGGTGCCGAGACTGAACCCCGGACCGGCCGGGACGCCGTCCACCGCGAGCTCGGCCGGCGACCAGTCGAAGCCGGTGCTGCGCCAGGCCCAGGCGACCTGCCGGTACTCGCCGCACACCGCGCCGGAGCCCTGCGTCCCGTGCAGCACCGCGACGCCCGGCAGTTCGCCGTACAGGCCCGCGCAGAGCACCGCGGTGATCAGGTCGAGGTCCTCGTCGTGGATCCGGACCGCGCCGTCCTCCCAGTGCAGCACCCGGGCGTGCGCCTCCAACGGCCCGCCGGGGGCGTCCACCGCGACCCGGAACTCGTACGCGCCGCAGCCGGCGCCGACCAGCACCCGGCGGAACACCTCGGAGGCCTGCTGGTACGTCCAGCGCACCCGCGGGTCGGCGGCGGCCAGCTCCGCCTCGCACAGCGCGCCGTCCATCACCAGGTCGGCGTGGCGCAGCGTCAGACCGCCCTCGCGGGCCCGGACCAGGCGCGGCACGAAGTCGGCCAGGTCCTCGCCGCGGTAGGTGACCAGCTGGGTCTGCAGCGGCGGGTTGACCAGGTAGCCGTCCCGGGCGGCCTGCTCGCCGGGGTCGACGCCGTGCAGCAGGCAGTAGTCCGCGAAGTCGTCCGGGTGGAACATCCGGGCCCGGACGGTCGCGTACCCGTCGACCGCCTCGGCCAGCAGCCCGGCGGCCTCCCGCAGGTAGGTGTCGTAGTCCGGCGCGTCGGTGAGCTGCCACTCCCGCGCCCGGGCGAAGTCGGCCTCGTCGGTCAGGATCCCGGTGACGAAGGCCTCGTCGCTGCGGCGCGAGGGCTCGGCACCGCAACGGCGCGGCCGGCGGCTGTTCCTGGACATCGGTGGCTCCCGGGGATCTCGGTCGAGCAACTGCTGCCCCACTTCTCCCCATCCGCACCCGTCCCACACACACGGGCTGTCACAACTCTGCAACCGACCGTCAGGAACGGGCCTGCCGCGGGGTCTTGGCGAGCTGGCGGGACTGGGCGACCAGGCGGCCGTCCTCGTCCCAGATCTCGCAGTCCTCCTCGAAGTAGCCGCCGGCCACGTTGCGGGTGGCGTGCGAGACCCGCAGCCAGCCGTCCGCGGGCAGGGCGCGCAGGTGGACGGTCAGTTCGATGGTGGGGGCCCAGCCGGGGCGGCCCAGGTCGAAGGTGACCGGGGGCAGCGCGTCGGCGGTGAGCAGCAGCGACAGCGGGTCGGCGGGGCGGCCGTCGGCCAGCTTGAACCAGCCCTGGATGCGGCCCTCCTTGGACGGTTGGCCGAGCGCCCAGCCGACGGTGGCCGGGTCGAGGCGCAGGTCCATCCGCTGCAACAGGGCGGCCTGGGAGATGAGTTCCTTGGGCGCGTGCTCGATCCCGATGCACTGTTCGGGGGCGGGCAGCACGGGCGGCACGGCGGTGGTGGCGACCTCGCCGTCGAGGGCGGCGAGGTCGGTGAAGGCGGCGGTGACCCGCAGCCGCTCCTCGCCGCCCTGGGAGAGGATCGCGCTGCCGGTGGCCAGGGTGCGGCCGCGGCGCATGATCTCGGTGCGGACGGTGGCCGGCCCGGGGCGGGACGGCGAGACGTAGGTGCCGCTGACGGTCAGCGGGTGCGGGTGGCCGGGCCCGGCCTCCAGGGCGAGGGCGTGCGCGGCGAAGGCGAGCAGCAGCCCGCCGTTGACGCCGCCGCCGATCTGCCAGCCGTCGCCGAGTTCGCCGTCGTAGCGGCCGGGCTCGTCGGGGTGCGGGGTGAGCGCGATGCCCCGGTCGAACTCGCTGGTGGTCTCCGGCATGGCTGAGGCCCTTCTGCGCAGGCGCGAAACTCATTACTTGCCGGTAGCTTACGCGCGAAGGCCGCCGGACCAACAGGTCCGACGGCCTTCGAGGGGCACTGCGGGCTCAGCGACGAATGGTCGGCTTGAGCTCCAGGAACCGGGCGAGCAGACCGTTCACGAAGGCCGGCGACTCGTCCGTGGAGTACTCCTTGGCGATCTCGACGGCCTCGTCCAGGACGACCGCGTCGGGGGTGCCGTCCTCCCAGATCAGCTCGTACGTGCCGAGCCTCAGGACGTTGCGGTCCGCGATCGGCATCCGGTCGAGCGTCCAGCCCACCGCGTAGGTGGAGATCAGGTCGTCGATGGTGCGCGCGTGCTGCGCGTAGCCCTCGACCAGCTGCATGGTGTACTCCGCGACCTGCGGAATGCCCTCGTCCGGACGGGGGTCGCGCGAGCGCGCCACCCAGTCGGCGAGCACCCGCTCGGGGGACACGCCGCGGTGGTCCGCCTCGAACAGGATCTGGAAGGCCCGGGTGCGGGCCTTGGTGCGAGCAGAGGCCACGATTACTTGACCCGGCCGAGGTAGCTGCCGTCGCGGGTGTCGACCTTGACCTTCTCGCCGGTGGTGACGAACAGCGGCACCTGGATCTCGGCGCCGGTCTCCAGGGTGGCGGGCTTGGTGCCACCGGTGGAGCGGTCGCCCTGCAGGCCCGGCTCGGTCTCGGAGATGACCAGCTCGACCGCGGCGGGGAGCTCGATGTACAGCGGGACGCCCTCGTTCTGCGCGACCAGGGCCTCGAAGCCCTCGAGCAGGTACTTGGCGGCGTCGCCGACGGTGGCGGCGTCGACCGGGACCTGGTCGTAGGTGTCCATGTCCATGAAGATGAAGGTCTCGCCGTCGCGGTACGAGTACTGCATCGTCCGCTTGTCGACGTTGGCGGTCTCGACCTTGATGCCCGCGTTGAAGGTCTTCTCGACGACCTTGCCGGTGAGGACCTCCTTCAGCTTGGTGCGAACGAAGGCCGGGCCCTTGCCGGGCTTGACGTGCTGGAACTCGACGACGGACCAGAGCTTGCCGCCGTCCAGCTTGAGGACCATGCCGTTCTTGAGATCGTTCGTGGTAGCCACGGGCGCACTTACTCCTGATATGTCCGCTGTCAAAGAACACCAAGCAGTGCGCCGCCGAAGCCCGTGGGACTACAGCGCGAGGAGCTCCTTGGTGGTGATGGTGAGCAGCTCGGGCCCGCCCTCCTCGGGAGGCCGCACCACGAGCGTGTCCTCGATCCGGACTCCGCCGCGACCCGGGAGATGCACTCCTGGACCGACGGTGACCGGCACGCGATTGTCCAGTTTACCCATGTCGGCGGGGCCCAGGCGCGGAGCCTCCCTGATCTCCAGGCCGATGCCGTGTCCCAGCGGGTGGACGGCGTGCTCGGCGTGGCCCGCGGCCTGCAGGATCGAGCGGGCCGCGTCGTCCGGGACGTGCTGCTCGACGCCCGGCCCGAGCGCCTCCCGACCGGCCCGCTGGGCCCGGAACACCAGGCGGTGCAGCTCGACCTGCCAGGCGGCCGGGGCCGCGCCGATCACGAAGGTGCGGGCGGTGGAGATGCCGTAGCCGCGGTACTGCGCGCCCAGGGCGACGGTGAGGAAGTCGCCCTCCTCGACCCGGCGGTCGGTGGGCTGGTGGCGCTCCAGGCCGGAGTGGCTGCCGGTGCCCACGGAGACCGGGAAGGCGGCCCGGTCGGCGCCGTGGTCGATCATCCGGCGCTCCAGCTCCATCGCCAGGTGGCGTTCGGTGCGGCCGACCAGGATCGATTCGAGCAGCTCGCCGAGCGCCTGGTCGGCGATCTCGGCGGCGATCCGCAGGTCGGCGAGCTCGTGCTCGTCCTTGACCACCCGCAGCCGCTCCACTGCCCGGTCCAGGTCGAGCAGCCGGGCCGGGGCGGCCAGCCGGCCGACGGCGCGGTGCCGGTCGACCGTCAGGTCGTGCTCCTCGACGGCGAGGTCCGCCACCCGCAGCCGGGCCGCGGCCTCGGCGGCGGCGACCGCGGCGTCGGTCTCGGCGGGCACCGGCAGCCGGGTGACCTCCTCGTCCACCTCGCGCTCCACCGCCTCCTCGGGCGGCACGTCCTCCGGCAGCGCGAGCACCGCCCGCTCGCGGGTGAGCAGCAGCGCGGCGCCGCACGGCGGGCAGCCGGTGAGGTAGCGGACGTTCGCGGCGCGCGTGATCAGCGCGGCGTCGGCCCCGGAGGCGCTGCAGTACTCGCGGAGGCGTTCGCGTCGGGCGGCGTGCGCGTCGGACATGTCTCCGAGCCTACGAACGGGTCCGGGGGGCCGCCCGTCGGGACGGGCCCGATCGGTGGGCGGGAATGCCGAGGGGCGGGGCCGTGTTGTGGCCACATGAAAACGGCAATCGTTGCCGGGATTGGGAGGTTCGAGATGGCGCGCAGCGAGCTGCGACCGGTGATCACGCTCCGGTCCACGGCGGGCACGGGCTTCAGCTACGTGACCCGCAAGAACCGCCGGACCAACCCGGACCGGATCGTGCTGCGGAAGTTCGACCCGGTGGCCGGGCGGCACGTGGAGTTCCGCGAAACCCGTTGACGTTCAACGGAATTGAGCAGTTCGAGGGCTTGCAGAAGGAGGAGCAGATGAAGCAGGGAGTGCACCCCGAGTACCGTCCGGTGGTGTTCCGGGACAAGACGGGCGGCCTGTCGCTCCTGACCCGCTCCACCGCGTCGAGCGGTCGGACGGTCGAGTGGACGGACGGGCGGACGTACCCGGTGGTGGACGTCGAGACGTCCTCCGCGAGCCACCCGTTCTACACCGGCAAGGCCCGCCTGCTGGACACTGCGGGCCGGGTGGAGCTGTACCGCCGCAGGTACGGCCTCTGACAGCCGGCGGGCGAAGGGCCCCGGGAGTCTCCCGGGGCCCTTCGCCCATGCCGATGCCCCGATCGGCCTGCTCACGTACCGGCCGGGCTCATCTGCCGGCCGGCGGGGGGACGGAGACCACCAGGGTGAGGCGGCAGTCGACGTCGCCCTCGTTGCGGTAGCTGTGGGCGGTGCCGGCCTCGTAGGAGGCGGTGGAGCCGGCCGGGACGCGGTGGGCGCGGCCGTCGAGCACCAGGGTGAGTTCGCCCTCGTCGATCCGGGCGATCTCGACGGTGCCGGCCGGGTGCGGGTCGGAGGCGTGGGTCTCGCCGGGTCGCAGGTGCCAGTTCCACAGCTCCAGCGGGCCGGGGGCCTCGATGCCGTTCAGCAGGACGCCGCTGCCGCCGTCCGGGCCGCTCCACAGCCGCACCGCCTCCTCGGCGGGGACGATCCGCACCACCGAGGTCTCGTCGTAGTCGAGCAGACGGGCGATCGAGACGCCGAGGGCGTCGGCGAGGCGGACCACGGTGCCGACGCTGGGGTTGGTGCGGGCCTGCTCGATCTGGACCACCATGCCGCGGCTGACGCCGGAGCGGGCCGCGAGGGCGTCCAGGGTGTGGCCGCGTTCGGTGCGCAGCCGCTTGAGGTTGCGGGCGAGGGCCTGGGTGACGAGATCGGGTTCCGGCACGCTTGAGTCCAATATATTGGTTGGGTCGGTTCAGGGGGGTGAACTATGCTGCGACCGCACGACAGGTCCACCGACTGTACTGCGGAGTCCACCATGCTGCCCCGACCCGACGCGCTCCCGGCCTCATGAGCGCCGCTCTCGCCCTGCTCGCCAGCCTGCTCTGGGGCGTCGCCGACTACGGCGGCGGCACGATCACCCGCCGACTGCCCGCGCTCGGCGTCGTGGTGCTCTCGCAGACCGCGGCCGCCCTGGTCCTCGCGGTGGCCGTCACCGCCACCGGCGGCTGGGCGGACGCCGGGCCCGCGCTCCGGTACGCCGTCGCGGCCGGCGTGCTCGGGCCGTTCGCCCTGCTCGCGTTCTACCGGGCCCTCGCCCTCGGACCGATGGGCGTGGTCTCGCCGCTGGCCACCGTCGGCGTCCTGGTGCCGATCGGGGTCGGCCTGTTCCTCGGCGAGCGGCCGGGCGTCGTCCAGGGGCTGGGGATCCTGGTGGCGATCGCCGGGGTCGTGCTGGCGGGCGGCCCGCAGCGCGGCGGACCGGCCGTGAGCCGCCAGGTGCTCGTCCTCACCCTCTCCGCCGCGCTCGCGTTCGGCGCGGTGCTCGCCCTGATCGCGCACGCCAGCGCCGGCGGCGGACTGCTGCTGACGCTGTGCGTGCAACGACTGACCAACGCCGTCGTCGGCATCGGCATGCTGGCCGCCGCCGCCCGCCGGGAGCCGCTCGAACTGCGCGGCGCGGCCCGCTCGTTGCCCTCGCTGACCGCCGTCGGCGTCGCGGACGTGACCGCGAACGGCCTGTACGCCGCCGCCACCCACCTGGGCTCGGTCGCGGTGGCGGCGGCACTGGCCTCGCTCTACCCCGTGGTGACGGCGCTGATGGCGCGCGGCCTGCTCAAGGAGCGACTGCTGCGGGTACAGGTGGTCGGCGCCGGGCTGGCCGTGGCCGGAACGCTGATCCTGGCCGCCAGTTGACGCCCTGCCACCCTGCTTCGGGTCATGTGGCTCCGACTCCGGAGAACGCCTTGGACCGTCGGGCGATCCGCCAGTAGCCGATCGCCGCCGCCCACACCACCACGAACAGGCCGACGATCACGAAGCCCACGTTGTCCAGGCTGAGTCCGGCGATCCAGCCGGACACCGGATCGTCCAGGCCGAACTTGTCGTGCAGCACCGCGACCAGCTCGATGGTGCCGATCACGAAGGCCACCGCGATCGACAGACCCGTGATGGTCAGGTTGTAGTACACCTTGCGGACCGGGTTGGAGAACGCCCACTGGTAGGCGAAGTTCATGAACGTGCCGTCCAGGGTGTCGAACAGGCTCATCCCGGCCGCGAACAGCAGCGGCAGGCAGACGATCGCGTACCAGGGCAGGCCGGACGCCGCGCCCGAGCCCGCCATCACCATCAGGGTGACCTCGGTGGCGGTGTCGAAGCCCAGGCCCAGCACCATGCCCACCGGGAACATCTGGCCGGGCCGGGTGATCGACCGGGTCGCCCGGCTCAGCACCCGGGCCAGGAAGCCCCGGGAATCCAGGTGCTTCTCCAGCTCGGCCTCGTCGTACTGGCCGGCCCGCATCGCCCGGAACACCCGCAGGATGCCCAGCAGGGCCACCAGGTTGAGCGCCGCGATCAGGTACAGGAACGCCCCCGAGGCGGTGGTGCCGATGGTGCCCAGCACCTGATGGGTCGTCGAACCCTCGTCCATCAGCGTGCCCGCCAGCGCGGCCCCGCCGGCCACCAGCGCGGCCATCAGCACCACCATCGAGGAGTGCCCAAGCGCGAACCAGAAGCCCACCGAGACCGGCCGGCGGCCGTCCGCCATCAGCTTGCGGGTGGTGTTGTCGATCACCGCGATGTGGTCGGCGTCGAAGGCGTGCCGCATGCCCAGGGTGTACGCGGTGATGCCCAGGCCCACACCGAACACCTGGGTACCCACCTGGTACTTCTCCGGCACCACCAGGAACAGCAGCGTCCCGAACGCCGCCACGTGCAGGGCCAGGATCACCGCCATCAGGCCGGCGGTGCGCCAGGTGTCCTCGCGGCGCCAGCGGAAAGCAGGAACAGGGGAGCCCGGGACGTTTCCGGGCATGGTCGAATCGGACGCGGTCATCCGCGCATCACGCTCCAGCACCTCGTGGATCACTTCGTGAGATGCCGTGGCCGGTCTCCTGGCTGACGGGGTGTTCGGCGTCGGCGCCCGGCCTTCCCGGCCGCGAACGGCCAGTGGCACGAGGTGGGAGCCGACGACTCCCCGATCACAGTGGCGAGGGCCGCTCCGGACTCCTGTGACGAGCACAGTGCACCGGCTTCCCGAACACCACGGCCCGTCCACCGTAGAACCGTCCCGGGCGCAGCGGCAAGACCGGACCCCTCCGGAGGTGTCGCAGATCACCCCGCCCCGCGAGGTGACGGCGGGTCAGGCCATCCAGAAGAACACGCAGGTCATCCGCTTCTCGTCCAGCGTGGTGCCGTAGTACTCGGTCGCGGTGTGCATCAGGTTGGCGGTGTACAGCAGCAGCCGGTTGTAGCGGTGCGGGACGGCCAGATCCTCGGTGAACGAGTCCGGCGGGACGAAACGGGTGCCGAGCGCGTCCACCAGGTTGTTGTGCGGGGCGACCACGGTGTTCCCGCCGAGCCGGCCGCCCGGCAGGCTCTGCCGGTAGAAACTGGTCCCGCACCGCTTCGGCACGTTCGGGTTGAGGTACAGCACCGCCGCGTAACGGCACAGCGAACGCGAATCGGTGTGCGGACGCGGCTCGCACTCCCCCTCCCCCACCACCTGCACGCAGTTGTGGTTGAAGGTGCCGCCCTCGGCCTCGCTGAGCGCCCACACCCTGGGCACCCCGACGGTCTCCCGCACCAGCTTCTCGACGTGCGCCAACTCGTCCGGCTCCAGGCCCGGCATCCCCCGCAGCCCCGGCCACGACTCCGGCTTGTGCGGGTACCCCTCGTCCCAGTCGGTACGGGCCAGGTGCCGGGCGCGCACCGCGTCCGGATCCGGCAGCACGTCGTCCAGCACCCAGTAATCACGACCCTTGGTGGGTTTGCGGTACGGCAGGACCGGAAGGGCCGGAGTCGGACGGGGGCCCCGGAACGGTTGTGCGGACATGAACCCGACAATAGGAGCGGGCTCCGGAGCCCTCGACCAAGGAGCGGTCAACCTTCCGTCAAGGCTTCCCCTGCGACCCGTTTTGGTGACAGAGCGTCAGGACTGCTGGCAGCGGGGGCACCAGAACAGGTTCCGGGCCGCCAACTCCTCCGTCCGCACCGGGGTTTCGCACACCAGGCACGGCTGGTCCTGCCGCCGGTACACGTACACCTCACCACCGTGGTCGTCCACCCGCGGCGGCCGCCCCATCGCCTCCGGCGTGTGCTCAGGCCGGACGGTGTCGATCCGCCCCGCCGCGACCCCCTCCCGCATCAGCGCCACCAACTCCGACCAGATCGCGTCCCACTCCGCCCGGCGCAGCTCCCGCCCCGCCCGGTGCGGACTGATCCCCAACCGGAACAGCACCTCCGCGCGGTACACGTTGCCGACACCCGCCAGCACCTTCTGGTCCATCAACAACGCGGCCACCGACGTCCCGCTCCGGGAGATCCGCTCCCACGCCGCGTCCCCGACCTCCCCCGCCCGCAACGGATCCGGCCCGAGCCGCCGGTGCAACGCCGCCTTCTCCCCCGGCGTGATCACCTCGCACGCCGTCGGCCCC
The DNA here is from genome assembly GCF_002803145.1 of Kitasatospora sp. CB02891. NCBI lineage: Bacteria > Bacillati > Actinomycetota > Actinomycetes > Kitasatosporales > Streptomycetaceae > Kitasatospora > Kitasatospora sp. CB02891. The sequence goes on along the minus strand of NZ_NNBO01000002.1, from coordinate 61,518 downwards.
CGCAGATCCGCGAACCCGCCCTCGTTCACCATCCGCAACCGCACCTGCCCGACCGGCGCCGGCGCCTCCCCCACCCCGAACTCGTACTTCCCGTACAACCCCAGATGCACGTGCAGCCAATCGTCCCCGAACCCCAGGAACAGGTGCTTCCCGTGCGCCTCCGCGACGTCCAACACCCGCCCGTCCAACAGCGCCGCGCCCTCCGCGAAGCGCCCCTGCGGCGAAGAAACCCCCACCACCCGCCCCCCGAACAGCTCCCCGTTCAACCCCGCCAACCGATGCACCACATGCCCCTCGGGCACCCGCGTCAACTCCTCATCCGTTCCCGTCCAACACCCCCATTCTCCCAGCCCCCACCGACACCCCGACAGAGCCCAAAGCCCCGCCTCCCGAAGCCACCGGCGCAAGCGACCAAGCGAAAACCTGCAGGTCAGACAAGGAACACACTCGCGCAGCGGAAAGGCAAGCGCAGCACAGCCCCGCGCAGCGGAAAGGCAAGCGCAGCACAGCCCCGCGCAGCGGAAAGGCAAGCGCAGCACAGCCCCGCGCAGCGGAAAGGCAAGCGCAGCACAGCCCCGCGCAGCGGAAAGGCAAGCGCAGCACAGCCCCGCGCAGCGGAAAGGCAAGCGCAGCACAGCCCCGCGCAGCGGAAA